>JBHGBJ010000033.1:0-39498 GCA_041947025.1 Thermodesulfobacteriota bacterium
ATCAAGGGGACATTTTCACGTTGCAGTTAGGGGGACATATTGACGTTGCTTAAACAGAAGAAAATTCCGAACCGAGAAGGGTAGTTGCGTCTAAATTCAGATACTAAACATTGAGGAGGCGGTGGCAACAATAAGGATACTCAAATTTGAGGCTTTCACCCACAAAGTGTGGAGATTCGTGAAAGTTGGAGGTTTAGGATTTCCGTTTGAAAGAGAGTATGAGCCCTGCAGCAACGGGCCGCTTGTAAACCACAGGCCATGTTGCTAGTGGATTAATCTTCCAACGCTGATACAGAAATCACCTCACCAAGCAAGTCCCGATAATATAGGAACCACCTCATCGAAATATTCATTAGCGTGTGAAGCGTAATTCGAATCCAGCCGCTTTTGGAAGAATTTTCCCGAGAACACCTTAACTATGTTTTCAAGTGGAAGAATACCTTTTTCAGCGGCAGCATCGTAGCGTGCCCAGCTTCGGATGTGCTCTTCCGACCGGAAGAGGTTCATGGTACTTCAGGCATATGGAAACCGCTTTACCCATTTTGAAAATGGAAGAGGAACATAACCCATGATTCCCTTCGGTTCGGTTTTCAGTACAACTCCGTCCCTCATTTCTACGTGAACGGGCGAACCGCAATCCAAGCAGGGGGCTTCAATCTGTACCAACTTCCCTGGAAAAAGCCAGCAAACTGCCAGCGACTCAAAACCTCACTGACCAAACCATTTTTGCTCTCCACCGACTGTAATTCGATACTGGGTTGGAAGGTTACTGAATGGTGCAAAACTGCCGATATAATCAGTGTCAGGAAATAACCAGATACCTGGGATTTCTACAGACATCAAATCGTGAAGAGCCTTTCGACCATCCTCAACTGAGACCCCGAGTTCCGCAGCAATCTCCGTATAGTACGGGGCTTGACCTGTCTTGACCATCCCTTTAATGATTATATTGTATGTCTTATCCAGGGCACCCGGTGAGCTCATAGACGATTCCTCCCTTTGGTTTTGTTTGAATCCATAACCAAGTTACCTAAGGTGATTTAAGAAATAAATACGTCGGAGGCTGTATTTTCCAATAAAAAGGACTGTATTTTATGTCTACACGTGGCAGCAATAAGAAAACCGGATTCTCCTCCCAGTTCGAAACACATAGCTGGCCTTTGGATAGCCAGAGCCTGAACTACATGGCGATCTATTTCTCGCCTTCCTTAACTTCGAAAATCTCATCGGCCTCCAAACCATGAGCCTCACGGTGGACAGCTCCAAAGGCCTCCTTGCTCGGAGCTTCGGCACGGCAGAAAACAGTCCCTTCTTTTTCGCTGTACCAGTAGTTACTAATATCAACTCCGTACTTCCCCTGCACGGCAAGGTCTTTCTTATGGGCCGCATCAAGCTTCTCTTTATCGATGTTTCCAAGGTTTCTGTGGATGTCCATATATTGCGCCATCTTGCCGACCTCCTTTCTGATAATTCCATTCCTCTTCATAGATTACAGATAACCATGCACTGCCAAAACTTCAAGGATATAGGGTAGGATAAAAGTTATTGATTTGGGAGGGCTTCGGGGTCAGGTCTTGCATTAATACATTCTATATAAAGACAAAGATCTGTACCTTTCTTCCCAATGGTCGTTGAGGCAAATATCGAGGTTTTTTGAGGGAGTCAAAACGAAGATAGGGGATTTTCTGTGATAAGAATTAGGATGTGAATTATGAACTACAATGCTTATGGCTAACGATTGGGGAGGCGGATGGATTAAGAAAATGAGGCCGCTTCAGCCTCGTGTGGATTCTTCAACTGATCGTCGAAATACGTCTTGACCTCGGAAACTTGACCGGTGACATCATCGATTCTCATCTGCTTGATAATAATATTTCTTGTATCTGCACCATTACCCAAAACCATTCTCCCCCACTTCAGGACCGACTCCTTTGTTATTCTATCCGGGTCCTTTCTTCTCTCCGGGAGAATACCAATCAACTCATATCTCTTAGCCCCGATAAGTAAGTACAGCTCATAGGCTATCATGGCCCTATTCAAAAGGCAATTTAAGTGCCAAACAGCTATTTACTATAACCTTTTGAAAAATCAAAAGCTTTCACAATCTCATAAAATCTCACCCAAGGCCAAAAATGTGCAAAAATGTAGAATAGGTCCAATCCTTTTCGCCGCCTGCTATGCAACCTGTCGAATACCGCGTTGGTGGATAACCAGCTTCACCAGGCTATTTCCTTTTCTTATATTCACGCCAGAAGCGCTCTGATCCGGGATGGAGCGGCACGTCCATCGGGCTTGAGTCGCTCTCGCTGAAGATCTCGGCGATGCCATTGTATTCCGGCTCCCAGACGATTTGCTTCTCGCGCTCCGCGATTGCCCGTGCCACCTCGTAGGCCGTTTCCTCAGGCAGGGAGACGTTGGCGTAAAGGGGCCAGCCGCTGTAGTCGATGCACCAGTGATCGTGCTTCGCACCCCACTTCCCGGCGGAAAGAAGAACACGACGCCAGCCCAGTTGCTTGAGATATTCGAAATGCCCGGGTTCGAGGTCGATGAACTGCATACCGAACTTCCCGGCATCCTCGAGCCACTGGGAGAGCCCCTCGTCGAATATGGCGTCGAGGTCACCGCTCTTCAACGGGTTCATGCGGCGCGGATCATTGGGCGCGCCGGTGACGTTGAGCCGGCCTCCCCAGGACACGATGTCGGCAAGACTGAACCCATAGTAGCCGAGAGCCTGATCGATGAAGACCCGCGTCGAGTGGGTCAGGTCCTCCTTGACGGATACATAAAGCGGATACTTGCGGTCCTTGATGTCCTTTAGCGAACGGATGCCGGTCTTCGGATTCACCATGAAAACAAAGCGGTCATAGCTCGGATACATGGCCACGAGGCGCAAGGGCAAAGGTTCCTTGAAGAGACCGACCCCGCGATAGGCCTGAGTAAGGAAACCCGAGGGGTTGACCATGGCCATTTCAAGACCTCCCCTCGCCACATCGAGGGCAAGGATCGGCGAGCCCGTCGCCATGCGCAGGCTGGGCCGGTAGGCCTCCCCCGAGCCGTTGCCGACGACGATGCACATGTCGCGGTTCCCGCCGTAAGGCGTATTTGGATTGCCTGCTACATTGAGGCCGATTTCCCAGAGGAACTTGGCGCGTCGAAAATTTGCTCCGCGTGGTAGTGGTTCCATAATCTCTTTCCTCCCATGGTTGAAATGAGCAAGAACACTTTTTTGTGAATTGGAGTATAAGAAATTGGCCCCTGCGTGTCAATGATCAATGTGGTCCATGTGGAATGAATGTTTGAAAAACCTTTCAGGACTGGTTACAATGGAACCCCACGGGCAGAGCCTGTGGTATCATCCGCCATGGGGTGACGGGTTCCATCTCGCCAAAGCCCCTTTGCGCCTTCCTCCACGGGTAAAACCCGTGGTACCCGGCGGAGACGGATGATGGCCGCATACGGGTCTGGAGAACCGCCAACGAAATTCGCCTGCCTGTATTCGTTAGAATCCCTGATGGACATTTCACCTTGGAGGTCGTTTCCGTGAGATTGTTCGTTCTGATATTCGTTTGGTTAATTTCCGCTTTTGTTTTCTCGTTTACGGCTGCTCTTTCTTCGAGCGAACTCGACCATCTTTTCTTTGTAGAAAGGAGCAAGAACAAGAACCTTGTTCAGTACGACGTCCGGCTCACCGGAAATGATGATATCCTTGATTCAAATCCTCTTTCGGTTTACTGGGTCTTAGAGAGCGGCAAGCAGCGGGATCTTAACGTGATTCAGAGAAAATTCGCTTATGGGGTTCACTCTTGCGAGAAACTTGCGAAGAACAAGTTCAAGGTCGTTCTTGTCGCTCTCAAAGAACGCGAGATCATCGTTGAAAAGATCGAAGGCTCTTTCAGGGCTATTATGGTCATCAATGGCAAACCGAGCGTTCTCGAAAGAGTTTACGTGGAATCGCGGGAAAGAGCGATGGGGCTGCCCCGTGTTCTTTATATTGATCTTTTCGGACGGATCAAGGAGACGGGTTTGCCTATAAATGAACGGATTGTTCCCAAATAGGTTACCTTTCTCTGTTTCCTCCCCGCAGGCCTCTGCCTGGGGTTCATTTTAGAAACGTGATGGCCTCAATCTTCCTTTTGACTGGATGGTGCTTTTCGTAGAACTGCCGATATTCTTCGAGCGAGCGATAGGGCCCGTGAACTCCGGTCATCTCCTTATAGGGGGTTCCATAATCCAGGATGAAGAGCTTCCCTTCTGCCTTAAAAGAACAGACATAATGGTTAAATCGGGAAGAGCTGGCAACGATCACAACGACCCGGGACTGATAGGAAGGGTCAACCCGATGAAGGGTCTCTTTAAGGAAAAAAGCGACATCCATATAAATCCCTGATCTGAGTCGAAACGTCTCCTCGGGTGTCCTCGGCGGAGGCAGCGTCCCTTCGTATTTCTTGTATCTTTCCTCATCAAAGGAAAAACGACCTTCCATCCACTTGACCACATCTCTATAAGATTTCCATCCCGAGACGGTATCGCTATATGTTTTCCGTGCGAAAGGGATCCACGTACCGACCCGGGACGAAGCACAGCCTGAGAAGAGAAGAATAAGAAGGCAGAGTGTGATATATCTTATTCTCATGGTGATCCTCTTTCTGTCCTTCATGCTTTCAAGAGCGTCCATATTCCGATGCCGATAAACCCAATGCCCGCGATGTAGTGCAAGTGTTTTTCGCTTATGAACTGGGAGACGATACCGCCTGCCACTGCGCCGATTGCAGAAGTGACGATCAGGGCCAATGACGCACCGATAAATACGGTGAGCTTGCTTATTTCTCTGTCTGCGGCAAACAACATGGTTGCGAGCTGCGTCTTGTCACCGAGCTCCGCGATAAATACGGCAGAAAAAACGGTAAATAAAGTTCTGTACTCCATTTTCCCCTCTGTCCTCGTATAAAATCTGACCGATCCTTAAATTTTAAAGACTCTCATTTCCCCAAAAAGCTCTTGGCAACCGCACCACTGCCTTTGCCAGCAACAGATGTCCTTTTATTTTTTCTATATAAAACATCGAATCCTTCTGATCAATATTTCTTGAATCGGGATGGAGAGGAGCGATATCTGGCCTGATGGAGTGAAAAATGGGAAGAAGATCGGAGGACTAAACGACGGCAGAACAGGGTGATCTTTTGGAGGAGAAGAGTCTAAAATGCCCGGGCTTCTCTCTCACTGTGGAGGTGTTCGACTCCGATCACCCACCCGAGTTTATCAACTTTGGATTGAACTTGATGGAGTGTGGCTCCAGCTTTGAATTCAATCTTTCTGCCTTTTGGCCCCAGTAAAAGAACAGAACCATCGAATCTCTGGATCAAAGTAGCTCTCGGTTTTCCGTTAAGTAATCTGAAATCCACCATGGTCTTTCACCTATGTCACGTGTCCCTTGGCTGTACGTTCTCGTTGCTCGTGCAATGTTAAAAGAGCCCGATTTAGCTATAGCTATGCCGGGATAGATTTATCTTACTTTGGCCATTCGGAGGGGTAAATGGGGTAAAAGCTGTATTTCACTCGTAAAAATGCCGTATTTTTTGGAACAAGCTTCCGGGAACCATGGCTTCAGGGAGAAAGGGAACCATCCAAAAGAGAGATCGAGGAGGGTGATCTTCGACATTGATTCTTTTCCGCCATGTTTTATAATGGAACCCCACGGGCAAAGCCCGCAGTATTATCCGCCGTGGGGTCACGGGTTCCATCGCGCCGAAGCCCTTTGTGCCTTCCCCAAGGGGTAAAACCCGTGGTACCCGGCGGAGGCGGATGGTCGTCAATCCCGGACAGACCTGGTCTGAGAGGGAGGCTTATTCTTGAAGCGACTTTTGATTTCCATCCTTATCACCATTGGAATCATCGCCTTTCTTTTCACCCAGATCTCACTTGGGGATCTGTATAATCTTTTGAAAAACACTGACCCCTTCTGGGCAATCCTGGGATCGACAGGATACTTCCTTGCCGTTCTCTTGAGAGCCCTTCGATACAAATGGCTCATTCATTCGAAAGATATCCCCCTTTTGGAACTTCTCAGAATCTCCGTATTCTATCATCTGGCTCTCATGGTTCTGCCTTCCAAATTAGGAGAACTCTCCTACCCCTACCTTCTAAACAAAATCAGCGGGATGAATATCACCGAAGGGATGGCTTCCTTGATCGCATCGAGGGTTTACGATTTCTTCGTCTTTCTCAGCATCTTTCTATTGGCTTCGATTGGATTTCAACGCATCTTTAAGGTCCAGCTCTTCTTTATCATCTTGCTTTCTGCCCTCTTGCTCGGCCTGACCCTTCTTCTCTTCTTTTATATGAGCGACCTCTTGGGATTGTTTTCGAGTCTCGTGGGGCGGGTATCTCGCCTGGCTGGATCGAAGAATAGCAAGCCTTTTCAATGGGTTCAAAGCAAGATGCATCAGGTTGCCGAAGACTTTTATGCGATCAAAGCCAGAAAGACTTATTTCCGTGTGACCCTGATAAGCCTGGCCTCATGGATCACGATATTCTGGCTTTTTTATGCCTTTCTCAGGGGATTCGGCATGAACATCTCTTTCTTGAAGGTGGTCTTCGGCTCTACGATCGCTGTGATCGCCAATGCTCTGCCGATCAGCGGAATTGGAAACTGGGGAACCCTGGAAGCAGGCTGGGCGGCTGGGTTCTTGATGGTAGGGCTTTCCAAAGAAAAGGCAATCTCTTCGGGGTTTGGTGTTCACATTGTGATTTTTTTGATTTGCTCGATGATGGCCCTGATCTCTTGGGTGAGCCTCAATCTTCCCAGAAAGAAACAGTGAAGCCCTTCTCCCGCTTGTCACAGGACGAAGAGAAGAAGGGCTTCTACAAGATTTCGACATCATCAAAATCAGAAATTTCCTGACTTTCTCAGGAATCTCTCCGATTAAGCCCTTTGGCTGACATTTCGTTTGGAGGCCTTTAAAGGATTCAACTTGAAGTTATCTTCTTTCACTTCCTTCTTGATGTGGGTGGCAAAATTACAGGTCCCTTTTGCCCATTTGACCGAAGGCTCACAATAGGTCTTACAATAGGACCCTGCTTCGTATACGACCACTCGATCACATCCTTTGCAGGACTCCACAACAGGATAACATCTCCCACCGTTGTAGGAACAGCCATTCTTCTTCATGAAGATACATTCTGTCCCTGCTTTAATGGTCTGGCAAACCATGGATTCAACCCCCTTTCTTCTTGAGTTTATCTTTTCTTCTATCGATTCGCCCATCTCTGTCTACTGGCAAGCAGGCATCCTCTCCCTTGAGCGGGGGGCGATGAGCACAAAAAAAAGAGTTACCAGATTCGGTAACTCGCCTTGGTCTTTTACCAATCGAGAACCCTTGGAAATTATTTTATATTAAAATCTAAAATTTGTTTTGTCAAGATTGTTTTCGATTTTTTTCAAAAAATTTTGGTTCTTTTCTCAGACAAGTTCTCACGACGGGTACGTGACTCCTGCCTCTCATCAGGCGGGTCAGGCAGGCATAACGATCACTCATCGCCCTGAAAGCTCCTCTTCCACTTGAAATAGCAGTCACTTTATGATTAATATTGATCCATCGCCAAGAAAAGCGCAACCAGGAGAGACTTGAAGAAAGGCTATGCTCTTCCCTGGTCGTTTGCCTCAGAAGAAATTCTTGGCAAGTCTGAGCAGACTCGGTTATTCGTGAGTGGGAACTTTTGTGGGCGAGTATCTAAATAAAATTGAGAGGTTATCAGTTTCGATGTCACATCGGAAGCCTTTGGCCGTTTCCATGATTCTTTATATCCTCATTCTTTTTTTCGCTATGGGCTTGGGATGGACTCCCGCTGTTCTTGCCGCATCGTATCGTCTTCCCAATGTCTCCCGGGAAATGGAGAACCCGGACTTTTGGACTAAAAAGATCCAGGACCCGGGCCGTCTCCTGCTGACATTGGATCAGATCCGGAAGATGAACGAAGAAAGCCTGAAGGCAGAAGGCCTTTATCTCTGCAGACTGAAGGACCTGAAGGAAGAGTGGACGAAGGAAGAAATTCTGACGCTCTTGGATGAGGATTGGCAGGGCTTTGGAAGAACCGACGAGATTCGATATGGAAGATACGGGTCACCCCATGAGGACTCCTTCTGGAGTGAGCTCATAAGGAATCTAAACAGGGAATCCCTGGGAGAGAAAAGCCGGATGCTTTTCGGCCTGATCGCCAAGCGAACCGATATCCGGGTCTTTCCCACAGACGAGATCTCCATGGTTTCTTCCACCAGTTATGAGTTCGACCGCTTTCAGCATTCCTCGATCTCCCCAGGCTCTCTGATCGGGATTTATCATTTCAGCAGAGACAGACTCTGGGCTTACGTGCAGACCGGTTTTATCCGCGGTTGGGTGCGCACGACTGCCGTGGCGATTGCAAAAGATAAGAAGGAGGCGATCGATTACGAAGAGGCGAAGGAACGATTATTGATGAGAGGGAGCTTTGTCAAGATCTTCGGAGAGCCTTCGCTTCGTCAGGTTGTTTTTGCTGCGCAGATGGGAAATACTTTCCCCATGCTGAATCAGCCTCATACCGGCACGGGACGGGAGCAGCCGTCAAGTACCCGAGCCCGTTATATCCTTCAGATCCCCTTCCGGGAGGCGGACGGAACATTGACATTCCGGAAAGGATATGTCTCCAAAGATGAAGATGTCCACCGGGGGTTCCTTCCATACACTCAGGAAAATCTGGCAAACCAAGCTTTTAAGATGCTCCACCAGCCCTATGGTTGGGGGGAGATGTTTGGGGCAAGAGACTGTTCCCGATTCATCATGGACATCTTTGCCGCTTTCGGGATATTGATGCCCCGTAATTCAAAACTCCAGGCGAGGATCGGAATCCCTCTCGGACAGGTAGAGGGAATGCCCCTCAAAGAAAAAGAGAGGGTTTTGGATCGTGCCATCCCTCTGGCCACAACCCTTCGGCTACCCGGCCATATCATGCTCTATCTCGGCAAGGACAAAGAAAACTACTACGCCATCCATAATCTATGGGCCATTCAGAAGAGAGGATGGTTCGGACCCGTTCTACAAAAAATTGGGAAAGTGGTGGTTTCCGATCTGAGCCTCGGTAGAGACGGTCCGTCTCAATCTTTGCTTCACCGGGTGACGGATATTCAGGTAATTGCATCCGATCTCGAGGTTCGCAAGTAGAGAGGTCTAAAGAACTGCTTTTCGCTCTCTTGAGATTTCTGAAGAAGTTCAGAAATCTCAAGAATTCTCCTTGACAATTATGCGGAAACAGATAAAATTTTTTAAATTTAAACAGGCGAGAGAATATTGAAAGTTTTGGTGACAGGCGCAACAGGATTTATCGGAAGCCATCTGGTCGAAGCACTCCTCCAGAAGGGAGCCGAGGTCCGATGCCTTCTTCGCAAGAGAAGCGATCGAACCTGGTTAAAGAACCTTCCCATCGAGATGGTCTATGGCGATTGCAACGATACAGCCTCTCTGGAAGAGGCGGTAAAAGGGGTGGACCAGGTCTTTCACCTCGCAGGGGTGACGAAAGCCATCGAAGATAGGATTTACTTTGAGGTCAATGCCCTGGGAACGGAGAACATCATTCATGCCTGTCTCAAGAATAATCCCCACCTCCGCAGATTTATCTATCTTTCGAGCCAGGCTGCTGCAGGACCCTGTCAGAACGGAGAAGCCAAGAAAGAGTCCGATCGATGTGAACCGGTCTCAGCCTATGGCCACAGCAAGCGCATGGGAGAAGAATTTGCCCTGGCCCATCAGCATGAATTTCCTATCCTCATTCTTCGCCCTTCTGCAGTTTACGGACCCAGGGATAGAGATATCTATGCCTTCTTCAAGCTCCTGGCCAAGAGGATCAAACCTTGCTTGTCGGGTCAGGATCAACATGTCAGTCTCTGTTATGTTCACGATATCGTCCAGGCAATCCTTCTGGCCGCGGAGGTCCAAGAGTCCAACGGCCAAATATTTTTCCTCTCGGATGGTTGCGACTACCGGCTGGAAGAAATCGGTAATATCTTCGCTCAGGCCATGGGGGTCAATCCTGTCTCCATCCGTGTTCCCGAATGGATGATTTTGGGAATCGCTTCCCTTTCGGAATATCTCTCCAGGCTTTCCGGGAAACCTCCCCTTCTCAACAAAGGAAAAGTGGAAGAGATGATTCAAAAGAACTGGATTTGTGACATCACAAAAGCCAAAACCCTGTTGGGATTCGAGCCCCGGTTCAACCTTTTCCAGGGTGCCAAATTAACTTTTGAATGGTATCGGAAAGAAAATTGGCTTTAGCCAAAAGCGAGGTGTTCCATGGATGTTTTCGAAAAATGTTCGAAGATTTTTGAATACACGACGTGGCTGAAAGAAAATGGCAACTATTTTTTCTTTCGAAAGCTCGAATCCCCTCAGGACTCCGAGGTCATCATCAATGGCAAACGCGTCATCATGATCGGCTCCAATAACTATCTTGGCCTGACCAGTCATCCCCGGGTAAAGGAAGCCGGCATTCGGGCAATTGAGAAGTACGGCAGTGGCTGTGCAGGCTCTCGCTTTCTCAATGGAACCCTGGAAATCCATGAGGAGCTGGAGGAAAAGTTGGCCCATTTCTTCCGAAAGGAATCGGCCCTGGTCTTTGCCACCGGCTACCAGACCAATCTGGGAACCATCTCTGCATTGGTGGGCCGGAATGATGTCGCCGTCCTTGACAAATATGATCATGCGAGCATTCTCGACGGCTGTCGCCTCTCCTTCGGACAGGCGAAGAAGTTCCGCCATAATGACATGAAGGATCTGGAAAGGATCCTGGACCAGACCAAAAACAAAGGCAAATTGATCATCGTCGATGGTATTTTCAGTATGGAAGGGGATATCGCCGACCTTCCTTCCATTGTCAAATTGGCCAAGGCTTACGATGCCAGGGTGATGGTGGATGATGCCCATGCCATCGGTGTTCTGGGAGAAGGGGGCCGAGGGACGGCAGAACACTTTGGCCTGGAGGATCAGGTGGACCTGATCATGGGTACCTATAGCAAGTCCCTTGCTGCGATTGGAGGATTTGTTGCGGGTTCAAAAGAGGTGATCAGCTTTATCAAGCATGTGGGCCGATCCATGATCTTCAGCGCGAGCCTTCCTCCTTCCCTGATCGCGTCGGTCAGCGCAGCCTTGGACATCATCAAGGAGGAGCCCCAGCTAAGGGTCCAGCTCTGGAAGAATACCCACAAAATGCTTCAGGGTTATAAGAGGCTGGGTTATGATACCGGAACCAGTGAGACCCCGATCGTCCCTGTGATTATTAAGGATACCATCAAGGTCTATGGGATGTGCAAGCATCTCTTCGAGCATGGCGTCTTTGTCAATCCGGTCGTCAATCCCGCTGTGCCTCCGGGAAGGGAACTGCTCAGGACCAGTTACATGGCCACCCATACGGAGGAGCAACTGGATAAGGTCTTAGGGGCTTTCGAAAAGGTCGGAAGACAGATGGGATTGATCTGAGGGAAGCCGATGGGATGACAAGACAGGATCTTCATATTGAAGAGGTGAAGAGTCAACAAGATCTCATGGCCTTCATCCGATTCTCCCGGGAGATTTATAAGGGAGATCGATATTGGGTCCCCCCTCTCATCAAAGACCTGCTTTCAAAATTCAGTCCCAAACATCCTTTCCGATCCCATTCAGAGATGATACTTTTCATGGCGGACAGGGCAGGACAACCGGTCGGAAGGATCGCGGGGATCATCGATCATCACTACATTGAGTTTCATCAAGAGAAGACGGGGTTCTTCGGATTCTTTGAATCGATCGCCGATGCTGCCGTTGCAGAAAGGCTCTTGTCAGAAGTGGCAAAATGGCTGAAAGACCGAGGAATGGAAAAGATGGCCGGACCGATGAATCCCTCAACGAATGATGAGTGCGGTCTGCTGGTGGAAGGATTCGATGCGTCCCCTTGCCTGATGATGCCGTACAATCCTCCTTACTATCCCTCCTTGTTGGAGGAGTTTGGGCTGAAGAAGGCGATGGACCTTTATGCCTACCGGCTCGAGGAATCCTGTTTCTTGGCCGATCGACTCTTCCGAATCACGGAGCGATTGCTCAAGAAGGATCCTCAACTTCGGATCCGTCCGATTAATCTTCGCCGTCTCGATGAAGAGCTGAAGATCATCAAGGAGATCTACAATGATGCCTGGAGGAGGAATTGGGGCTTCGTTCCGCTGACAGAGGCAGAAATCGACGATCTGGCGAGAAATTTGAAACCCCTGGTCGTTCCCGATTTAGTCCTCGTCGCTTATTGGGGAAAGGAGCCGATTGGGTTCGCCGTCTCTCTGCCCGACTACAACGAGGTCCTCAAGCACCTGAACGGAAAAGTGGGATTTTGGGGGGCCCTCAAATTTTTCTACTATTCAAGGAAGATTAAAACCATCCGGGTGATGCTCCTGGGGGTGAAACAGGCCTTCCAAAAGAAGGGAGTGGAAGGCCTTCTCTATGTCGAGACTTTTAAGAGAGGGATCCAGAAAGGATATTTTCAGTCGGAGTGCTCATGGATTCTCGAAAGCAATCTTCTCATGCAGCATGGCATCGAAGCGATGGGGGGGCGGCGTTACAAGACTTATCGAATTTATGAAAAGCCCCTTTGAAACAGTACGGAATTGAGGAATTGTGAATTCAGGGATTGCGAACTCCAAACTTCCTCAATCCCTGGATTCCGAAGCTCCGGGATTTATCGATCCTTTGTTCCACCATCTGTAAAGCCGGGGACCCAGGATCATACATCCCACTGCGACCGAAGCCCCGATCAGTAGATCGATGACATAATGGTATCGGAGATAGACCGTTGAAAGGATGAGACCGCAGATAATCGGGAAAAGGATAGAGAAAAGGGATTTCTCGTAGCGATGGGCCAAATACAAGACAATGAGAACGATCTGCGTATGACCGCTGGGCATGCAATCCCGCTTATTGTGCTCCAGGGCATTCAGAACGTCTCTGACAAAGTCGGTGATAAAACTTCCTTCCAGCGGAACCGAGTAGAGATGGGCCATGGTGTATCGGGGTCCGATGGCAGGAAAGAGAATGTACCCGATAAACGAAACGTAGTAACCCAGGGCCAGGATAAAGATGGATTCATCAAACTCCGGCTTCCGGTTCTTCGCATAGAGGACGACGATGAGAGCCACGGGGATGAAATAATAGCTGATGTAAGCCAGAGACAAGAGGTCGGTCAACCAGGGAACGATCCACCGCTCCATCCAGAGGGTCGGGTGAACTCCAAAGATGGAAAAATCGATCCCGATCAATCTCGGGTCGATATCGGGATGGAGGTGCTGGATCAAATCTCCAAGAGACTCATAGATCAGGATGACGAAGAGAATGGGAGAAAAAGATTGAAAGAAGGTCCCCGCCTTTCCCGCCCATACATCTCGGATCGTACGCTTCTCCTTCTTTGTCTCCAACCTTTTTCCATCGGAGGATAACTTTAGCGCGAAGAGAAGACCCAGGAAGATCGCATAACGGAAGAGCAGAGATCTCCAGAGAGGGATCTGGTCTCGAAAAATGAGGGTCAGGAGGCTCAAGCCGATCAGAAAAATCAGCGTGAGTCCTTGAACGGGATCGATTCTTCTCATAAATGAGAAGTTTATATATACGAGATCGGACGAAAAATCAAGAAGGGTATGTTTGTTTTGAGTTTCTTCCTTCTTGAGTTTATTTAGAGTTTAGGGTTTTCACTTTAGGATTTATCCAAGGAGGAATAAAAATGCGGTATTCCAAATATTTGCTTCCCACCTTGAAGGAGATCCCCTCCGAAGCAGAGGTGCCCAGTCATCAGCTGATGTACCGGGCAGGGATGATCCGGAAATTAACATCAGGAATCTACTCTTATCTCCCCTATGGCCTCCGGGCCATTCAAAAGGTGGAATCCATCATCCGGGAGGAGATGAACCGGGCCGGTGCAATCGAAGTGCTGCTGCCCATCGTATTGCCTGCGGAACTCTGGCAGGAAACCCATCGCTGGGAGGAATATGGAAAGGAGCTTTTAAGATTTAAGGATCGCCACGACCGGGACTATTGCATGGGACCTACCCAGGAGGAGGTGATCACGGACATTGCCCGAAAAGAGATCCGCTCCTATCGGCAAATGCCGATCAACCTCTATCAGATTCAGACCAAATTCAGGGATGAGATCCGGCCCCGGTTCGGAGTGATGCGGGCGCGGGAATTTATCATGAAGGACGGGTACAGTTTCGATGTGGACCAAAAGAGAGCGGATGAGAGCTATGAAAAAATGTACGAAGCCTATTCCCGGATCTTTGCCCGGTGCGGATTGAGATTCAAGGTCGTGGAAGCCGAATCGGGCCAGATAGGAGGTCACTTCTCCCATGAGTTTATGGTCCTTGCGGAAACGGGAGAAGAGGTCATCGTGAGCTGCACGGTCTGCTCCTATGCAGCAAACATCGTAAAAGCCGAGTTCAAGAGGCAGGAAAGAAGGGACGATGGTCCGCTGAAAGCCTCTTTAAAACCTCTCGAAAAAGTCTCGACTCCAAATCAGCGGACTGTGGAAGAGGTCGCCCAGTATCTCAAGATCTCGGCCCGGGATCTGATCAAGACCCTGATCTTTGAAACGGATAAGGGCAGCGTCGCAGCCCTGGTCCGGGGAGACCATGAGATCAATGAAAAGAAATTAACAGGCTTCCTGGGCACGGAGAGCCTTCAACTGGCAGGAGAGGAGACGGTGGAGAGGCTGACCCACGCGCCCAAAGGTTTTGCCGGGCCCCTTGGTCTTTCCATCCCCATTTTCGCTGATCTCGACACTCGGAGAATGGTCAACTTCGTCACCGGAGCCAATGAGAAGGACGCCCATTTCATGAACGTCAACTTTGAACGGGATTTTCGGGTCAGCCAATTCGTCGATCTCCGGAACTTCGTTCCCGGCGATCGTTGCCCCCTCTGCGGGGGAGAGACCCGGTTGGACAGGGGCATCGAGGTGGGACACATCTTTAAGCTCGGGATGAAGTATAGCCAGGCGATGGGTGCGACCTTTCTCGATGAGCAGGGAAAGGAGAAGGTGATCGTCATGGGAACTTACGGAATCGGTGTGGGAAGGACCGTTGCCGCAGCCATCGAACAGTCTTATGACGAAAACGGAATCATCTTCCCAATGCCCATCGCTCCCTTTCAGGTCCTCCTTCTTCCTGTCAATCTCAAGCTCGCTCTCATCCGAGGAGCAGCCGAAGAGTTCTACCAGAGCCTTTTGGGCAGCGGGATCGAGGTTCTCTACGACGATCGTGAAGAGACTCCCGGAACGAAATTTAAAGATGCCGATCTGGTCGGGATTCCTTTGAGGATAACCCTGGGGGAGAAGAATTTGAAAAAAGGACTCGTGGAGATTAAGAAAAGGAGGACGGGAGAAATCGTTCTGGTAAAAAGGGAGGAGATGCTCCCAAAGATCAAGGAAATGATCGCTCAAGAGACGAGGGAGGTCACTCCGAATCTCTCCTGAATCACCCGATTAAAACGGGGCCGGTAGATCAATTCAAATGTCTCTTCCTTTCCCGGAAAGAGGTTGCAGGCTGCCTCTTTCACATCCTCCACCACTTTCAGGGCCTCTCCGAGAGTAAGGTCATCCTGCTGGACGGATTGGAGCGATAAATCGACTAAGAACCTGAGGAAACGAATCCTTCGGTTTTCCTCCATGATGGCTCTCTCCATACGGAACCCTCTCTCATCCCATTATATTGCAAAACTTTAGAAGCCCGGGATGTTCCCTATCCCATCAGAAAGCCGGAGATGCTTCCAAACTCAGTTGCCGCTTCTGCCGAGCCAGACCCCTCCCTTGTGGGTGACCTGGAGCATATCGACGATCATCGCTGTAAAACTCTGGTCAACGTCTGAAGCCAAAACCACCTGGAGGACCATGCCGGTCCTGACCTCGTCTTCAGCGCTTGAAGGGTATTCTGATAAGTCAAAGCCTACCCCCGTCCCAAGGGGCAAATCTGGCGCAAACATTAAGCCTGCTTGACGGCCGGCCTCTGCGATGACAACCTCTATTTCACCCAAGGTCATTCCGGTCTTCACCTTAGGTGCCAAGCTCTTCTGTACCTCGCCCAACCTGGCCAAAGAAGCATCAAGGTCTTTGTTGGCCGAGCCAACAGAAAACGTGTATCCTGCTACCCCCCAGTGCCGGGCATACTGGACTGCGGCGTAGGCAACGACTGTGTCGCCGGAGCGCGGCTTGATTCGGGCAGGATATCCCGGCCGCACCCTCCCTTTATCAGCACAGCCTAACAGGATATTTGTGTCCTCACAGCCAAGGAGACGGAGGCGATAATCCACCTGAGCCGCTAACTGCCAGAGGTCTTTCCCCGAAGCGACCTGATCTTTGAGCAGCCGGATCCCTTCCTCGGCAAGCTCCCGGGCCCGCTTCGTGGCCTTGAGGCTTCCCTCATCCTTGGCGGCCAAAACTGCGGAGAAATCCCGGGAAAGATCTTTCTTCTTCAATCCCTCCAATTCTTTCTCCGAATCCTTGGCCAACGCCAAAGGGAGGTTTTCGAATCCGACCAAACCGACAGGGCTATTCTTCGATAAGTTCTTCACGCGATCGCAGGCCGCAGACAGGAATTGACGCCCTTTCTCAAGATCGCAGGTAGTAAAAAGCCGCACCCGGGGCAGGTTGCGGGCCGGCTCCGCCGTGAAAAGGAAGGGCCCCTCCTCCAATCCCAATGCGACGGCCCCACGTCTCCCCAATCCGAAACAGGGATAGTTTGTCAGGTAGCAGACAGGGCCATTCTGAATCGCATTACTGTAGGCGATCAGGCCTCCGACGCCCTGATCTTCCATCAGTTTTCGTATCCTCTTGATCCGCTCGGCCATCACGGCATCCAGAAAGATTTCCTCATGTCTGATCATCAGCCCATGACGCAACACCGGCAACTTAACGAAGCTCATCTCCCTCCACCTCCGCATTCGTATATCTTCGACTCCGTCTGAGTCAGGCGCTCAATTCCCTTTGCCGTCACGACAATATGTTCACCCAGGGCCAGATAACCCGTTTCCGGAATGAACTGGTTGGGATGAACGACCAGGCTCATCCCCTCTGCAAACTCCGTCGTTGAATCTTCCTCCACATCGATCCGGCCCAACCCAAAGCCGTGACCACGGCCCCGCATGTAGGGAGGGCGGCAGTATTCTGGATACCCGGCCCTTCCGATAATTTCATTCTGAATCCTGGCCACTTCGCTGATCCGTGCTCCCGGCCTGATCACGGCGAGAGATTCCTCTAAGGCTTCAATCAAGACCGCAAACTTGTCCCGGAGTAACCGGCTGGGTGGCTCTCCGAAGATCGCTGTCCGGCAGAGTTGAACCGTATAAGTCACTGAGCCGTTGGCCGGTGTGATCTCAAAGAGCAGCAGATCTCCTCGTTCTATCTTCTTGCCCCACGGCAGCAACATCCCGGTATTGTCCTTACCCACGGCCAGCATCTGGAAATTGTCGGTGGCTCCCATTTCGCGCATGACATAATCCATCTCAGCCCCTAATACAAAGTCCGGTAGTCCCTCCCGGGCTACCTCCAGGGCCTTTTTAAAACCGGCGTCTGCCATCTTCGCCGTTTCACGAATGAGGGTCAGTTCGTAAGGACTCTTGATCGTGGCCAATTCCTCCAGGAAGCGGGTCGCTGAAACGGATTCCTGCCCCATTGGTTTCTCCAACGATTCTATTCCAAAACGGCCTAAGTTCTCCCTGCCTGCGACGCCGAGGCGTCCTTCGCTCAAGCGGCTGACCGAGGCAATTTCTTGAGGCCAGTTCTTTCCGATCACCCTCACATCTTTGAGATGGCTCTCTCTTACAGCCCTCTCCAGGTCCCATGCTTCTGATATGAGCAATACGGGCTCTCCTTTGAGGGGAAGAAAACAAAAGGCTTTCTCACCTAACACCGTATAATTGGAAACGTAATGGACCAGATCTGAATTGAGCTGGTTGGAAAAGACCAGGAGCCCTCCCAATTTTGCCCGTGCCATCGCCTCCTGTACCCTCGCCCATCGTGACTCCATTTCTCCTGCAGGTATCGCCATCAGAGTTCACCTCCTGCCATGATCTATCAACCTCCTCACTCATCGTGATCTTCAACGATTAAATCTCTTAAGACCCGTCTTCCGGGCAACGGGCCCACTTCCCATTCGGTATCAGGCTCTACGATCGTCAAACAGGCATGAGCCCCCTTGCCATTGATGAGCATCCTACAAGAATTACAAAACTGCAGCCCGCAGCTGTAACGTCGAAATGCAAGCGTGCTGTCCTGCTCGCGGTAAACATACTCGAGGGCCTGAAGCAGGTTCATCTTTTCTTCAGCCACCGGCACAAAATAGGTCTGATAGTAGGAATCTTTATCCACCTGTGGATTATAGCGAAGTACTCTTAAACAGACCTGTTTTCTTTCAGACATGGTTCGAACCACCTTGGATCCTATTCCCTTGAGTGAACTCCCCTACATGACGACAGGTTTCGTGCCGCTCACCCATTCCACTCCTTCCCGGCGGACTACCGTGTGCTTTAACCAATCGGCATCTTCCTGAGGGAAATCCTCCCGGAAATGAAACCCGCGGGATTCCTCTCTGAGGAGCGCCCCCTGGCAGACGATCTGGGCTGTGTGCACTATCCATCTCACGTCGATGGCTTCGAGCAGTCTGGCGTTACAGCGCAATCCCGCGACTGGTTCGATCCCCACCGACGGCAACTCCTTTTCCAGTTCCCGGAGTTCTTGGAGTGCCAGGATGATTTCCCCGCGATTCCGGACCATATGGACATGGCTCCCCATAATCGACTTGACCTTCAGGCCCACTTCCATAGGTGAGATCTTTCCGCCCTCTCCTTGAACAAGGCTCTCTAAGTACTGGACACCATCTCCGACCTGATCTTTTGGCGCTTCCGGTGAAGCCTTCTTCTTCTCCGCGAATGCTGCGGCATATCGACCTGCTCTCGCGCCAAAGACAATCATCTCGGGAAAGGCATTGCCGCTCACGCGCCGGGCACCGTGGACGTTACCCGCCACTTCGCCGCAAGCATAGAGTCCGGGCACGGAGGTCTCACAACGCTCATTGATATGGACCCCTCCCATCATGAAGAGCACACCCATTCCGATTTCGACGGCCCGCTGATAGGGCGTAACCCCGAGTTCTTTTAGTCGTCTCCCTCGATGCGCGGCAACCGGATGCCGGCCATGTTCGGATGCGTTTTTGCCCCGCAAGTCCATGGTGATCGGACCGCGGCCTTCTTCCAGCTCGCGGCAGACTGCCAGTGCCGCTTCATGCGAATACGCTCCAAGGTCTGGAGGGAGAAACTCCTTCCCATCCCGGTTGAATAGGGGCGCCCATGGGAGGCAGCGCATCCCGCTGATCAAAGGGGGAACGACCGGCATCACGGTGAACTGGATCATTTCCATGTCCACGAGATCGGCTCCCGCCCATCCGGCCAGGACATAACCGCTGCCGGTACTTCCGGTCGGAAGACCCATCGGCTCGTGTGCGGTCAGAGGATAGATCTCGCCGAGACTGCCGGTTGCCAAGACCGTAGCCTTACTTTCATAGACGACGACACCTCCTTCTCTTATATCCAAAAGAATCGCGCCGGTGACTTCGCCGTCTTTGGTCAATAGTTGAATGGCCAGATGATCCTCGAGCAATTGGACCTTATTTTGATTTTTCAGGTGGTGCCTGAAGGCATCGAGGATCTCTTTGCCCGGGACAAACAAGGACCGAGGGTAGCGCATCTGGGGCTCCGCCGGCTTCGGTGGAATCTTCCAATCGACCTTCGCACCGAGCTCTTCCAGCCTGCGGGCCTCCTCAGCGGCCTCCTCGGTGAGGACCCGGACGAGGTTGCGGTCGTTCAGAAAACATCCCATGGTGGTCAGGTCTTCCCCATGTATTGCCGGAGAATCGCCAGGCCAGAGGGCGGCATGATATCCGCCGTTGGCGGTCGGGGTCAGGCCGCCCTTGCCCAATGGAGAGCGACAAACAAGGGCAACCTCCTTTCCAGCACGGGCCGCCTCGATGGCCGCCCGCGAGCCCGCTCCTCCTGCTCCAATGATTAAGACATCTGTTTTTCTATGTTGTAGATCAAACTTCAACATCAAAACCTTGTTTGTTCCATTTTCTCTAAGTTTACTCCGACAGAAAGCCGGACCATTTCTCTCACCGTTTCAGTACGTCCTTCCATTTTTCCATGACTTTCTTTATGAGCTCTGGTGTCGCCCTTGTCGTTGGGGGGAAGTCCTTGATCCAGTGATACGGCTTGCAGGCCATGATCAGTACCTTCGAATGTTCAAGCTGTCTTCTGGCCAGCTTATCAGGAGGGAGCGCGGGATCGGATGTGCCCCCCCAGCAGCCTTTAATGATCTCGATCGCATCGGCTGGATCACACCGGGTACACATTGCCCACAAAACCTCATTGATGTTTGACGGGTCGATATCGTCATCCACAATGATGACAAACTTATTTCTGTAGGCCGATGCGAGAAATCCTCCCAATGCCATTGCGGTTTGTTTCGCATGTCCTCCATACTTCTGTTCAATCGACACAACGACCATGTGACGTTGTCCGACATTTTCCACGTACCAAACGCCTTTCACACCCGGCACTTCTTTGTCCAGCCTGTCCCAGACGTCTGCTGCCCTCATGATCTGTTTTCCGTGAGAAAAGGTGTCAATCGCCGGCACAAGGGGAGGAGCGCCCAAAATGATGGGATCATTTCGATGAAGGATGGACTTGATCTTGAATGCAGCCTCCGGTCGCGGGCCAAGCGAATAACCCGCATAATAACCGGGCCACTCCCCAAAGGGACCTTCATCCCTGGTCTCCGTGCCGGGCCGCACGATTTCTCCCTCAAGCACGATCTCCGCAGCAGCCGGAATGGGTAACCCCGTGACCGGCCCCTTTATAACCTCAACGGGCCTGCCCCTGAGCCAACCGGCATAATCATACTCGCTCACACCCCAAGGGATTTGTGTGCTGCTGCAGGCCGTCCATAAGAGCGGATCCTGCCCACAGACCACGGCTGCAGGGCAGCCCAATCCCCTATCCCAATATTTCTTTCGGATCATGCCGCCGTGCTTCCCTCCGGTCACATGAATCGTCGCAGTCGATCTGTCATGGACCTGAACGCGATAGGTTCCAAGGTTTACCCATCCCTCATCCGGGTCCTTCTGAACGACCATATGGCCGGTTCCAATATACCTGCCCCCATCCAGTTCATGCCACTTCGGCGCCGGGAATTCAAAGAGATCGATGTCTGCCCCCAGATGAACGTTCTCTTTGATCGGACCTGTCTTAAGCTCCACAGGGGGGATAGGCTTAAAGCCTGGCTTTACTTTCTGCCGCCAGGCCTTAACCAAATCCATGGCCGTGGCTCCTGCAGGCAGCCCGGTCATCAAGGCAAATCGCCGTGGCGTGTGAATGAAATTCGTCACCACACGGTATCCAGGCAGGTAGCCTTTGATCTGATCAAAGATGAGCAAAGGCGAATTCGGATCCGAAGCCTCAATCTCCGTAAGAGTTCCAATCTCCAAATCCCAATCCGCACCTTCGAATATCTTGCATCGGTCTACCTTCTTGACCTCGCGGATGTATTCCCTCAGGTCATTGAACATGATCTCTGCCATGGGGCCTCTCCCTCTTCATCCTGGTTTTCTTCAATCGATACTTATTTGGTTGCAGTATATTTTTTCAGCATCGCACTCAGCCGGTCGCCCAGTGCTTTATTCGACATAAACTGCACGACATCTTCCTGCGCCTCTTCCCCCGGTGTGAAGGGATACCAGACACCCGCATAACGGGTCATATCCGTCTGGACCTCCTTGACATCGCCCAGTTTCTTAAATATTTTTCGCAAATAGGTCACCCTGTCCTCCGGAACGCCCGGAGGAAAAACAATGGACTTACTATTCGTCAAGACGATGTTATATTCTTTCGGGATGTTTACACCGAGCTCCGGTAAGGTCGGAAGTTTCGGATAGAGGGGGCTTTTCTGGGCTCCGACAAGAAAGAGGGCGGTCACATCTCCCTGTTTCTCTGCTCTCGATATCACCACGTCGGAAGTGGAGACGATATCCATCTCACCCTGAGCCACCGCCAAGAGCACTGATTTTGATCCCGAGTAACCGGTGATCACCTTGCCGTCCAGGCCGAGAATATCGAGACAGAGGGTGCCAAGGATGGCGATATGCCCCCCTGCCGAAGAAGCGCCCACCTTCAGCCCTTTCGCTTTGCGGAGGGCATCCAGGGTCTTGTAGGGACATTTCGGAGAGATGGCCAATACGCTCATCGTGCTGTCGACACTGGAAAGGTAGAGGAACTTGCTGGTCTGATATCTCGTCCCGGGTAACTTGAGAAGGTCATTCAATAACAGGGGCATCGTCCCTTCGGTGAGCAAGGTCAGCCCATCGCGCTTGGCCTCGTTATAAACCCAGTTATTGCCTTCCATGCTTCCGCCGGTCATGTTCTTTACAAATACTTTAGCCCCGGTTTCCCGGGCAAGGTGGGGAACAAGAAGCCGCGTGACAAGATCGGTGCCCCCACCCGGTTCGGCAGAAACCACCCAGTTGATCGTCTTCCCCCGATAAAACTGCTCCGCTGAAGTCTGTGCAACACCCAATCCCGGCACCAAAACCATCATGAGAATCAACCCTAACCCCGTTATTTTGACAGCCTTCTTCATTTCCTAAGTCCTCCTTTCTTCATCCTTCCCTTTGTTTTTAATGGGGCCTCTCCATAAATCCCTTTTGCCTCCGAACCCGAACATCGACGCTTAAACCCCCTGCCCTAAGTGTTTAAAGATGAATCCCGGATAGAGCTCGGTATCGACAAGGTACGAAAACAAAAGATAGGAAAGCCCCGCCATGAGAACTCCCAATGCAATCGATGTGGACCATCTGGTCTGATGGGCTTTTGCATAGGCCGCGGTAAATACGGCAATGGCCGTGATAAAGCCAACCAGGTAGATCAGAACGTAAAACGCCAATAACCAGCTCGCCTCTCTCAGATAGGAACGGAACTTTTCAGTCCCCCCGGCCTTTTGCGGCTCCCTTTTTGACAGGGCCTCCTTCTTGCCGCGGCGGAGTTCTCTTGCCAATTCCACGACAGAAAGGGCCAATACGATCGCCCCCACTAACATCGGAGCGATTTTGGCCTGAAGATAGGGATAATGAGAAGCGATGCCCAAGCAGATTGCCATCACAACGATGATGGCAATGAGGATCGAGACCCCTCCTTTCATGATAACGCCTCCTTCTGTTTGCGCCGGTTGATGAAACCCTTCACAGGCTCAAAGCTGTAAACGAAGATCATCACAGCGAGAATGATCAGGCAACCCGGCCGGAGGAAGAAGAAGGCCCCTCTTGCCTGCAGGGCAAGCCAGAAGTACTCTTCAAAATACCCTCCCAGGATAAATCCCAATAAGAGTGCTGCGCGGTTGTAACCATATCTCTTCATCAGGAAACCCAATCCCGTAAAGACGAGGGTGACGATGATGTCTCCCATGTGGCCGTTTGTCGTATAAGAGCCAAGATAGACGAGGGCCACGATCGTCGGTACGAGATACCGGGAGGGGAGGGACACAATCTTAATGATGTTGAAATAACCGGCAATGATATAGCACATGATGCCGCCGATAATATTCGCAAGGGCAAGCCCCCAAAACAGGGCGAAGCAAAACCCGAGCTCATCTTTCAGCATCTCCGGCCCTGGGATCACTCCTTGCATCATCAGGCCCCCGATGATCAGAGCCATCGCCGTACTTCCCGGCAAGCCGAGCGCGATGGTTGTCAGCAGCGCCCCTCCCTCTTTGGCATTGCTGGCACTCTCCGGCGCGATGATACCTTCGATACACCCCGTCCCGAACTTTTCCGGGGTTTTCGAACTTTGCTTGGCCAGAGCATAGGAGACAAAGGTTGCAGCCCCGCCGCCAATCCCCGGCACAACGCCCACGATGTAGCCCAGGACGCAGCTGCGGAACCATAGACCCAGATGATTGAAAACGTCTCTCATCCCCTGGTGAATCTGGGTACGTATCTCCTTCCTCGACCGGCTCATCTCCTGAGGAGAAATCGATTCACCCACTGCGCCTAACTCAAGGAGCGCCGCCCCCGCGTATAGCCCCATGGCAACGGGAACGAGCTCCAACCGACCCAGCAACAAGGAATTCCCGAATGTGAGGCGGGCCACACCGGTGCTCTCCTGAAATCCGATCAGAGAGATAAAGACCCCCAAGAAACCCGAGATCAAACCTTTTGTGAGGGACTCCCGACTCAGAACCGCAAGGAGGGAGAGCCCCAATAGGATAATAAAGAAGAGTTCCGGTTTCCCCATGGCCATTACGATAGGCCGGACCATCGGAATCATAAGAAACCCCAGTCCCACTCCCAGAATGGCGCCCATGGAGGCTGACATGAGCATGGCCCCGATGGCTCGGCCGGCCTCGCCCCGTCGTGTCATCGGAAAGCCGTCGATCATGGTAACGACACTCAAAGATTCCCCCGGGATATTCATCAAAATGGAGGTCATTGAGCCGCCGGTTGAGCTGATGGCGGTCACGGCCAGCAAAAGGGAGAGTGCTGCGATTTTGTTCAGTCCGAACGTCAAAGGCAAGACAAGGGCAATCGCCGTCAACCCACCAATCGCCGGCAGAAGGCCCACAAAGATCCCGATAGAGACCCCGAGGACCAGAAAACCGATTGCTGCAGGCTCGGTATAGTACATCAACCCCTGCAAAAACGCTTCAATCATAGCTACTCCTCTTGTTGACCCGACCTCAAAGGTATTGGCATCCAAAATCTCCGGGGACCGTTCGAAATCACTTGAATAGGTCCCGTCCTTCGTTATCTCTGGCTTTGAACCGGCAGAAAGTCGATGTGGCTACCAGATAGGCCAATTTCTGATGAGAATGATCTTTCGGATCTGTTCACCAGGCATCGGTTCTCTCAGCCTGGAAGAAACCTTTTCTCGAACTCTTTCCGGGGCCAGTTGGGCATGCCTTCGGGTCAATCTGTGGACTTTAACTCTCCGGCAAATTCATAGTACAAGTACGGATACATTCTCTTGGCGATCGGTTGAAAGATTTTCGATCTCACCCCAAAATTGACCCGGATAAACCTGTCCTCAACAGAACCCGTGTTAAAAATCTGGTGCACGGTCTGGGGACCGGGGATGTGAAGGAGCGTTCCTCTTTTCCACTCCACGCGTTCGCCATCCACCACCGCATAGCCTTCTCCTCCCAGACAATAGAGTATCGCTTCCATGTGGGCGTGTTTCATCGAAACCGTCCCGGCCGCGTGATGGATGACGCCTGTAATCTCGACCTCCTTTGCCTTGAAACCGCTGTCGTCCCACCTCATCAGGCGGACATATTTTGACCCGCTGCCTTTCGCCCCAGGCGTTCTCATCTCCTGAGCCACGGTCCGGGAGTACTCGTCCTTTTGCTTGGCCCATACCTCTCCCATCTCATCGGAGCGCATCGCCGGCGCATCCTTCGCCCTCATGATGATTCTCCCAAGCTCCGGATGGATATCCGACGGAGCCCTAAGAACGTCATCGAGCGCGTGCAGATGGGTTTCACTCGCATCTTCCAATTGGAAGACCTTGGCCAGATTCACGAACTCCTCCAAGGCCACGGCCATCACTGAGAAATAACGGGCGGTTTCGTCGCCGAGGTTGAAGTGCTGGTGGGAAACCCCAAAGGGGACGAAGAGACAACTATCATCCTCCCAGTCATATCTCACTCCGTCAATGACACTACACCCTTTTCCCCTGATGATGTAAATTGCTTCCTCACCATGGTAATGCTTTCCCGTGTTACACTTCGGGGGAATTTCTCCCAGCATAATATCCCCCACGGTGAGAAACCCATTTTCTCGAGAGCAGAGCAGGGCTGTTCGATAGTCCTGCTTTGTCCGAAACCACTCAAGTTCCTCTTCATGAATGGCCTTTTTGGCTTTGGAGCCCTGTTCTTTCAAATCATCCGCTATCCGCGACCACCGTTCGTAAAAATTACCCATAATCGACACTCCTTCAACAATATTTTTTGAAATTCACCGACAGTTTGTATGATTTTTTTGAATAAGCTAATCTTCCACCTCTCTTCTCTCTCATGGCTATTCCAAGGATGGCGGTTGTGAATAACATCACTTGTTTGATTTGTCAATAAGAATCTTTATCAGAAGGCATGATCAGAACCAAAAGTTCACTTAAAATTTTGCGTACCTGCTAAATTCTTTGACGATGTCTTCGGGTTGGTTAAAGAGGTAATCCCGTCCGGAGAGAGAAATAGACAGAGCGTCACCCCACAGACAAAAAAACAGAGAAATTTTTTTCTCATCTTCAGTACTCCTTTTCGTGAATCTAATTGTGAGGGTGATGTCACTTTGATTAATGCGTTTGTATTTTGATCATCACCGGAAAATCAGACCCGGATAAAGTTCAATATGAGGACGAACGACAAATAGAAAGTAAAGTCCGATAAAACCGAAGGCTCCACAGAGAATGCTTAACGCCAGCGTTCTTTCCTCATTCTCATGAAAAGGGGTGCCGATCAAACCTGTTCAAGGGTCTTGTATTCCTGGCGTCTGCTCTTGATCCAGCCCAACATGCCGCCTTTATGGTAGATGTCGAGGAGTATCCAGGGAGTCTCGACCGCCTGGAGGATCTCGCCCGTTCTCAGAATCTTGATGGTACCAGCCTCGATATCGACTTCCAGCTCATCCCCTTTTTTCACCTTGGACCTGATGCCGGGGCACTGGAGAACGGGCAGGGCCATGTTCCATGTATTCCGATAGAAAACCCGGCCTGCACTGTCGCAAAGAATGGCCCTGACGCCCTTCGCCTTCAAAATCTCTCCGGCGGGTCGGCCGGAAGAGGCCCCAAAATTACGACCGGCGACGATGAAGTCCCCGGGTTCCACCTTAGCGGGAAACTCAGGATCGTAATACTCAAGGACGTGATCCTTTGCGTACTCCCAATTCTCCTCCTTGCCAGAAGCCAGGATGGACTCCGTGTTAATGTGATCTCCAAATGTCCAGGCTCGACCTCGAAATGTTGCCACTGATCTTTACCTCCTTCTTAAAGATACTGTCTTGGATCCACAATCTTCCCTGCCACGGCAGAAGCCGCCGTGCTATAAGGAGAGGCAAGGAATATCTGTGTGTTCGCTCCCGCCCGTCCGGGTAAATTTCTCGGATGGGTCCCGATCATGACTTCCCCCTCACCCAGGTGTCCAACGCAGATCATCTGACAAGGACCGCAATAGGGCGGGGTCACCAGAGCACCGGCGTCCGCGAAGATCTGCATCAAACCCTCCCTGATCATCTGATCAAGGATGGTTTGCGTGCCCGGCACGACGATCATCCTGACCTCGGGATGGACCCTACGGCCCCGCATCACCTCCGCGGCCATCCGCATGTCCTCAATCCCTCCTCCCGTGCACCCGCCGACATAGGCCTGTTGAATCTTTACACCTTCCACGTCGGCCAAGGCCTTCGTATGGCTGGGCTGCGGCGGAACGGCGACCTGAGGCTCCAATCCCGAGACGTCGATCTCCAGAGTCTTCACATACTCAACCTCGGGATCATTGTAGACGGGTTCGAAAGCCTGACGGTTGCGGCCTTCCATAAACTTGAGCGTCACCTCATCGGGCTCTACCATACCGCAGGTCCCTCCCATCTCCGTCGTCAGCAGGCTGAAGATCATCCGCTGCTGAATACTGAGACGGCGGATATAGGGGCCCGCATATTCAACGGCCTGCCAGAGAGCCCCATCCGGACCGACCAAGCCCAAAACATGCTGGGCCACATCCCGGGCGCTCACCCCCCTCTTAGCGCTCCCCTCAATCTTCACCAGAATGGTGGGAGGAACTTTGAACCAGGCCTTCCCTGAAAGCATGATCTCCGTGGTCTCGAAATTCAGGGGTGAGGCCAAACAGCCAATACACCCATAAGCTGTCGTATGGGAATCGGATCCCACCGCCACAGCTCCCGGCCATACGTGTCCCTTCTCAACCATCAGGTAATGCCCAAGACCTGTACCCATGTCATAAAGATATTTAATTCTATAACGCTTGCAGCCTTCCCGGATGAATTTCACGGCATCGGCATACTCTTGACTGGAAGGAAGAAAAAGATGATGGCCTACTGTGACAACCACCTTTTCCGAATCAAAGACAGACTTCACGCCTCCAATCTTTTCAAAATGCCGGAACTTATAGCTCGGCGTATGCATAAACAAGGCATCGACATTGGCAATCACGATCTCTCCGGGAAAAACCTCCTTCCTGCCCGAAGCCTTCGCTAATATCTTCTCCGTCATACTGTGTCCACCCATAAGTTTCTATCTCCTTCCTCCGCGTAAGACCTTTTTCAAGTCTTTTCTTTCGTCTCCTTACCTCCCTTTGATCAGAATGAGAGAGATCTCGGGAACAAAAGCAAAGAGCAATGTAATGATCAAAATCACCACGACGAATGGCCAGACCCCCCTGATCACCTCTTCCAGTTTCATTTTGCACACCCTTGCCATGATGTAAAGCACACTGCCCACCGGAGGTGTCAGAAAGGAAGTCTCCAGGACCGCCGCCGAGATGACCCCGAACTGGATCAGATTGAAGTGGTACGCTTTGAGCAGGGGCACCAACATCGGAATGACGACAAGGGTGATGGCGGCCGTGCCCATAAAGAATCCGAGTATGAAGATCAGGCCGATGGCGATCAGCATAAACTGCCATCCGTTTATGCCCGCACCGACCACCGCCTCCGTAAAGAATTGGGGGAATTGCTGCTCCGCCAGGACAAACCCGAAAACCCCTGAAAACATGATGATCAGGAAGATCATGGCCGTAATGTTGATGGTTTCCTGAAACATCTGCCTCGCAACGGGGACCTTGAGCTCGCGGTACACCAACCCGGTGACGGCGAAACCGTAAAGCGCGGAAATGGCCGCTGCCTCCGTCGGTGACGCGATTCCCAAGTAAATCACCCCGACAATGATCAGGGGCATCAGAGCAGCCCAGACACATTTTCGGCCCGCTTTGAGAAACCTTTTCAGCGAAAAGCTCGATTCAACCTTGCCATAGCCTCCCCATAACGAGGCAATGTAGGTATAGACTGCGAAGGAGGCAGCCATCACCAGACCGGGGATGATTCCGGCAATGAGAAGATCACCCACGCTCTGCTGTGTAATCGCACCGTACATCACCATGTGAGTGCTCGGCGGTATCATGGGCGCAAGGGTGCCTCCCGCACCGAGGAGCCCTACGGCGAGGCGCGGAGGATAACCCCGGGAAACCAGGAGGGGAAAGCCAAGGGTCCCAAGGGCCGCCGCATTGGCTACGGTGGAGCCTGACATGGCGTCAAACATGGCGGCCGCCATGCACATCGCAATTCCAAGTCCGCCCCGGATATGGCCAATCGACGCCGTAGCGAATTCGAAGACATCATTCCCCAAGCTGCTGATGATCATGGCCTCGGCAGCAAGGATGAAAAATGGGATCGCCAGGAGGGTGAAGCTATTCATCTGCCAGAACCCTTTTGATGCGATGACGATGCTCGGGCCGATATCGAATCCGAAGACCGCAAGAATCGTCGTTAAGCCGAGGGCGAAGGCAATCGGAAGTCCCAAGGCGACGAAAAGAAGCAACCCGATCACCGGCACCAGCACGGCGTTCTTGATTCCGTAGAAGATCCAAATACCGACAACCGTCAACGCAAGGATCAGGTAGGTAAAGGGGTCTTTCAGGCTTTGCCAGGAAAAGTTCTCCATCTGAAACACCTTCCAGATCCAACTGGCCGCCATCAGACTGCCCCCAAGAATGATCAAAAGGTACGGGATCCAGAGGGGTGTTCGGGCCAGGGTTTCGCTTTCAAACCCTCCTGACCAGGCCTCACTGACCAACCCCACACCACCCTTCAGGATGACGAGACTGACAAAAACCCCGAGTCCCGAATGGAGAAAGTTGAGGATGGCCTTCCTTTGGGGTGAGACTTTATTCTGCAGTATGGTTACAGCGACGTGGCCATCGGTCCGGATCAGGGTGCTCGCCCCTGTCATCACGGCGCCAATGATGAGATATCGCGTATATTCTTCCACCCAGAAGATAGAGAAGTGGAGGAAATACCGTCCTACGACCTCCATGATAATGAGCGCCGTCGCCGCAAAAAGAAAGAGTTGGCTGAGGAGCCTCTCTCCCCGGTCCCAGCATTGTAAAAAAAGCGCCCGCACGATTGCCACACTTCACCTCGGAAGCAGATGCCTGTCTGCCCCCGCCTGCCGGCAAGCAGGGGCGTTCTTCAGCAGACTGAAAGTGATTATCTCGTCTTGTCAGCCGCCTGGGCCAATTTATCAACCCATGTCTGACCGCCTTTCCCAATCAATTTGGGCCAGACTTTTCGTGCAGACTCCTGCCAAATCCTGTAATCTTTTTCAGGGATCTGATAGACCTTCGTTCCACTGGCCGCAATCGCTGTAGCAGCCTCTACCTCGTCTCGGTTGACCACGTCGATCATTAACTCTGCCACCTCGGCGCCAACGGCTGAGATGACCTTTTGAACATCCGCCGGCAAGGCATCCCACCATTTCTTATTGACCAACAGCGCGTTTGCACGCAATACCAGGTACTCCAGATCCGTCAGGTTGGTTAAATTCTCATATAATTTCCGCTCGTGAATAATCCGCGTGGCGGTCAGCATTCCATCGATCACCCCCTGTTGAAGGGCACTGTATTGTTCCTCAGAGGCGACGTTTACGCTCATCGCCCCCCAGGATTCGAGTATGGCGGCGTAGGTCTTGCCTGCCGGACGAATCTTCAGGCCCGCGGCGTCCTTGGGAAGCTTAATCTCGACGCGCTTGCGGTTGGAGATCTGCGTCTTGCCCGCATTCCAGAAGGAGAGCACTTTGATATTCTTTTTCTCGGCTTCTCCCCACAATTCCTTGCCGACCGGTCCCTGCAATGCCTTCCGGAATACGTCCCGGTTCGGGAATAGCCCTGGCAGCTCTATAAGCTGGAAGACAGGAGAGACGACGGGCAGACTGCCCGTTCCGATCACGGAGGCCATCTGAATCTCGCCCCTCGAAAGGGCCGTGATCTCCTCTGTCTGGGTGTAGAGCTGTGCCGAGGGATAAGCCTTCATTTCGACCTGCCCCGGCAATCTTGCTTCGATCCTCTTTTTAGCCTCCAGCAAAGCCTCCCCCATGCTCTGGTTCGGCATTTGCACCGATGTCCCCTTGATCACGATCTTCTCTGCCGCGTATCCGGAGACCGATGCCAAAAATAGAAAGGCCATCGCTGTCACAAGTCCGATATGAATCTTCTCTCTCATCGTTTGCACCTCCTGTAGGACTCCGTGGTTAAAAGACCCGCCCTTCCCCTTGTCCTAAGCCCCTTTTCCAAGCCGCTCTTTAAGAAGCGGATAGACTCCGCCCGCTTCCAAGACCTTGGCCATGATATCCGGAATCGGAGAAGCGGTCTTCTCTCCTCCCCGGGTCACGTTCCGAAAGATCACTCGATCCGCGCCCATGACGATCTCCAGTTCATCCCCTTCCTCCGTGATCCGTGAGATACCGTCCACGCTGAAAACAGGGATGCCGAATGCAATGCCGTTTCGGTAATAGAGCCGACCCACCGAGTCAGCCACAATCGCCGAGACTCCCAGCACCCTCATGATCGCCGTGGCTTGCTCCCGATGAGAACCGCAACCAAAGTTCCTTCCGCCTACAATAATGTCTCCACGCTTCACATCCTTATAGAAATCCGGCCTGATCGCCTCCATGGTGTGGAGCCGCAGCACCTCCAGACCTTCTCTCATCCACCGCGCTGGAGAGATGACGTCCGTGTTGACATAGTCTCCCAGTTTGACCACTTTCCCTCTGATCACCCTTCCCGCCATCTTTAAAGCACCTCCCTCGGATCGATAATATGTCCCGCAACCGCCGACGCAGCAACCGTAGCCGGAGAGGCAAGGTAAATGCTCGCCTCCGGGCTGCCCATCCGTCCTTTAAAATTGCGGCTCGTCGCCGTAATACAGACCTCCCCAGGGGCCAGAGTCCCCATCGTCCCCGTGCAGGGCCCGCAGTGGGGATGGCAGACGATCGCTCCTGCATCGATCAGCGTCTCCAGATAACCTGCCCGGATCGCCTCCTTATAGACCTCCCATGAGGCCGGACCCACAATGCATCGGACATCTGAATGGACCCTTTTCCCTTTCAGAATCCGCGCCGCCCACGCAATGTCCTCCAGCCTCCCGTTGGCGCACCCGCCTATATTGGCCTGGTTAATTCGAACATCCTGATAATGGCCCGCCGGGCTCACCACCTCCATGCTGTGAGGCTGCGCCACAAGGGGCTGCAGCTTGGATGCCTCCACCGTATAGACCGCTTCGTACTTGGCGTCAGGATCGGACTGGACTGGCTCGTATGGCCGGGCCGCCCGGTTCTTGATGAAATTCAGGGTTCTCTCGTCCGCCGGAAAAAGGCTGAATTTGGCACCAAGCTCCACCGATTGGTTCGCAATGCACATCCGGCCATCCACGCTCAGATTCTGGACGGCCGAACCAGTCCATTCCATCGCCTTATATTGCGCCACTTCGGTCCCATGAGTCCCGGAGATATGAAGAAAAATATCCTTGGCCATCACCCCTTCCGCCATCTTTCCTGAAACCTCTATCCGAATCGTCGTCGGAACTTGAAACCACAACTCGCCGAAATGGAGGACCCAGGCCATTTCCGTCTCTCCGATCCCTGTTCCCCCGCAATTCAGTGCGCCATAAATCGTGCTGTGGGAATCCGCTGCAAGGACCAAGGACCCGGGAAGGACATACCCTTTTTCCATCAAAACCTGATGGCCGATGCCCGCCTTCACATCAAAAAAATTGGGCAAACCGAGTTTCTTTGCAAGATTGCGGATCGTCACATGCTTCTTGGCAGCCGCCACGTTCTTGTCCATGGCAGGCGAAGTATGATCGATCAGGACCATCACCCGATCCTTGTCCCAAATCCGGTCCAGACCCGATTCGATACCCGCCTCTTTCATTCCCTCCTGAATCTCCGGGAATGAATCATGGATAAACGCCTGATCGACCTTCGCCGTCACATACTCCCCGGCCTCCACCTTCTTCAATCCGCTGTGGCGGGCGAAAATCTTCTCCGTCATCGTCATCCCCATATTCCAGCTCCTCCCTATGCAAATTCGCGTCGAAACGCATTCGTAATTGAATTGATATCTCTCAACTTATCCATTTCGAAAATAGCGCCAAGTACCTCTTCTGCCTCATTTCCCGGGAGTAGTACCCCGGCACACGACCTAAACTTGTCCTTAACTTCCTCGACGCTTAATGGGTACTTGGGGTGTCCTCTCGGCTTATCAACGGCAGCAGTGTACGTTTTGTTATTACTGAGTTCTATGGTTACCCTGCTTCCCACGATATCATTCTCTGCTAAAAAACCGACCTTCCTGCAAAGGTCTATCACTCTTTCATCCTTCAACACGTCATCCCTGAAATGTTTTAACTCAACTTTCCCGTATACACAAGCCAAAGCCAATAAGAACTGCATGCTAAATTTTGCCTCAAGAGGCGTTTTCGGAAGCGCATAAGGCAACCCGGAAACCTGTGACGGGTGACTCCAACAGGTGATTCCCTTGATATCCCTATAATCAATCGGATGGTTCTTAACCAATTCGAGGACCGCATCAATCCCGGGATGAGTGGCGTGACAGGAAGGGTATTTCTTTATACTGACGCCCTTGGCAAAATAGTAAGACTTCCCCAGTGTGCCGCACTCTTCCGCTAAATTCTTCCCATCAAAAAGCTTTCCAAAACCAAGGGGGCCATCCAAGGCCCCATCGCTCGCCGTAAAACCATCTTGAGCGAGCAACGCACTCAAAATTCCGTTCATGGCTGCGCGACCCGCGTGGAGTGGCTTGACCATCGTACCGAAGTTCTGTCTTGAGCCGCCTACCTGGGACAGGGCAATCCCCAGAGCGTCACTCGCCTGACCGGCTCCCAAGCCCAACAATTTCGCTGAACCGGCTGCCGCGCCCATTGTCCCAAACACACCTGTGGCATGCCAGCCCGAGTCATAGGATGCACGAGAACAACCTCTGGCAAGGGCACACTCCACTTCGACCCCGCAGATGTAGGCTTCCAAAACTCTCTTGCCGTTTGCGCCAATGAATTCTCCCAAGGCGATAACGGCTGGCAAAACAGGGACGGAAGGGTGCAAAGGAATATGAAGGCCACCGCCGTCATCAAAGTCTAAAGCATGGGCCATGGTCCCATTGTACAAAGCAGCCCAGGAAGGAGAGGTCCGGATCGCTGTGCCCCACAGAGTTGAACGTGGCTCGCCCCCCATTCTCTGAATCAGTGGCCGCAGGATGCTGAGGCAAGGCTCTCTTGCAGCAGCGATCGATACGCCGATGCAATCCGCCATGGCTTTCTTTGCCTCCAAAATAACCGAAGAGGGTACCTGTTCAAGCTCCAACGTTGAGATAAAATGGCTTACCCGTTCTATGATTTTCATGGAAACCCCGCTCTATCGCTTTAGTCCCATTCCTAAGGTCTTGAAAAGGTTTTCATTGTTTGTATTCCGTCGAATCAGTGCCTTTCTTAACTCATCACCGGATAGAGGTTTATCCGCATTTATTTCCAATTCCTTAGCGAGTTTTATATAATCAGGCGAATCCATCGCCCTCCTGAAGGTCTCTTCCAGCTTCGTCACAACTGCCTTTTCCATATTTTTTGGACCAACAATGACGTACCAGCTCTGAAATATTAAAGTGGAGTACCCGAGCTCTTTCAATGTAGGAACTTCGGGACAATCCTCGATCCTCTCTTCCCCCATCAAGGCAAGGAGCCGGACCTTTTTGGCTTTTAGGTGAGGAGCATACGCTGAGCCAGCGGCAGATGCGGCCATCACGTGCCCTCCCAGCAAGGCTGTCATGGCGGGAACGGCTCCGGCAAAAGGAATAATCTGGATCTTCAACCGTTCTATATGAGTCAGGGCCTCCAAAATCACCTGGCTGCCCCCCCCTTCCCCGACGGTGCTGATCGTCAATTTATTTGGATTCGCGCGAGCAAATTCGATTAGGTCCTTAAAAGTGCGAAAGGGAGACTCTGTTAAGACGGAGATCCCCGTATTCAGCACTCCATATCGGGTGATGAAGGTAAAGTCTTCCAGGGGTTTATAGCTGACCGGCTCGATATGGGGCGAATAAATAATGCTGGTATCGGTTGAGCCCCCCAGCGTGTAGCCGTCCGGTTTCGCCTTGGAAAGAATGGTCATGGCCACTCTACCCGCTCCTCCCGGTTTGTTAAAGATGACCAGTTCCTGCCCAAGAAACTTCTTTGAATTCGCAGCAATCATCCTGGCCCCCAGGTCCGTCCCTCCCCCGGGCGCATATCCCACGATGATCTCAATCGGCTTCCTGGGATAGCCTGACTCAGCTGCCATTGATAGATCGATCGTCAAAAACAAACCTGAAATGATAAAGGCTATCGCTGCGGTCTTCATAACAATATTCCTCCTTTCAAAAGTTCTTCAGGATCGTACAATCTCTAACGTAAAATGTCTTCAGGAACACCTCAGGTCATCGTTTCCTGCTGGCTCTGGAGCCTCTTTTTCTTTGCATATTTGACGCCGCTCAGGACAAGTAAGAGAGTTGCTGCTGCCAGGCAGCTTCCGGAAATAGGTCGCACTAGGAAGATCATAAAGTTCCCGTTTGAGATCAGAAGGGATTGGCGCATGGCCTGCTCCAACATGGGGCCCAGAACATAAGCCAAAACAAGGGGGGCGGGTTCGTAATCACATTTTCTCAATAGATAGCCGACCATTCCGAAAACAAACATGATCCAGAGATCGAAGATGGAGTTATTAATGCTGTAAACCCCGATCACACAGAAGAGAATAATCAACGGATAAAGAAAAAGAAAGGGCACCTTGGTGATCTGAACCCACATCCGAATCAAAGGCAGATTCAGTACGAGAAGCATCACGTTGCCCACATACATGCTGATGATGACCCCCCAAAAGAGATCCGGATGCTGCTGAAGCAAGAGGGGGCCCGGCCGGATGTTGTGGATCAACAATCCGGCAAATAGCATCGCCATGACGACATTCGAAGGAATGCCTAAGGTCAAGAGCGGCAAAAAGGCACCGCTGGAAGCAGCATTGTTGGCCGATTCCGGCCCGGCCACACCTGCAATCGCTCCCTTGCCGAATCTTTCCGGGTGTTTGGACAACTTCTTCTCAAGTGCATAAGACATAAAAGATGCAATCAGGGCATTACCCCCCGGCAAAATCCCCAGGAAGAAGCCGATAAATGTCCCTCGAATGATAGCCCCTATGGAATCGGACCAATCTTTGAGAGTTGGAAGAAGGCCTTCGATATGTGTCTTGAATAAACTCCTTTCTATCTTCTCCTCAAGATTCTCGAAAACCTCCGCAATGCCGAAAAGCCCCATGGCCATTGGAACGACCCCTACACCTTCTAATAGCTCATCGAGTTCGAAAGTAAACCTGCTTTGACCGCTCACGATGTCCAGGCCCACATAACTCAGGATAAGCCCCAACGTTGCCATCATGATGGATCTGATCAAGGATCTTTGACTCAGGTAAGCAATCATGACCAATCCTAAGACCATGAGGCTGAAATATTCAGGAGGGCCGAATTTGAGGGCAAAGCTTGCCAAGGGCTGGGCCAGCAGCATGAGTCCGATGATGCCAATGGTTCCCGCAATAAAAGAGCCAAAGGCGGATATCCCCAAAGCCGGTCCCGCCCTTCCCTCACGAGCCATTTGGTGGCCATCCAAGCATGTGACAATCGATGCGGGCTCCCCCGGGATGTTCACCAGGATCGAAGTGGTCGACCCCCCGTAGAGCGCTCCATAATAGATCCCTGCCAGCATAATGATCGATGATACCGGAGGTGCATGGTAAGTCACGGGCAAAAGGATCGCAATCGTGCCTGATGGTGCTATTCCCGGCAAGACCCCGATCAGGGTGCCGATCAACACCCCAATAAAACAATAAAGCAGATTAATCGGCTGGAGGCATACTTGCAGCCCAAAAAGGATACTCTGGAAAAAGTCCATCGTCTCACCACCTTATATTGAACATTCCGGCTGGAAGCTGCACTTGGAGTATTTTGTAAAAAAGAAGAAAACTTGCATTGGCCACGATCACCGCAACGATGATATGCATCAGCCATTTCTTCGGCTCATAGATAAGAAACAATACGAAGAAGAGTAAGAAGATGCTGACAAGAAATCCAAAGACATTTAAGATAAACGAAAAACCGAACAGCACCACAAACACACTGACTGGCCTGATCAAATGCTTCATATCGAAGAGAGGTTTCTTCCCCTCGCCTTCAGCAGATCTTCTTAGTTCCATGATGACAACCACCAAAGCAAGGATAAGAAGAAGAGCAGAAGCGAGCAATGGCATGAACCCCGGCCCGGGGTTTCGAGGTCCTCCGACTCCCAATTTGAGACTGAGCTGACCAATAAACACGGAAAACCCGAGCAAAAAAAGGGTAACGAATCGACTCAACCATTTCATTGGAACCTCCTCTTCTTTTCTGGTTCCGCCCAGGGAGCCCCCTCCCCTCAAGAGGCTTTGTCGCAATATCAAAAAGCCGTTTTGAGCTGAAGGAGGGAGAGGCGGCCGGGTGGAAAAGATTTAGAGCGGTAACCTTTGATCGATCGAATTGAAGCGTGGCAAGCATATGAACCCGTTCAACTTGATACAAGTGATGATTCCCTATAATTTAAAAAAGGCCGCATGCTAAATCTTTGGAACCTGACTGCCTCTCCCCTCCAAGTGCAATTATGACACAGTCTCCAAGGGGGAAGGGAGGGGGATGTCCTCGGCTATGAATTATCAGCGATTGGCAGCGGCTTCAGCTCCTGCGATCCGCCCCATCACCGCTCCTCTCATCAGACCTGTTCCGCTCGGATAATTGTGATAGAAAAAACCACCTGTAATCTCTCCTACCGCATACAGCCCCTTGATCGGACGATCCCAGCAATCGATCACCTGGGCCTTCTCATTCGTCTTCAGCCCCCCATAGGTCATCGTAAGGCCGCATACCACCGCATAACCCCGGAAAGGAGGCGTATCAATCTTTTGAGCCCAGTTCGTCTTGTCCGGACTTAACCCTTTTGTGCGCCGCCCATCCAGCCGATACTGCACAAAGGGCTTTTCATCATTCACGATGGCTTCATTGTAATTCTTGACCGTCAACAAGAACCGCTCAACATTGATATCCAACTCCCCTGCCAGTTCTTCAAGTGAACGACTCTCCACCATTTCAGCATTTTGATAGGCGGCTCTCAGAATCGGGATCACCTTTGCGTCAAAAATTTGAAAAGCGACAGATCCGGGCTGCTTTAAGATCTCCTTGCCAAACTTGGCATACGTAAAAACCTGCAGATCTTCCCCTTCGTCTACAAACCGCTCTCCATTACGATTGACCATGATACAGAAAGGATAGGAATAGCGCTCCGAACCTGCTGAAGCAGCTTCGATCATAGGAGAATCTTCGCTCACAATGGAAGCATGACATCCCCCCCAATGCCCAACCAGCTGAGCACCCGCTTGGAGGGCCATCTCGATTCCATCTCCTGTGTCATAGCGCGTACCACGAAGCTTCACCAAGTCCCAACCTTCACCCAGATAACGCCTCCGCCATGCGGGATTGGCCTGAAACCCACCACAAGCCAAAATAAAGCTTCTGGCATCGATCTGAACAAACCCATCGTGACCTTTCGCAATAAGACCGCATACGTTCCCGCTTTCATCCCCCAGCAGCGACCGGCCAGCTGTTTCATACAGAGCCTCGATCGATCGCCTCTCCACAATCCCATACAGCATTTCTACCAAACCCTCCCCGGATCCTAAAGCGATCAGAGGAACTTGACCCGCAGACCAGATTAAGCGATTACCCACTTTCGCCTTGTGCGAGGGATTCAGATCCCATTGCACCCCCTGCTCTTTCATCCAGCGAACCGTCTCAAACGATCTATTAACAAAAATCTCTGTAAATCCCCTGTCCGCAAATCCATCTGACAGTTTAACCACCTTATTATAAAAATCGTCCTTCGAATACGGCTCAATCTCGATCTCCTCTTTCGGCAAGTTTGTCCCCTTCAATAAAGGCTCATAATCTTTTGTTCCCCCTGAAGCGATCCTGAAGAGCCCCCCTGAAAGTCGACTATTCCCTCCTCTCGCTTTCTTGGGTGCTTTTTCAATCAATAAAACATCTGCCCCGGCATTCTTAGCCTCAATAGCAGCAACAAGGCCTGCATTCCCCCCTCCCACAACCGCAACGTCACACTTGATTCTTCTCTTCACATCCATTTTCGATCTCCCTTCATTCATAATGGTAGCCTCTCATCCAATAAGGATGACACCTTAAATTCTGTTTAAGCAACGTCAATATGTCCCCCTAACTGCAACGTGAAAATGTCCCCTTGAT
>JBHGBJ010000034.1:0-39345 GCA_041947025.1 Thermodesulfobacteriota bacterium
CGCCAAAAGACGGCTACCTGCTGCGCCAGGGCGCATGCACGGCGAGCGGCGAGACATCCGCCCAGGGGTCACGGGTTCCATCTCGTCGAAGCCCTTTGCGCCTTCCCCCACGGGTAAAACCCATGGTACCCGGCGGAGGCGGATGGTGGGAAGCTGGTTACGGGGAAATCCGTCTTATACTAACCTTCGGTGATGAGATCCCTCTGCTCTAATTCTTCAGCGATATCCTCAAGACCGAGTTTTCTTAGCGTTGCCCCTTTCGGCCGGCCGCTGGCAACATCCCATCCCCTCAGGGCATAGTATTCCTCTCTCAGCTTTTCAAATTTCTCCCGATCAAGGACCGCGCCCGCTCTGCTTATGGCCTGTCCGTCCTTCCCAGGGACCAGAAATTCAGAGTTATTATCGGAACGACGGGTCACATAATCCACTTTATAAAAAAATTCTGGAAGGGTGTCGTCTTCCCTGCCCTGATGACCCTCTCGAATCAGGATGGCCCGCTGGAGATTAAAGATTCTCTCACCCAGACGGTAAAGCTCGTTTTCATCCCGCTCTTTTCCGGTCACTGCGGAAGTGAGTTGACTCTCAATGCTCGAATCACCCACATGATCTTCCGAGTATTTGGTGTGCATGATGGGCCAGAAAAAGTCACAAAGAATAAGAGAGTCTTTCACGTACTCCCGATCCTGGACAATTTTTGCGGCGAGGGCTTTCCCTCCATCGGTGGAGAAGTCTGCGGCAGCCTTACTGCCCCAGAATTTCTCGGCGATAACCCCGAGGACATCGCTCGATAAGTAAGCCCCTTCCTTGTTCTTGAGCGCCTTCACCCATGCAACCACAGGCCTGCTAATTTCGTGGAGCTCTGCAATGGGATACCTCGGCTCCACCATATGGAGAAGACCAGTGGTCACATACAATGTCGGTTCATAGGTGATACTGTTTCCCGCTTTGACGGGCAGAGAGGCCCATGAATGCGGCAGAAACGTGCTTTTCCCCACGGATAAGTATCTTGTTGAGGGAGTGGCTTCCGTGATTTGTTCTGTCGCCCCTTTCCCGATCAAGCTTGCCGCTCTGAAGACCCCCTGGGCCAGAATATCTCCGAAACCGTCCCGGTGCGATATCTTTTCCATCAAGGCTTCAATGAATTCGAGACTCCCCATTTTTGATAGAGGGAGACCTGTGTTCTCATCCGTCAGGATGCCTGCCTGCTCGCATTTCTTAAGCCAGGTGATCATTGGGGCAATCGCTTTAGCATCCAACCCATAGTCATCACAGAGTTTGATGGCCCGAAATATCACATCGGCCGAATCTTCATAATATTGATTGGCGTACGGTTTATAAAAGCTTGCAACTCCGCAGAAGAATTTCCCCTGCTCGCCGTTATCTGCCCTATAGGTCGCTCTCGTGCAGCTCACGCTACTGCAGCCCCAGCACATATCCCATTTCATCTTGGGGTTTGGCGGTGCTTTCCGCGGCTGCTTTGCTGATCCCTTCGTCAATTCAAGAATGTACTGGGTCATCTCCCGGAGCTTCTCTGGGCTTGCCACCTTCACCTTTCCACTCCCGGACACGGCAATGGCCTTCAATCTTTTTGAGCCCATCACCGCGCCCAAACCACCGGACCCAGAGGCATCATCATCAGCAAGGAGGCTCGCGAAAACGACCATTTGGTCACCCGCAGGGCCGGTGGCAAGGACCCTCGTCGTGCCTCCAAGCTCACTCTTCAGCCTCTCACGCACCTGAATCGCACCCTTGCCCCAAAGCTCCGAAGCATCCCTGATCTCACAAACACCGTCATGAAGAAGAAGGTAGACCGGCTTGTCCGATCTCCCCTGGACCACGATCCCATCATAACCGGCAAATTTCAGATAGGGGCCCCAGCTTCCCCCAAGACTGGCGTAGGAGAAGCGCTCCGGGGTCGTCGCCGGCGACTTTCCGCAGACTTCCAGCCTTGAACTGGCCAAACCGGGAACTCCGGTTAAAGGCCCGGTCATAAGAAACAGCCGGTTTTCCGGATCGAAGGCCTTGGTATCCGGAGAGACCTCGTCCCAATAAAGCTTCGCCGCGATACCCCTGCCTCCCAGAAATCGATCCGCGTATCCTTTGGTGGCAATATCACTTGCGCGGCCCGATGACAAATCTACCCTCAGCATCTTTCCAGTATATCCAAACTCTGTTGCCATTTTCCCCTCTCATAAATAATTCGGAATAGACGGATCCAGATCGGTCCGCCGTCCTAATACTAACACAGGCTACCTATCTTTCCCAAATCCCGAACGGTATTCATAAACGTCTCTTTTTCCATGACGACATTCAGCTTCCCTGCCTGCGGCGGCCAGGCATGAGGAAGACAGCCCGGCTGAGAAAGTTTTGGGGCGAAACCTTTAACTGATTCAGCATGAGCGTTGCAAGACTTTTAAGAACGTCTATCGAGGGGAATACGAAAGTCTCCGATGCCATCTAAGATGATCGCAATTCCAAAACTTTAGAAGTCTGGGCTGTCTTCCCTTGACAATTTCACGAATTTGGAGATGCTTCTGCAATATTCCGTCAGGCTATACTTCGAAATCCAAGGCCATTAGGGGGCAAGGGAAGCACTGTGCTCAACCATACAGGAAAGTCCCTGACCCGCTCGTGCAGGTTTGAAGCAGAGATTGTCCGAAAGGCAGGTCGACTTGCGGGTGTCTCCGGATCTCCAGCGGTTGATGAGATCCGGCTCCCGGATCAGAGGCCGGCAAAGAGAGATATAATCTGATACGCCCTCTTTTACGAGTTTCTCCGCCACCCCATAGGAGCGGATCCCTCCCACGAGCATGAGCGGAACACTCACCTTTTCCTTGTAGCGGCGTGCGGCCTCCTTGTAGTAGCCCTCATCTTCCTCGCCTTGAATCGGACCGCTACGATAAGCGACGTATTTCGGAGAAAAAGTGCTTCCCCCGCTGAGTTCGATCGCATCGACACCTGCCTTCTCTAACAGGGCCGCGACCTCGAGCATATCCTCCACTGAGAAGCCGCCCTCGACGAAATCTTCAGAATTCATCTTGATCAGAAGGGCGAGGCGGGGACCGATTGCGCCCCGCACTCTGCCGACCACCTCAAGAAGGAGGCGCGCACGGCCCTGAACGCTCCCGCCGTATCCATCCCCTCTCCGATTGTGGAAAGGGGAAAGAAACTGGCTCAGGAGATAGCCGTGGGCTGCATGGATCTGAACGCCATCGAAACCAGCCTTCTCCGCCCTTGCCCCGGCCTGTGCGAACCCTTCACCGATCTTAAGAATCTCGTCGTTTCTCATCGCGCGGCAGAGCGTTCCTTTCTCCACCTCCATGACCGAAGGCCCGATCGGTTCGACTCCCGTCAGCCCGGAAGCGGCGCGGCAGCCTGCATGAGCCAGTTGAAGAACGATTTTTCCGCCCGCTTCGTGCACCGCATCGGCCATTTCGGCAAGCCCTTCAATCAAGCTGTCACTGTAGACACCAAGTTGCCAGGGACCTGCCTGGCCCTCCTTGCTTATGTAAGCGTGGCCTGTGATGATCAGGCCGACACCGCCCTTTGCAAGATCGACGGACATATCGATCAGCCTGCGGGTCACAGACCCATCGTCCCCTGCCAATCCCTCCCAGGTCGCAGAACGGACAAAACGGTTCTTCAGCTTCATCGCCTTGATCGTTGTGGTCTCAAATAAGCTCGCCATAAAATCCCCCGTCCAGTAAGTAAAGTGTAAGACGCAACCTACGTTTCTTTCCAATCATTGCTATTTCCGAATCGCCGGCTTTAATCCCCAGGCCAATAGAATGCCCGTGATCGAGATGCCGATACCCATCCAGAAAACAGGTTGATAATGACCCACGACATCAAAGATATAACCAGCAATATAGGAGCCAAAGGAGGCTGCCACCTGTTCGGAAAGCCCTAGAGCTCCCATCACTAAGCCAAGGGAGGCAAGGCCAAAGACCTCGGAAGTCAAAGCGAACCTCAAGACGGCTTGGTTTCCCCAGCCGAAACCGAAGCCAAAGGCAAAGAGATAGAGGCCCCATAAATCCTGGGTGACCAGCCCCCAGAGCAGACTAACCACTGTAATGGCGAAGCTGATGATAAAAGCCGGCCGATTCCCCACCACATCCGCCACTCGGCCCATGCCGATCCGGCTAAACATGCTTGATCCGATCAGGACTGCCAAGACATTGGCCCCGTCGGTCAGGGAAAACCCCAGATCCTGAACATGGGCGGCAAGGTGGGCCGGGAATGCCTGCCTGCAGAAGCCAAAACAAGAAAATATTCCCGCGATTACCCAGAACTGCTTCATGTGAAGAGCTTCCTTGAGGGAAATTCCAGCCACCCGGGGACCCGGATTTGACGGCTTTGCCTCAGGGACTGCTTCAACACTCTTTCCGTCAGGCAACTGTCCTATATCTTTTGGGTCACGGATAAGAAAGAACCCTGAAACAAGAATCCCGATCAGGGTAATCATGCCCAGAACCGCGTATGCAGAGCGCCAACCATAGGCGAGGATGAGCCATCCGGCCAGGGGAGGGAAGACGAACCCGCCTACGCCATTTCCTGCCTGAACTATGCCGATCATCAATCCTCGTTTCTTGACAAACCAGCGGGACGTCGTAACCATTATGGGAACTGTCAGTGTGCTGATGCCAATGCCTCCTACAAAGACATAGTTTATCTGGAACTGCCATAGGGTGGTTACCTGCGACATCAGAAGATAGCACAATCCCAAAAAAGATCCCAGAACCATCATCACGATCCTGGGACCCAACTTATCGGTCAACCACCCCATGATCATCGTTAAGAAACCGTAGAACAGGTAAGAAAGCGAGAGGGCAAGTGATGTTTCTGCCCTGGACCAGCCAAACTCAGTCGACAGGGGTTTCAAAAATACGCTGAAACAAGGGGTGTAAGTTCCCCAACCAAGTGCCCAAATCGCAAAGCCGGAGGCTGCCACAATATAGCCGTAGAAGAATTTCTTTTCTCCTGCTCTTCTTAACTCCATCCTCATCCTTTTAGCTCTTCTTAATCTTCGATTCGGCCATGGCCTTTTTCACCCTTTCAGGGGTCATGGGAAGCTCAAATAATCTCGTTCCTGTGGCATCGAAAATCGCATTGGCGATCACCCCTCCCATACAGACAATTGCCGGCTCTCCGCCACCTTGCGGAGGGAGTCCTGGATTTTCGATCAGCACCGTCTCAATCTTTGGGAGCCACGAAAAACGCGGGACCTCATAGGTATCAAAGTTGCGGTCAAGAATTTCACCGCCTTTGAAACGGACTTCCTCGGCCAGAGCATACCCCAATCCCATTGTCAGGCATCCCTCCATCTGCATTCTCGCCCCTTCGGGATTGATCACAATGCCCATGTCTTGAGCACAAACAACCCGCTTGACCCGAACCTTTCCCTTCTCTTGATCCACTTCTATTTCTGCCATCGTAGCAACATAGGCACCCGCATCCACACCGCAGGCCACACCCCTGCCCCGGCCGCTCGGACCGGCCGAACTTTCCCAGCCGAATCTTTCAGCTGCGGCCTTAAGGACTCTGATCATCCTTTGATCCTTAAGATTTTTCAGACGGAACTCCAGAGGGTCCATCCCCACCTTCGCAGCCATGATATCCATGTGCGATTCCCTCGCAAAGGTATTCGTATTATTTCCGGGAGCCCGCCATGGGCCCGTACCGAAGGGGTGAGCCCCTGGAAAACCGCTATAGTGCCCGTGGGAGAGTTCCCGATGATGAGGGATATCATAAAACTGCTCTGCGCCCCTGGACCCTCCGAAGTAGACATCGTAATTCCAGAAGACGATCTGATGGGCCCCAGACAATCCGGATTTGATCTTCACTACGGCTGCAGGCCGGAAGGTATCGTAGAAGAATTCCTCCTGTCTGCTCCAGGCGACCTGAACCGGTTTTTCCACCAGTTTGGCAAGACGCGCCGCCTCAACGGCCTGTCGGTTCTGATTCTTTCCCCCAAATCCGCCTCCCACAAAGGGGGTGATGATGCGGACCTTTTGAGAAGGAATCCCCAAAGCCTGAGCCACCTCCTCTTTGGCACCGAAAGGCCTCTGGGTCGAGGCCCAGACAAAGACTCGATCCTTCTCGATTTTAGCGAAGGCCGTGTGGGTCTCGATGGGCGCATGAGCCACATACTGGTTCAAGTAGGTTGCCTCAAAGGCCTCTCGGGCGATCCGCTCTCCCTCATCCACGTTTCCATCTTGGGTGACGACTTCCCCCTGTGGGGCGATGTTCAATAGATGTTTGAAGATCGTCTGGGGATCGACTCTGGCCTCCGGCAACTCAAACTCAGCCTTGATTTTCGATGAGGCCTCTTCCGCCACATCGGGGTAAGGATGAAGAACCGCGATCAAATCCCGGTCCTGAAGGATCTGGATCTCTTTATATTTTTGAAGCGCGGAGGCATCCAGGCTCTTTAACTTTGCTCCGTGAACCGGTGGCCTCAAAATCTTGGCATAATACATACCGGGAGCCCGTATATCTCCAGCATATTGAGCCTTTCCGGTTACCTTTGCCAGGCCATCCGTACGGGAGGTTTCTTTGCCCATGATCCTAAAATCTGAAACATTCTTCAACGGTGGCTTTTTCGGCAGATGCTTTTCAATCGCCCTCCCCTTGACAAGCGCGGCATAGGTGACCCGCTTTTTCTCGTTCTCTTTGTCCATGATCACGCCGTCTCTCACCTTCAATCGATCTTGATTCAAACGGAGATGCTTCGAAGCCAACTCGATCAATATCCCCTTGGCCTCGGCAGCCGCCTCTCTTAAAGGGGGCCCGAAAAACCGTGTGCTCATTGATCCGAATGTGCCCATATCCCAAGGACAAAGGTCTGTATCACCCATGACCATGTCCACAGCCCCGAGGGGCACCTCGAGCTCGTCGGCCAACATCTGTGCGAGAGAGGTCACGATGCCTTGGCCTAATTCGACTTTCCCTGTGAAGCAAGTCACCCGGCCATTGGCTCCGACCCTGAGAAAAGCATTAAAGTCGGTGGGCAAATTCTGGGAACCTCGCGACCTCCGTTCCTGGGCGGTCAAATCCCCGCAGTAAAAGAAGAGGAGCATTCCTCCACCCACCCCCTTGAGGAACTGCCGCCGACTGAGGGAAAACAAATGGTCTCTGTTTTCAGATTCCGGGTTGAGCGATCTCTTCTCTTTCATCCCCTCTTTCCTCCTCTCATTTCCATGGCCGCACTTTGGATGGCTCGAACAATACGGGTATGGGATCCGCAACGGCATAGGTTATCGTTCATGGCCTCAAGGATTTCCGCCTCTGTGGGCTTGGGTCTTTCCAAGAGAAGACTATAGGCGTTCAGAATCATTCCCGGGGTACAAAAACCGCATTGGAAGGCATTATGATCGATGAAGGCTTTTTGGAGAGGATGAAGTCTCCCATTCCTCATGAGGCCTTCGATGGTGATCAATTCCTTTCCCCCAATCTCTTTCACGGGGACCTGACACGAACGGGTGGCTTTATTGCCGATGAGAACCGTGCAGGCTCCGCAGAGTCCTTCTCCGCAGCCGTATTTCGGTCCCGTGATGCCAAGATCGGAGCGCAAAACCCATAAGAGTTTCCGTTCTCCCTCGACCTTCAATTGTACGGGTTTGTGATTGAGCTTGAACTTGATCAGTTCGATCATTCCACAAACCTCCTTTCTCAAGTTTGCCTAAGCTTCAAATTAACACAAACCAATGGGATGCTCAAACCCATAATCTCTGGTATAATGTAAAGGAAAATCATCAGCCTTTTGATCTAAGTCAAACACAAGTGGATTTTTTTAGGTTATCCTTTAATCCAGATCGAAGCAAAATCATATCCTGCCGATCAAAAAAAATCATCAAAAGGAGGAACCATCATGTTTTGTTATCAGTGTGAACAGACGGCGAAAGGCGAAGGGTGCACAAAGGTCGGGGTGTGTGGCAAGGAATCGGATGTGGCGAGCCTCCAGGACCTTCTCATCCATGCCCTTAAGGGATTGTCCCTTTATGCAGTAGAAGGACGGAAGGTCGGGGTGGTGGACCCGGAGGTCAATGATTTTACGTGTAAGGCCTTATTCTCCACCCTGACAAACGTCAATTTCGATACGGACCGATTTGCTCAATCGATCTCGAGGTGTGTGGCATTAAGGGAAAAACTGAGAGAAAGGGTGAAGGCTGCCAAAGGAAAAATCGATTTTCCGGAGGGGCCTGCGACTTTCAAGGCGGCAGCCCGCTTAGAGGAGCTGGTCAAACAGGGAGAGGCTGTAGGCCTTAAATCGGATCCCACGGTCGATCCCGATATCCTCTCTCTTCAGCACATTCTTATCTTTGGGATAAAGGGGGTGGCGGCCTATGCCGATCACGCTCAAATCCTCGGCCAGAAGGATGATGCGGTCTATGCATTTATCCATGAGGGGCTGACAGCAACCCTGAAAAAAGACTTAAGCCTGAACGATTGGGTGGGGCTGGTTCTCAAGTGCGGAGAGACCAATCTAAGAGCCATGGAGCTCCTCGATGCCGGCAATACTGGAACCTACGGCCATCCGGTTCCGACAAAGGTCCCACTGGGAGCCAGGAAAGGAAGGGCCATCCTGGTCTCCGGGCATGATCTCAAGGATTTGGAGGAGCTTCTTAAACAAACCGAGGGCAAAGGCCTTTACGTTTATACCCATGGAGAGATGCTTCCGGCCCACGGCTACCCAGGATTAAAAAAATATTCCCATCTCTATGGTCATTACGGAACGGCCTGGCAAAATCAGACACGGGAATTCGCAGACTTTCCCGGGGCCATCTTGATGACCACGAACTGCCTTCAGAAACCGAGGGATTCTTACAAGGCCAATATCTTCACGAGCGGCACCGTGGGATGGCCTGGCGTCGCTCATATCTCGGATAGAAATTTTAAGCCTGTGATCGACAAGGCCTTAAGCCTGTCAGGCTTTCAAGAAGAGAAGAAGGGGCCTTCGGTCATGGTCGGTTTTGCCCGAAACACCGTCATGAGCGTTGCCGACAAGGTCATCGGAGCAGTGAAAGGGAAAGCCGTCCGTCACTTCTTCCTTGTGGGTGGATGTGATGGCGCAAAGGCCGGCCGTAATTATTACACGGAGTTTGTGGAAAAAGTCCCCAAGGACTGCATGGTTCTTACCCTGGCCTGTGGCAAGTTTCGTTTCTTCGATAAGAATTTGGGAGAGATCGGAGGCATCCCAAGGCTTTTGGACGTTGGACAGTGCAACGACGCCTACTCAGCAGTCCAGATCGCTTTGGCTTTATCCAAGGCTTTCAATGTGGGAGTAAACGAACTGCCTCTCTCCCTGATTCTCTCATGGTATGAACAGAAGGCCGTGGCCATTCTTCTCACCCTCCTCCACTTAGGCATAAAGAATATTAAACTTGGGCCGTCCCTCCCGGCCTTCGTTTCGCCGAATGTACTAAAGGTGCTGGTGGATCATTTCAATATTCAACCGATCTCAACACCGGATCAGGATCTCAGGGCGGTATTGGGAAATTAGCCTACAAGCTTTCGGATCCTCTCGCTCCCCTTGTAAACAGGGAGCGAGAGGAATGAATTTTTGTTGGCACAAGGGGAGCCTCTTTTTACTATTCAATTTGATCCGATGCCCCTTCCCAATCAGCTCTTAAGAAACTTTCTCTTTCTTCAATTGACCGAAGGCATTCAGCGTGGAAAGAATACTCTTAACATTGACCACGTAGGCTTTGCATTGAATGCCATTGCCCCGGTGGTACTTTCCGAAATCCTCTCCAAAAAACTTATAGACATGGCACGTTAAATAGATATTGATCGACGGATCGAGAAGTTGCTGGCGCGTGTATCCGTAATCCTTGCCCCAATGTTCCCAATTGACCTGTCCCAGGCCATAATCGCCGGTTTCCTTGTTGACGCTATTCTCCTTGAAACCACTCTCGGCCATGATGATCGCGATGATCTCCAGCGGATCCACCCCAAATCTTTGCGAGGCGTGGCTGATCAGCCCGGCATATCTCAAGGCTTTCGCTTCGGAAAGCTGATCGTCGGTGATCAATCGGATCATCTGGGCCAAATTCAAGACTTCTTTTGCGTTGGACCCATACCCCGATTTTACAAAGGAGAGAAATTGCTTTATTCCAACGGGAAAGTCAATCTGCAGGCTCTTTCGGGCAATGGGTGCCATGGTTTCCAGGAGAATGAAAACAGCAATCCCAACGATGAGAACCAGTTTGACCCCTTCGATGACGCTATGAAGGATCATCCTTTTTTTGAACTTCGAGTAAAAGTCGCCGGCTGAATCGCATGGAATCACAATGATATTGAAAAGTTTCATATCCTTTCCTCCTCCACCAAAATCTTCACCCAATCAAAAGACAAGAAGACTCGCCGTGTTTCAAAACGATTTCACAGGAACTTCGAACCGAAAGAGAAATAATCTATGGATAAATGCCTATTTGATAAGATGAAGAGATGGGACGTAGTATAACATAAAACGCCTAAAAGCAAAATCCAAAAAAGGGGCCCCCGAAAAAGAGATTGTAATCGTCCGCCTATTCTGTGATAATTTGATTAAGAATCATGAAAAAAACTTATATCAGCCGAAATATCATATTACTCTTTGTGTGCGTAATCTTTGGTGTCGGAGGATGTGCGGCCTTGACATCATCCCCATCAGTCGCGGCCGGCGATCACGCGAATATTTCGGGTTCAGTGCCAAATGACTCTGTCGGTGTGATCCGCGACAACAGCTCGGCTCTAATGCCAAATGGATCAAAAAAACCCAATGAGGCAAACGGCCCAAATAATAGACTCCGTTATTTTGGGGTGGACAGCCAAGGAAACACGTCGGTTCTAACACCGAATAACTCAAGAGGGTATACGGGATTTGACCGAAAGGGAGATCCTGTGACCGTCACACCTTTAAGAGGAAACTTAGGGGTTGACAGCAACGGAAATATCTGGACCATAAGGCCCAGGTAATCCCAATCTTGACCGGGTTTTTTAGGGCTCTTTTTTTGTGCTCTCAAGAGGAGCCCCCCCACCTGCCTGCTTGCTAATGCCAAGAGATCATCTTCTGCTTTATTTTCATAGCCAACGCAGTCCTATCCTATGTCTCCTTGATTAAGCCGAAAAGGGCGTGCGTCCCTGTTTTCTTGACAACATCGGACGGGGTTATTAATTTTGGATTAAACAGATTTCTGTAGGAAAGGAGGAAATGGAAATGAGAAAGATAACCTATGCGCTTATCGGGCTTTTTGCTTTGAGCCTATTGTTTGTCGGTAGCTCTTTTGCAGCTTCAGATGAGTCAGGCCGAATGGCAATTCACTGGGATTCTTTTGCCGCCTCAACATTTTTGGGGAGCGCTCTCAGAACCCCGCTGGGAGAGTACATCGGTCACATTGACGATTTCGCGATCAACCCATCGACCGGACGAATTGACAGTGTTTTGGTCAGCGATATCACAGGGGTAGGTAGTACGGTGGTCGCAATTCCGTTCGACCGTATCTCAAAGGATTATCAGTTCTCCCTCGTCTATAACCCTCGCGAAGACACGGTTCGGTTCTACGGCAGTGGTTATAGCGAATTGCCCTATGATGCTTATAGGCTTGGTGAGTTGCCGCCGATGCAAGAAGGCGATTACAGATTCACCACACTTCTGGGCGCCTCTGTACAGAGCAAAGAAGGTGAACATGTCGCCCGTATCAATGATCTTGTCATCAACAGAGACGGGCACGTGGTTTATGCTGTCCTCGATGATGTCGGGGGAATGGACAAGATGGTTGCCGCTCCCTTCGGAGCCCTGTCGAAGAAAGGGGATCGCCTCTTTGCCCTTGATACCACAAGAGAGAAGCTGGCTTCGGCCCCGTCCTTCGATTGGTCGGATGTGACTCGTCTGGAATTTGCCTCAGACATTTACCGGCATTACGGATTGCAGCCTTACTGGGAAACCATGTAGGGACAGGGTGAAATTAAAAGGCAGGCCTTCTGGCCTGTCTTTTAATTTTCCTTTTCGATCTGAATCGAAAGGGAGCCCGCCTGATTCGTCCTTGCCGTATCGAGTCTCAATTGAGAACCTGGGAGGTAATCCGCTCTACTTCAAAAATATCGAGGGGCTTCTTGAGATAATCGGTGACTCCAAAGGACTTCACCTCTTCTTCTGTCTTCTCCTGGTCGGCGGCTGTGATGATCACCACTTCTATGTTTTTTTGATCCCGCTGAAGTCTTCTCAAGACATCGATGCCATCGAGCCCCGGCATCTTGATATCCAAAAAGATCAGCCGGGGAGGATCACTCTCCAGGATTCGGAGTGCCTCGTAACCATTTTCCGCCTTGACCAGGTCATAACGATCACCGAGCAGGACTTCAAAGGAGTCCAGAATGCCCTGATCGTCATCTACTACTAAAATCCGTTTGGAAAGGTTTACCATAATCTTCCTCCAGAATTGAATTGACCGTGATCTAATATTAAGCAAATTGGATGCCAACCTCCCTCAAATTCTCCAAAAAATAAAAATTCTTTAATTTCAAAAAGTTATAAAATTGAGGGCCAAAAGAGGATTGCAGCGGGGTTCTTTTCGACTGCCCATGTTTATAGGCAGTCTTAGGTTTTTACAACAGGCAGGGTCAAGACAAAGGTGGTCCCTTTTTCCTTTTCGCTCATGACCTCGATTGTGCCGCCGTGCTCTTCAATGATTTTGTGAGTGAGAGCCATTCCAAGCCCGACGCCTTTCTCCTTTGTGGTGAAGAAAGGGTTGAAGAGATTTTTCGATGTCTTCTCGTCCATTCCGATTCCCGTATCTTTGAAAGTGATCTTGGCCATGGAGGACGAGGAGGCTTGCTCGGAGGAGATGGTCAGGGAGCCGCCATTGGGCATGGCCTGGATTGCATTGATCACGAGGTTCGAGAAGGCACGATAGAGCCTTTCCGAGTCGCCATGGACAGGAGGGCTCTTTCGGTCCAGACGGTCTTCAAAGAGGATCCGTCTCTTCTCCATCTCTGCTTCGTGAAGATCGACGACTTGAAGGATCACGTGATTCACATCCAGAGGGACCATGGGCTTTACCCTTCTTCGGGTCAACTCCAGTAAGTCCTCCACCAGCTGATTGATCCGGTCGATCTCCCGGGGGACCGTAATGCCAAACTTCTCCATAAAGGCGGGGCTCCCAATTTTCTGGGGAAGAAGCTGAACAAAGGTCTTGATGGCAGAGAGAGGGTTCTTGATCTCATGGGCCAGACCCGCCGAGAGTGTTCCCAGGGCGGCCAGACGATCCGCCTGTTTCAGCTTTTCCTCAAGGGCCTTGAATTGAGTGATATCTTGAAAGACCGCCATCGCCCCCATCCCCTTCCCCTCTCCATCAACCAGCGAAGAGGTGCTGACGGTCAACCAAAGGCTGGCCTCCTCTTTCTTCAATTCCAGCTCGGAATAGAATATCCCTTCCTTCTGCGATAAGGTCTCTTCCATCATCCGGTAAAGGGGAAAATGCTCGCTAAAGACTTGATCGAATGTGCGGTCAATCATCTCCTCTTTCTTTTTTCCCAGGACCTTCTCAGCCATTTCATTGACAGTGACGATCCTCTTTTCCAGATCGATGGTGATCAGCCCATTCGTCATCGAGGACAGAATATTATCCGTATAAACCTTGAGCGAGGTGATCTCTCGAAGGCGGTCCTCCAGTTCATTTCGATGGAGACGGATCTGTTGGATCATATAACTAAAATTCTTTCCCAGTTCCTCAATTTCATCCCGAGTCCGGATATCGATGGTCTGGTCAAGGTTTCCCTCCGCTGCAGAGATCGTCGTTCCCACCAATTGAGAGATCGGATGGGTGATGCGCCTGGCAAAAAAGATCGATCCAAGGATGCCCAGGACAATGGCGAAAAGGCCCAACAGAAGGAGGTTGAGACGGGTCCTTAAAATCTGATTGCGCATCCTTTCCAAAGAGAGCCCGATCCGAATGACCCCCCACTTCTCCTGGGATTCCTGGATGAAGACCGGGATCGAGATATCCAGGATGGGAGCCTTCTTTTCCTCCGAGGGAGTCGCCTGGATCAGCGGTTCTTTCGCATTCACTGCCCTCCGGCTCAGTTCATCCGTGAGGAGCGTGCCCTGTTTTTCATCGTGCTGACTGTAGGCGGCCACCCGGCTCTCTTTATCATGGATGATGGCATAGAGGATGTCCTCTTCGAGAGCCACTTTTTCCGCATTTTGTTCGAGGACAATATAATTGTAAGTCAGAAGGGCATTGGTGCTCACCGCAGCCAAATTCCTGGCGATGGCCATTCCTCGTTTCTGGGCCTCTTCCTGGATGATTTCGGACTGGCGTTTCTCCACCAGGAAAATGATCAAGACCATGAGACAAAGAATCAGAAGGGTCGAGTAGAGAATCAGTCGGGTCTGGAGGCGAATTGATCTTGAATACTTCTGAGAACCCATTTGGATGTTAGAGGGCAAAAATGATTTCTATTTCTCAAGCCAGATCTTTTTCATCGGGATATAAGGGCCGCCGAGGGCATTCACTTCGATCCCCCTGACATAAGGCTGGTACGCCATCTGGAACAAATGATTCACCATGGGAACAATCGGCGCATCTTCCAAAACAATGCCTTCAATCTTTCGATACATCTCCATTCGTTTCAGGTAATCCCTCTCCGCCTTTGCTCTATCGAGGAGACGATCAACCTCCGGATTGTGGTAATCCAGGTAATTATATTGAGATTGGGAATGGAAAAGGATCCCCAGGAAATTATCGGGGTCAGGAAAGTCCGCATACCAGGCCCGCATAAAGACGGAGGCCTTCTTGTCCCTCATCATCGACAGGAACTTTGGATAGTGTGTTTCGTAATGAATATCAGCCTGAACTCCTATTCTGTTCAATTGGGACCTGATTTCGTTCAACTCTTTCTGGGCTGCTTCAGAGTTTGTTGCGCTCCATATCTCCAAAGGCTCGATCTCTTCAGGGAGGCCTGCTTCAGATAAGAGTTTGGCGGCCTGTGCCGGATTGAGGGGATAGGGATCACTCTTCGGATTATATCCGGGCATTCCCGGAGGCAGAATGCCTTTGGCCAAATGGAACTGGTTCTTATGGATCCCAGAGAGGATGGCCTTTTTGTCAATTGCAAAGTTGATCGCTTTTCTCACTTTCTTATTGTCCAATGGTCTTGATAATAAATTAAATCCATAGAATCTCAGCGAAAGAATCGGTTTCTGCAAAAAGAGATATTTATTCTCATGAACCACACTTTCCACTTTCTCAGGGGGGATAAAGGACTCCTCGAGATTTCTTTCTTTAAATTCCCCAAGAATTCTTTCTCGGAGAGCCCCTGGGAAGATCTTAAAAATAATCTTATTCAAGTAAGGTCTTCCCTCGAAATAGTCCGGGTTTGATTCAAGGACAATCTCCTCTCCCTCCTTCATCGATACAAACCGAAAGGGTCCTGTGCCCACCGGAGACTTGCTGAAATCGATACCCGATTTTTCAACTTCTTCTTTCGGAACAACCTTCGCTCCCTTCATGGCAAGGATGCTGATAAAAGGAGCATAGGGTTCAGAAAGCTGGAGCTTGAGGGTGTATCGATCCGGGGCAGTAAGCCCCTTCACTTCGGGTAGTTTCTTATCGATAAATTCCCTCGCTCCAAGGATTCTGGTGAAAAAGCTGGACGCGCTGGATTGAGTCTTCGGGTCAAGAATTCGAGAAAAAGAATAGACAAAATCGTTTGCGGTCAGTTCCCTCCCGTTATGGAATTTTACACCTTTCCTTAAATAAAAAAGATAGCTGAGGCCATCGGGGGTTATCTTCCACGATTTGGCAAGGCCCGGAACGACATTGAGATCCTGATCGAACTGAACCAGGCCATCATAGATCTGTTGGATAATCGTGACAGAATAGATATCCGTCGATAATGCTGGATCAAGGGTCTTGGGACTGAATTCAAGAGGCCTCCGATAGGTCCCCCCAACCGTTGGGGCTTCCTTCCTACCCACCTTCTCTTGCGAAAAAATGTCGGACGAGGGAAAAAGAAAAAATAATAGAACCAAAAGAGATGAGGTGATCGAATGGATGTTAAACCCCATGGATGTGACCCTCCCAACCGTCTAAGGGATTTGGGGATATATTAGAGAGAAATGAGAAAGATGTCAAAGATTATTTAAGAAGCCTCTTAAGGAGACCCGACATCAAAAGCTCGGATAGGATTCTTCAAGCCCTCCTTAAAATGAAAAAAGCACATCCCATTAAGGGACATGCTTTCTTCAACGGGAAGGTGGCAAAGATCGACGCAAAAGATTACCAACCGCCTTCGTCTGCCAACACTGGGAGGACATAGGTCATTACCGTCACTGCAATGATAAAAAGTTGAATCGCGATCTTCTTCATGATATCACCTCCTCTCGAATCGGGAATAGGATGAGAAAAGAAAAAGGATTGGAAAAACGATTCCTTAAACAGCAAGATGGGTGCCAAAGGAAAAAGAGAAATTTTCTCTTTGACGATGGGGTTTAATGTATTGTTTTTAATACAAAATTAAGGGAGGCGATTTTCGAAGCTGAAATCGTACCTCTTCATTTCATTGCCTATGATCATAGGCAGTGAAAATGAAAATGGCAGAACAAGAGGGGAAAAGTACTTGATTTAATTACAGGAGTCCCAATTGCACATGATTATAGGCAATTCGAAGAAAATACAACAGTTGATCCCTCTATTTCTTCATCAGGATGCCCAGTTGTCTGGCCTTCTGGATCAGGGTATTCCGGTTGATCTTAAGGATTCTCGCCGCCTCTGTCTGATTCCACTTGGTCGCCTCAAGAACATTGACGATGATTCTTTTTTCAACGGCGTCTCTGATCCTTAAGAGACCCATCCTCTCCAGTTTTAAATCCTGCAAACTTTGATTAAAGTCCGTCAGGATTTCAACAGGAATATCTTTTACATCAATCGGTTTGTCTCCGGGTGAGAGAACAACGATTCTTTCAATCAAGTTCTCCAATTCCCGGATATTCCCCGGCCAATGGTATTTCATGAGGGCATTGAGGGCCTTTTCAGTAAATCCAGGCATCTTCTTACTGAAGGCCTTGTTGAATTTCTTAAGAAAGTGTTCGGCCAAAAGGGGGATATCTCCTCTTCTCTCCCGAAGCGGGGGAATGGAGATCGGAACCACATTGAGTCGAAAGTAGAGGTCCTGGCGGAATTTTCCTCGGATCACGGCATCTTCTAAGTTGGTATTGGTGGCCGAAATGACCCGGATATCCACTTTGATCGGTTTATTCGAACCAATTCGCTCCATCTCCCTCTCCTGAAGAACCCGGAGAAGTTTCGCCTGAAGATCAGACCTCAACACAGAGACTTCATCAAGAAAGAGGGTCCCACCATTGGCATATTCAAATTTTCCAATGGCTCGAGTATGGGCCCCTGTAAAGGCCCCTTTCTCGTGGCCAAACATCTCGCTCTCCATTAATTCAGAAGGAATGGCTGCGCAATTGATGGCCACGAAAGGGCCTTTTTTCCGATTTCCCTGACGGTGTATGGATCGAGCGACCAGTTCCTTCCCCGTTCCACTCTCGCCCGTGATCAAGATGTTGGTCGAGGTGAAAGCAACCTTCTTAATCAGCTCGAAGATACCCTGCATCGTTTTATTCTGGCTGATGATCTGGTCAAATCCGCGAGACTCCTCCACCTCCTTCCGGAGGAAGTCCAATTCCTTGTAGAGTTTCTGCTTGCTGATGACACGGCTCACCGTGGAGAGGATATCTTCGGGTTCGTAGGGTTTGGTGATATAGTCATAAGCGCCCAATTTGATGGCATCGACCGCCTTTCGAGCCTGATTGAGGGCGGAGACCATGATGACATCGATCTCTTCATCCTGCTCTTTTATCTTCCGCAGGACGGTCAGTCCATCCATATCGGGCATATTCACATCCAGGAGAACCAGATCGACCGGCTCCTTTTGCAGAATCTTCATTGCCTCCTGCCCGCTCTCCGCACTACGGAGTTGATATTCATCCTCGAGAATCACTTCCAGAGACTCCCTTGCGCCCAGTTCGTCATCCACAATCAAGAGGGTGGGTTTAATCTCCATTGATTGCCACTATAATGGAAACGGGCTTTCCCGTCAAGAACGTGTGGACTTGATTCGACTGCGTCCAAAGGTCGGGCCTTCCCTCGAAGGGACCCGTGTGTGCTCCGAGCTTGCCCTGAGCAATTTCCTCGAGCGGAGGCGGGGGAGATCGCCGGAGGATTGACTTTCAAATCTTGGAGTGTTAGGAGAAGGGGTAAGGAGTGGGCATGCAGTTTTCAATTGAGAAGAAACTCTTCGATATCCTGCCTGATCTTACGATCGGGATGGTGGTGGCCACCGGAGTGGATAATACCCGCTCCTCCAAAGAGATCGACGCCCTTCTCAGCCAGGGGATTGAGGGGATGAAAAGGAACTTCATCGGCGATAAAGCCCAGGAGCACCCGAATATCAAGCCTTGGAGGGCAGCCTTTTCCAAATTGTCCATCTCGGGCAGTAAATTTCCGAGCTCCATCGAATCCATGGCGAGGAGGATTCTGCGAGGAGATCCTTTCCCAAGGATCAACCCTCTCGTCGATCTATACAACAGTGTTTCGTTGAGCTTCCTGGTCCCGATGGGAGGCCATGACCTGGATACGATCAAGGGAAATATTCATCTTCAATTTGCCGAAGGTTGGGAGCCCTTCACTCCGATGGGCGGTGGCGAGACGATGATCGTGCCCAAAGGAGAACTGGTCTACCGGGATGATCAGGAGGTGTTAACCCGAAATTGGGTGTGGCGCCAGTGCGACAAAGACAAAGCCACTGAAAAAACAAGCAACATCTTCATTCCCATCGATGTCTTGGGAGATGTGGGAAGGGGCTGTGCTGAAGAAATCATTCGGAGACTCTCCGATTTGATCCCGAAATATTTAGGAGGAACTCTCTTTTCGTCCATTCTCGACAAAGAAAATTCTTCTGTTGAAATATCTCATCATCCGCGCTAAATGATCAAAAATTCGAAAAAATCGAAGATAGGCCCGAGGTAGAGGATCTTTGAAAAGGCAGCCCTTCGCTAACGAAGGCCAAAGATGTCTTTGATGGAAGACCATGCTTCTGGTGAAGACCAGTCCCTCTCTCCTACGATCATCCCCACGATCATCCCCTCTCGATCAATGAGGAATGCCACAGGAATGAAGGTGACTTTGTAAGTTCGGGCGATCTTTTCCCTCACATCCAGGAGGACAGGAAGCGTGACCTTGTTTTTTTTGACAACGTTTTGGATTCTATTCTCTTTTTCCCCATCGATGGCAGGCATGAGGATTTGCAGTTGATCTTTCTTTCCCTCGAAGAATTTCTCCATGTGGGGAAGCTCTTCCACACAGGAAGGACACCAGGTGGCCCAGAACTTCAGTATCAACGGTTTGCCCTTGAAGTCACTCAGCGAGACCTGACTTCCGCTCAGAGTCTTAAGAGAAAAAGCTGGTGCTTCCTTCTTTTCAGTCAGTCTTTGAATACCAAAAGAAGGAAGGGGAGGGGAGGGTTTGGGATTAAGGATGATTTCCGCACTGGCTTCCTGAATAATTGGGACGAGAAAAAAAATCCCTCCGAACCATAATGCAAAGAGAATTTTCCTTATCATTTTTCCCGCCTGCTATCTACACTTAAAATTAAGATTTATTTGGGATCTTGTCAATCTCATAGATGTTTTTCAGCAGTCTAAAGCGATGGCATTACCAGCCTCTCCTTTGAATCTCATCTAAGCCCTCTTCCATTTGAAAGATGGCACCGCATTTTGGACACTTCACCTTTGCGTCCCTTGAGATCCCTGCGCACCCGAAGGAGAAAACTGCTAAAACCGCCAATGCCAAAAAGAGAATCACCCCTTTCCTCATTACCATTCACCTCCTTCGACTGATGATCTCGATAAATTCGCTTTATCAAACCAATGAACAAAAAGGGAAGAGGCTCTCTCTTCCCTTTTTAGATTCTTCCTTCCTCCTGCGGAGTCAGTTCACCATCGTAGCTAAAGCGACCAAGTAATGTCCCGGTGAGGTGACTCTTAGCGACTACCTTTCTCCCGCCCTTTCAAGGGTGTTTACACCCTCATCCACCTTGAAGACGGCACCGCATTTCGGACACTTGATCTTTGCATCCCTTGAGATCCCTGCGCACCCGAAGGAGAAAACTGCTAAAACCGCTAATGCCAAAAAGATAATTACCCCTTTCCTCATTACCACTCACCTCCTTTCGATCCATGATTTTGACGAATTCGGTTGGCAAAGCCAATATAATAAAAAGGGAAGAGGACCTCTCTTCCCTTTTTAAATTCCTCTTTTTCTCCTGAGAGGCAGTCCACAACAGTAACCAAAACGATCCAGTAGTGTCTCAGTTACCCTTAGCTGCTACCTTTCTCCCGCCCTTTCAAGAGTGTTTACCCCCTCATCCACCTTGAAGACGGCACCGCATTTCGGACACTTGACTTTTGCGTCCCTTGAAATCCCTGCGCACCCGAAGGAGAAAACCGCTAAAACCGCCAATGCCAAAAAGATAATTACCCCTTTCCTCATTACCACTCACCTCCTTTCGTCAATGGATAAAGAACTGTTTGTTCTCGTTTAAACCCTTTTAGAAAATCCTGGCAAGAATACAGGTAGAAAATCTATCAAAAAATTCATCCCCTTGTCAAGGGAAAAATGTGGATTTCTTTTTCCCCCAGAACTACGCTCCTCAGGCCGAAGAACATTTTATCCGATATTACTTCTTGGACGTCCCTTTTTTTACGGGTTTCTTCGTCTTAGGAGATCTCGTTTGGCAAGCCATATCTTCCCGCTTTCTTCCCTTTATGATAAGTATTGATTTATTTATCTCTTTTAAATTAATATTTGTCAAGACTTTTCTTAGGGTTTGAGGATTTTATCCCGTCAATCTTTTGGAAAAGTTAAACGGGTGTCAAATGCCATCAAAATGGGTAAAGAGCGCCTTTCCAAGAGGGCTCTACTATCTCGCGGGCAATGAAGCCGCTGCAGAAGGAGCCCTTGCTGCCGGGTGTCGGTTTTATGCCGGCTACCCCATTACTCCTTCCAGTGAGATGATGGAACGGATGTCCGTTCGTTTGAGGGATGTGGGAGGCGTCTTTATTCAGATGGAGGATGAGATCGGTTCCATCTCTGCCGTGATTGGAGCCTCGTGGGCAGGGGCCAAGGCGATGACTGCCACTTCCGGGCCGGGTTTTAGTCTTATGCAGGAGGCGATTGGCTATGCGGCTTTTACAGAAACGCCCTGTGTCGTGATCGATGTGCAGAGGGCAGGCCCTTGTACCGGACAGGCGACCCGGGTCGGAAGCGGAGACATCATGCAGGCAAAATGGGGTTCCCATGGCGACTATCAAGTGATTGCTCTCTCACCCTGGTCTGTACAGGAGATGTATGGTCTTACCCTCCGAGCCTTCAATTTGAGCGAACGCTATCGAGTCCCGACCATGGTCATGGCGGATGAGGCCATCGGCCATCTCAGGGAAACCGTAAGGATTCCAGGAAAGGTCAAGGTCTGGAACAGAAAGAAAAAGAGAGGGGCATCCCCTTTCGGGACAGAAGAGGAAGAGGGTGTTCCTCCGATGCCTGCCTTCGGAGAGGGAGAACGACTCGCGGTGACCGGGTCGACTCATGATGCATTTGGATTCCGGAAAACCGATGATCCAGAGGCGCACGCCGTATTGGTCGAGCGAATCAATCAAAAGATATTGAAAAATCGCAAAGCCATTATCGAAACAGAAGATCATTTCTTAGAGGATTCTGAAATAGGTATCATCGCCTATGGATTTACAGCTCGAACCAGCCTCTATGTGGTTAAACGATTGAGGAAGGCAGGGGTGAGGGTGGGATTATTAAGGCTAAAGACGCTTTGGCCATTTCCTGAAGAGGCTGTCAGAGAGGCAGGAGAAAAAGTCAAAAGGATGATCGTCCCGGAGATGAATCAGGGACAGGTGGCCGGTGAGGCGAGAAAATATTGTCCCTGCGAAGTGATTCCTCTCGGACAGACCAACGGAGAGATTATCCGACCCGAAACGATCATGGGATTGCTGAAGAAAATAGTGCTTCAGAGATGATTGCCAATCTGACAACAAAAATCTATTTGGGAGTGGGGATAAGCACTAAACCCCAATCACCAAGCACCAAGTAATTTCCAATGACCAAAATTCAACGTCACAAACAAGATCGTCTGGATGACTCGAACATTGGTGATTGGAGCTTATTTGGAATTTGGTGCCTGCCGGTAGGCAGGGGATTTGAAATTTACATGACAACTACTGTTGGTTTTCCAGAGACGTTCATTAGGCTACGCGTGTGAAGGGGAATTAAGCAATGGTGAGGGCTCTTGAAAAATACTTGCGTCCAGGTGTGAAGGGGACACCTTTCTGTCCGGGCTGCGGCCATGGTATCCTGATGGGCCTCATCTTGAGAGCAATCGATGAATCGGGAATGGAGATGAAGAAGATGCTCTTCGTCTCGGGAATCGGCTGTGCGGCCTGGATACCTAGCCCCCATTTCAACGGAGACACCCTCCATACACTCCACGGAAGGGCCCTGGCCTTTGCCACGGGAGCCAAACTCTACAACCCGGATCTCTGCGTGGTGGTCGTGAGCGGAGACGGTGACCTCTCGTCGATCGGAGGAAATCATCTGATCCATTCGGCGAGGAGAAACATCGACCTCAAGGTCATCTGCGCCAATAATATGATCTACGGCATGACCGGAGGTCAGGTGGCCTCCACCACACCCAAAGGTTCCAAAACGACAACGACGGCTTCGGGAAATCCTTACCGTCCGTTTGATCTCTGTAAATTGGTTGAGGCAGCCGGGGCCACTTACGTGGCTCGGTATGCTGTCACTCAGCCTGTGGGGCTGGTCAACTCGATCAAGAAGGCACTCCTTCATGTAGGATTCTCTTTCATCGATGTCCTCTCTCCCTGTCCCACACAATTCGGAAGACGAAATCGACTCGATCGGCCAGAGGAGATGATCCAGGATCTCATCCGTCGTTGCATTTTGGAGGAGGAGGCCAAAGGGCTGACGGAAGAGGAGCGCGCAGAGAAAATCATCACTGGAGAGTTTCTCCCATGACAGAAATCACACAGGTGCGTTTGAGCGGGTTGGGAGGTCAGGGCATCGTCTTGGCAGGCATCCTCCTGGGTGAGGCAGGAGTGATCGATGGGAAGTATGTCGCCGGATCGAATTCTTACGGTGCTCAGGCCAGGGGTTCCATCTGTCAATCCGAGGTTGTCTTTTCCGACAGTCCCATTGACTTCCCCCATCTGACGACTGCAGATATCCTGTTTGCAATGTCTCAAGGAGGCTACGATATTTTTTGCGAGGACGTGAAGGAAAAATCCGGCCTCATCCTCTTCGATCAGTATCAAGTGGCTCCCAAGGAAGGGTTAAATGTGATACAGATCGGGATCCCTGCCACCGAGTATGCTCTGAAAAGACTGAAGGATAAGCAGGCCGCCAACATTGTTCTCTTAGGTGCCCTGATCGAGACCGCAAAGACCGTTTCCCCCGGGGCCATGAAGAAAGCTATTCATGCCCATGTGAGCGAGCCATACCGGGGAGTCAATCTGAAGGCCCTTCGGACAGGAATGGAATTGGGAAGGCAACTCCATGGTTGAAGGAAGAACCTACAGGCCTGTGATTCAACCGGAACGATGTCACACCTGTGACGTCTGCCTTCGGGGTTGTCCTGCTGAATTCATTCCGGAGTATCGAAAAGAGGAGAAGAGCCTCCGGGGAACCCTCTACGGTGGGAAGACCAAGAGAAGATCTTCCATCCCTCTTCCTCCTTGCCAGGATGCCTGCCCGATTCAGCAGGATACAAAAGGCTACGTGGCCCTGGTGGCCAAAGGAAAATTCAAAGAGGCTCTGGAATTGATCCGGGAGGTCAATCCTCTGCCCGCTGTCTGTGGCTTCATCTGTCACCATCCGTGCGAAGAGGCCTGCTTGAGAACAGAGGTGGACGAACCCATTCCCATCCGGCTCCTGAAGCGGTTCGTGGCAGAGTACGAACGAAACGAAACGAGGCCCTTGAGGAGATTGAAGAAGAAGAGGCGTGAAAAGATCCTGGTGATCGGCTCTGGCCCTGCCGGTCTGACGGCAGCCAATGACTTGAGGCTTCTCGGCTTTGGGGTCACCGTCTTCGAAGCACTTCCTGTCTCCGGAGGCATGCTCCGCGTCGGCATCCCGGAATTCCGATTGCCCAGGGATATCCTCCAGATGGAGATCGATGGGATACGGGCATTGGGCGTTGAGATCAGGACGCGTCACCGTTTCTTGCTCGAAGAGAAGAATGGCAGAGGACTTCGAAAACTCGGTTTCCAGGCGGCCTTCCTTTCGATTGGAGCTCATCAAAGCCTGAGTCTAAATATTCCGGGCGAAAAACTTCAGGGGGTTCTTTCCGGAGTGGAGTTCCTGAGGGAAACCAGTCTGGGAAAGAAGTTTCGGATCGGGAAAAGGGTTGCCGTCATTGGAGGAGGGAACGTGGCTGTCGATGTCGGACGCTCCGCTCTTCGTTTGGGCGGGGAGGAGGTCCAACTTTTCTGTATTGAATCAGAGAAAGAGATGCCCGCCATTCCGGGAGAGCTGGCCGAGTCCAAACAGGAAGGAGTCAGAATCAATACCCTCGTTTCTCCTCTCAGGATTGTTGGAAAAAGAGGAAAGGTCATCGGAATGGAACTTGTACGATTAAATTCGGGCCGAATGGACGAAAGAGGAAAAATAGAAATCGTCCCCGTAGAAGGCTCCAACTTCAGGGTCGAGGCGGATCAAATCATCACGGCCATCGGCCAGAGGGTCGATCGAATTGGCCTGAAGGGATTTGAAACCAATCCGAACGGAACCATCCGGATTGATCCGGAAACCGGTGAGACGAGCATCAATGGGGTTTTTGCAGGTGGAGATGCTGTGACTGGGCCCGCTTGGGCAATCGATGCCATTGCCGCCGGAAAGAAGGGAGCAAAGGCAATTGATCGGTATCTCTCCTGAAAATAAAGTTCGGAGTAATTAGTTCGTGGTTTCATAGGCTCAAAGTTCAAAGCTCAAGGCTCAAAGGTTAAGAAAAAGAGCTTGCTTTCAGCCATACATTTTGAGCAATCTGGGTAAGTTATGACCAAAGAATGTAAGATCGAAAAAACGCTAAGTCCCAAACGTCGATCCCTTTCGGCCCGGAAGCGGAGAAAAGGATCTTCTCCTGTGGAATCCGGGTTGAGAAAGGATGAGGCTCTCAAAGAGGCCCAGCGCTGCCTCGGTTTAAGGGAATGCGAATCCTGTGAGACCTGCGGCCTCCTGTGTCCGGATCTCTGCATCACCCGGGATGAGAAAACTGGGGAGGTTTTGATTGATCTGGATTATTGCAAGGGGTGCGGGATCTGTGCATCGGTATGTCCTAAGGGAGCCATCAACATGGTATTGGAGGAAGGGAAGGTTTAAAGAATTTCTCACTCGGCCAGTTGAGTAGAAGGATGAGTGGGAATTTCAAATTCGAAGAGATTGGCACCCGAGCCAAAATAGATCTTTTTGCCCAGGATGGCCATTCCTGAATCGATTGGAACCGAAGGCTTAACAACCAGAGAGACTCGGCCATCGGCTGGATCGATTAAAAAGATTGCTTCGCTCGAGAGTCCGTAGAGTTTTCCATCTGAACCGAGTTGAAGAGAAATGTCTTTCGGCTCCTTGAATTCGAGACCGAAGACTTTCCTGACCTCCCTCGTCTCTGAATCGAAGACAAAGACCTTCTCATTATTTGTGATCCCATAGACCTCCCCACCGACGGCAGCAAGGGAAAGGATCGTCTTTGCCTCCGGAACGGGGATGATCTCAAAAATTTTCTTTTCTTCATTGGGATCCCAAAGGATGAGCTTCGCCTCCTTTTCAACGGCCCGTGTTCCTCCTCCCCCAAGAATCGAGCTGCCTGCGGCGATAAGATCTGATTTCTCAATATAAGACAGGGAGGCAATGCTCTGATTCTGGACGATGTGACGGTGGACCCTTCTTTCATTCTTCTCTGGATCATAGACGCTGATCGCTCCGCCCAAATGGCCGTAGTCAGGATAACTTCCGATATAGACCCTCCCATGGGGCCCCGCAATCATTGCTCTCGGCCGGTCCTGGTGGCCGCCCAGAGGACCGAGGTCCCGGGGATTATCCTCTTTTTCGCTGCCAAATCGTAAGGGTTTATTCGGATCGTAGACCGAAATTCTTGCATTCGGGTAGGAGCAGAGAAAAAGCCTGCCATTGAGCGTTCCCAAGGAATAGATCTCTCCATCGACGTAAGAAGCCTTTCCAAGATTGGTGAGGGAGCGATTTCGAGGATCGTAAACAAAGAGACGCAGGGGGAGCATACTGCTGCCATAGATCCGTCCGTCCGGGCCGAGTCCCACCACAAAGATACAGGCACCCGAGGGTTCGAATCGGAGCGGGATCTCCTTTTCTTCCTTTGTTGAAGGATTGCCGATTCGAAGGATTCGATTGTCCACGACGCTGAACTGACGGCCATCCGGAAGGCTCTTTTGCGGAAAGGGAATCGTTGATGGCGAAACCGCTGTCAGCTTTTCTCCTTCCACATGAAACCACTGCTGGGGTTCGGAGAATCCAGCATATATCTTCCCATCCTTTCCTTTGATCAATCTCACACGGCCAGGTTTTCGATTCTCAGGGAGGATGAGAGAAGTCTTGGCCTTCTTTTTCGGATCGAAGACCACGATGTCCGTCTTTTGGAATTGGATCGCACAGTAGATCAAACCATCGTCTCCTGCAGTCGGGTAACAGTAGAACTGGTCAGGGTCCATCCGTCCAAAATGCTCAATCGCTCCGGTTTCGGGATCGTAGGAGAAAAGGTTTGTCGAGGGATAAGTTCCGCCCCAGATCTTTCCATCCGGCGCTGTTGTGAGGGCACAGATGAAAGATTCCTTTTCGCCTCCGGGTTGGCCAAGGTCATCCCAATGCTCTGTCTTTGGATCGAAGCGTAAGAGGTGAGCGTGATAGTAACTTCCGAGGTAGATTCGGTTTCCATGATCGACTGTAAATCCCCAGGAACCCATTTCCGGGGAGAGGGGGCCATTGAATTGCCGCATTTCACCGGTATCGGGATTGACGGCAAGGAGAAAAAGGGGAGCTTGATATTGCCCGAAGGAGAGGTAGATCGTATCCGTCTCGCCTGTCTTACCTGGTCCCGCATGAACTCCCCAGAGAATGGCTTCTCTGACAGGGATGCCGAGATCGCGCTGAGCAAAGGAAACCCCAGGTGGAAGGACCAGGAGGATAACAACACAAACGGTGAAAAGAAGCCGACTGCAGGAAAAATTCCTTAACTTCATAGAGAATGTAATTCTATAAATCCCTCCCCACCTCCCTTTTTCAAAGGGAGGGAACAATAAATCCCCCCCCTTTTATAAAGGGGGGGAAAGGGGGGATTATGCGACCGGCTCTGTTTCTGGAAAAACTGCTTCCGAAGGAGCAGGCTCCGGGGGGGACATCTCGGGTGCTTGGGCCCCAGGTTTTGGTCGCCTCTGCCTTGGCCGCCAGCGAGGTTTCTGTGTCTTTCGCTCCTTCTTCTCTTCCTCCCTCTTATCCCTCTTCTTCTCCCTTCCAAAATCGACAATGACGTAGGTGCCGCTTCTCGAATCCGTTCGGAGCTGGATGACGCCTTCTTTTTCCGCGTCTTCGAGGAGGTCGCTGAAGGTCCGGTAGCCGTGGTAGGTTTCATTGAAGGAGGGCTTTTTTCGCTTCATCGTCTCTTTGACCAGGGAAGACCAGAGGACTTCCTTGTTCTCACGGACTAACGCGACCACGGAATCGACCAGGAGCTGGAAGGCCTCTTTTTTCTTTTCGGGCAGATCCTGTTCAATCCTCGGAGGAGTACCCAAAGGTCTTTCGAGATCTTCGTAATAGATGAACTCATCGCAGTTGTCAACCAAGAGGTTGGAACTCGACTCCTTGATCCCAAGGCCGATCACCCGTTTTCCGTTCTCTTTCAGTTTGGAAACCAGGGGAGAGAAGTCACTATCGCCGGAAACGATGACAAAGGTATCGATATGTTCTTTGGAGTAACAGAGATCGATGGAGTCCACACAGAGCCGGATGTCCGCGGAATTCTTTCCGCTCATGGAGCGTTTCGGGATATCGATCAGTTCGATGGCAGCCTCGTGAAGGGCCCTTTTGTAGTCGGCGTACCCTGTCCAATCGGCATAGGCCTTCTTCACAATGATCTTTCCCTTCTCGACCAAACGCTCCAGGACCTTTTGAATCTCGAACCGCTTATCCTTCTTTCCTTTAAATCCGAGCGCAAGATTCTCAAAATCGATGAAGACCGCCAGCGTGTGCTCTTCTTCGTTCATCCTCTCTCCTTTCTAATCCCTGCTCCCCTTCCAAAGGGGATTGTAAGGAACGCCCGGCTGCTGGACGGAGCAGACATACATGTGTTCCTTTGAAGGCCTACCCCTTCTAACGGGGGCTTACCCCATTTAATCCTACAATTTAACAGGGAGTTTGTAAACAGATCTTAAATTACTCAGGGAACCCTCAACCCATTTCACCCTTCAATTGTTCTGGGCTATATTTTAAGAAAACATGGCCATGGAGCTGTGCCCAATCCTTGACCTTGACCAAGTTTATCAAATTGAGATAAAAAATCAACGGAAAGATAGCTCTAACTCAGCCTCTGGAGAGAATAATCCTTCTCTTCTAATCCCTTTTCGATCTCGCAGATGTGGTCCGGGCCCCGCGTCTCCAGGACCAGGATCACTTTTGAGAACCCGATGGGAATCTCCTTCGCTCCTCTTTCGTGGATGATGTGAAGGATATTGGCCTTCAATCCGGCGACGAGGCCGGTGAGTTTTGCCAGGGCGCCCGGGACATCTCTCAAAATAACACCAAAACGGACCACCCTTCCCGTCCGGGCAAGCCCTTTCTCAATGATCCGATCGAGGAGATGGACATCAATATTTCCACCGCTGATGACGAGAACGACTTTCTTCGTCTTGATCTCTCCCGGCCTCGATAATAAGGCAGCCAGAGGAGAAGCCCCTGCGCCTTCTGCCACGACGCGCTGCTTCTCCATCAGAATCAGAATGGCCGAGGCAATCTCATCTTCCTCAACGGTGAGAATTCTATCGACCTTCTGCTCAATAATGGGAAAGGTGAACTCTCCCACCTTTCCGATGGCGATCCCATCAGCCAGCGTGGGCTTGACCTTGACCCCCACGATTTTCTTTCTTTTCCACGAGTAGAATGCCGATGGCGCGGAAGCGGTCTGGACCCCTGTGATCTTCACCTTCGGTCTTCTCTTCTTAACGATGGTAGCGATTCCCGAGATCAGCCCTCCGCCACCGGTAGGGACCACGATCTCTTCGACCTCGGGGAGTTCCTCCAGAATCTCAAGGCCGATTGTCCCCTGTCCGGCAATCACCTCTTCATCATCAAAGGGATGGATGAAGTATTTACCTCCCTCCTCCAACTTTCTTGCATAGCTGAGGCACTCCTCCATATCCTGGCCAAAAAGGAGGACTTCTCCTCCATAGGAACGGGTGGCCACCTGCTTTGCAATGGAAGCCCCTTCCGGCATTACGATGGTTGACCGGATTCCCAAAAGGGAGGAGGCAAAGGCAACCCCCTGGGCATGGTTTCCGGCGGAGGCAGCGACGACTCCCCCCTTTTTTATCGAAGGATCCAATTGAGACAATTTATAATAGGCCCCTCTGATTTTGAAGGACCCGGTCTTCTGGAGATTTTCGAGTTTGAGATGGACTTCCTTGCCGGCGAGCCTTGAAATCGCATCCGAATAGAGCATCGGCGTCCGAAGGATGACTTTTTGAATCTTATTTCGTGCTGATTGGATCTCTTCCCAGAGTTTCAATTTCATCCATCTCCTTTCTTAACAGACTGATTCGGGGCTTTCGTGAAACAGGGTTCTGATCCACCCATACGTTGGACCCATAGACGGTTTCAATCGTTTCCCGGGTGATCACCTCCTCGGGAGCACCCGTTTTGTAGACCTTTCCTCCCCGGAGAAGGACAAGCCGGTCACAGAATTCGGAGGCCACATTCATATCGTGAGTGGCCATGACGATGGTGAGTCCCTTCTCCCGATTGAGAGAAAGTATGAGATCCAGGAATTCGATCTGATGATGGATGTCCAAATTGGAAGTAGGCTCATCCAGGAGAATTACTTCCGGTTCCTGGGCCAAAGCCCTGGCAATAAAGACCCGCTTCCTTTCTCCACCCGAGAGCTCATCAATCGGTCGTTCGGAAAAGGAGAGGATCTCTGTCCGTTCCATCGCCTTCCTTGCGATTTCCAGATCTCTCCCCTTTTCGAACATCAGGTAACCCAGATAAGGAGCCCTTCCCATCAGGACAATCTCGACCACCCGGAAGGGAAAGAGTGGATAAGCCTCCTGAGCCACTACGGCAATCCTCTTGGCGATATCTGTCCGGCTCATCCCCTTTAGAGGGGTGAGTTCAAAAAGGACTTCTCCCTGTTGAGGGGAGAGGAGGCCATAGAGGATTTTCAGGAGAGTGGTCTTTCCAGAGCCATTGGGACCGATCACTCCGACAAACTCCCCCTTTCCGACTTGAAAAGAGACATCGCGGAGAACCCAGGCTTCATGATATCGGAAGGAGATCGAGCGGATATCGATCATAATGTCTTCACGACCTTTCTTGTCCTTAAGAGATAGATGAAGAAGGGGCCTCCAAAGGCAGCCGTAACAACACCCACGGGCAGCTCCGTGGGCGCAAGAAAGGTTCTTGCGAACGTGTCCGAAGCGATCAGAAAGGAGGCACCGATCAATGCGGCCGATGGGAGAAGGATGCGGTGGTCCGAACCAAAGATCAGCCGAACGGAATGGGGAACGATCAGCCCTACAAAGCCGATCAGGCCGCACACCGAAACCGAAGCAGCCGTGATCAAAGAAGCGAGGAGATAGGAGATTACTTTCAATCGCTCCACATCCACCCCCATTTGCAGCGCACTCTCTTCACCGGAAAGGATTAGATTGAACGGGCGCGCCCGAAGGTAAAGACAGATGAATCCGAAAAAGATATAGGGAGAGATGATATAGATCGCCTGATAGCTTGAGAAGCTGAAATCGCCCATCAGCCAGAAGATGATGGTGTGGAGTTCCTCCTTCTGGGAGATGGAGATGAAGAACATGATGATCGCGGAAAGAAAGGAGCCGATGATCACCCCGGCCAGGAGCAGCGTATGCGGATGGATCTTGCCATTCTGCCTGCCGAAATTGAAGACGAGGGCAATGGTCAGCAGGGCTCCGATGAAGGAGGCCAAGGGAAGGCCGAGGGAAAGGGTGCTCAATCCGAGAAGGATGGCGATGATCGCTCCCACGGCTGCCCCGCTTGAGACTCCGAGGATATAGGGATCGGCCAGCGGATTTCTCAGGAGGGCCTGAAAGATCGCTCCTGAGACCGAAAGCCCGGCTCCGACAAGGCCTGCCAATAGAGCCCTGGGAACCCTGAGGGAGAGAATAATCGCCCGCTCTGTTTCGGTTTCGGTCCCCTTCAAACGCAGGATCGATTGAAAGAGGATTGAGATCGAGTGGAGGGGCTTCACCCTAACACTTCCCACCATGACGGAGAAGAGTATGACCAGACCCAAAAGAACGGTGAGCAGGGCTGAGACGGTGAGAACTTTTTTTCGGGTAAGAATCTTCACTTATACCTCATTGCAAATTGCAAAAATTAACAATTAGCATTCAAAATTTTATTTTTGTATTGCCAACTTTGCATTGCTAATTTTGCATTGATTTTTTAAATTTTTCCGGATGAAGGATCCGGGCGATCTCCTCCAATCCGTCAACAATCCGGGGGGACGGCCGATCAATCAGATCGGAATCAATCAGGTAGACCCTGCCACTTTTAACTGCGGGGATCGCCTTCCAGCGAAACCATTCCTGAAGCACCCTCTGATAATCGCCTTTGGGGTTCATCGAGCTGACAAGGATCACCTCCGGAGATCTTCTTAAGATCTCTTCCATCCCTATTCGAGGATACATCTCTTTCTCCATTTCTGCAATATTTTCTCCGCCGGCCAGATGGATGAGATCGTTTCCAAAACTCCCTTTTCCAACGGTCACGAGGGGAGCCTCCCCGATCTGAAGAAAAACCCTGGGTCGCGAAAGACCTTGGGTAAGCCTGGCCACCCTCTGACTCCTCTCCTTCATTCCCCGAATGATTTCCGCCGCCTCTTTCTCCCGGCCCACCACCTTGCCGAGATGGTCGGTGCTTTCGAGAATATCCGTAAAATTCTTTGGAAAGATCACATAGGTTGGGAATCCCAATTTTTCCAGCCGATCCACCATCTCCCTCGTATTTCCGGATCCGGTGGCGATCACAAGGTCAGGCTTGAGAAGGGTGACCTTTTCAAAATCAAGGCTGATGTAACTTCCAACCCGGGCCTTGCTCTTGGCCTTCTCAGGATAGTTGCAGTGGGTGGAAACGCCAACGATCTCCTGATCGAGGCCAAGGCTGAATAGAATCTCGGTGATATTGGGCGCCAAGGAGACAATTCTCTTTGGAGGGTAAGGAAAGACCACTTCTCTTCCGACTTCATCGATGAACTTATGAGTACCCGGAAAAGAAACCGAGGTCCAAGAAAGATTGAGGAAGAATAGGACCAAGAAAGGAATCCACTTTCCACCCCTTTCCCTTAATCCCCTCCCACGAAGAGACTGAGTCGTAATCCCTGCTCTGTCATTGCGAGCGACTGAAGGGAGTGTCGCACGGTCTCCAGGGGAGGGGAGTTTCTTTAGTCTTTCTCTATCCATTTTTCTTATTCAATTGATCATTGAAGTTGAAATTTGATCGGAATATTCACCCAACAAGGGATGGCTCCATTTCCTTGACTGGCAGGAGTGAACTTCCATTCTTTGACCGTGCCCAGGGCAGACCGATCCAGGACCTCATGACCGGAAGACTTTTTCACCTCCACCCGCCCTACCCGGCCATTGGCAAGAACCTCAACTCTCAAAAGGACCTCCCCCTGGTATCCTTTTCTCTTGGCCTCCTTAGGATAAAGAGGTTTTGGATTCTCAGCATATCGGGGTTGAGCAAAGGCGGTCTTTTCTTCTGCGGAAGGCTTCGGCCTTGAGACAGTTAGGGACATTTCTCCGGAATCCGTGAAGGGTGCCCGGGTCATCTTCTCCGGGTAGGAGGGGGGCAAGGAGATGGAAAGATTTTCGGTCGAGTCCGAATTCGAAGGTAACGGAAGGGTTATGTTTCCCCTTTCCCATTTTTCATCTTCAATTGGGAGTAGCTTTGGTTCTTCGAGTGGAATATCTTTTGCCGCGCTTGGGAGCGCCGCGATCTCTTGCTTTCGTTCCTGTTTTTTCTCCTGTTGAGCAGCAGGATCTACCTCCTTCGGCTTCTGCGGAGCTCCCGTTTCCTCTCTTCTGGCTTGGGTCTTTTCCGCAGGCGCAGTAATCGGTTCAGGAAGGGGTTTTGCTTCAGATATCAACGAAAGAAGGGAGACTTCGACATGAAAGGGTTGTATTGGGTCGATCTTGAAGTCTGGAAATAAGAGGTAAAGAATGGAGAGAAAGAAGAGGTGAAGGCCCAACGAGATCGACAAGAAAAACTTAAGATTCACTGTTCCATTCATATCTTATTCCGACTCTTAAAGCATACAAAAGAAAAGACCCGATCTTCAGAAGAAAGATCGGGTCTTGTGATAAGCCACCCTTCACAGCCTTCCACCGAAGACCTATCGTGAAGCAGATTCAGGCGGGTGTTCTGACTTACGGATCATCCTCTTCCTGCCCCTTCCCACCCTGAGTCCTGAGCTTGTCGATGGATCGAAGGTAGTGGCTCCGGCAGGTCTTGTCCCCGATTACAGCGGCGTGGCCGTCCCCGATTCTCACGGGGTTCCCCTTTGCGGCAATCCGCCACCTGAATAGGTATTTTATTTTTTAATACCACAATCTTAAAGAGGATGTCAAATTGAAAAAATACCGAAATCCGGCAGAGAGGAAATTGACAATCCATTAAAATTAAAGTATTTTTAAATACATATGAAAGAGTTCCTCTCTCTCGTTTCGAGACCGGTCAGGTATCTGGGCCAGGAGATCAATTCGATCCGAAAGGATCCTGCCGAGGCCAGGTTGAAGTTCTGCCTGGCCTTCCCGGATGTCTACGAAGTGGGAATGTCCCACCTCGGCATTCAGATCCTTTATGACATCCTGAATTCCAAAAAAGGGGTTGCCTGCGAAAGAGCCTTTGCTCCATGGGTCGACATGGAGGAGGTTTTGAGAGGGAAAGGAATGCCCCTGGTCTCCCTCGAATCGTCCACACCTCTTAACCAATTTGATATCCTGGGCTTCTCTCTCCAATATGAGCTCAGCTTCACCAACGTCCTCAACATGCTCGATCTCTGCCGTATTCCCTTATTCTCGAAAGAGCGCAGCGACCGGTTTCCTCTCATCATCGCCGGCGGTCCCTCCGCTTATAACCCGGCGCCCGTTGCCGATTTTTTCGATGCTTTTGTGATCGGCGATGGGGAGGAAGTCGTTCTCGAAATCTGTGACCTGACCCTTCAATGGAAAGAGGGCGGGGGAAGAAAAGAGGATCTTCTTCAATCCCTCTCTCAGATCCATGGGATCTATGTTCCCTGGGTCCATAGAGACGGTCAAAAGATCCGTAAGAGGCTTGTCTCTGACCTTAACCGTGTTCCTTTTCCCAATTGCCCGATCACGCCCTATATGACGGTGATCCATGACCGTCTCAGCATAGAGATCGCAAGAGGATGTAAGAGAGGATGTCGCTTCTGTGAAGCCGGGTTTATCCACAGACCTTACCGCGAGAGGAGCCCAAGAGCCATAGAGGAGATCGTTGAAGATTCACTCAAACGAACAGGTTACGAAGAGATCTCCTTACTCTCTCTCAGCGCAGGGGATTATTCCTGCGTCGGCCCTCTCCTCTCCCATCTGATGGACCAATTTGAGTCAAAAAAAGTAGCGGTCTCTTTTCCATCTTTGAGAATCGAGAGTATCGTGGGACTCCTTGCGGAGGAGGTAAAACGAGTCAGAAAAACAGGTTTCACCATTGCACCGGAGGCTGGCACGGAGCGGCTCCGGAGGGTGATTAACAAGGAGCTGGATGAAGCCGTTCTTTTTCAGGGATTGACGGATCTCTTCTCAAAGGGTTGGCGAAACGTCAAACTCTACTTTATGATGGGCCTTCCTACGGAGAGAGAAGAAGATCTAAGGGCGATCGTCGATCTGGCCAGAAAGATCTCTTCCCTGGGGGAAGGACAGAAGATCCACCCGAACGTCAGCGTCAGTGTCTCTACCTTCGTTCCCAAACCCCATACCCCTTTCCAATGGCAGTCCCAGATCCCATTGGATGAGATGAAAGAGAAGCTCTCTTTCCTGAGAGGCGAGCTCAAGCGAAATCATCTCCACTTTAAGTGGCAGAACCCTCATCTCAGTTTCCTGGAAGGGATTTTTTCAAGAGGAGACCGAAACCTTTCCCGTGTTTTAATCGGCGCTTATCAGTGGGGATGTCGGTTCGATGGTTGGAGTGACCAATTCCATTACTCCTTGTGGGAAAAGTCATTCGAGAAGGCCGGATTGGAGATGGAACCCTATGTAAGAGGGAAGGGGCTCGAGGAGCCACTTCCCTGGTCTTTTATCGAGACAGGAATCAAGCCTGCATTCCTTCTGGAAGAGTTACAGAAGAGCCTGAGGGAAGAATTCAGCCCTCCTTGCGCAGCAGGAGAATGCCATCGGTGCGGGATCTGTAATGGGAATGCCATCCGGGTGAGGGAAAGCCTTCCTGAAGAAACGCAAACTCTAAAGAGGATAGAAAAAAAAGGAATTCCAAGACAAAGGATGAAGCAAAAGATTCGGCTGAGATTTACAAAGAGAGGATCTCTGCGATTCCTCAGCCATCTTGAGCTTGCCCATCTCTTTTATCGGGCTTCGAAGAGGGCCGACCTCCCTCTCTCTCATTCTGAGGGCTTTCACCCGATGCCTCGGATCGTCTTCGCAGGAGCCCTTCCTGTGGGAATGGAAAGCTTGAAGGAGATCGTCGATGTCGAATTGGAAGGCCCCCTTGCTCCCCTTGAGGTCATGGAGAGGCTGAATCGGATGCTTCCTCAGGGAATCAAGGTCACTGAAGCCGAGGAGGTCCCCTTCTCTTCTTCGCCATCCTCCTTGGCTCATCGGTCGGCCTACTGGATTCCCTTGGCTCACCTCCTTTCAAGAGAAGAAGTGGTGACGAAGATCGAAAAGGTTCTGGAAAGAAGAGAGTTCATCATTCACCAGGAGAGAAAGGAGAAGAGGAGAAGCGTGGACGTTCGGTCCTTGATTGAGAGGATGGAAATAAGGGAGAATGGGATGAAGTCGGAGAACGGCGGCCATTGGGGCATTGAACTGGTTCTCCGAAACGAGGGAAAAAGGACAGCCAAGCCTTCAGAGATCATTGGAGCCCTCTTCGATTTGAAAGGAGAGGCTCTGGCTCAATGCAGAATCGTGAAGATCGAATAAACGATAGAACGTTAGGACCGTTTTGATGGTTTAACGAAATGAACGATTCAAACGAACCCAACGATCCAAACGGAGTAAACCATGGCCAATGAGCTGATCATCAACGTAAGGCCCCATGAGACAAGGGTTGCCCTTCTGGAAGATCGGGTCCTCGCAGAACTCTATATCGAGCGTACCAAGGATCGCGGGATCGTCGGAAATATCTACAAAGGGAAAGTCCTGAAGGTTTTGCCGGGAATGCAGGCTGCCTTTGTCGATATCGGGCTGGAGAAAGCCTCTTTTCTTTATGTCGCCGACGTCTATGGAGGAATTGAAGACTATGAGGAGATGGGCTTTCCACAAGGAGAAGAGATAACCACCTATTTCAATCCATCCTCACAGATCGAAGATCTCCTCTTCGAAGGTCAAGAGATACTGGCTCAGGTCTCCAAAGAACCCCTCGGCACAAAAGGAACACGAATCACCTCCCACATCACCTTGCCGGGCAGATATCTTGTCTTTATGCCCACTGTTGAGCATATAGGAATCTCAAGGAGAATTAAGGATGAGAGGGAGCGGAAGAGGCTCAGGGAGATTATCCAGACGATCAAACCCCCTTCTGGTGGCTTCATTGTCCGGACGGCAAGTGAAGGGGCAGAGCTCGAAGAGATTCGAAACGACATGGAATTTCTGCTCCATCTCTGGAGTAACATCCAGAAGAAGAGGGAAAGTTCGACAGCCCCCACCCTTATCCACAACGACCTGAACATGCTCCTCCGGGTCATTCGTGATATCCTTTCTCCACAGGTGAATCGGATCGTCATCGACTCCAAGGAAGAATACGATAACATCATCTCTTTCATCAACACCTACATGCCCAAGCAAAAATACGAGATCACCCTTTACGAGAAGAGGGAGCCGATCTTCGATGCCTTTGGCATTGAGATCGAAATTGATAAGATCTTGGGTAGAAAGATCTGGCTTAAATCAGGGGGCTATATTGTCATCGACATGTCCGAGGCCTTTGTGGCCATCGATGTGAACACGGGAAGATATGTGGGAAAGAGAAATTTGGCCGATACGATTCTCAAGACAAACCTGGAGGCAGCCAAAGAGATCGCTTACCAGTTGAGGCTTCGGAATATTGGAGGAATTATCATCATCGATTTTATCGATATGGACCGGGAAGGAGATCGGGAGAAGGTCTATAAGGCCCTCGAGGACGCCATCAAGAAGGATCGGCAGAAGACCACGATCTTCAAAATCTCAGAACTGGGTCTGGTGGAGATGACCCGAAAGCGTACACGGGAGAATATCTCAAGGATCCTCGGGGAGTCCTGTTCTTATTGTGAGGGAGCCGGGCTCATCAAATCAAAGACCACTGTCTGTTACGATATCTTTCGGGAGATCGAGAGGGCCTCTACTGAATTGGGTGGCCATAGTATCATGGTCGAAGTCAACCCTGAGGTTGCAGACATCCTCTATGAGGAGGAGAGAGCCGGAGTGGAAGAATTAGAGCGAAGGCTAAAGAAGAAGATTGTGATCAAGGGCAGACCCGGCTTCCACCAGGAACAATTCAGCATCGCCGAAATATGAAAGACATGTTTATGTATCATGTCAAATAGTTATTGAGAGTTTCTCGCCCGGGCATCGTTCCGTAACGAACAGATTCACCTCCCTTAAAATCAGGGGCTTTTTCAAACAAAATACTGTCTTGACCCTATTTGGTTTCCATCCGGGCTCCAGTATAGTGGAGATTAACAGGCGAGAAGCAGCTTATGGCAAAGGGATCTCTTTCCGGCGTTGTCCTAAAGGAGACTTTTGTAAAGATCCGAAGGAGGTTGATCTTCCACCTGATTCTTGCCAACCTGATCTATATCGCTGCTATCGCTGCGTTATGGGTCACAATCAGCGAAGAAAAGGGTAAGCATTATTCTTTCCCTCACTTAAAGGAAATCATAGAAGAGTACCGCACCAAAGATAAACTCTACGGAATCCTGAGGACCAAGGGCTATAGCCTTGGCCAGGGGATTGATATCGCGGAATCGATTGTCAGGAAATCGAAAGAGCTGGATCTGCCCCTATCTCTGATCATGGCTGTTATCGACCAGGAGTCCGAATTCTATCCCAATGCAAGATCAAGCATGGGAGCCCAGGGCCTGATGCAGATCATGCCCCTCAAATGGGACGAGTACGTCGTCAAACTCAATCTGGCAGTCGACAGAAGGGCAATGACAGATCCCTTTATGAATATAACGGTAGGATGTCAAATCTTGAAAGATTTCTATAATCGAAACAGCCACCTAAGCGATTACAAGGCGAGGATGGCCAAGGCCTTGACCGACTACAATAATGGCGAAGAGGCTGTAGATCCCAACTTGGAATATGCTGTTGAGGTGGGTCGGAAACAGGACAGCTACGAAAAGAAACTGCAGTAGTCTTTCCAACCCTCCGTAAACAAATGGGAACGGATTCCGATTTAATTCCCGCCACTCCCTCTCCTAATTGACTAAGAACATTTGGCATCTTGATAGGTTACTGGCCGAATCAAGTTTATGCTTCTGCCCTTCGACAAACTCACGGCCGAGGATGAACGGGAAAGCCACATCATTTCGACACAATACCGTTCGCCCGGAGCCTGTCGAAGGGCAAAATGAGGTGGCAGGGAAGCATCTCTGATTTTGTGATGTTAGAGGAAGACAACCCAGACTTCTAAGGTTTTGTAATTGCGGTCATTTTATTGGGTATGGAAAACTTTCGTTTTAGCCCAAATAGGGGGCTGAGTAAGTTCTACCAACTCTTTTGCTAAGCCTGTCAAAGGTTTCGCTACAAAACTTTCTCAGCCGGGCTGTCTT
>JBHGBJ010000035.1:0-39089 GCA_041947025.1 Thermodesulfobacteriota bacterium
CCGCTCGCCGTGCATGCGCCCTGGCGCAGCAGGTAGCCGTCTTTTGGCGAAGGCGGACTAGAATGGTACCACGGGCTCCGCCCGTGGGGTTCCATTGGCTGATTTTCCGATGAGCAAAACCGTAACCCCCGAACGCTTCCTTACTGCATTCAAACCCTTACCCATTGCGACGGCGCCTTGTTTTTGATATGGTAGGACGGTGCCATCAATGAAGAAGTGAGAAAGCTTGGATGCAGGATCTGATCGGTGTTCTTCTGATCATTATCTCGGCCGTCTCCTTCGGTGCCGCAGCGGTTTTCGCGCGTTTTGCATACGAAGCGGGGACAGACCCGATCACCCTTCTCTTTCTGAGATTTGGGATCTCCTCCCTTTGTATCCTTTTGCTGACTCTTGCACGGGGGGCGAAGTTTCCCCGTGGACGAACTCTGTTGGGTTTGATTCTCATGGGCGCTCTTGCCTATTTTGGCGCGTCGTTTTGTTATTTCACAGCGCTCACCTTCACCTCGGCAGGATTGGTTGCCCTCCTCCTCTACTTATATCCTGCCATCGTGACGATCCTTGCCGTGGTGGTCCTGAAGGAGCAAGTTTCAACATTGAAGATCGCAGCGCTCGCCCTTGCCCTTGTGGGAACGGCATTCACGATCGGACCCGCCGGAGGCGGAAAATCGGCGGGTGTCATCTTGGCCTTGGGCGCGGCTTTCCTCTATTCCGTCTACATTCTCGTCGGGAGCAAGATCATCGAACAGGGAAGGGCGACTCCAGCTTCGGCGGTCATTATCACTACGGCTGCGGTGATGTTCGGCAGCCTCATCGCAATCAAAGGAGCATCTTTTCCAACCACATGGTTCGGTTGGCTCTCGGTCAGCGCGATCGCACTGATTTCAACGGTCTTGGGGATCGTCACCTTCTTAGCCGGTCTCGAACGCCTGGGACCGACGAATGCTGCAATGCTTTCCACGATCGAACCCGTGGTCACCGTGGTTCTCGCTGCGCTCGTACTTGACGAAGCCATCACTCCCCTGCGTGTCGCAGGCGGGGTGATGATCCTCCTTGCCGTCATCCTTTTGACAAAGAGCCGAGGGGAAGGCCAAAAGAGTCGGATGCTTGACCGCCGATAGAAGCTTTTTGTTGAATCTGTGCCGCATATCAAGTAAGATGGAAAGGCCATGAGCGACACACCCCCAAGTATTTTGTCCCTCTCTTTTCACACGCGATTCTTTCCCTCTCTTCTCTGGAGACGACTTCGGCCCAAAAAAGAGGAGTACCGATCTCCTTTTTCGAATCATGTCCCTTTGGAGTTTACGGTTCTCGTTCTCGCTTCCAAGGTGGCAGCCATTGCAGGATTGGGGGCGGGCATTGCCCGGGGATCGATGATTGGCTGGGGTATCGGCATTTTGGGAGTAGTGCTTTTTACCCTCTTTCTTGTCGGAAGCATTCGCTCGCACATGGGAGCCCGGCCCTCCTTCGATTCATTTGGCTTCGGCATCTTCTTCTTTTTTATGGTTCTGGGCATCACCGTCGGATTGTTTGAGGGAACCCTTCTCCATTCCCGGTCGTTGGCTGGATGGGGAGGTCTGGCTGGATTTGTGGCAGGTTACGGGGCGGGAATCTTTGCAGGCCTTGGGATTCAATATCTCGGCTGGATCGGGGGGCTGTTCAGCCACCTGGCGGTTGCCGGGGTGGTGGGGCTGATCGTTTTGGATTGCGTTCTGCTGTCTTCTCTCTTTCTTTAGTGTAAGAGAGAGATGATTCGCATTCTGACGAAAGGAGGAACCCATGGCGCCCATCTTTTTCTATGGCCCAAAAGTGGATAAAGAGAAGAAAAAGGAGATGATCAAGTCGTTCACCGATACCGCCAGCCGATTGACGGGCGTAAGGAGAGGGCCTTTGTCGTCTACCTGAGGGAATCAAGCCCTGAAAACGTGGGAGTGGGCGGAGAGCTGTTGGAGGATCTCCATAAATCAAGAGAAGAAAGGTAGGAGGGAGAAGGATGGACTATCGAGCCTTTGTGGATAAACAGATTGCTGACATTAAAGAGACCGTTAAGGATGGCATTGCCATCAATGCCTTGAGCGGGGGTGTGGATAGCTCGGTGGTCACGGTCATCGGGCATCGAAGCCTCGGCAATAAGCTCAAGACCTTTTTTATCGAGAACGGGCTGATGCGGAAAGATGAACCTCAGAGGGTTGTCCAGCTCTTTGACAAGATGGGAATTCCCGTAGAGCTGGTGGATGCTCGGGCAGAATTCCTGAACGCCCTGAAAGGATTAACAGACCCCGAGGAGAAGCGTAATGCCATCACGCACACCTTCTATGCGACCGTCTTTGGAAGACTGGTCCGCGAAACCGGTGCAACCTTTTTGCTCCACGGCACGATCCTCACAGATATCGAGGAGACCGTCGCCGGGATCAAGCGTCAGCATAACATCCTTACACAGGTTGGCATCGATCCCGAGAAGGAATACGGGTATCAGGTGCTCGAGCCCCTTAAGACGCTGAGAAAGGATGGGGTGAGGGAAGTGGCAAAAATACTGGATCTTCCGGCTGAGGTCGCAAAAAGAATTCCCTTTCCCGGTCCTGCTCTCGCCACACGGATTGTGGGAGAGGTGACAGAGGAGCGGCTTGAAACGGTCCGGGCTGCTACGGCCATCGTTGAAGAGGAGCTTGGGAAAAGCAGGGCCTTTCAATATATGGCCGTTCTTCTTAACGACAGGGCGACTGGCATTCAAGACGGGAGACGGGAGTTCGGGCAGATCATCGTGGTCCGCTGCATCAACAGCGTGGATGCCCGAACCGCGACTGCTGTCAAGATCCCCTGGGAAAAGCTCTTCAGGATATGCGAGCGGATCACATCGATCAAAGGAGTGAATCGGTGTCTCTATGACCTGACTCCGAAACCTCCTGCCACGATTGAGTATATCTAACGAAGGGCTTTCGCTATTTTGGCTCTTCGATATGCAGTTTCATTGGTGATTCATCCAAAAGGGTTGAGTTGCGTCGCCACAAAACCTGTAACTCAGGGCTTTCGCCCTGATGCTTGCCGGAACATATTCCCAAAGGCCCATTTGACAAAGAAGAGAGGAATTTGATACCCTCAGAGAGGGAAAAAAAATATAGATCCTCTTATCTTCCTTTATCAAAGGGGGAGTCAGGGGATTAGAAGGGAGGGAACGCAAATGGTGAAGAAAGAGGGGAAGAAGAGGTTGACCAGAAGGGATTTTCTAAAGAAGACCGCCCTGGGTGCGGCAGCACTGGGAATGGGTAGTTGGGCGGCAAAGAGTGTCCAGGCTCAGACAAAGTCTCCCATAAAGATTGGTGTCGCCATCTCCCTGACAGGATCGATGGCCCGTGAAGGAGAGTTAGAAGTAGGGGGATATAAACTCTGGGGGAAGGTGATCAATGAGAGGGGTTGCACCTTCGGGGAGGTGGAAAAATTAGGATGCAAGGGGCCAGGGCTTCTTGGGAGACAGGTGGAGTTCGTCGTTTATGACGATAAGAGCGATCCGAGCGAGTCCGTTAAGCTGGCCAGAAAACTGATCGTTTCCGATAAGGTCGATCTGATATTGGGACCGTACGGGAGCGGTACCTCCAATGCGATCGCCCCATTGGCCGAGGATTACAAAATTCCCATTATCACTCCGTTGGCCAATGCGTCGGTCATCTGGGAAGGAAAGAAGAGGGAATGGTTTGTGGGTGTCCTGCCTCCTTCCTGGAAGAATCTCTATGGATGTCTCATGATCGGCAAGGAGAAAGGGGCAAAGACCGTTGCCTTTATCTATCAGGATACTCCATTTCCCATTACAGCGGCAAAACCTCTCGTTGCCAAAGCCAAGGAGATGGGAATGCAGGTCGTTCTCGACGAGGGCTATCCAAAAGAGACGGCAGACTGGGAACCCATCATGTCGAAGGCATGGTCCCAGAAGCCCGATTTGATCTTAGGGGGTGGGTATCTTCCCGATTCGATTGGATTGATGAAGGCGGCCAAAGCGATTAATGCCACACCCAAGATGTTTGGGTTCCTCGTGGGGCCTGCCATTGCCGATTTTGCCCAATCTCTGAAGGGCGACGGGACCTTTGTGACAGGTGAAACCTTCTGGGAGCCCTTTGTCAAGACACCCGGCAACTTGGAATTCTATTCTGCCTACTTGAAGGAATATAAGAGCGAGCCTTCGTATCATGCGACAGCGGGTTTTGCCGCCGGACAGATCCTGGAGCGAGGAGTCAAAGAGCTTGGCTCCATTGAGGATAAGAAGGCATTGAGAGATAAGCTTTATTCGATGAAGACGGTGACCGTTTTTGGTGAATACGAGGTGAATCCTCTCGGACACCCGGATGCGGGCTGGCAGGTGGGAAAATCGACCAATCTGATCCAGTGGCAAAAGGCTGATCCAAAGAAACTTCTTCCCAATCAAGTCACAGTGGAGGGGATGGTGAAACAGATCGTCTACCCAAAAGAGATGCGAACAGCAGAGGTGGTCTATCCCTTTCCGGGGTGGAAGAGATAATTCTGGATTGCAGAATGCGGAGTGCGGAGTGCGGAATGGAGAGTTGCACTTAATGAAACTCCGTTTAAATTTGCAGGGGCGACCCTTTGTGCCTATCTGCGGTAGGCAGGGCCGCCCTTTCTAAATGCCATGGGCAATTTTTTTGAAATTCTGATTAGGGGTTTGATGCTGGGCTCCGTGTATGCCCTGGTGGGGATGGGGCTCACGCTGGTCTGGGGCGTGGTGGGGATTGTCAATATCGCCCACGGCGAATTTGTGATGCTGGGAGCCTATTTTGCATTCTGGGCTTTTAGCCTCGTTCACCTCAATCCCCTCCTCGCCGTTGCTTTCTCCGTACCGGTCTTCTTCCTGGCGGGGGTGGCGATCCATAAGAGGGTCACGGAGAGATTGATTAAGGCGCCGGAACTCTCTGCCTTGATTCTGACCTTTGGAATGTCCACGCTCATCTGGAACTTGGCCCAGTTTCTCTGGACCAATACCTATCGATCCGTACCCTATCTCACGGGCAATTTTCTCTTCTTGGGATTCGTTCTCGGAAGGAGCAAAACCGTCTCCTTTGGTCTCGCAATTGGAATCACCGCCGCTCTTTTTGCTTTCTTAAAGTATTCCAAATTGGGAAAAGGGATCAGAGCCACCTCACAGAATTCAGAAGTGGCCCTTGTCTGTGGAATCAATACGGTAAGGATGAGGGCCCTCACCTTCGGGATGGGGATAGGACTGGCGGGCGCTGCCGGAGCCATCGTCAGCCTCCAATGGGTCATCTTCCCCCAAATGGGCTCAACCTATATTTCAAAAGCCTTTGCCATTGTCGTTTTGGGAGGGCTGGGCAATATTCATGGAGCGCTTGCAGGAGGGCTGATCATCGGGGTGTTGGAGAGCCTGGTCACCCAGTACCTGAGCGCAAAGATGGCCCAGATCATTCCATCGGTGACCCTCTTGATCATTCTCCTGCTAAGGCCGACAGGACTGTTTAAGAGATGAAAGAGAGCGAACCCCCTTCATCCCCCCTTCAGTGAAGGGGGATGAAGGGGGGGTATGATATGGAGCGATCCTAAATCTTCATCCTTCAGGGTGACGAAGCCGTAATGAAAGATTTCCTTGAAAAAAATGGAATCATGTTAGGAATTGCCATCCTCATGGGCTTCCTTGTCTCGATCCCTTTTTTTGCGTCGGATTATTGGCTCACGCTCCTGGTTCTCATCTTCATTTTTACCGTCTATGCAGCGGGCTGGAATCTTTTCTCAGGCCTGACAGGTTATACGAATTTCGGTCTCGCATGGTTCATCGGCGTGAGCGGATATGTGAGCACCCTTCTCATTGCCGACTACCATCTCTTCTGGTTGTTTGCGTGGTTCATCGGAGCCTTCTTCACCGGTCTGATCTCCATTGGAGTCGGCTATATCCTTCTCAGAATCAAGGGGGTCTATTTTGCCATCTCCATGGTGGCCCTGACAGAGGGGACGCGAGAACTCTTCGGCACAGAGTATCTCACACCTCTTACCCATGGAGGGCAAGGGGTTCCTTTCGTTGCAGGGGTCCGTCTTCCGACGCTCTATTGGTCGATCCTTCTGCTCGCTTTCATGACCCTCCTTGTCTGTTATCAGATCACCTCATCCAAATTGGGCCTTCGCCTCCTTGCGATTCGGGAAGACGAGCAGGCCGCAGAAACCCTGGGGATCCATACGACAAGGGAGAAGATCTTTGCCTTCGTTCTCAGTGCTTTTTTTGTGGGGCTTGCAGGTGCCATCCATTTCACCTATCAGAACTATATCGATCCGACATTCGCTTTTAACATTCAACTGACCCTTACCCCCATTGTGATGGCGCTCTTTGGTGGCGTGGGGACCGTCTTCGGCCCGGTGATCGGGGCAACATTATTCACTTTCATTCATGAAATACTCTGGGCCGAATTGACCTTACTTTATATGGCCATTTTCGGAGGCATCCTGATGATATTGATCCTCTTTTTCCCGGAAGGTCTTCTGGGCTGGATGAAAGAGAGAGGGATCGTGCCGAAGATCAGAAAGATATAGAAAAGACCAGAAGGCAGTAAGCAGTAGGCAGAGAGATGACAAGAGAACCCATATTAAAGATTGAGGATGTGGTGAAAAAGTTCGGGGAGGTTGTGGCTCTGGATCATTGCTCTTTTGACATTGAGTCAGGATCGATCACCGGGCTGATCGGTCCGAACGGGGCAGGGAAGACGACCCTCTTCAATCTGATCACCGGAGTGCTTCAACCCGACTCCGGGCATATCTATTTGAAAGGAGAGGAGATCACCGGCAGAAAACCTTACGAAATCGCGCGCAGGGGAGTGGGCAGGACCTATCAGATCATCCGGATCTTTCCCAAGATGACACTCCTTGAAAACCTGATCGTTGTGGGAAAAGGGAGAGAAAGAGTGACGCTCGAAAAGGCGATGGATCTCCTCCGTCTGATCCGGCTGGATGCCAAAAAAGACGATTACGCCTCCGACCTTTCTTTCGGTCAGCAGAAGCTCCTCTCCCTGGCCCAGGTTCTGATGCTCGATGCCCAGCTGATCCTCCTTGACGAGCCGGCCGCGGGCATCAATCCTACGCTCCAGAATGAGCTGATGGCATTGATTCACCAGTTGAACGAAAGAGGAAAGACCTTCATCATCATCGAGCATGATATGAAGGTGATCATGGGCCATTGTAAAAAGGCGATCGCCCTCAACTACGGCCAGAAGATCGCCGAGGGGAGTTGTGATCTGATTCAGAAGGACGAAAGTCTGCTGGAACACTATTTTGGGAGATGATGGAAAGGGATTCGCAAAAAGTCCTGAAGGTAGAAGGGTTAGTCACCGGCTACGGAAAGATGGAGATCCTCCACGGTATCTCTCTCTCGGTGATCAAAGGGGAGATCGTTGCATTGATCGGCCCCAATGGGGCCGGAAAATCGACCGTCCTCAAAGCGGTTTCAGGCTTTCTAAGGGCCACTTCCGGGAAGGTGATGTTTTTGGACGAGGAGATCACGAACTGCACTCCCTATCAGGTTGTGGGGAAGGGCCTGGCCTTCAACCCCCAGGGACGAGTCGTCTTTCCAGAGATGACTGTTCAGGAACACCTCGATATGGGGGCCTGGACGATCAAGGAGCGGCAGGAGAAAGAAGAGGCCCTGGCCCGCATTCATAAAATCTTTCCCTGGCTGATGGAGAAGAAGAGGAGAAAAGCGAGCCAGATGAGCGGCGGAGAGCAACAGATGCTCTCCTTGGCTCGGGCGATGATGATCCGACCCAGGCTCCTCCTCCTCGATGAGCCTTCCCTTGGGCTTTCGCCCAAATGGGTCAAAAACGTATTTGAAAAAATTGTGGAGATCAAAGAATCCGGAATCCCCTGTCTCATTGTGGAGCAGAAGGCGGCCATGATCTTGGAATATTCCGATTACGGTTATGTTCTTGAGATGGGAAACAATCGTTACGAAGGGAAGAGTCGGGATCTTCTCGAAAACCGAGACGTCCGCCGGCTCTACCTCGGAGGCTAAAAGGGAAGCTTGCTCGCACACTTCTGACAGAAAGCCGGGCCTTTCCTGTCGGTATCGATCAGGCTATTGGAAAAGAACATGACGCAATAAAGATTTTCACAGTGTCTTAGTCCGTAGGTGTGACCCAGTTCATGGACCGCCTCGGTGAGGACCCTCTTTCGAAAAAGCCCCTGATCCCTGGGCAGGCCATAGAACTCGTCCCTCAAACGAGTCAGAGAAATGACGGCAGCCCTTCGGCTTGCTTCTCCGAAGACAAAATTTAACTTCGGCACATAGAGATCATGGTCAATGATCCCCAACATTCTTTCATAGACGGCAAAGGCTTTTTTCTCCATCATCGTCTTTAATATTGCCGTTGAGAGATACTGATTCCTTTTTCTGTTAAAGGCAGGATCGGGGTGAGGTATTTCTTTGCTGATCGAGACTTTCTTCTTCAAGACTTTACTGAGGTCGTACTTCAGGGTCTCGACAACGTTATGATCGACCTCACCGATGGGAACGAGAAGGGTATCCATGGCTGATTTTTTACCCCGTTAGAAAACTCCGCCATCTATCATGGCAATTACCGTAGGGAACGCATATATGCGTTCCCTACAATCCCTTGTATCTCTTTCAATATCTCCGATAGCAATGCTTCTCTGTTATGCGGGGTCAACTCGAAGAGCTTCACGTCTTCTCTCTCTTTTATCTCAGCAATCAGACCGCTTCCTTTCAAGGCAATGGTCGCAATGATCAATGTCTCAGAATTGAAAATGTTTTTCAACAGGTTTTTAAATCGATCGGAGAAACACTCCATCTTTCCGATTTCGTCCATAATGATCACACGGTTTAAAGGGTCCCCAAGAGGAACTGAATCAAGAAACGTTTCGAAGCCTCCGATATCAACCTTATAGGAACCCACTCGATAAGGACTTTTGATATCTTTATGAGAGAGAAGTCCCCTTCTCCCATCGAGGCTGACCAACTCGAATCCCTTTCTCTCCCCTTCCTCCCTTATTTCCTCAGTGTAGAATCCAACCGGATGAAGATCCCTCAACTCCTCAGAAAGCTTTTTGATGAGAGTGGTTTTCCCTACTCCGGGAAGCCCTGTAATGAGGAGGTTGTTCTTGATCGATCCCATGGCTCAATTATAATTGATCAAATGAATAGCGACAATCAGCCTTATCCTTGAAGGATTCTTAATCAGTTGAAACCTGGCACGAGGCATATGTTATAATATACCATGTCGTTATCTTATCGGAGGCGGCGGTGACGCCCAAAGAGAGTCTACACCGTGATTATGGCCTCCTGACCAGGTTTCTCCTGGGCATATCCCTTCGCATTCAGATCTGCACGACACTGGAATTTCTCCTCCTCCTGGCCTCAGGTTTCATCCTGGCTCTCTTAGGAAGCCTTTTCGTCATTGAATTGAGGGAGAGATCTCCATATCTGCCTTTCCTCTATTCGCTTGCCTCGATCGCATTTCTGTCCTTTCTCTTGCTGTCGGGATTATGGCGTTTCTTCTCCAGGCCATCGATGGAGCGAGTGGCGAAAGGGTTAGAGGAGAAGTTCCCCCAATTGAAGGACGACGTAACCAACTCGCTCCTTCTCTTTAATGAGTTGTACAAAGGTCCGAGTATTGGTCCGATTTCGGAAGGGTTGATCAAAGCGCAACTCAATAAGACAGCCCGTGAAGTTTCTGCGATCAGTCCCTCACAGGTGGTTAGCCTTAAGAGGGGACTCGGGCATCTCAGGTTGTTCATCCCCCTTGTTCTCTCCTTTTCGTTGGTGTTTGCTTTCGATCCCCACTTCTTGGGCCGATCCCTCGGCCTGATCCTTTACCCCCTTTCAAACCTACCCCTGGAGGAAACCCTCATCACGGTTGAACCTCGAGGATCGATCGTTTTACGCGGCACCCCGGTACTAATAAAGGCTAAGGTCACGGGAGGTGTGCCGGAAAAGCTCATGCTGGAAGTCTGGCCTGAGGGTGGCGATCCGGTACGACCCTTCATGGAATCAGAAGGAGAGGGGCGATTCAAATACGGGATGGCCTCAGTCCAGCGATCCTTTCGCTATCAGGCTTTTGGAGGCCGTGCCTCTTCTCCGCCTTACAATATCCGCGTGGTTGACCCTCCCGAGATAGGAAAGCTGAAGCTTACCCTGATCCCTCCTGACTATACCCGTCTTCCCAAGGAGGTCCGGCAGGAAGGCCATATCGAAGCCTTAAAAGGCACAATGGTGAACCTGGAGGCACAGACCAATAAGCCCGTGAAAGAGGGGAAGATCATCCTGAACCAGGGCAATCCGCTTGCCCTCAATATTAAAGGAGACCTTCTGACAGGAAGTTTGGCCATTTTTTCCCCTGGCACCTACTCCATTCATGTGAAGGATGAGTTGGGATTCGAAAACCCCGACCCTGTCCAGTACCGGATCCAACTTCTTCCCGATAAGTATCCCGAAGCAGAAATCATCAGTCCTGCACAGGATCTCGAGGTGGCTGGTACAGAGATTACACCGATCGTCTATACGGCGAGAGACGATTTCGGAATTACAGCCGTTCGACTGAGTTACCAGATGGGCGGAACAGAACGTTTCATCAGTATGAAGAATATCCGCAGCAGTCGTTCTCTGGGCCCCGAAACATTCAAATGGGATCTGACCGGTCTGGCCCTGACTCCGGGAGATAGGGTGACCTATCGGCTGGAGGTCTGGGATAATGATTCTATCTCAGGTCCGAAGGCAGGTTATTCAAGGGCCTTCACTTTATACGTCAGGGATGAGAGGGATCGAGCGGCCAAGGAGGTGGAGGAGGCCGAGCGGATTGCGAACGCCCTCCTCGATCTTCTGGCGGATCAGTTGGAAGAGAAAGGGAACAAAGATGAGTTGGCCCAGGGGCTGAAAAAAATATTGGAGCAGGTCGATAAGAATCTTGAGCAGATCGGGGAAAACAAGCCACAACGGTACGATCTCGAGGCACTCAAACGAAACCTGGACTTCTTGAACCGGAGGGTCGATGAAGAACCGAAGGAGACCGTTACTCGTGAGCTTGAGAGATTAGCCCTGCTTGCAGAGGATGTTGCCAAGAAAGCAAAGATGAATGAATTGGAAGCCCTGGCCCGCGAGATCAGAAACCGGGAGAGGCGGCTCATCGACCAGCTGCGCGACTTCAAGGGACCTTTGACACCGGAAGCCCTGGAGGCAGCGATGAAAGAGCTGGACAAGCTGAGAGAGCTTCTCCAGACGGTCATGGATGCCTTGAGCAAGATGGCAACCCAGCTGCCCGAAGAGTTCGTCAATAGCCCTGAACTCAGCGGAATGGATTTTCAGGACCTGTTTAAAGACCTTGATGAGATACAGAAGAAGCTTATGGCTGGAGACCTTGCCGGTGCCCTTGAGGCGGCTCAGCGGCTTCTCCAGACCCTTTCGGAGATGATGGGTGCCTTGGGAAGAGCAGGAGCACAAGCCAACATGGGTTCTTTCGATAGACTCCAGGCCGAGATGGCCCGGCAGACCAGTGAGCTTGAAAAAATACTGGGTGAGCAGAAAGAGATCCTTTCTGGAACGGAGAGGATCGATCGGGAGACGAAGCGGATGGTAGAGGAAGAGACCGAAAAGCGATTGAGCCAATCTCTTCCCCGATTTAAAGAAGCCCTGAAAGGACTTCATGATTCTCTTCCGTCCGAACAGAACGATGTGATTGAGGAGTTGGAAAAACTTCTCGTGGAGAAAAATCTTGAAAGATTCTCTGAGCTCTTCAAGAATCTGGAAAAAGAACTACCGGAGAGGCCCGACATTCAGAAGATCATCGGAGCGTTGAGGAAAATGGCAGAGGATCTGAGTCCCGATCCAAAAGAGCTTTTGGCTCCGGAGAATAAGGAAAAGTTTCCCGGCCTCTCTTCCCGAGAGGAAGGCCTCGAGAAGAGAACCCGTGACTTGACTGAAAAGCTTGAAATGCTTTCCCAGCTCTTTCCCGGCATGGATACGGAGATCCTGAAGGACCTGAAGGAGGCAACCGACTCTATGGGCAGGGCCTCCGGAAAGCTCAAAGGAGAGGATGCTCCGGGCGCCGTTCCTCCGGAACAGGAGGCCATTCGAAGTCTGACCCGGTCCCAGCAGGCGATGCAGCAGATGGCGCAACAGATGGCCCAGCAGATGGCCATGCAGATGCAGAATCGCTGGGGCTATGTCTGGGGTTATGATCCAAGGCCCGGATGGTATTACGGTCCGTGGGTTCCTATGCCCACACTTCCACAGCCCGAATTAAGACGGCCTCGGGAGAAGGGCTATACGGGTATTGACAGGGAGGAGTTCGATCCGCCTTCAAAAGAGGCTTACAAGGCACCCCAGATCCTGAGAGAGAAGGTCATGGAATCCCTGAAGGAAGGGATTCCATCTCCCTACCGGAGAGAGGTGGAGAAATACTTTAAAGGATTAACAGAATGAAAAGAGTGAAAGCCAATGACAGCCTGTTTACCAACCGATCCATCATGGTGTGGACATCCCCTCCCGCTGAGGTGAAGGGAAATCTTATCGGATTAGGTCTTTTCAATGATGGAGTCCTTTGTGGTCTCTTTGGTTTTGTAGCCGCCACTGTGATCCTCACAACCCTCTTAGTCCTCCCCTCTCTCTCTGGTGCAGCTTCGCCCGAGTTGATCGAGTCCCTGAAAGCGAAGCTTGAGAGTTGGGAGGTGGAGGAGATTTGGCCGGAGGTGAAAGAAGCCCTTGCAAGAGAACCAAAAGACGCACAGCTTCTTGAGCTGGCATCGCAGATCGCATTCCACAGGGGCGACTACCAGGAATCCCTCAAGCTGATGAAATCGGCCATGGAAGCGGGCGGAGAGGACGATACCCGAAGGGGCTATGCCCTGTTGACCGAGGAGACGATCAATGTGCTTTCGGCCTTCAAGCGATATGAGACCCCCCATTTTATGATTCTTCTCGATGAGAAGCAGGACGGCATCCTGGTGGATTATCTGACTGAGGCCCTGGAGAAGACTTACCAGACGATGGCCCGGCAATACGGATTTGAACCCAGAGAGAAGGTAAGGGTGGAATTGTTTCCGGATGCCAAAGCCTTTTATCTTGCCTCGACGCTATCCATCCGGGACATTGAGGTCACCGGTGCAGTGGGCCTCACCAAGTTCAATAAACTGCAGTTTCTTTCTCCAAAGGCACTGGTCTATGGCTATCGCTGGCTGGATGCGATCAGCCACGAATATATGCACTATCTCATCGTGAAGTTAACCTCGAACAAGGCACCCATCTGGTTCCACGAAGGGCTCTCAAAATATGAGGAGACCCGGTGGCGAAACGGGCCGTCCTATCTGTCGCTTCTCTATGAGTCCCTCTTGGCCCGTGCGTTAGACGAAAAGAGACTGATCGGCTTCGATCGGATGGAGCCCTCGCTGATCCGGTTGGAGACGCCCGAGGATGTTCAGCTTGCCTATGCCCAGGCCGCATCCGCCATCGAGTTCATCATTGCCAGGGCCGGACACGAAAAGCTGAGAGAGATCATGAATCGGATTGCCGGTGCGACCGCACGGGGCGCAAGCGAGGCCATTCGGGAAGTTCTGGGTCTGCCGTTTCCCGAGTTTGAGGAGAAATGGAAGGATTATCTCGTTCTCAAAGACCTGAAGAGAGCAGAGGGTGTAGCCCTTCACCGTTACAAGGTGAAGGAGGGGAAGGTCGATGAGGAGCGGCTCGATATGGAGGAGATCAAGTCCTTGGTGGCAAGGAACCGGGCACACCTTGGCGACCGGCTAAAGGAGAGGGGGAGGATCAGTGCGGCCGTCCTCGAATACCGCCGGGCCATGGCTGAGACCCGGGATTCTGTACCCATTATGAACCGGCTTTCCTCAGCGCTCATCGACCTTGGTCGGGATGAAGAGGCTCTTGGCATTTTGAATCGGGTAAAGGAGATATCTACGGACCATCCCACTCCTTACACGCAGATGGGTCAGATCTATGTGAAGCTCGGAAATTTCAAGAAAGCCAGAGAGGCCTTTGAGGAAGCGATACAGATCAACCCCTTTAATCCGGAGAATCATCTGGGATTGGCGCAGGCTTGCGAGATGCTGGGAGATCCGTCGGTTGCGGCAAGAGAGAGAGAGATCGTCAGAAAGCTTGGAAGATGAGGAGAACAATGGAGGCGCTAAGAGAGGATCATATATCGGATGAGGATCTGGCCCAGGTCGAGGAGATGGGCCGAAAAAAGGCTGAGATCACTTCGGAGATCAAGAAGGTGATCGTAGGCCAAGACAGAGTGATCGAAGAGATTTTGATCGCCCTCTTCTGCCGTGGTCACTGTCTGCTGGTTGGGGTCCCCGGTCTGGCGAAGACCTTACTCATTTCTACATTGGCTGGAATCATGGAACTGGACTTTAACCGGGTTCAGTTCACCCCTGACCTCATGCCTTCGGATATTACGGGAACAGACATTCTGGAGGAGGCGGCGGGAAGCAAGCAGCGCTCCTTCCGCTTCATCAAAGGGCCGATCTTTACAAACATCCTATTGGCCGACGAGATCAACCGAACCCCTCCAAAAACGCAGGCTGCACTGCTTCAGGCCATGCAGGAATATAAGGTGACCGCAGGGGGTATCACTCATCATCTGAATCTGCCCTTTTTTGTCCTGGCTACCCAGAATCCGATTGAGCAGGAAGGAACCTATCCTTTGCCCGAGGCCCAGCTCGACCGGTTCATGTTCAATATCGAAATCAACTATCCCACCCTCGACCAGGAGATGGAGATCGTGGCCTCAACCACTTGCTCCTATCAGCCGGCTCTGGAGAAGGTGATCCGTGCGGATAAGATCCTTGCCCTACAGGAACTGGTGAGAAAGGTTCCTGCTTCTTCCCATGTAATCGGTTATGCGGTGAAGCTCGTCCGTTCCTCTCGACCCAAGGAATCGGAAGCCCTTCCCTTCGTGAAGGAGTGGACCGAGTGGGGAGCAGGACCCAGGGCCTCGCAATATCTGATCCTTGCGGCAAAGGCGCGGGCCGTCATGGATCGGAGATACGTGGCTTCCGTAGAGGACGTGAAGGCCGTCGTTCCCTCGATTTTGAGACATCGGATCATCACCAATTTTAAGGCCCAGGCAGAGGGGATCACCTCCCGCGATATTATCAACCGTCTCCTTCAAGAGGTGAAGCCTTGAACTATTTCGATCCCAAGGTCTTATCAGGATTGAAGAACCTCTATCTGAGGGCCAGGTTTGTCGTCGACGGGGTGATGGTGGGAATCCATCCTTCCCAGGCCAAAGGGTTGAGCTCCGAATTCGAGGAACACCGAGGATATTCGCAGGGAGATGATGTTCGCCATATCGACTGGAAGGCCTATGCCAAATTCGATCGTTACTTCATCAAGGAATATCACGAGACCACCAATTTGAAAGCATATATCGCCATCGATTCCAGTTCTTCCATGGGTTATGCCTCAGACGGCTGGAACAAGTTCGATTATGGCTCCACCCTTGCCGCTTCCCTGGCCTACCTGATGCTGAAGCAACAGGACTCCGTGGGGCTGATCACCTTCTCCAATAGGATCGAGAGGATGATCCCTTCGAAGGCCACTCATGATCATCTCTTTGCCATCCTGAAAGAGCTGGAGGATCGCAGGCCAGAAGGAGAAACCTCCGCGGCCTCAGTGCTTCAGGAACTTGCCGGCTCCTTGAAGAGACGGGGGCTGATCATTCTGATCTCAGACCTTCTGGATAATCCTGAGGAAGTGGTGAGAGGATTGAAACAGCTTCGTTCGAGAGGCAGTGATATCATGGTATTTCAGCTTCTGGACAAGGACGAGCTACAGTTTCCTTTTAAAGAGCCGTCCCTTTTTCAAGACATGGAGGAAGACCTGAAACTTCTCGCAGACCCTCAGGCCATCCGGTCCGCTTACCTCGACACGATCCACGGCCTGACCGATGCTTACAGGGAAGCCTGTGCCTCATACCTGATCGATTATTCTCTTTTTGACACCTCGATTGGCCTGGATCGAGCCCTGGTCCGTTATCTCTCCTGGAGGGAAAGGTTTAGAATCAAATGAAGGAACTGGTTCGTACAACAATGACACGGAGACGCGGAGAAAGGGAGACGCAATGAGGCAAGACACGGGGACACGGAGAAAGGGAGACGCGGAGAGATTAAGATTCTCACCGCGTCACCGCGTCACCCCGTCACCGAGTCAGAATTTATGAGCCTTACATTCCTTAATCCCTTCTTTCTGTTCGGCCTTGCAGCAGGAATTCTGCCCATCCTCATTCATCGCTTGACCCAGAGGAAGGCCATTCCGAGAAGATTCTCTGCGGTCCGGCTTCTTCTCCAATCGCAACGGGTCACAGCCCGACCTCAAAGGCTGAAGCATCTTCTTTTACTCGCTCTCAGAATCCTGACGGTGCTCAGTATTGTCTTGATGATGGCCAAACCCGTTCTTACCCGGCCGGGAATGGCTGCCCTCGGAAAGGAAGGAGCAAAGGTGATCATTCTCGACAACTCCCTGAGCATGGGTTTTCGCGAAGAGAGGAGTGAGCGTTTTGATCTCGCCAAGAAGGCAGCCAAGGAAGCCCTGAAGGATTTTAGGGGTCAGGTGATCATCATCCCGACCACAGATGTTCAAATCGGGCAGACAGGGGTTAAAGGAATCCAGTGGATGAGAGCGGAGGAGGCACTGAAAGAAATAGAGACCATTCCCCTCTCCTTCGGTCGGGGTAATCCGGCCTCTTCATTGGACCTGGCCTACCAACGGTTGAAGGATTTAAAGACCTCCAAGCAGATATTGCTCGTGAGTGATCTGGCCCGCGGAGACTGGGAACCCCTCAATTTGACCAACGTGGGAGAGGTTTCCGATGCAGAGGTGGCCTTCTTGAGAATAGGAGGTCAGGAAAGAGATCCGAATTTCTGCGTCAAGGACACGAGCTTGATCGAAGGAGAGGCCGTCGTAGGAACTCCTGCACGCTTGGAGGTCAATGTTTCCAACCTCTCTGAAAAATCAGGGACCACCCTGGTTCAACTCTACCTCTCAGGGATCAAAGTGGATCAGAAATCATTAGACCTCAAGGCTGGAGGGGAGGGTAAAGCCTATTTTGAACTCTTCCTGGAGAAACCCGGTTGGATCGATGGGGAGGTCAGGCTATCGGAAGACAGGTTGCCATCGGATGATATCTTTTACTTTCCTCTCAAGGTCAGGGAGAAGATAAGAGTTCTGATCGTCGATGGAGATCCAAGAACTTCTCTCAAGGCCAGTGAGAGTTATTATCTGGTCAATGCCCTTCGTCCGGGAGGAGCAGAAAACTCGGCTTTTCTGGTCCGGGTGATCACAGAGACCGAGATCGCCTCCATCGATCTACGATCGTACGATGCGGTCTTTCTCCTCAATACATCCAGGCCCTATCCTTCGAGATTGGCCTCTTTTCTTGAGCTGGGCAGACCCATCTTTATCTTTTTGGGAGACCGAGTTTCCCCTGAGGAGTATAATGCCTTTAGCCTTCTTCCGTGGAGAATAGGCGAGCTGAGAAACTTGGTCCAGAAACCGGAGCGGATCGCCAAGATCGATCCTGGTCGCGAGGCTCTAAACTCTTTTGCAAGAGACGGCGAGAGCCTGAAGAACGCCTCCTTCTGGCGCTATTTCAAGATCGAAGGGAGCACAAGAAATCTGCTCACCCTTGGGAACCAGGATCCATTGCTCGTAGAGGCTGAGATTGGAAGATCGAGGCTCTTTATGTTCAGTTCCAGTGCGGACCTGGATTGGAATGATCTCCCTTTGAAGGCCGCCTATCTTCCTTTGATTCAGGGATTGCTCAAAGAGGCCGTGGCCTTGACAGGAAGCTCTCTTCCAGCAGGCCTTAGAATTGGAGAACCCTTTAAAAAAGACGAGAGTCGTCCCGTGCAGATCAAGGGTTCCCAGGGAGGGCCGGGGATTTATCAATTCTCTCTTCCGTCGGGCGATATGAGACGGGGAGTGAATGCTCCATATGAGGAGTCAGACCTTGCGAAGGTGACGGAAGAAGAACTTCAAAAAAAATTCGGGACCATTCCCGTAAAAGTTGCAGAATATAAGGAAGGAGCACTGAAAGATCTTCAGGGAGGCCGAAAAGAGATCTGGCCATATCTGCTTGCATTCTTATTGATAGTCATTGCCATAGAGATGGGTTTAGCAAACGGAGCCCCTTGGAAAAAGGAAAAGATAAATATCCAATGATCAAAGGTCGTCATTCCCGCGAAAGGGGGAATCCAGCAGATCACTGGATTCCGGGTCAAGCCCGGAATGACAAATTGCACAAGGCTTATGTCACCAGGAACGGTGTCGTATGAGGTACGGGAGAAGAAATGATCTCGAGAAGAAACTTCTTGATAACAGGATTGGGTCTTGTCGGAGGGATCTTTTTTTCGGAGCCTAAGCTTTCTTTGAGCGCAACCTTCCCTCATTTCTTCTTTGCCCAGCTTAGATACCGCGGAGGGGAATGGGATCCGAACCCTCAATTCCCTGAAGCCATCATCGAGGAAATGGAGCTAAGAACCAGTATCGATGGGGTGAAGGAAAGGCGGGTAACAACTCTCTCCGATCCTGATCTCTTCTTTTATCCTTTCCTTTATATGGCAGGAAAATATGAGTTCGATCCTTTCACTCCGCAAGAGAGGGAAACATTGAGACGGTTCCTGAGCTATGGAGGCTTTCTTTTCGCAGAGGATACAATGGGGGCCAGAGGATTCGGGTTTGATCAGGCCTTTCGAAGGGAGATGAAACAACTTCTTCCTGATCATGAGTTAAGGAGACTTCCTCCTGACCACTCTGTCTATCAGAGCTTCTATATCATCAATAGTATCGGAGGACGTCAGAGGGTCAATCCCTACTTGGAGGGGATCACCATGGATACCTGGACACCCGTTCTGTATTCCCAAAACGACCTGGCCGGAGCCTGGGCACGAGACAGGTCGGGCAAATGGGTTAATGAATGCACGCCGGGAGGCGAACTCCAGAGAAGCACTGCTTTCAAATTGGGGATCAACATCATCGTCTATTCTCTCACTTCAGATTACAAGAAGGATGTCATTCATCACCCCTTCATCAAGAGACGTCAGAGCTTATGACCCTAAATCAAATTACCATCTCTCCTGTGTTTCCTCTCTGGCTCATTCTTCTCCTTCTTTTTATCGGATTTGGGTCAGTTGTCGCCCAGTATCGCTCTATTCGGGAAAAGTTGGGACGTTCGAGAGCGTTTAGCCTATCTCTCCTTCGACTCGGCGCGATCACCTTTCTTGTGGCTTTTGCCCTCAATCCCTCCCTGGTAGCTAAGAAGGAACATAGGGTATCGCCTTCCATAGCGGTCCTTTTAGATACGTCCCAGAGCATGGGGCAATCCAGGGGCTCGGAGAAAACAAGCCGTCTTGAAGAAGCCAGATCACTTCTAACTGAGGGAACAACTCCATTGTTGAAGTCCCTCCGTGAAAAGTTTGAGGTCAGGCTTTACGGAATGGGTGAAGCCCTTAGACCTATTGAGGCTAAGGAATTGGAAGGCTTGAAGGCTCAAGGCATGAAGGGAGACCTGAGTGAATCTCTGAAGGAGCTTAGCGGAAAGAATGGTCTGGCTCTTCTTTTGAGTGATGGAAATCTGAAATGGAACGAAGGAGGGCCTCCAAGTCTTCCCGTCGTCACCGTTCCCATGGGGAATGAGGCGGAGTACAAGGATATCCTGATCAAGGCTGTTAAGGCTCCTTCCCTTGCTTTCAGGGGAAGGGAGGTAGCAATTGACGTGACCATCAAGAGCTACGGCTACGCGGGTCTTTCACTTCCGGTGCTTTTGAAAGAGGGGGGTAAACTGATCACAGCGAAAAACACCCGCATCCATGCCAGCCCCAGCGAGACCATCGTTTCTCTTTCCTTCATTCCGGACGAGGTCGGCCAGAAGAACCTTTCCGTCTCCATTCCACAGCAGTTTGGAGAGGGCCTGCTTTCCAACAACAGTTTGAACCTCTCGGTGAAGGTCGTCCGCGACAAGATCAGGGTCTTGATGGTCTCAGGGAATCCAAGCATGAATTACCGGTTCATGAGGATCGCCCTGAAGAACGACCCTTCAATCGATCTTCTCTCCTTCGTCATCCTGAGGACGCCTTCGGACATCCTCAATGTTCCTGCTCACGAACAGAGCCTGATCCCCTTTCCGGTGGAGACCCTCTTCTCAAAGGAGATGAAGACCTTCGACCTCCTGATATTCGATAATCTTAAATACAGCCTTTACCTCAGCCCTCATCACCTCGAAAGCATCAAGGAGTTTGTAAGGGCGGGCGGCGGCTTCGCCATGATCGGAGGGCCCAATCTCTTTCACGAAGGAAGAGTCATGACTCCGATAGGAGAAATCCTTCCGGTTAGATTTTCGGAGAAGGAGGATTATCGGAGAGATTCCAAGACAGGAGTAAGGTTGAGCCGGGCCGGTGTCTCGCATCCCATCACACGCTTGTCATCGGATATCGCGGGTGATGATCGCCAACGTCTCAGCTTCTGGCAGGAGATGCCCCCTCTGGACGGTTTTAATCTGCTGGAGCCCAAGAGTTCTGCGACCGTTCTTCTCGAAAGTGCGGATGGAATCCCCTGGCCCATTCTCACTGTCTCCCATTACGGGAATGGAAGAGTTCTCTTCCTGGCCACGGACTATTCGTGGAAATGGGATATGGGAATGGTTGCCAAAGGCAAGGGGAACCTGGCCTATCTCAGGCTTGTGGACAGAATGGTCCGGTGGCTCACGAAGGAGCCGGACATGGACCCTGTCCAGATCACACTACCGGAGAGCCAGAGGGCTACCGGTCAGGAGATCGAAATAAGAATTAAACTGAGCGAAGAGGATCTCTCACCCAATCTCCGATCCATGGTCTCTTTTTCAGTCCTGAATCCCGACGGCCTTAAGATCGACTCAAAACTTAGACCTACCGGTCAACCGGGAGAGTATTTGGGGTCCTTTGTTCCTCAGAAAGGCGGAATATACAGATTACGCGTTGAAACTTCAGCCGGCCATCTGGAGGAATCGATCGTCGTAGCCGGACTTCTTGACACTCTGGACGCTTCACCCGATCACGAGCAGCTCAAGAGGATCTCTGCCTCCACCGGAGGAAAATTCTTATTGAAGGGTGAAGGCCTTTTGAAAGAGGTAGAGGATTATGCCAGAAGGACTGAGAGCCGATTTATTGAAGAGAAACAGTCGTCCCTTTGGACGAGCCCGTTTGTCATGGTCCTGGTTCTGGGTTTTCTCACTTTGGAATGGTTTTTCAGAAGACGCTGGGGATTGGTTTAGTTGGAGGAAAGGAATGAAGCTCAAAGCCCAAAGTTCAAAGCTCAAAGAAGATCAGCTGAAAGCTGAAAGCTCAACGTTCAGAAATAAATCGTTCGAAGTTCAAAGCTCAAGGCTCAAAGTAATTAGAGAATGTTTCATGATCTTGTGTGCCGCCATTGTTTGTCTTGTCGTATGGTCATCGGGTTGGGAGGCACAGGCGGGTTGCAGAAATCCCAATATTGCCGCGGAAGATCCCTTCGTCGTCCCGGCGGTGGCATCAGGATTTATCGAGATCAAATGGTTCGGCCATTCTTTCTTTGAGATCGCTTCCAGCAGCGGGACAAAGATCATCACCGATCCCTTCGGAGCGATGGGGTTTCCCATGCCCGAGGTGTGGCCCAATGTCGTGACCATAGGCAGGGAGCACGGAAACCATAACAATGCGAGGCTTGCCAAAGGAGAGCCCCTTGTCCTAAGGGGTCTGAAAGAGGGAGGTCAAGACTGGAATCAAGTCAATACAACCTTTCGGGATGTCCTGATCTACAATGTCCCTGTCCATCAAAGAGGGTTTCCTGGATATGAGGGCAGTTTGAGGGGGTCCGCTTTCGTCTTTGAAATGGACGGTCTCTGCATCTGCCACTCCGGGGACGTGAGCGAACCATTCAATGAAGATCAGCTCGATCTCATCGGGCACGTGGATATTCTGCTTCAGACCATTGGAGGAACCTATACGGCCGGGCCCGAGGCCGCCAAAAAGATCATCGAACAACTGAAGCCGAAGATCACTGTCCCGATGCATTATTGGTATTACACGAATGTACTCGAGAGGTTTACGGATGGCCCTTACCGGACCAAGGTTCTCAATAGCAACAAGTTCACCGTGAGTAAAGACACTCTTCCCGCCACCCCGGAGATCTATGTCCTGAAGGTCGTGAGAGAAGGGGACCTATAAAGGGGAGAAATTGAAAGCAAGAAAGTTTTCGTCCCTCTTCATACTTATTCTTATCGGTCTATTGGCCATGTACCCAACCCATCCTTCTTGGGTCAAGGCCGCCTGTCGCAATCCAAACATCGCAGGAGAAGAGGATCCTTTTCTGAGATGGGTGGCAAACTCCGGAGTGATTGAGATCAAATGGTTCGGCCATTCCTTCTTCCAGATCACATCGAGCGAGGGGACAAAGATTATCACGGATCCTTTCGGGAACATGGGTTACCCGATGCCCGAGGTATGGCCCCATGTGGTGACGATTGGGAAGAGGAGCGGGAATCACAGTAATGTAGGGCTCGCAAAAGGTGATCCCATGATCTTGTGGGGTATAAAGGACGGGGCCAACGATTGGACAGAGATCCATACAACCTTCCGCGATGTCCTGATTTACAATGTCCCGATCCATCAAAGAGGGCTTTACGGATATGAGGGGAGTACGAGGGGTTCTGCCTTCGTCTTCGAGATGGACGGCCTCTGCATCTGCCACACGGGTGATGTGGGTGAGCCTTTTAATGAAGATCAGCTTGATATGATCGGGCACGTGGATATCGTGCTCCTTCCCATTGGAGGGGTTTCCACCATGGGGCCCGAGAACGCCAAGAAGGTCGTGGAACAGCTGAAACCCAAGATCGCCATTCCCATGCACTATTACAATGACCAATTCTCTCTCCAGAGATTCACCGATGGTCCTTACAAAGTCTGGTCTCTTAATACGAATCGTTTCTCCATCAGCAAAGATATCCTGCCCCCTAATACAGAAATCTTCCTTCTGAAGGTCATCCGGGAAGGGGATCTGTAGAGAGAGGATTCGATTTTAGCCGCAAAACAATGGATTGTCCTTCAACAAGAAAACTATCTAAGAAAAGAATCGCTTGACAGGACAGTATAACGGAATTAGAATATCGTATAACGCTTCAGGATGGAGGATGTTTATGGGTGTGAGAGTTAAAGTCGGACCGAAGTATCAGGTTGTTATCCCCCAAACAATCCGGAAGAGAGTCCCCCTTTTTCCTCGAAAAGAAGTTCTAGTGGAAGAGATCAATGGAATCATCATTATACTCCCTCAACCAGATTCCTATACCGACTCGATGCTTGGACTGGGTAAGGAGATTTGGAAAGGGATTGATCCTAAGTCTTACGTTGCCAAAGAACGGGCAAGTTGGAAATGATCTCCTTCCTTAAGAAACTTAAAAACCATAAGATCGCTCTGGATACCATGGTTTTTATTTATGCTTTTGAAAACCATCCTTCATATCTACCCTTTGTAAAACCTCTCTTTCATGAAGTGGAGAAGGGTGAAATGGAAGCTGTGACGAGCACTCTCACTATGGCGGAATGCCTTGTTCAGCCTTACAAGAGGAAAGATACAATTCTGGCAGTACACTACCGGGTTCTCTTCCGAAATTTTCCCCACCTGTCGGTTCTTCCCCTTACCGAGGAGATTGCGGATAGAACTGCCTTTCTTCGAGCAAATTATCGTTTGAGAACGCCAGACGCCATCCAATTAGCAACGGCCTTCGTTGCGAAATGCTATGCCATGATAACCAATGATGCGAACCTTCCTCCTGTTGAGGGGATCCACATCTTAGTTTTGGATCGTCTCTTACAGTAGTCAACTGGCAACCTCCCTTGGCAGGGGGAGGTCAAGAGTGATTTCATCATCAAAGCAACGGAAACATTTCAAAGGACAAATTCAATGGTACTCCTGGTCAGGGCAGCAGGGGTAAAGAATGGAAAAGGCAGCTCAATTAAGAAGAAAGAATGTGTGATTGAAGAGAAAGGTTTGAAGTGAATCGACGAGAGTTTCTCCGTTACTCCGCTTTTTGTAGTTGGGCGGCTTTTTTCCCCTCGACAAAAACCTTTCCAGCATCTACAGATGATAAGGATCTCTTGAAGGGGTTACGGATCATCGATGCCCATGCCCATCCGGATCGATACATTCGTGATCCAAGACAGATCGACAATACTTCAACAGTCAAAGCCATTAAAAAATTGGGGATGGTCGCAAGCTGTTTTGCCGCAGTCGGCGATTCTATCTTCCTTAGCCAAGGTCGCCAGCCGGGGTCGGAGTCCGGTAGCACAAAAAACCAATTAGAACATTGGATCAAAGGTCCGATCAGACGGGACGATCTCCATTTGGTACTAAAAGCCTCTGACATTCCGAATACGGTTGATGAGAAGACTCCTCCCGGGGCTATTTTGGCTATTGAAGGAGGGGACCCCTTGGAGGGCAAACCGGATAGAGTGGATGAATTCTATCATCTCGGGGTCAGAATCATCACTTTGGTTCATTATCGAAACAACGAGCTTGGAGACATCATGCGGGCCTTTGGAAATTTGAATCCGGGGCCAAATCATAACGGTTTGACCGAAGCAGGCCGCAGGATTGTGGAAAGGATGGAGCAACTGGGCATGGTGGTCGATGTAGCTCACGCCCATACGACGACTCTGAAACAGGTTGCAGAAATCAGTTCAAAGCCACTGGTAGATTCGCATACGAGCCCCTGCGCCATTGATGATCCTGTGAGATGCGGCAGATTTCGCACATGGAATGAGATGGAAATAGTTGCAGGAACTGGTGGTGTCGTTTGTACTTGGCCTATGGCCTATCAAAGGGGTACTGTGGCCCGAATCACTTTTTCGGATTGGGCAAAAGAGATTTTGGAGATGAAAAAGCGGTTGGGAATGGAGCATCTGGGCTTGGGTACGGATGGCGGGGGATCCCTCCCTAGCCTCATCGAGGGCTACCGGGACGTCTGTGATTTGGTCAAATTGGTGCAAGCGATGGAAGAGGTGGGCCTTTCCCGGGATGAAATTTCAGCCTATATGGGTGGCAACTTTCATCGCGTTCTTCGGACCTGCATCAGTTAGCACAAGTAACTCTATCGGGCGCCCATTTTTCAGTCAAAATCCTCTATCACCGTTGACTCAATTTTTGGGTAACGCTCCCCGCCCTTGCCTGCCGGCAGGCAGGCAAGGGGCGGGGCTTGCACGCCGCGCAAGCGCTGGCACTGCGGGCGGGGCACTTGCCGGTCAGATCTATTTAGAACTTTCTATAAGGTCCCTGTTATTTATTCAAACACTTGACATGTAACGCGCCTGGGAGTAGTATGGGCTTCAAAAAAATGTCTGAGGAGAAAATATGAGTGATCGTTTCGCTAAGTATAAGGCAGCCGGGGTTCAAATGGCGGCGGTATGGGGCGATCGGGATGCTACGACAGAGAAAATATGCCGTCTGGCTGAAGAGGCGCGGAATCAGGGGGCAGAGCTCATTGTCTTCCCTGAAGTGATCATTCCGGGAAGTCCTCACTGGATTTGGTCCTCGCCCGAAGACTACGACCGCTACGTGGAGCTCTACAAGAACTCGGTGGAGATTCCCAGCAACACAACTCAACGACTTTGTAAAATCGCCCAAGAGATCCAAGCCTTTCTCATCGTGGGGGTGAATGAGCGTCGCGGGAGAGTTCTTTATAATACCATGCTCTTCATCGACGAGAAAGGTCAGCTTCTGGGAGCACACCGAAAATTAATGGGTACCTATGTCGAGAAGATCATCTGGGCGATGGGAGGGGGAGACGGTCTCCGGGTATTTGATACCCGATTCGGTGTCATCGGCGGACTGATCTGTCGGGAAAACTTTAGTAACTTAGCGCGCCATGTCCTTGCCAGTGAAGGGGAACAGGTCCACGCAGGGATCTGGCTCGCCGGTTCCGCCCGGAGAGGCGCCCATTTCAGTAAATGCATGGAGGCAGCCTGCATTACCCATGCTTTATCGAGTTCAAGTTATGTGATCGGAGTGCAATCCTGCGCTTCTGGGCGGGAGATCGAAATGTTCAGATTGAAAGGCCCGGGAGGATGGAGTGCGATCATTTCACCCCAGGGGGAAATCGTGGCGGGGCCTCTTCCTGAGGGGGAAGGCATCGTGGTCGGTGAGATCGATCTGGAAAGCGCCATTCGTGCCTATCCTCGAAGGGATGAGATTGGATACCACGGCCGTCCCGATGTGTTCAAAGTCCTCGTGAATCGGGAACCCTATATCCAGGAGTTGGGGCATTTTTCGCCCCGGCGGGAAAGAATCAAAATAACCCGGCAACCAATCCCGCATAAGAAAAAGAACAAGGAAAAGAAGATATGAGAAGCTCCTGAAGAAGTCCCCGCTGTCACGCTGAGCTGAATTAGCGTGTTTATTAAAGACCCGGTTTTTCTGTGTCTCCAGCAGGAACGGGACTTTCTCCTTCAATGGGCGTGATCACTTCTTCATATTCAGGAATCACAATTCCCCTTTGAATCATAATGTTGTAGATCGCGTTTGAACGGTTGACCACAAAGCGCTGATCTCCTGCAGGGTGATATCTTCTCGGGTTCGGGAGGATAGCGGCAAGCCTTGCTGCCTCCATGGGCGTTAATTCAGAAGAAGGTTTTCCGTAATAGTGTCTCGAAGCAGCCTCCACGCCGAAGATGCCATTTCCCCACTCGACGCAATTGAGGTAGAGCTCAAGGATCCGCCTCTTCGAAAGGATCCTTTCCATTCTCCAGGTGATGATGGCCTCTCGGATCTTTCTCAAGAGGTTCTTTTCCGGGGAGAGATATAGATTTTTCGCAAGTTGTTGGCTGATCGTGCTTCCACCGAACTTGAACTTTCCGGCCTTGATATCCTTTTCAATCGCCTTCTGGATCGCTTCGTAGTCAAAACCTTCGTGAGTCCAGAATTTGTCATCCTCTGCGATGAGGACCGCCTTGCTCAGGTAGGGCGATATCTTCGAAAGGGGTACCCAGACCTGATAAAGGTTGATCTTCTTCCTTTTCTCTTTCGATTCTTTCTCTCGATATTCCATTAAAGCCGTCTTCTTGGGGTTTTCTTTTTTCAATCTTGAGATATCGGGCACAGAGGAGAGATAGAGGAAACCAAGGAAGATCAGTGAAAACCCCAACAGAAGAAGTACTTTCCCAGGTCTTATTCTGCTTCTCTTGCGACGTTTCACGTCTTCTTATCCTTGGTAACCTGAATCATGAATACTATCTTTACACCAAAGAGGTGATTCTATGAAACACTGTACCGTTGTCACAGAGAGTTACTGCAGGGTGAGGAATACGGCCTTCTCAGGATCCAGCTTTGGAAGACGGAGGTCGGGAGCCAGGAATGCAAACCACCCGATCTGGATGACACGCGCCTCTACTGTTTAACCTGTGTCAGGAATGTTGAGATGAATATTTAAGAAAATGAGTTTCCTTCAGGATACCCCTCACCCCCGGACAAAAGGATTGTGTCGTTTCTCGTACTGGATCGTGGAGGTGGGAGTGGGGCCGTAATTATGGCCGGGAAGGACCATGGTCTCTCCGGGTAATACGTAAAGCTTCTTTCGGATGGATGTTTCCAACACCTCCCAGGAACTCCCTGGAAAATCCGTCCTCCCCACGGAGCCCACGAACAGGGTGTCACCCGTACAGACCATCCCGTCCACAAAGAGAGACATCCCTCCTGGTGAATGACCCGGCGTATGAATCACCTTGAGACTGACGCTGCCCACCTGAATCTGGTCCCCCTCTTTGACGAGAATATCAGCTGGTGGAGAGGGTTTGGCTCCAAACATCGTGAGCAGATCGGCAGGCGTTCGGGTGAGATGGTCCGCATCGGCTTCATGGATGACGATTTTAGCTCCGGTCTTCTTCACCATTTCGGCATTCCCCATGACATGGTCCACATGAGAATGGGTATTGACGATATACTTGATCTTATTTAAACCTTTGGATCTTGCCTCCGCGAGAAGATCCTCCATATCGTCAGCAGGGTCAATAAAGATTGCTTCCCGGGTCTCCTCATCTCCGATCAGATAGCAGAAAACCGCGAAATTTCCAACCTCATACTGTTTAAAAATCATCTTCCTCCTCCTGGTTCAACGGACCTCTTAATATTATAACTATAATGGATGAAATTTTGAGCTTCAACTTTTTTATTTGACAAGCCACCTGTCAATCATTTAATGAAAAAATAGATTGGGGCTTCATTGATCGAATCGTTTGGAGACCGGCTGGATGAAACTTGAAAAAGACCTTTATGCCTATCTTTGGCAAGATCCCTACGACAACAATTGTAATACTTATGTCATCGGCGGAGAAAAGACCGTCCTCATCGACCCGGGGCATTCCCGTCACATTGAAAGACTCTTTCGCCAATTGGAGGAAGATGGGATCGACCCCGAAAAGTTGGAAATCGTCATCGCCACCCATTCCCATCCGGATCATTTTGAAGGGCTCGACCGATTTCTTGACAAACCGGTCAAGATCGCGATGAACCGGGAGGAGGAACGCTACCTTCGGGAAAGCGGGAAATTCCTTTTTGAGATGATGAGGCAAACCTTGCCAGAAATTCGAATCGACTTTTACCTGAAAGAAGGAGAACTCCACGTAGGAGAAAAGACGTTCCAGACCTACCAAACCCCCGGACATTCCCCTGGATCCCTTTCGATCTATTGGCCTGCGAGAAAGGTTCTCTTTACCGGTGATCTTCTTTTTCAGGGTGGGGTTGGAAGAACGGATTTCTTGGAAGGCAATTCCAAATCATTAATGGAGAGCATTGAGAGATTGGCCGGTTTGGATACGGAGATCTTACTACCCGGCCATGGGGATATCGTGAAGGGAAGGGAGAGGGTTCTTCAGAACTACGAATTTATCCGCCAAAATTTTTATGGCTATTTGTAGGAGGTATTGTATCCTCCACCAAATATGAAAGCAACGTTTGTCGGGAGCATGTCATTCCCACGAAAGTGCCTGCCCGCCGGTAGGCAGGGGAATCCAGTTGAAAATGCCAAATAATGGGTTCCTGCTTTCGCAGGAACGACGGAAGTAGGATTATAGGGTTTTCAGCTGCTCTTTAATCTCTTTCAGCTTGCCTTCATAAAGGTAATTGAGCTTTTCGAATTCTTTCTTAAGATGCTCACTTCCTTCGATATTGGGTTCCACTGCGCTTCCATAGATCCCTTCTCTTCTCAGAAGTTCTTCTAATTGAGCCCCTTCTTTCTGTTTGATCTTCTCTCTCTCTTTTTGATACTTAGAATGCAGATCATCGAATCTCTGCTTCGCCTCTTCTATACGTTGTTCCTTCAGCGATTCGATTCCCCTAAAAAGCCTCCCTCCGTTATCGGTTAGGGAGAGGGCGCCAATCCATTGGGAAAGGAGGATCTCCTTTGCCTTGGATCTGGACTTTTCGTCCATCTTCTCGATCTCTCTCAAGACGTCATTTAGATGAAGGTGAGCTTCCATATAGCCGTGGAAGAGGCCGTTGATTTTTTGCAGAATCTCTTTCTGCTTGATCTCCTCCCGCTCTTCCTTGGAGATGGCGATCTTTCTGGTTCTCTCCATGGCCAATTCCAGGGTTGATTTGATCTCTGCCACCTTTAAGTCTCCCTAAGGCCATGCGCAGAAGGATGAGCTGCCTATGCCGTAGGCAAGCGCTCAGCGTCTTCTATCCAGGAAAAAGAAACCCCGGGTCTCCTAACACCCAGGGTCTCTTTTTCCTTCAGCCTGACCCGTTTCCTTTCAGCCCAAAACCGTGACGTTCGTTGCCTGAGGACCTTTTGGGCCGTCAGAAATCTCAAACTCTACCTCGTCACCCTCATAGAGGACCTTAAACCCGTCTTTCTTGATGGCTGAGAAATGAACGAACACATCACTTCCATCGTCTCTGGAAATGAACCCATAGCCCTTCTTCTCATTAAACCATTTCACACGACCTTTGGCCACTACAACTCACCTCCTCTCTCTAATTAACTTCCGTAAGTTGTAATAGCCTTTGGTCATTAATAAAAAAGGCCACAGAAGCTTTGATGAATCACTTTGTGGCCTTTTCTTTTGATCCAAAAAACAACTCCTTACAACTTACAATAAATTCACTTTGACGCATTCACCTGCAAAAGTCAAGAGTTTTTTTAATGTGTGAAAATTTTCTTGAGGAAGTCTAATTCTGGGTGAAAATGGACAGGATTCTCTTTGGCGGCCGAAATCACGGAATCACCCTTGAAAAATATAACCTATTGATATAATTAAATAATATTGAAATATGGCGTCTAAGTTTTTTCTTGACATAATAAATGTATTGTATTATATTGTATTTCAATTTTACAGGGAAAGGACCTCCTTGGCACAAAAAAAGATCGCCCGCACTATCTATATTAAAGATGAGCAAATTGAGGCTTTAAAAAGATTATCCGAGAAGACTAAAGTTCCTCAGTCGGTTTATGTGAGAGAGGCTTTGGATATGCTCTTGGAGAAATATTCTGAACAATTGAAGTTCGAATTCATAAAGGATACTTCAAAGAACAATCTCTTCTAAAGCAAGAGGGATAGAGGAGGAACGTGAGGGACCGTTTCCGATTGCTTTACTTGAAGTCAACAGAGCAAGAAGAATCCGATTCTGAAGAATCTTTCTCATCCGACGAAAGGAACAGGATGTCCCCGTTATCCTTTTCTTCCCCGGAAAGGAGTGTCGACGCAACAGCCGTTCCGAGCGACACCGAATATGGAACTCCGGAGACCTTTTCATCCGAAGCGATTCTCAAGCAGGCAAAAATGGATTTGAAACACCCCGATCCAAAAGTGAGAACTTTGGCGATAAAATATTATTTGGAGAAATCTTTCCCCTCCATTCCGATGTCTGTTCTACAAGAGGTTCTGTCTGATCGAGACCCGGAAGTCAGAGCTCACGCCCTCCGTTCTTTTGTGAGATTTAGGAGTCCGATTGCTCCCTCTTTCTTAAAAAGGTATCTTAAGGACAGCGACCCGCAGGTTAGAATTGCCGCCCTCCGGGGGATGTTCCAGTATCAGAAGAAAATTGATTTGAATTTCTTCCTCCCGTTCTTGAGCGATGAGTCCTCTTGGGTGAGACGGAAAGTGGCTACCCTTTTGGGATGGGGTCAAATGGAGGGAGCGTTACCCATCCTGATGGAGTTGTCGAGAGATCGGGATTCGATGGTGAGAAAAGCAGCGCTTTTTTCCTTGGTTACCCTTTATCCTGACGAGAGTGAGAATCGCTTGATCGAGGCGATGACCGATTCGGATCCAGGTCTTCGAAAATGGGTGAGGATGACTTTGGAGAAGATAGCGGATAGATCGTGGAAAAGGAGAACGGCTTCTCTTACGAACCGAGGGTAAGGCCAAAGGATATCGATGGCGACTCAATCACTGCCCCTGATTCAAAAGGCTCAGATCTTAGGAGACATGGTCTATTCGCCAAAAGCCTTTTCGGATATCCTCGGAATCTCGAAACGTGATCTTCTCGAGAAAGAGGCCGATGGAACCCTTCCATCGCCGAAGAGAAATTCCAATCAGGAGCGCTACTATAGGCCAGAGGATGTGGGCAGGTACCGAACCTATCTCGGGATTCCTTCCCTCGTCAAATCTGTTCGGAAACAACTCTTTCTCAACTTCAAAGGGGGAACGGGGAAGAGTACGATCTCGGCCTCTTATGGCTTTCGACTTGCCCAGATGGGAGTCCGTTCACTCCTGATCGATCTGGATCCCCAAGGGCATTTGACACAATGTTTGGGTCTCAATAATCAACAATACCCCAAGACCCTATTCAATGCTCTGATCGAAAAGGAGGAGATCGAGAAGATCATCGTAAAAACGGACCTCCCAACCTTGGATGTCATCCCCTCCAACCTCAACCTCTCGCCCGTGGAACTTTCACTCTTTTCGATGAATTCGAGAGAATTTCGGTTGAAGCGGCTGCTCAGTTCTGTGGAAAAGAATTACGAGCTGATCGTGATGGACGCCTCCCCGAGCATCGGGCTCTTGAACCTCAATGCCATCCTCGCTTCCAACGACCTCGTCATCCCTGTATTGGCCGATTTCCTTTCCTACCATGGCCTCAAGATTCTGTTTGAAACCCTCTCCACGATCGAAGAAGATTTCTCTTTCGTTTTTGAAAATATCTTTATCTTTCTGAATCGGTATAATGAGTCGCATCGCATCTGCAAACGGTCAAAGAAGGCCCTGGAAACCCATTATGGGAAATACCTCCTTCAAACCATGATCCGGCAGGATACAAAGATCGCAGAGGCAACCAGCCAAGGGACCCCCATCTTCTTGTTTGCCCATTCGTCAAAGGGGGCAACAGATATCCAGAGCCTGATCAATGAAATATTCTTACCGAAAGGAGTTGATCATGTCGGATGAGTTCACCAACAACGTTGCGCAAAAATTTCCTAACACGCTCAGCAGAGAGTCCATTGAAAGGCCCTGGGATGTTGCCGAGCCCAGGTCTATCTCTCCTTTGAGGAAGCCTATGGAAGAGTTGAAAAAAGATGACTTGGCGGAGCGGATCGATACGCTTTATTCTGAGCTTCGTTCCTCTTTGACCGTTCGATCGGCCTTGGAATTTGATCTGAAGAAGGCCAATCGAATTCTGGAAGAGGTCAACCGGGTTAAGGCGGAGGTTGAGAAGATCATCGAGATGTTGAGGGTGATGGATGAGTACGTGAGAGAACGGACCAAGTAATCCATCCCGCTGGTTGAGGGGGAAAGGATGCAATAAGCCCTGAGGAGGCTAAGGGATGAAACCAAGAAGTCAGATTGCGACGGCGGATGGATTCGACAGAAATGTTGCCGAAAAGATGCCGAAGATCAAGAAGCTCGAAGAACCTCTTCCTTCGCCTCTGGAAGCAGAGCCCCAGCCTCTGGAAGAAGGTCGTCACGAGCCCTTGCCGGAAACACCCTTTCCAGAGGGGCAGACAGAAGGGAAGAGGGTTTTCGAATCGCCCCGAAAAGGGATAGAGACGGAACAGGGGCCGGATGTCCAGAAACTGATCGAGGATCTCCATGGCCAGCTTTTGGCGTCGGCCCAGGTCAAGAGAACCCTTGAGATGGATCTGACATCCTATCAGAGAACCATCCATCAATTGACCCGAGACAAGCAAGAGCTACGCCACCAATTGGATGTCCTGGGTCAGGAACACCGGAAGCTGCAGGAATTCAAGTCCGAATCGGTCTACCTCGAAGAGGAAAATGCCGACGCCCTGGACCGGATCAGGGAGTTTCAAGCGGAATTGAGAGAGACGAGGGAGGCCTTGACGAAGGCGACCCAGGAGCGAGAGGAGGCCCGTGAACGAATTCGTGAGTTGGAATTCCAGGTGGAGCAGAACGAGGTTCTTAAGATCAAGGAAAAGTTGAAGGAGAAAGAAATCTCCCATTTCTCTGAGGGAAATCGGGAACTCCAGTCCAAACTGGAGGAGGCCTTGTCGCAAAATATGGATCTTGAGAGAAAGTATGAAAGTCTGAGGAAGTCATTTAACGAGGTGAAAGAGTCCCTCACCCTCTTGAGGGATTCCTGCAAAAAGAGTTATTACAGCCTATCCGAACCCCTCGAATAAGGCCTTGACCAAAGAATAACCTTCCCACCATTGACACCTCCCGGAGGATAAGGTATAGTTCAGTCACTTCTGAGAGGATCCCTCTTCTTTGCCGCAGACATCATTTCAAAAGGGAGACCATTTCAAGAGGCAAGCCGATTGAAAATTCGATTGATTGATCCAGCCTATGAGCATCCGTATATCAGCCACTCACAAAAAGTGATTAAAACCATCTGGTTTGCCCGGCTGACGCTGACGACGCTGGCGGCGCTCACCCCTCCGGATATTGAAGTCAAGATCACAGATGAAAATGTTGAGCCCGTCGATTTTGAAGAGGATGTGGATCTGGTCGGCGTGACCGGCATGGTGATGCATGCCCCGAGAGCCTATCAGATCGCAAAGCGGTTTCGTCAAAGAGGAATCCCTGTTGTGATGGGAGGCCCCCATGCCTCGAGTCTTCCGCTCGAAGCCAAGGAACATGTGGATGCCGTGGTCATCGGGGAAGCGGAAAATGTTTGGGAAGGATTAATCGAAGACCTTCAGAAAGGGGATTTAAAGCCTTTCTACAAAGCCGATGCCTTTTGTTCGATGGAAAGAATTCCCTCCCCGAGGCTCGATCTTCTGCGGAAAGAGGCATACATGACGATCAACTGCGTCCAGACGACCCGGGGTTGCCCTCACCGATGTGATTTTTGTCATGTCACCCATTTCTTTGGAAAGACTTACCGCTGCCGGCCGATAGACGATGTAATCCAAGAGGTGAAGCGGTTAGAAGGGGATTTCCTTGTTTTCATCGACGACAACATCACCGGGAACCGCGATTATGCCAAGGAGCTTTTTGCCCGGTTAAAGCCCCTCAAAAAGAAATGGGCGAGCCAGGCCAGCATGACCCTGACCCGGGATCCCGAGCTTCTGAAGCTTGCTGCGGAGAGTGGATGTGTCTCTTTATTCGTGGGGATCGAATCCCTCTCCTCAGAGAACCTGAAGGATGTGAATAAGACCTGTAACCGGGCCTACCAATTTGAGGAAGCCCTGAAGGCCCTTCATGACCAGGATATCATGATTTTGGCCGGATTCATTTTCGGTTTGGATCATGACGACGAAGGGGTCTTCGAAAGGACCCTTCGGTTCTGCGAGCGCAACCGGATTGAACTCCCCAGTTTCTTCATCCTCACCCCCTTGCCCGGGACCTCTTTATTCGAAAGGATGGAGGCTGAAGGAAGACTTCTCCATAAGGATTGGGCCCGGTACAATGGTGCCACAGTCGTTTTCAAGCCAAGGCTGATGACCGAAGAGACGCTTCAGCGTGGATTTCACTGGGCATGTAAAGAGGCCTATTCCTGGGGGTCCATCTTCAAGAGGGTTTGCCATCCGCAACAACGATTCTTTACCCGGGTCCTTTCCAATATTGCCTATCGAAGCATTGCACAGAAGGCGCCGGACGCCTATCTTCCAAATCTTTCGAGAATCCTGCAGAGGATGAACGATACGATCCCTCTTCAGAATACTCGGGATCTGATCCAGCGGGTGGGAGAGAAGATTGCAGAGAAGAAACTCCGGATTGGCCAAAAAGCAACGGATACGCTTAAACTTTATTCCGTTTATAATGAACGGCTCAAGACCCTGGTGGTCAGGCTCGAAGGATCCATCGATCAGGCGGGAGCAAAGGAGCTGGTGAAAAGGCTCAAAGGGGTCTTAAACGTCGAGATCCAGAAAGTCATCCTTGACTTCAAAGATGTCGTCGGTTTTTCGTCGGAGGCCATGAATTTTCTCTATCGAAAAGGATTTCTTCAAACGCGGGAGGGGGAATTCTGGGTGGTCATTAACGGTCTTGACCAAAATCGTTAGTCTCTGACCGATCGGGGCCTGGAAGGCGAACGCCTACCTTGAATACCTGCGAGCAGCCTTCTGCCTTCTTCTCCTCGCTTCCCTCTGCTTTCTCTTCTTCTTCACGGAAGGCTTCTCGTAGGATCGTCGGTTCTTCAATTCCTTCATGATCCCATCTCTGATCATTTGACGCTTCAGAGACTTGATCGCATTTTCGATTTGGTTGTCTTGAACTCTAACTTCCAAAGATTTCTCCTTGCCCGATCAGGGGCATTCTAACGGCTTCTATCTTCCCTTCCTCTGAACTCGCCGCCTCTCTTCTTCTGAGCCTTGGCCTCGTTAACAGTTAAGGCCCGATCCATCAGTGTCTTACCGTTCAACATTGAAATCGCCTTTTGTGCGTCCTCCGATGAAGTCATCTCCACAAAACCAAATCCTCTCGATCGTCCTGAATAAGCATTGGTCACGATCCTGACCGACTGAATGGGGCCCACCTCTGAAAAAAGCTTTTTCAAATCCTCCTCTGAGGCTTCAAAGGGGATATTACCGACATAAAGCTTTAAATTCATCGCTTCCCCCCCCATTAATTTAAAACCCCCAGGACTTCTTAAAGAGCCTTGGAGGTTCCCAAAACCTTTTATAAAGTTCAGGCAGTTATCATTTATCATATAAAATTTACCTTCTGTCAAGCTAAATTTGTGATGACCTGTTATTTTTTTCTTTTTCGGCCTTTTTGACGACGCTCCTATGCCGTTTGTCATCTGATCCTCGATTTGTTCGGTTGACATTTTGATTCGATTCTTGTATAAAAAAGTGGACTTTGTGAAAAGTTTTTGTTTTTCAGAAAGGAGGTGGGAGGCTTGTATAACATCATTTTTAAGAGGGAAATGGCTGAAAAGACGGTCTGCCATTTCAGAGTGGAAGCTCCCCGGATTGCTCGGAAGGCGAAACCTGGTCAGTTCGTAGTCCTGAAGGCGAATGAGACAGGAGAAAGGATTCCCCTGACCATGGGAGGGACCGATCCGAAGGCAGGCACGATTGACCTGATCTTTCAAGTGGTCGGAAAATCGACTGCCCTCCTGAGGACCTTCAATGTGGGAGATGCCATCCAGGATATTATCGGGCCGCTGGGAAGACCGACCCATGTCGAAAATCTCGGGAAAGTGATCTGCGTGGGCGGCGGGACAGGTGTGGCCGTGATGTACCCGATCACCAAAGCTTATAAAGAGGCGGGAAACCATGTGACGGCCATTATTGGGTCTCGGACGAAAGACCTTCTGATTTTAGAAGATGAGATGGGGGCTGCCAGTCACGACCTGAGGGTGACGACCGATGATGGAAGTTATGGTGTCCATGGGTTTGTGACGGATGTCCTGAAGAAGATCCTGGATGAGCAGAAAGATGTCAAACTGATCGTTGGGATTGGACCTGTGCCCATGATGAAGTTTTTGTGTAAGATGACCAAGGAGTATGGGGTCAAGACCATGGTCAGTCTCAACCCTATCATGGTGGATGCGACGGGGATGTGTGGAGCCTGCCGGGTGACGGTGGGAGGGAAGACCCGGTTCTGCTGTGTGGACGGTCCAGAATTCGACGGCCATGAAGTCGATTATGATGAATTGGTGAAACGACAGAGGGCCTATCTGACAGAAGAGAAGGCTTCCATGGATCGATTTAAGGAGACAGGAAAATAGAAATGGTGGGGAAGGCATAGGATATGCCTGCCCGTCCGGCCGTCCCTGAACCTGATAGGGTACAGGGCAGGCGGGTGTTCCACGCCGATGATTCCCGTAACACGTAGCAAGATTTCTAACGGCTAAAAGGGGGAACGAGATGGTGGAGAAAGAGAAGAAAGAGAAGGTCCCGAGGCAGAAGATGCCGGAACAAGATGCCAAAGTAAGGGCAAAGAATTTTAATGAGGTTCCCTTTGGGTACACACCCGAATTGGCACAGTTAGAGTCGAGTCGCTGCCTTCAATGTAAGAAACCCAAATGCATTGAGGGGTGCCCGGTGGAGGTCGAAATCCCGGCATTCATCAAGCTCATCAATGCAGGGGATTTTACCGGGGCTGCTCGAAAACTGAAGGAGCGTAATAGCCTCCCAGCGGTTTGCGGCCGTGTCTGTCCTCAGGAAGATCAGTGTGAAAAGCTATGCATCGTTGGAAAGAAAGACAAGCCTGTTGCCATCGGGAGAATGGAGCGATTTGCTGCCGATTGGGAGAGGACGAAAGGAGAGGTCTTCATACCCGAGAAGGCCCCGAGTACCGGGAAGAAAGTGGCGGTCGTGGGATCCGGGCCTGCAGGATTGACCCTGGCAGGAGATCTCATTCTCAAAGGGCACGAAGTGACGATTTTCGAGGCCCTTCACAAAACAGGAGGGGTTCTGATTTATGGTATCCCTGAGTTTCGTCTTCCCAAGGATATCGTCCAGGCTGAAGTCAACTACCTTGAAAAACTGGGCGTAAAGGTGGAATGTAACTGTGTCATCGGAAGGGTTGACACCGTCGATGAACTTCTCCAGGAGTATGATGCTATCTTTTTGGGTTTGGGGGCAGGACTTCCGCAGTTCTTAAACATCCCTGGAGAGAACTACTGCGGTATCTATTCGGCCAATGAATATTTAACCCGATCCAATCTGATGAAGGCCTATCTCTTTCCCCAATACGATACCCCGATCGCCCGAGGCAAGAATGTTGCGGTATTCGGTGCAGGAAATGTGGCCATGGATTCCGCCAGGACAGCCCTTCGGTTAGGAGCTGACACGGTCCGGATTGTCTACCGCCGATCGAGGGACGAGATGCCAGCTCGTATTGAAGAGGTTCACCATGCGGAGGAAGAGGGGGTTCAATTCTATCTTCTGACCGCTCCCATAAGATTTTTGGGAAACGATAATGGTTGGGTCACGGGTGTGGAATGTCTCCGTATGGAGTTGGGAGAACCGGATGAATCAGGAAGAAGAAGGCCGGTTCCTGTCAAAGGCTCGGAGTTCAAATTGGAATGCGATCTGGCAGTGGTCGCCATCGGCGCGGGAGCCAATCCTCTTCTCCCCACGCAGACACCGGGCCTGGAACTGAATAAGAGAGGTTACATCGTTGCAGACCTTGAGACCGGAAAGACGACCAAGCCGGGAGTCTGGGCGGGAGGAGATATCGTGACAGGGTCAGCGACCGTTATTCTCGCGATGGGTGCGGGAAGAAAGTCTGCTAATTCGATTCACGAGTACTTGATGAATAAGTGATACCCGTCGCTCCAGGGGTGACGGACGAAGGGATCGAAAGAAAAGGCAGAACCGACGGTTCTGCCTTTTCTTATTTTCCTAAGTCTGCTTTCTTTCCTGAGGATGTGATCAGCCCGATCAGAATCAGATTGTTAGAAAATTTTAATATAAATTTAATCCTTCTTTAATGTTTATAAGGTATCATTATAAACAAAAAAACCAGTACACCAAACCATATCACCTCCTAAAACTTACCCCCGTTTGATGTACTGGTAGGGATCAGTTAGACCCTCCTCAGACTGATCCCTTTTTTTTACCAAAGCTTACGAACCCCGCCCTTTCCAAGGAAAGAAAAACAATTGGGAAATACCTTATAAGATTCAGGGGGTAAAAGTCAAGGATTTTTTTATCCTTTGTCATTTAAGAATTAAAAGTGCACCGTTTTTTATGGATTTAAAATTTAAAAGTGCA
>JBHGBJ010000036.1:0-39055 GCA_041947025.1 Thermodesulfobacteriota bacterium
AGGCGGACCCGCCTCTGGCGGGCGAGAGCGGCGCCTTAAGCCACTCGGCAACCTCTCCAGAACCATCCTTTGGCCTGCAAACTCTTAATTTTTAAAACTTATTATATTTACCACCCCTTGTCAATACGGAACAGGCGGTGAAGGCATCTTTTTTCCGCTGATGAGATCTAACTTCCCTGTCTGCAACCTGTCCGTCCCCCCTGCAAGGAGACCAGGTTAGGCATGGGGAAGGCAGTCGGAGGGTTGAGGGTGGGAGAATACGTTATGCTGCTTTACCGAGGAAGTACTTGAGGATATCAATATGATACTTGTTCGGATCTAACGTCTTGACGATACTTCGCTTAAAGTGATCTCCGCCGGCTTCGGTTTCCGCAAGGTCCGCGAGCTCTTTCTGCACATCCTTTCCGTCCCTTCTGACGATGATCACCTGAGGCCGATCCAACCACTTTGGATCAGGGTTTGTCTTACAAACAATTCCTATCTCCCCGGTATCGAGGAGAACCAGGGATCCGATCGGAAAGATACTGATGATCCCGATAAAGACCTTCAAAAGAATGGCGTCGTAATGGGTGTCTCGTTCCCTCATCATGATCGCGAGGGCCTCGGCCGGCGTATAGGTATATTTTCGATGGGGTCGGGGGGTCGTCATGGCATCGTAGGCATCCGCAATCTGGATGATCCTTCCGAAGAGGCTCACCTTCTTCTTCCGGAAAAGCCTCGGATATCCCGAAAGCTTGGCCGTGAGGTGGTGCTCGAAAATGCCAACCACGATTCTCGGATTGATCTCGCCTAACTGCTTCAGATTGAGGAGGGTTTCCACGCTCATGAGGGGATGCTTCTTCATCAAATCCCAGTCTCCTTCGGCGAAGGAATCCCGTTTGTTGATCACCTCTTTCGGGATCTTTGACTTCCCGACGTCGTGCAAGAGCGCTGTAATCCCCAGGTCGGTCAAGGTCTTTTTGGAAAAACCCAACCGTCGTCCCATGGCCAGGGAGTAGATGGAGACATTGACCGAGTGGTTGAACGTATACTCATCGTAGTTCTTGATGGTCGTCATGCCGAGCAGGATCGTCTCATCCTCCATCACGAGATGGACCGTCTTCTGCGCCAATCGTTTCAGTTTCCTTACGTTGGCGTGCTGTTTCTCCTTGATATGGGTGATCGTTTCCTTGACGGTTCCAACGGTTTCAAAGAAGACCTTCTTCGCAACCTCTACATGCTCTTCCTTCTTCTTAAGGACGGTCTCATCTTCCTCCTCCGTGACCTCCAAGGGGTCCACCTCGATCGATTCAATGCCCCGGTTCACCAATAAGTCCGCCAGGGCAGTCGCATTCTCTTGGCGGCCCTCTTCCATGCTCATCAAGGCATAGACAAACTCTTTCAGATTTTTTTCGTCAAGGGCGCCTTTGAAAGTCACCTGGCCGATCAACCTTTTCTTCCAGTGGGTGAGGAGATACTTGAAGCTGGTGAATCCCTCCACCGAGTAATGGAGCCTTTGATCGTTCAAGAAGAGATCGTCCTTCACGATCCTGAGAGAGAGCGTCCCATCTTTCTGTATCAGTGCGTTAATGGTTTGTAGAGATTCCTGTATGAACTGTAGGAGGGCTGCGTTCTTTGAATCGTAGATTTGGGAGATCCTCATCAGTACGTGAAGTTTCGTCACGATGTTGTTGCCCAATTTTGATAAATCGGACTTCGCGTCCTGAGGTCGATTCTCCGGGCTTCGCTGAGTTTGACTCTTGATGACTTCCGTCTCCATTTCCTCTCCTTAAGGAGGTCGGCCTCCGCGTTTGATCTAATTGGCCTCTGTCCGCATCCGATCCGGCTTCTCTTTCGTCTCCATCACCTTCAGAATATTCGCAGCGCAGATCCCCATTTCCCTCCATTTTTCACCGTGGAACCATTTTCTCTTCTTAGCAATCTTCTCCAATATCGGGATGGCTTCTTTCGACCCCGTCTCTCCCAAGGCTCTTAAGAAGGAGGCCTTTTCGTTATAATCGCGCTTATGGAAATCCTCGGAGAGAATGAGCCGGATCAGCGGGTCCGCAGCCTCCTCCTTGGCGATCCGTGCATAGAGGAGGGACGCCTTCGCTCTGATCTCAGGAAGGCGGTCCTTTAAGAATCTCTGAGCCAGCTTTTTCCCGTCATTCGGAAACTTGCCGATCATATTGAGGGTCTCTGCTCTGACCTTCGGATCCCGATGGACCGCTAAATTGTCCAAATACTTGACGGCCGAAGGATCTCCAATCTTCTCGAGCATATAAAGGATATGGCAGATCAGGAAGGATCCCTGTTTTGATAGAAGCTTGATGAGAGGCTGGATGTTCGACCGAGAAAGGTCGACGACCTGGTCACACACGACCTGCCGCCACTTCGGAGACTCCAGCTTTTCGAGCATGAGGCAGAGGGGATCGACAGCCCGCTCGGTAAGGAGCCGGAGATACTGGAGGATCGGCTCGGATGTCGCTTCGCGATCGGACTTCATCGCTTTTCCCAAGGACTCCACAAAAGGGGGACCTGAAGACGTCTCCAGAATACGACGAACCGCAAAAATCTGCTTGTCTTTGAGGGCCATGGATTCGATAACCTGACTGAGGTCCTTCAAGATCTTCACGGTCCTTCCCACCTCTCCCCCACGGAGGAGGGAATCGACCGTGCGCTCGAAATAGGAGATCATGTTCTCATACGCCTCGATGTCCTCGCCCAGATGGAGAAGGATTTCGATCAGGTCCTCGATCAGGAGAAAGACGTAATCGGGATGCTGCTCCTCTTGGACTTCCTGGTTGATCTTTTGCAGTTCTTCTGAATTGAGCTGGCACGCCTGAGTGAGGGATTGGCCCTGGGAGAGATTCATCGCCTGGTGGAGTTTCTCTGCCTCAAGAATAGAGGCCCTTTCACTTTGCTCCTCCTCTTCGGAGGATTCGCTCGCTCCTCTCCCCTCCACGTCTTTATATTCCATTCCACTCAAGATGTCTTCCTCGGTGGCAGGGACCAAAGTGCTTCCTTCCTCCAGAAATTCGTCCGCCGTTGTGAAGGTGATGTGGGAAAAGTCTTTTTCCCAAAGGAGGGTAACCAGATCGTCCTCCATGCGATTGATGGTATCGCTCCTCCTGACCACGCTGAGAAAATTGTGAACCTCCTGGATATCCACCCCCTTGAGGAATTGGATTTCTCTCACCCCATCCTTAAAGAAAAGAAAGGCTAAATTATCTTTGATCTCCTGACTTTCATAAACGACCTTTCCCTGATAGAAAAGCTGCCGTTCCCGTACCTGAAGAGAAAAAGAATCGAACTCTTGAAAATAGCGATCAAAATCCTTCTTCAGTCGATCCAGGAACTTGTTGAGGATCGGATGGTTGGATTCATAGAGTCGACTGCCCTTCACGGTCTGCAAAAAGGTTTGAATGAGTGCCTTGGTCTCCTTAAAACCATCCTCAGCAAAGGCCTCTTCAAGAAGATCGGCCCCCTCCCCCGATTTTTCGGCGGAGGCTTTCTTCAACCCCTTCTTCTCAATCTCGTTTCCAGAATCCGTTCTCTTCTCTTCCATCTCACAAGCTCACAAGGCCTCCCCTTTCCCGTCCAGCCCTCGTTGCCGCCCTTAGCCTAAATTGGAAAAGGTTTGTACTACGGACGAGCCTCCATATTTCTCACTGTGCTGTCGGAACGCCTCCTCTCCGCCTTGCATCATCTTCTTAATCGCTTGGCATATGGAGCGGTCGTCGACGGATGCTTTCCCGACGATCGTGGGGTGATCGTCTCGCACCTCCAAGGGAAGGACAAGTTCCGCGTCGGCCATGACGGGCAGGATCGCATCCCTTGCCGCCAAGATCACCTGGTGATGCGCCTCCGGATTCCTTGAGCTCTTCTGCTCCCTCAAGATCTGAGCTATCTCCGCTTGGACCGATGGGTCTTCCAGGTAATCGTCCGGCTGGTCGATGACAAGGATCCTCCCCCCGAGACCGAGCAGGAAGATCATCACGGCTGCTGCACTCTGCCCTGGTGGGATACGATCCGGGGGCTTCTCTTTTCCTCCAATGCCCAGTCTTAGCCGAAGGGCATCCTGACCCATAAAGGTTTCCAACTTCAAGAGACGGGCTTCCTCGGAGGTCAGCCATTGGATCAAGAGACCGGCGATTTCAGGCTTGAGTTTGAACCGGCCCTCGACTTCTTTGCTCCCTGCTCGCACCGCTTCAGCGAAGGTCATGCCGTCTGCTGCTTCCGAGAGGATGATCTGATCGATCACCTCTTGAGAAATGTTCGATCCTTTAAGAAGGGAGACGAGTTGCTCTTTAAAACTCTCTTTTTGACCGTTGTACTCCACTTGAGCACGGAGCCGGCCATTGAGACCTTTTGAGATGGCCTCGATCTTTTCCGTGCGCAACCGATATTGAGCCGCTCTGCTCTCCCTTGCTTGCCTGAAAAGCTTCTGGCGCTCCTTTCTGAGGGCTTTTAGGCGGTCTTCGAAGCCATTGAATTCCGCAATAAGGGAGATGAGAGAGGCCCTTTCCTTCTCCAATTTCAGGGTGGAATCTTGACGAGCGGATTCCGCAGGCGGAGCCGGTTCGTTTCGATTCTCCTCCCTCTTCGGAGGAGGCTGATTTTCCTGACCTCGCCCATCCAGCCGCTTCAGATTTTGAAAGGCTTGAACAAGAAGGGATCTCTCTTTGTTGAGAACAACGGTCAGCTCTTCTTTTAAGATGGCCAGAGCAATTGCCCCTTCCTGAAGGATCGAAGCTTGTTTTTTTGCACCGAACAGGTTCTGGTGGGCCGTATCCAGTGATGCGAAAAGGTTTAACCGCCTGTTGTCACAATCGTCCAGCGCCGTTTTGACCCTGCGGGTTGCATCCTGCAGGTATCCCGTCCCACCGGGAGGCTCGGGTTCCTTTGGCTTTTCTGGATTCCCTTTCTTGTCCTTCTCAATTTCCTGCTCCATCTTCTTAAGCCTTTGACGGTAGTCTTCTCGCTTGGATAGCTTCCCCGACAGTTCCAGAATGGCGTCCGTATTGACGGTCAGTCCTTCCATGGCCTGAGCAAGGGATTGCGCGCATCGATGGGCCTCTTCGCCGATCAACTCATCGAGGAGCTCAAGTTGATGAGCTTCGCTTTGTGAAATGGCATAGATCTCCCGTTGTCCAAGAATACTCGGCCCGCCGCCGGGATAGAGAAGCTCCGAAGGCCTTACGGGAAGGGATTTTTCCGGGTCGATCTGAAAAGTCTGGGGCTCTTCGCCCCATGTCCGAGCAATTCGGTACTGGTCAATTTCTCCCTCGGGAGTGGTTTTTTCCAGGATCACTTCTATCTTGCCGCCGGGGCCCAAAGCTTGAGAGACCAGTTCCTCCCGGGAAGATTGGCCCGAGTAGGGCATGATGCCAAAGGCATAGCGGAGGCATTCGAGAAGGGCGGATTTGCCGGCCCCCTTCCTTCCGATAATCACGTTCAGGTCCCTGTTCCAGGAAATGCTCAGGTTTCCCAGGAAACCCGACCCCGAGACCGTCATGCTTCGGATGCTTGGATGGATCGTCGCAGGAATCCCGCCCACGGACAGGCGACTCTCCGGATCATGGAATGCGAATCGGAGGGCATCCAATCGGTTTGAACTCAGTTTCAGATAGGTTGCCCGCAGCGCTCCGTTGCTTCGATATTGAGTTCCGATTTCTTCGATGCGCTTAGGATTGGAGAAATCTACGAAAGCCGTCCGATCCCAAAATTCTTGAGGCAAGATCCCCACGGATTGGAGCTTCTTCTTGTCCTTCTCTGACATCGATTCGATGGCGTCAGGGCCTGTTTCCGCAAGGAGTTGAGCGGCAAGCTCCGTCGTGAGAGATTTGCAGAGGCCATTGGTTCGATCCGGGTGAGGGAAAATCAACAGGCAGTTGAACTGATTTCGAAAGGATTTGAGAGCCTCGGCCAAGCGGGTTTTCAGACGGATGTCCCGGTAAGAGCCTTGGTCGTCGAAGAAAGGGGTCCCCGGATCTTTGTCAAGGAAACGAAGGAATTGGTTTAAAACCCTGAGGTCGGTATCACCGGCGAAGATCGCCAGTACGTGAAGGCCATATCTCCCCTCCCGGAAGGTCAACTCCGTCCCGGGTAAAAGGGTGATGCCGCGGTTTGTGGCCTTGGCCGCCGTCACCTCGAACCATTCGGCGTTAATCCCGTTGTAGTCCGTGAGGGCGGCGACCGATATCTCTTGCTGGACAAGCTGCTCAACGTAGGCGTCCGTGAGGCCCTTCCGGTCATCAACTGCTGTCGCCTTGGGACACACGAATCCCGGCACGGTCGGGCTGTGAAGATGGAGGTCGAGGCGATGCCAGGTGGCTCCGGCCTCTTCTTCTATTGCTGGAATGATGTCGTTCATCGAATTCAAACCGTATCTCCCTTTGTTCCCATTCGACTTTTCTCCTCACCAACGGGCTCAGTGAGCGACTCCGCTTTGTAACGCCATCCGAATATCTCCCAGGAGATCAATGTAATTGAGGGGCTTAAAGCAATAGCGGCTGAACCCACCGAGGGCTTTTTGAAATTCGCTCAACTCGTTCTTCATGACCGAAACGATCACCGGTATTTCCTCCAAGTCGAATTCCAGTTTCAGTTGATAAAATCCATCGAAGTGATTCGTTTGAACGAGGTTCCCGTCCACCAGAAGAAGGTCCGGCTTCACCTTCTTGGCCTGGTCGGCGCCTTCTTTGATACTGGGCACAATTGAGACTTCGTAGCCCGTTTCGGATACCCTCTCGAATTCGGCACATTCGGCATCTTGGGAAATGATCAGAATTCGCTTTTTCAATTTTCGAGGTTGAAGAGGAGGGGCGGATGGCTCCAAGACTTTCCTCACCGTCTCGAGCAATGTCTCGGGCTCATAAGGTTTCTTCACAAAATATTCGGCCCCTAACTTGTACGCTCTTGCCACGTCCTCCGGCCTGTCTTTGGCGGTCAGAAAGATAACGGGGATGGACCGGGTCTTGGGAGACATCTTCAATCTCGAAAAGACCGAATACCCTCCTCCGGACGGCATGACGATATCCAAAATGATCAAGTCCGGCTTCTCCGCATTCGCAAAGGTCAAGGCTTGCCGCCGGTCGGAGGCGGTGGTCACCTCGTATCCCCAGGTCTCGAGGCGAGTCTTGAGCATCGTCACCACACTGGGCATGTCATCGATCACCAGAATCCTCTTCTTTACCATTTCTTTCAAGGCCTCGGGCCTCCTCTTCCTTTCTTTTCAATCTCTTGTGAAAAAAGACCGCTGAAGGTCCTACCTCGCTGAGGTTCCCCGCACAACCCTCTCGCCTGTTGCTACGGAGACTTCCCCTCGATCAGAGCGTTCATCTTTGTGAGCAACACTTCCGCCTCGTATGGCTTACAGACATAGGCGTCCGCACCGATTTCCTGGCCCACCTTCTTGATTTCCTCCGGTGTTCTTCCGGAAGATATGATGATGGGGATCTTGCTGTACCTTGGATCTTTCTTAAGAAGCTGGCAGACTTGATATCCGTTCATCTTCGGAAGCATGACATCCAGAATGATCAAGCTGGGGTGGTGTTGACGGGCCTTCTCCAGACCGTCCTGACCGTCCGTCGCGATGATCACCTCATAATTGTTGGCTTCGAGCCTCATCTTGAGCATATCAACGATCATGGCTTGATCTTCCACAATCAGAATCTTCTTTCTCCGAGGCAACTTATCCGTAAGACCTCCGAGATAATTGGCCTCCGCGGGCCGGACGATGTCGTCCCAGGATTCATGGAAGATCTCTTCAATCGAATGGATCAGAGTGTCAAGATTCTGTTTTCCATTTGAGAGTAAATCCTTCTGCTTGGCATTGAGTCTTCCCGGGATCTCATCCAGGGTCAGGGAGATGCTCTCCTTGACGATGGCCAGTGGCGTGCGAATGATATGAGAGATCATCCCCATGAGCTCGTATTTGAAGGTCTCCATTTCACTCCCGGCCGGAGCGGCATGGCTTGTCGATTTCGGTTCCTCCTCTTTTGCCAGAAGCTCTTTTCTCAGAGTCTTCAATTCCGTCTCTTTTGCCTGAAGTCCCTTCTTGCTCTCCTTGATCTCTTCCTCCTTTTCCAGGACCTGCTTTCTCAGGCTTTTCAACTCCTCTTCTTTTCCCTCCAGTTCCTCCTCTTTCTCCGACAGCTCCTCGTCTTTCTGTATCACCTCTTCATCTTTTTCCACCAGCTCTTTCTTGATGCTTCGGATTTCCTCCTCTTTTCGCTGGAGTTGCTTTTTCATGGCTCCGAATTCTTCTTCTTTTGCGGACAGAAGGGGGGCTAAAAGGGAGGCCACGCGGGAGCTGCTGAAAAGCTCTCCGATCATCTTATTCAGTTCATCCGCGGACTCGAGGGCGGGCCTCAAAAGGCTGAAACAGCTCTTGCAGTTCGATTTCCCGATGCCCTCCAGAACCATGCTGGTCCCTTCGCGGACGACCATCAACTGGCTGCGCATGTCGTGTCTCACCGACGAGAAATAGGTATCTACCTTTTCCATATCACTCATGGCCTTCCCCTCTCTTTGAGATCTCAACCAAATTATTTCGACAGGCTCTCAACAGAAATTCGACTGTGATATCTTCGTAACGACTCACTTGATCGCGGATCGGTTTTTTTTCCAATAGCCGAACGGCCGTCCGAAATTCCCTTGCGGCCTCCCGGAACTTCTGCTGGCATGAATACATCCTCCCGAGGTTAAAATAGGCAAGAACCGATTCGGGGTCCACATACAGCACCTTTCTGAAGAAGGTCTCCGCCCTCTCCAAATGACCGAGCTTATACGATAAAGCACCCAGCAGATAATATGCCTTCGCACTCAGATTGTCTGTCTCGACGATTTTTGCAAGGATGTCCGCCGCTTCCTCGTACTTGGCTTCATTGGCCAGCCGTGTCGCCTTCATCAAATAAGGACTCAGGGAATTCTCGTCCTGGGCGGTCAGAGAATGCGGCGGAGAAAAAAGGGGCTCTGACGGCTTTTCGGCCGGCTCAAGGGGCTTCGGTTCTTCCTGGAGCTTAAGTCCCCTTTCCTGGGAGAAGATGCCTTTTCCCGAGTCCGTCCCCGTGGCGGCTACGGGCTCAAGTTCCATTTCTGGGAGGACCTGGGGCCGTGGGACCGTCCCTTTCTCAAGGGGATGGATCCCCTTTCGGTAAAGGAAAGCCTGAGGAAACTCCACTCTCTCAAATCGATGAGGGATCTGCCATAAGGTCTCCGAATGTCCGAGAAAGAGATAGCCCTCGTGAGCAAGGCAGTTATAAAGGTTCTCCAAAACGCGGCCCCGGGTCTGGGCATTGAAATAGATCAGGACATTCCGGCAGAAGAGAATATCAATTCGCTGCATCCCCTCAAGCAGGAACGGATCGCTCGCTAAGTTATGGTAATCAAACTGGACCATATCTTTCACGTTGGTATGGATATGGTAGGCGGCTCCCCGATCCTCGAAATACTTGTCGAGGTATTCCTGTGGCAAATGGGCAATTCCTTTTTCACCGTAGATCCCTTCTTTCGCACAGGCCAGCCCGTTTCGATTGATGTCTGTCCCCAGAATGGATATCCCCCACTCCCTGTCCGGGGGCATTACTTCCAGGACAGCAATCGCGAGGGAATAGGCCTCGTCTCCCCTCGAACATCCTGCTGACCATATGCGCAGATCCTTCTCCCTTGAGGTCCCCTTCCGCTGTAAGATCTCGGGCAAGACAAATTTCATGAGCACATCGAACTGGGGCTTGTTTCGGAAGAAATAAGTCTCCCCGACCGTAATCAAATCGAGGAGTTCCCTCAGTTCAAGTCGTCCTTCCGGGTGGAATCTGAGGCGATCGTAATATTCCCGGTAGGATTGATAGCCTCGGTGCTGAAGCCGCTGCCAGAGGGCGAAATGCAGGGATTCGCCTCTGCTTTTCTCAAACTGGAGTCCGCTCTTTTCCATCAGGAGCTCCTGAAAAAGGCCAAAATCTTCTTCGGAAAGAGGCAAGATATTCTTCATGATCCAAGTGTCGATAACTCCGTAACTTCCCTTCCGTTTAGGACACGCTCCAAATTTAGGATCGGGATCACTCGATCCGCAATCTTTCCGATTCCTGAAAGCACTTCTGTGTCGGCATGGAGGGAGACCACTTCGGGTATCGGGTTTATTTCCCCCCTGGACAATGCAATAATCTCTTTCAGGCTCTCGACCGTCAACCCGACGATGAACCGGCTGATCCTGCAGACGATGATCCGTTTGCACGGTTCGGCTCCGACCCGCTCTCCATGAAGCTTCTTTCCCAAATCGATTAAAGGGATCAGACGCCCCCTCAAATGAATCACTCCCGCGATGAAAGAGGGGGTCTTGGGAAGAGAATGAATTTCTTCAAGCCTTAAGACTTCCCGCACACAAGAGAGATCCACCCCGAACTCCTTGCGATCCAGGGTGAAGACCAGTATCTGTCTCTCCGGTTTGACCTCAAGGTTTTCCTGGTGCCTCTGCTTTTCGATGGTCCACCCACTGGATGGCATGAACAATCTCCTATCTCACCATGTAAACAATCTCATCGGCGATCCTCTCCAACGGGAGCACTTTATCGATGACGTTCAGCTCGATCGCCTCGTGGGGCATTCCAAAAACCACGCAGCTCTTTTCATTTTGGGCAATGGTTTTGCCGTGGCATTGCTTGATCGCCTTCATTCCCATCGCTCCATCTCGGCCCATACCCGTGAGGATGGCCGCTACGCTTCCTTTTCCATAAGCCTTGGCTACCGACTCCAGCAAAACATCCCCCGAGGGTTTATGGCCTCCGCAGGCCGGCTCATTCGAGAGGGCGATCCTTCCTCCGTCCTCGACCTTCATGTGTACGTTGTCCGGAGCGATGTAGGCTACCCCGGGTCGGACCGGTTCCAAATGCTCTCCGACCTTCACTTTGATCTTGCATTCTTTCGCAAGCCATTCCACCAGGCCCGTCAAAAAACCATTCGTGATATGCTGAACGATGACGATGCCACATGGGAAATCTTCAGGCAGCCTTTTGAGGATCTCGACAAGAGCCTGGGGACCCCCGGTTGAGGTGACCAGGGCGACGATCTTTTCGGCTTCCCCGGGCCCCGGAGGATGAACGATGGGCTTTTCACTCCGAAATTTCCCTCGCAGGGGATGCATCACCCTCGCCCCGTTCAGGAATTTGATCTTGGTGATCAGAACCTCCCCGGACACCTTATCCCCGGCAAACTCCAAGGTGCTCTTATCAATCACATCGACGGCGCCATGGGAAATCGCCTTGAACACCTTTTCCATCCCTGCCTTGAAGACCGCGGACGAGAGGATCAGAATCGGAAGCGGGTGATTCGCCATGATCTGTTTGGTGGCCTCAAATCCGTCCATCACGGGCATATCAATATCCATGGTGATGATGTCCGGCCTAAGGCTGGGCACGAGTTCCACCGCTTCTTTGCCATTCATCGCAACCCCCGACACAAGGATCTGAGGATCGCAGTTCAGGATACTGGTGATGATTTTGCACATCAGGGGTGAATCGTCGACAACCAAGACCCGAATCGTCGTTTTGTTTTCCGCTTCCATATCAACCCACCAATCGTTCAATCGTATCGAGAAGGTTTGTCTGTTCAAATCCGCTTTTTACAATGTAGGCAGCCGCACCGACTTCCAGTCCCCGTCTCTTGTCCTCCTCCTTCTGCATGGAGGTGACCATGACAAAGGGGATATCCTTCCAATGCTCTCTTTGCTTCACATGTCTGCAAAGCTCAAACCCGTCCATCCTCGGCATCTCCACATCGCTGATAATCAGGTCGTAATGGCCGGCGCTCATCCGATCCAGTGCATCCAAGCCATCGACCGCGGTATCCACGACGTAACCGTGGGCCTCCAAGATGCTCTTCTCCAGTTCCCTTGTGGAGAAGACATCTTCCACGACGAGTATTTTGTTTTCTTTGCGCTTTACCCGATGGGAATCCCTTTTGTCCGAAACCACGGGGACCTGAAGAGCGCTCGAAGCAATCAGCTCAGGGATATCCAGCACAGGCACGACCTCGCCCGATCCCAAAATGACCGCCCCGCTGACATGGTGCACCTTTCCCAAGTGTTTCCCCAAGCTTTTGAGAAAGACTTCTTCATCCCCGATGATCTCATCCGCAATGAAACCGACCCGGTTCTCAAGGGAGGCTGCAATCGCCACAAACAGTTCTTTGTTTTCTTCCTCCCCATCCTCGGGTGCGGGAAGTCGAAGCACTTCGCTCAATTTGACCAAGGGGACAACCTGTTCCCGTACCAGGATAGCCATTCTGCCTTCGAGGGTGAAGACTTCCTTCATGTCCACCTTGATATTCTCCGTAATGGAAAGCATCGGAAGAGCAAAGAGCATGCCCTGAACCTTCACGAGGAGCACCTGTATGATGGCAATGGTCAACGGCAGGACCAGGGTAAATTTTGTCCCTTGATCTTTTTGAGTCTCCAAAATGACCCTGCCTTTCAGGTGGGCGATATCCCGCTTAACGATATCGAGTCCCATCCCTCTTCCGGAGACTTCGGTGACCGTCGGACTCGTGGAATAACCGTTCATGAAGACGATGTTCAGGATCTCTTTTTCCGTCATCCCCTCCAAATCCTCTCTGGAGAATAGATTCTTGTCGATGGCGGTCTGTCGGATCTGGTCCAGGTCCATCCCCCTTCCGTCATCCTCGACGGTGATTACCACATTACCCGCTTCGTGGAAGGCCGAAACCTTTATGGTTCCGCATCTCGGTTTTCCAAGGGCAGTTCTCTTGGCCGGCCTTTCAATCCCATGGTCGACGCAGTTACGCAAGATATGGATGAGAGAAACCTTGATTCCCTCCAGAACCCTTTTATCGAGTTCGGTCTCTTCCCCGGAAATTACCAGATCCACCTCTTTTCCCTGCTGCGAGGCAATGTCCCTGATCATGCGGGAAAAGGCCTCAAAAATCGTGGACAGCGGGAACATCTTGATCTCTTTCACCCTCGCCTGCAATTCATCAATCACCGGATCAATATGGTAAGATTCCCTGGAAAGATCATCGTACAACTTCAAGGCATGTTCCCGGAGCTTCTGCATTTGAGCTTCACATTGGCTGAGCCACCTGGTCGCTTCGCCCTCCGGTGAAGGAAACTCCCTTTTGATCACCTCCTCCGCACTTAGGATACTTTTCTGCACCTCCTTGCTGAGCCTGGAGACCCTCTTCGCCTGCGCAATCGTGGAAGAGGAGCTCATCTTGTATATGACCACTTCACCCACCAGGTAAAGAAGCTTATCCACCCTGCTGAGCGGAACACGGATGTATTCCTCCATGGGTGCTGACGGGCGAGGGGGAGTCGCTCCGCTTATGCGATCCGCGACTTCGTCCGGTGTTTTCCTCTCCTCCTGTGTCTTTATTTCCTCTTCTTCTTTCCCCTGATCGCTCCTCTTCTCGGGTTCTATCGCTCCCGCTGGAGCCGCACCGACCTCGTCTTCGCTCCGATCGCTCTCCTCTTCTTTCTTCTCGAGGCTGATCCCTTGGGTCGCCGAGAGGCATTCTTCCAGGGCCCTGCACAGGCCCGAGACATCGATATGGGTCTCCTTCTCTTGCGCGATGTTCTCTAAGATGCTCCGGATGACGTCCACACCTCTGAAGATCTTCTCGGCCATCTGGGAATTGAAAGTGGCCTGTTTACCGGCAATCGCTTCGAAGAGATCTTCGATCCGGTGGGCGATATCCTGGATTTCACGAAATCCAAAAACCCGGGCCGCCCCCTTCAGGGTGTGCACTTCTCTGTTGAGGCTGCTGATCAGTTCAAGATTGCCGGGCTCTTTCTCCAATGCCACGAGCCCGTTATCCAACCGGGTCAGATGCTCTTCGGTCTCCGCTCTAAAAATAGCGATCAGGTCTTTGATCTCAGACATGCTTGATGTCCCTTGCTTCTTCTAATCCGAAATTGGCAATCGCGCTCTTGAGCTCCTCCGACAAAGTGCTGAGCTGTGCTGCGGACGAGGCGGATTGCCTGGTAGAAGAGGCGAATTGCTTCGTCACAGAGTCGATTTCCCTCATCGCCTGCACCACCTGTTCGGAGGCGAACTTCTGCTGTTGGGTGGCGATGGAAATCTCCTTTGCGGACTTGGCCGTCTCCTCGATCATATCCAGCCCTTTTTTGACCCATTTGGTCGAATTTTCAATGCTCATGACTGTGGCATTGGTTTCGCCCTGGATCTCATTGATCAGCTGGCGGATCTCTTCAGTCGATTCGGACGAGCGCTCCGCGAGCTTTCTCACTTCCTGGGCGACCACGGCGAACCCTCTTCCCACTTCTCCGGCGCGGGCCGCTTCGATGGCTGCATTGAGAGCCAAAAGATTCGTCTGGTCGGCGATATCATGGATCAGCTTCGTGATATTGCCGATGGATTGCGATTTTTCACCCAAAGCCAGAACCTTCTTCGCCGTCTCGTTGACCTTCGCGTTGATCTCCTTCATCCCGATTAATGTATCCCCTGCGATCCGTGCCACGTTTTCGGCATTCTCGGCGATGCGCGTGGCGGTCGTATCCAGCTCTTCGATGGTGGTGGTCACCTCACTGATGGCAGAGGACTGACCGGCTGCGCCCGTTGCCTGTTCCTCCGAGGCACCTCGAATCTGAGAGGAAGAGGCACTGATCTGGAGACCCGCGTTGCGAATGTGTTTGACCATCTGCTTGGTTTCTTCGTAAAGTTGAGCGCTGGCGATGGTGCCGGCAATTTGGGCCCCGATCCCCTCGGCGAGACGAACGTCCGTAGGCGTATAAACATTTGCCGCTGAGGAGACCAAGTGCAGGACTCCGATCACTCGATCTTTTGAGATCAGGGGAATCGCCATCCGCGATCGAAACCCGGCTTGCGAAGCGTGAGACGGGGGAAGGAAGCGAGCCCCGGACTCATGGGCGTCCTCCGGCTGCAGAAGCAGGCTGGACCGCGTTCGTAGGACCTCTTCGGTTGTGGATCCAGCAAGGGGAAGGATCTCCCCCGGCCGCAAGCTCCCGACATCTTTCCCGAGACTGCAAACCGTGGAGAAACCTCTCTTTTCCGGATAGATGATATCGATTGAAATCCGATCAAAGGGGATGATCTTCTTCACCTCCTCGGCGAAGTACGCGTAGACCTTCTCAATCTCCAGCGTTGAGCTGATGACGCGTCCGATTTCCGCCATCACCTCTTTTTCCCTGGCCAGCTTCTGCACGTCCTGTTTTTCCTTTTGCAGCTCCTCTTCGGCTCTCTTGACGTCCGTAATGTCCTTGATCGTCCCCTTGTAGCCGATGAGGTTTCCCTTTTGATCCTTTCTCGCGTTCACCGTAAGCAGCGCACAAATTTTCTTCTCGTTCTTGCCTCTCAGTTCGACCTCCAGATCTTTGACCGTGTCCTGCTTCGACAGGATCTCCTGGATCTTGCTCCGGTCTCCCGGGTTGAAGTAGAGCAAAGACATCGATTCAATTTTCATCAGCTCCTCTTTGCTGCCGTATCCGAGAAGATCGACCGTCACTCGATTCACGTCGACCCATTTCCCGTCCTTCGCGATGATGAAGAACGGCTCTTGGGAGCCCTCGAACAAGGTGCGATATTTTTCTTCCGATTCTCGGAGCGCCTGCTCGGCGAGTTTGCGGTCAGTGATATCCTCACAGGTCACGAGGTGCCAGCCATCGGCCAGATCAACACGTCTGAACAGGATCTCCTTCGTGGAACCGCTCTTGCAGGTCACGGTGAAGGCCCGGGGCCGCAATTTCCTCTCCTTCCCACTGGCGCTGTCTTCCCTCCAGGAGGAGACTACTTTCTGGCGGTATTCCGGATCAGGATATGCCTTCTCGAACCACTCCTTATCTGTGGGAATGTCTTCCAGGGTATATCCGAATGTCTCGGTGAACTTGGCATTGACGTACTCGAATCGGCCCCCTTTATAGATGGCGCTCAATCCGAGGGGGGAATGGTCGGCCCAACTTCTAAATCTCCCTTCCGATTCACGCAACGCATTCTGCGAATTTCTGAGACTTGTAATCATGAACTGAAAGGCTTTGCCAAATCTATCCTGATCCGACTTCGCTTCCAGTTTCTGGTCCAAATTTCCCTCCGCCAGACCGGAAACAATCTTTTCCGTCTCTTCCATCCACGTCACCATCTCCTGAAAGGACTTCGACAATTGTCCGATTTCGTCCCGGCTGCCAACGGCAACGGGTTGAGTGAAGTCCCTTGACTTGACGGCCCTCTCAACGGAGGCGCTGAACTTCTCAAGAGGGCTCGTGAGAAGGAAGATCACGGCCGTATTTAAGCCGACGAAGATGAAAGTGAAAATGAGCCTCCGGTATCCCGAGACGTCGTTGAATGCGCTCAGGCCTATGAACCACAACACGCTGAGGATGAAGAAGGAGAAAATGAGTTTCTGTCTCAATTTTGAAAAGGGTCTCCATTTATCCACTTTCAGCCCTCCTTTGGCTTTCGACGCAATGGATGCAGTGAAACTTCGCATGGTTCAAAGAACCTGATCTTCATCTCTTTTCCCTTGTTTTTGGAGAAAACGAATGATGGCGTGAGGAATCTGTTGAATCGGCGCGACATCATCCACAGCCCCGAGTTTAATGGCCTCTTTGGGCATGCCAAAGACGACGCATGTTTCCTCATCCTGAGCCAGCGTATACGCTCCTTTTTCATGCATGGCCAGCAGTCCCTTTGCTCCGTCAGAACCCATTCCGGTAAGCAGCACGCCGATGGCGTTACTTCCTGCGAAGCGGGCCACGGATTGGAATAAGACATCGGCGCTCGGTCGTTGGTGGTTTACCGCAGGACCGTCTTTTACCCTTGCCAAGTAACGGGCGCCGTTCTGCTGGAGGAGCAGGTGATGGTTTCCCTGGGCAACCAGAGCCACGCCGGGTAAGACCGGGTCGTTGTCCTGAGCTTCGCGCACCTCCATTTGACAGATTTGATTCAGCCTCTTGGCAAAGGTCGTGGTGAACTGTTCCGGCATATGCTGGACAATCAACGTGCCCGGGGAATTCCGAGGCAGACCTCTCAGGACGGACTCGATCGCTTGGGTGCCACCGGTTGAGGCCCCGATGGCGAGCACCTTATCGGTGGTCGGGAGATGGTAATCGCTTCCATTGCTGATCTTCTCAGAGGTCTCCAGGCTTCCCTGGGATTTGGCAATCCGCGCCGAGGCTGCTGCCCGGACGGCCTGGATCAGTTGGTGAGAGATCTCGGAGGCGCTATAGGCTGACCCCGGTTTGCAGATCACCTCCACTGCTCCGAGCTCCAATGCCCTCATGGCCGTTTCGCTGTTTTTCGGCGTCAGCGAGCTGACCACAACAACGGGAAGCGGATAGTGCTTCATCAATTTGGCTAAAAACGCCAGCCCATTCATCCTGGGCATTTCCAGGTCGAGGGTCACCACGTCCGGACGCAACCGAACGATCTTATCCCGCGCGACGTAGGGGTCAATGGCGCCGCCGACCACTTCGATATCCCGGTGCTTCGAAAGTTCCATCGTCAGAACTTTGCGGACAACCGCTGAGTCATCAACAATCAATACCCGAATCACCTTTCAGCCCTCCGTCAGACCCGGATATTTGGAGACGAACAGGAGCAGATCCGCCCGGCCGGATCCGAGGCCCACTTGAACCTCTGCCACAGGAGGCAGGTCTGGACTCTCGACCATTCTTGGGGCGTTCACGTGAAAGACATCTTTCGATCCTCCGATGCCGGGAAGCATGTTGCCGCAGATGACGTTGGCGATCTCCCCTAACGCGTCGTATTGCAGACTCTTCGAAGGAGCTTCCTCTTCGCCCAGCATGTTGGCGGCGATAATGGGTAGAAGCCCGCCACAGATCCTCACTAGCAAGTTTCCAGAGAAGGGTCCCTCGAAATCGATGCTCACCGCTGCTTCAACCTGAGCATTCAACTGCTGTTCATCGATTTCCGGCGTCGGAAGCAAGAAACCCAGTTCTTCAAACGTCAGGGTAGCCGCCTTAAAAAGTTCCGTCTCCAGCTTTTTGTTCATTCCATCCTCCTAAAGTCCTCAAAATGGCATCCCTCAGGGACTCGGGGGTAAAGGGCTTGTGGACGAACCCCACCCCTTTCTGTCGAAGTACCTCTTTGCGGGTTTCACTGCCTTCGGTCGAGACGATGATCACCGGCAGGTCTGCCGTCGCCGGATTCTGCCTCAACCGATCGACCAACTCCCCGCCATCCATCACGGGCATGTTGATGTCGACCAAAGCGAGATCGATCCAATGACCATCCAATACCTGTAATGCTTCTTGCCCATTGGAGGCCTCATGGATCTCCCCCAGCTCCGGTTGACTGAGGCGCAAGGTCTTGATGATCATCTGCCGCATCACCTTACTGTCATCGACGACGAGAATGTTTAGTGCCATGGCTGACTCCTATGGGTTGACTGATTCGTTCAAATATTACAGACTTCTTGCTTCTCCGTTACTCTTGATGATCACCTTCCCCGTGCTGATTTCAAGGGACATCGTCCTCGAATCCGTGCCGCCCACATCGTAAGACTTCACCAGGATCCCATTCTTCCAAAGAAGCTTTCTGAGGATGATCAGATTCCTCTTGCCGATCTGAAAGAAATCGTCTTCTTCTCTGAGGTGTGTGCTGGCCCCTCCTGCGACTCTGACCTCCATCCTTTGTTTCTCCGCCCCCTCGTTGAAGCAGTCGATCAGCAGCCTCGGAAACCCCGTGTCCACGAACATAAAGGGATTTCGATCGGCCTTTACCGGATCAATCGTAGAAAGGGGCAGCATGACATGCAACAGCCCGCCCACGCAGGCCACCGGGTCGTGCACGGTAACGCCCAGGCAGCTTCCCAGAGCGTGGGTGACGATCAGATCGTCTTTCTTCGCCGAAACCTTCATATCACCAACTCCCACGGTATGTATCACGCATCACTCCTCGGATGATCATCCTAAGACCTTATTTCACATAGATGGCAGGCTGCGCATAGTGAAACGGATGTTGAGAGCCGACCAAGCTTTCAGAATGACCGACAAAAAGATGCCCCCCCGGCTTCAGCAGGTTCCAGAAACGGTTGACCAACTGTTCCTGGGTGGGCTTGTCAAAGTAGATCATCACATTTCGGCAGAAGATCAAATCGAAAGGACCTTTCATGGGCCAGTCCCCGATCAAGTTGAGCCGGGCAAAGTGGACTTGGTGACGCAACGATTCGATGACCTGATAGCAGCGTGTGGGCTTTGCCTCCATGCACTTAAAATACTTAGAAAGCAATAGGGGCGGCACCTCCCGGCAGCTTCTTTCGTAAATCCCTTTCTGGGCGCGGGCCAGCATGCGGCTCGAAAGATCGGTGGCGAGGATACGGAAGTCCCAGCGCTCAAAATCGGTAATCTGTTCATGGAGCACGATGGCAATGGAGTAGGGTTCCTCGCCGGAGGAACAGCCGGCGCTCCAGATTCGGATCTTGCGGCCTTTCAGTCTTGGCACAATCTCACGGCACAGGTAGTCGAAGTGGTGCGGCTCCCGGAAGAAATCCGTCTTGTTCGTCGTCATGACGTCGACCAGGGCGCTTAGTTCTTCTTCGGGGTTATCATATTTCAAGTATTCCATATAGGCGTCAACGCTTTTCAGCCCCAGCGCACGGAGCCGCTTTGCCAGTCGGGCCTTGACCAACTCCTGTTTGCCAGCGTGGAGATTGATTCCAACCAATTGGTAAATCAGCTGACTGATCTTCTCGAACTGCGTCCTTTCCAGATTCATTGGCGTCAATCCCATATCCATTTCTTGGATCCTTAACTTTATCTTGATTCATTTCTCAGAACTCTCTGAGGGCTTCCTCATCCTTTTCTTTGTCCTCCTGAAAGGGGATCACCTTTTTCGCATCTTCGGGCAGGATCCGCTTCCCCTCCGACTCCCAATTGCTCTCACCTTTTTTTCGAACGGGCGGGTTGACGGCGAATCGGGCCTGGCCCCTTCTCACTTTATTGCGGAAGAAATTTGCTGTCGCATGCTGCAATTTTCCAACCCAATTCCCTGTCCTATCAGCGACATACTCTCTCCCATGGTTCCCACTGTTTCGGCTGCCCACAACAGCAGAAAGCTCCTCGATCATGCTGTTGACCCGTTGGACTTGAGCATTGAGGGATTCACTAACCGAAGAGGACTCCTCAGCTGTGGCCGCATTGGTTTGGGTCACCAGGTTCATCTGGGCTACTGCGATGGCAACCTGTTCAATACCTTGAGCCTGTTCTTTGCTGGCCGCGGCGATCTCGGAGATCAGTTTGCTCGACTTTTCCACACTTCCTGTGACGGCCCTCAAAGCCTTTGCCGTCTCAGAAGCGGTGTTGACACCCTGTTCTGAATTCTTAACCGACCCTTCAATGAGATGAGCTGTATTGCGCGCCGCCTCGCCCGCCCGCTGCGCCAGATTCCTAACCTCAGCGGCCACCACCGCAAAACCCTTGCCCGCATGCCCAGCGCGAGCCGCTTCCACTGCTGCATTGAGTGCCAGGAGGTTGGTCTGAAAGGCAATCTCGTCAATCGCCTTGACGATCTTGGAGGTTGCATCCGAAGATTTCTTGATCTCTTCAATGGCTCCACTCAGTCGATCCATCGACTCCTTTCCCCTGGTCACCGAACTGCCGACCTCGGCCATCAGCCGATTGGCCTCTTCGGCATGGTTTGCATTCCGCTTGGTCATGGAAGCGATCTCCTCAAGGGAAGAAGAAGTCTCTTCGATGCCCGAAGCCTGTTGCCCTGTACCCTGGGCTACCTGCTGGCTGGCCTGAGAGATCTGGCCGGATGCGGACGAGACTTGCTCAGCCCCCTCGGTAAGGCCTTGAATGACGGTATTGAGCGGTTTCAGGGCGTATCGTGAAAGGGCCGCATAAATGGCGAGACAGAGCAGAGCGATGCCCAGGGTTGAAAAGAGAACAATTCTCTTTATGGTAGCAATTCTCGACTGGCCCATTGTGATCCCGGTCTGGTCTTCCAAGCTCTGCTTCGCCAATTTATCGATGCGGGAAGATATGTTCTTCTTGATCTGGTCCAACGACCCGAATTTGAGCCCCACCTCAACGGATCCGACAATCCAGTTCTTTTCAAATTCGATGTCCCTTTTAATAATCTCCCCCGGAGTGCCCTTCCGTTGGGTCGTCAGAGGCTTTCCGTCCGGCCCATAGAAGGTGACAAACACAATATCAGGGTCTTTCTCGGCGCTTTCAACCAACGGCTGGAGAGGCGCGAAATTATAGTTTCCGATCAGGGTTGACCCGATGCGGGCCAGTAATTCGGCCATGGACTCCCCTTTCGTGACAAGACCCCGCCGGACCAGTTGCTCCTGCTCAGTCTGTTCGGCTTTCAGTTGGTCAATGAAGATTCGGGCCAACTGGGATTGAAATTTCTGGGTGGTTGAGATCACCAACACCGTCAGGGCAGCGATGAGAACGATAGTGAAAATGGAAACGATCGCTATGAACTTTCCTGCTACACCCCACTTTCTCCACATGGCAAGACGCATCCTTTCCGCAAATATCAGTTTTTTCAGAAATTCTTAAGGATCTCCTCATCCTTTTCATTTCCTTCGTGAAAGGGAATCACCTCCTTCGGATCTTTCGACAGGGGGCGTTTCTTCTCCAATCTCCTGGAAATCGTGCGCCCTTCGTCATGGGGTCCTTGCGCGAGCCCTTCTGCCGCTGGCCGGGCCCTGTCCTTCCTCGCCACATATTGGGTGACATCCGACATCGTATGGAGCAGTCTCTCCCCGACGTGCCTTGCTGCTCTCCTCGGGGGTCGGACGCCTCCGCTCGGAGCCCCATCGGAGCCCTCCACAATGGTCATAAGATCCCGTATCATCCCATTGACCTGCTCCGCCTGCGCGCTCAGCTCCTCGCTCGCAGAGGCTGACTCTTCAGCATTGGCTGCAGTGGCCTGGGTCACCTGGTTCATCTGGGCCACAGTCGTCGCCACCTGATCAATACCCTGAGTCTGCTCCTTGCTTGCCGCCGTGATCTCAGAGATCAGATAGCTGACCCTCTGGCTGCTCGTCATCACCTCTTCCAAGGCCTTCGCTGTCTCGGAGGCCACATCAACACCCTGATCCGCATTCTTTACCGACCCCTCAATCAGGCCAGCCGTATTGCGCGCTGCCTCGCCCGCCCGCTGCGCCAAATTACGGACCTCCTCCGCCACGACGGCAAAACCCTTGCCTGCTTCCCCAGCACGAGCTGCTTCAACCGCTGCATTCAGTGCCAACAAGTTGGTCTGAAAGGCTATCTCATCAATCGTCTTGACGATCTTGAAGGTCGCATCCGCGGATTTCTTGATCCCCTCAATGGCTTGGTTCAGCCGGTCCATGGATCCTTTCCCTTTATTGATCTGGGCACCCACTTGTACCATCAGCTTATTGGCCTCTTCGGCATTGCTTGCATTCTGCTTGGTCATGGAGGCGATCTCCTTGAGGGAAGAAGAGGTTTCCTCAATGCCTGAGGCTTGCTCGCCCGCGCTCTGAGCCACCTGCTGGCTGGCCTTCGAGACCTGACCCGACGCAGAGGACATCCGGCCAGCCCCCTCCGTCAACCCCTCCACCACCCGATGGATCGGCCGGGTGATCGAGTAAAGCAGATAGACGCTAAAGGAGAAAACGATCAGGAGACCTGCGATACTAAAGAGGACGACTTTAAGAATAATTCCATTGATTACCTGCATGTAATAGGTGTGAGGCGTTCCCACATAGAACATCCCAATGATCTCTCCCTTGTTATTCCTGATCGGTTTATAAACGGCCTGGTTCCAGATACCGACCACGATGGCTTTTCCGGTAAAGGTTTCTCCCTTTTGCAGGGTGGCCGCGATCACGTTCTCAGCAGCCCGGGTTCCAACAGCCCGCTTTCCCGAAGAGTCCACCACATTTGTGGCCACCCGCGTATCTCCCTGAAAGAGGGCAACGGTGTCTCCGGTCAGGTCTCCGATCCGATCAACGATGGCAAAGTTGTCGTTCATCTGGGTCTGACCCTTGCATAACTTGCTCTCCCGAATGGACCATTCACCCGGATGTTTCTCATTCAGGAGGACCTCACCCATCGCCAGATCACTTTTTAGTTTTTCCTGGGCTGTGGCGAAAACCTTGTCTTGAACCCCCTTTATCGTGACCAGACAAACCAGTAGGATCACCAAGAACATGACGGCCGGAAGCATCAAAATCTTTGCTCCCAATTTCAGTTTCATCTGCACACCCTCCTTCATTTGGCCCTGGTCTCCCTTTGGGATCCGGTCTTGGGCTCTGTCCTCTCTGCTGAGCTTTCAACAAGGGAAACCTCCTGCTCGGTGAGGACCCGATCAATGTCCAAGAGCGTCATCACCTTCTGGTCACTCTTGCACATCCCCAGGATGAAGTCGGTCCGGATGTTCGCTCCGAAGGAGGGCGCTGGCTCAATCTGATCCCTTTCGATATCGAGCACGTCGGAAACTTCATCGACGATGATTCCCATGGTCATCTCTTGGCCGGTGTGGCGAATGTGCACCACGATAATACAGGTCCTCTGGGTGTTCTCTTTGGCCTCTATTCCGAACTTAAGTCGCAAATCGACCACAGGGATGACCTTGCCGCGGAGGTTGATCACCCCGCGGACAAAAGCCGGGGTTGTGGGAACAGAGGTCACGTCCATCATCCCAATGATCTCACGGACCTTTAGGATCTCGAGGCCGTATTTCTCATTGGCCATGAGGAAGGTTAAGACCTTTCCTCCTTCTACAACTCTCACTGGGGTGGCCCCATGACCTTCCTGTCCAGCTTTAGCCACGGTTGCAGTCGTTGGGCTGTTCATTATCATTCTCCTCGTCTCAATCGTTTGAAGAAGATTTACCTTCCTCCCATGCGGAGTTTGAAGGTCTTGATTCCGACGTTTGCCTGGCCATTTCCCTATCCCATCTCGCGCGCATCCTGACCGAAAGGAATCTGACTTGATGGCTTCGCTTCTTTCTCTTTTCGTCGGCGAGTAGAGCCGGCCGTTGGGACCTGATCCTCGCTCTCCATACGGAGAGTGTCTGCCAAACGCTGCCCATTCACCTCTTTACCGCCTAACAAAGCCATCAGGTCTGTCACATAGTCTTTCAAGCGCATGGCTTGGGAGTTCATCTCCTCGGCTGCAGAGGATGATTCTTCAGCGCTGCCTGCGTTCTGCTGGATCACCTTGTCCACTTCAGCCACTGCCTTGTTGATCTGCTCGATCCCCCGCGCCTGTTCCTGAGAGGCGGCTGCAATCTCACGCACCAGGTCCCTCGCCTGTCTGGCTCCCTGAGAGACTTTCACAAAAGTCTCGTTCGTTCTTGAGAAATTCTCCGAGCCGGTCTTGATCTTTTTGACAGTCCCCTCAATCAGATTGGCCGTATTCTTGGCCGCATCCGCTGCGCGGATAGCCAGATTTCGCACCTCCTGGGCCACCACGGCAAAGCCTGCACCGACCTCTCCCGCTCGAGCCGCTTCCACGGCTGCATTGAGGGCCAGCAGGTTGGTTTGAAAGGCGATCTCATCGATCGTTTTGATGATCTTCCCTGTCTCTTCACTTGCCGTGGAGATCTCCTTCATCGATTCCGTCAGCCCCGACATGGAGCGATTCGCCTCCTCGACGACCTGGCTGGTCTCTTCCATCAAGGTGTTGGCCCGGTTCGCATTTTCCGCATTCTGCCGAGTCATGGACGCCATCTCCTCCATCGAAGAGGACGTCTCCTCGATGCCTGAGGCCTGTTCCGAGGCGCCCGAGGCTAACTGCTGGCTCGTCGATGAAAGCTGGCTTGAAATGGCCGTGAACTCTTCCGTGGTTTCGGTAAGCCCGCCGGCGACACGATTGATCGGCCGCATAATGCCGGACGCAATAAAGAATGACAAGATAATAAAACCGGTCAACGCGATCAAACCGATGCCAATGAGCCACCCCTGAACACTCTTCTTCGTTCCAACACTGGAAGAAAGGACCGTTTGCTGGGTTTGGATCAGTTGATCTTCTGGGATTCCGATACAACAGGTACCGATCTTTTCGCCGTTACTCGATCCAAACGGGAAGCATTTGGCAAGGTATTTTCTACCGGCAAGGACGAGAGAGAGGTCAACCGGTGTTTCCGCTTTATTCACCTTCGTGACCACCTCGGAGTCTATGCTAAGAACAGAATCGTCAAAATTTTCTTGTCCTTTGCTCTTAAACCCTCCGTGAGCAATAGGAACATTATCGAGGTAAAGCACAGAAGAAGCGCCGGTAATATTGAATACTTCCTGAAAGGGCACATCATAACCATTCAACAGTTTTCCCGTGATGCAGATACCTACTGCATCTCCAAAGTCGTCCTTCACCACTTGTAAGGAGGCAATACTTAACCCTTCCTTACTCAAAGTATCCCTGCCACCGGATGCAAAGGACTTCATAAAATCGGTATTGTGCCTGATCACAGTACTCTTCTTGGTTTCATTCTCTTTGTCTCCCATTTTCGAAAGGCTCTCTTTGTCTTTACCGATTTTCCATGTCTTGTAGATCTCTTCGGCCTTGACGCTCGTTAGATTCTTAGGAAAGAATCCCTGTAATTTCCCATCGCTGTCATAAATCAATGCGTAATTCACACTAAATCGTTCGCAATAAGATTTGAGGAGATTTGTCAGAGCGTCCTCCTGTTGCGCTGTAATGGCCTTAAAGGTGGCAGCATTGTTGGAAATCCCATCTGCACATTGAATGACATTCTCTCTGGTCTTTTTGATGGATAATTGGAGTAATCCCACATCACTATCCAGAGCTTTCTTCATCTGCAAGGCCATCTCATCCAAAAGAATTTTGGACTGTTTTGAGATGCCCTGACCCAGCTTCAGGGAAACCACCACGACGATGATTCCCACGATGCACGCAACGGCGATGCAAAACTTTACGCTGATCGTCCATTTTAGACCTTTCATCTTGAACCTCCCTTTAGCTCGTAGGCAAGGGCCTCTCTAATGGTTCTTGAAGCCAGAGGCCCTTCAACCTAATACGGCAATCCACCTGCCTCTTTGATCACCTGTTGTGCAGCCTTAGATTTCACAAAGTCGGCAAATTTTGCAATACCACCGGTTTTGTTCTTTTCCTTGAATATCAGGGCAAGGGTCCCGAAGTAGGGATAGGCTGCATCGCTTGGGGCCTTCCCATCTATCGTCAGGGTGATGGCATCGATGCTCTTCGCATTGTCAAATGAGCCAAAGCCGATACTCCCCTCTTTCCTCAGGACAGCCTCAAAGGCTTCCTGGTCATTCAATGCCATTTTCGATTTGGTTGTGATGGTGATGTCCTTGAATCCTGGGAATGATTTTAGCAAGACATCAAGAGAGCTATCCCCTTCCTCCCGCCTGACAACCCAAATCGTAGAGTCTCTACCCCCGACAAGCTTCCAGTTCGACACATTGCCGCTATAGATCGAGCAAATCTCTTGGGCTGAAAGATTCTTTATCTTCACGCCTTTATGAGTGAAGAAAACAATTGGGAGTTTTGTAAAAGGAAGATAAGTCAATTGATATTCCTTCTCCTTTTCGTTGATCCCCCTTGATATCCGACCGATGACCGCCTGGTCTGTGCCAACTGCTTTTACCCCACCTCCAGAACCGATGCTTTTGGGGATGGTTACTGTAGTGTTTGGATTCGCCTTGTTAAAGGCCTTTGCGACCGTTTCGAGGAGGGTCATGCCGGCTCCCGTCCCAACAACGCTGATCTCTTCTGCTGAAATCGGTGTTACCCCATAGACCATCCATACTGCTACCAGTGCCAACGCTAACATTTTGAGCTGTTTCATTTTTTTCTCCTTTCGATTCTTTCAATTTGTTTGAAAGCAACTCCACTCCGTCTCGTTTAACTTCTCGACCGAAGCACCACCTCCTTCGGGATCCCCAGGTCCGATGCCTGCCTGGCGAGATTGGTTATCCCCTGGACATCGAGGATCAGCCCAACGCGGCCATCTCCGAGAATGGCTCCGCCAAGAATCCCCTGGACTTTGCCAATCCCATTTCCAAGGGACTTCGCGACCACCTGTTCCTGTCCCACCAGCTCGTCAACCAGGAGCGCGCAACGCTGATTCCCTTCTCCAATGATGATCAGAAGTCCTCGGGTGGGGTCTTCAACGGCGTCCTGGATGTTGAAAAGACGGTGGAGCCGGAAGATGGGCAAAACGTTTCCCTTGAAGACCACGATCTCTCCCCGGCCGACAATCGTGGACAACGCATCTGCACTGGGCCGAAAACTCATATCGATATTGATGGTCGGAAGGATGTACCGCTGGCTGCCTACTTCAACAAGCATGCCGTCCGTAATGGCCATGGTGAGGGGCAAGCGAACAGAGAACGTGCATCCCTTACCAGACTCCGATGAGACGTCAACCCGGCCCCTGATCGCATCGAGAGCTTTCTTCACCACATCCAGTCCCACTCCCCTGCCCGATATGTCCGTCACCGTATCCGCCGTAGAAAAGCCTGGCTGGAAGATCAGGTCGATGATCTCGCCCTCGGACAGGCTCTGGCTTCTTTCGATTAACCCTTTTTCGACGGCTTTCTGCTTGATCTTGTCTCGGTCCAAACCTCTGCCATCATCGGAAATCTCGGCCACCACGTTTCCACCGGAGTGGTATGCCTTCAGCCACAGCGTGCCGGATCTTGGTTTTCCATTTCTTTCCCGCTCCTCGGGTGGCTCGATGCCGTGATCCACGGCGTTACGGACGAGATGAATCAGCGGGTCGTTGATCAGATCGACCATATTGCGATCGATCTCGGTATCCTCCCCGATTGGAATGAAGTTGACCATGACTTCCCGCCTCCGGGCCAGATCCCGGACCAGTCGGGCGATCTTTCGAACCGTCGGCTTGAGCTGGACCATCCGCATGGACATGGATAAGTCCTGCACCTGGCGGACGATCTTGTCGGTGTGGTTCACCTTCCGTTGAAGCTCAAGGAAGTTTCCTGAATTGACCGTCGCATCCTGGGCGATCATGGAGTGTCCGATCACCAGTTCTCCGACCATCTCGATCAAGCGGTCCAGACGGTCCGTACGCACCCGGACAGACGATTCTGTCGTGGTTTCGCTCCCGATCATGCTGCGCTGTTTTCGCTGTGCCCGGCCAATTTCCGTAAGAGATGCCCCCTCCGCCCTCACAGTGGCCCCGCCAATGGATTGAGCGCCTTTATCCATGGCAGCGACCTCTATCTCTTCACGATTGGCCTTGCCCTGGGCCACAAGAATATCTCCCATCCGAGGAGGGATCTCCGCCGCTTCGCTCGCTTCATCTACGACACCTACTGCCCCCGGATCGGAAAGAAGAACCATCAAATCATCGAACCCCTCAGGCACAACCATAGGGTCGCCGCCCAGACTATTCTGGACGATCCTGATCAGATCTTTGACCATATCCACGGAACGAAAGGCCAGGTCCGCATGGCCCCCGGTGCAGCGTATCTCTTTGTCCCGGATACGGCTGAGAAGGGACTCCGACCTATGGGAAAGCTCTGATATCTGAACGAGACCAAGGAAAGCGGATGTGCCTTTGATCGTATGAAAGGCACGAAAGACCGTGTTGACGGCCTCGGTGTTTTCCGGGTCGGCCTCGAGATCCAGAAGGGCAGCCTCCGCGCTTGCGATTAAATCTCGGCTTTCGGTGATGAACTCTCCCAGAAGCTCGGGATCCGCTTCCGCAGGCAGGGCACGTTGATTGGCCTCACCTCTTTCTTCAGCCATCGTCCTTTGCTCTCGCTCGGAACCCGGCAACGAGTCTTTTTCTTCGTTATATTTATCCGTCGCCTCGATGGCTTCTTCAATGAGAACGCCGATGTCGGCAAGGAGACCTGAAGGATCAGGGGCATTCCCTCCTACCATCCGGTCGATCTTCTCTATCGCTTTTGCAAGAAGCCTCTGAATCGGAGCCGGAGACGAATTTGAGAGGGCAATCAGTGCAAGCCGTGCACGGACCAAATCAGCCAAATCGTTCGGCTCAATCTGAACAATCAGAGCGGCAATATCATGGAGGGTCAGTATGTTGCTCATATTCCATTCCCTAATTATGGATTTCCAGCACCTTCTCGACGCTCAGGACCCCGATCAGCTTGTGGGCCACTTTACATTGTCCTTCTAAATACCGGGCCCCTTCTGCAGGTATCGTGGGAATGACAGGACCGATCATTCTCACGGGTACCTCAACCGACCCCATCACTTCATCTGCCAGCAGCCCGGTTTCGAGAATCCCGGATTCGACGGCGATGATCTTTGCCTTCTCGCCGGGCTGTTCCCGGGATAGATTCAACAGGACCTTCAAGTCTGTGACCGAAAGGATGTTCCCCCGTAGGTTCACAATTCCCGCGATCTGTTGCGGGCTTGAGGGAAGATGGGCCACCCGGTTTAACTTAATAATCTCTTTCACCTTCCGGATGTCCACTCCGTACCATTCCCGAGCAAGCCGGAAAACGACAAGCTGTACGGTCTCCTCTCTTTCCTCCTCCCTTTCATAGAGATCGTCTGCATCGTCGTCCATCTCGTCGATCAATTTGCTCTCTTCCTCAACCATCGTCATCGTCTCCTCGATCCTCTGAAAGGCTTGGGGCTATTTCTTAAAAAATTTCCCCATCTTCTCGATGAAGGTCTTCCCTTCGAAGGGGAGGCCGAGGTACCCATCCGCACCCGCTTCCTTTGTGATCCGGCTCAATTTGTCCTCGTCTCTGGCGGAGATAAAGATCACCGGGACATTCTTGGTTTGCTCCGTCCCCTTGAGGATCCGGCAGGCTTCACTTCCGTTAATGCCCGGGAGGTTATAGTCCAGCAGGATCAACTGATAGGAACCTCCCTTTGCTTTCTCAATGCCTTCTTCGCCCGTTTCAGCCGTCTCCACGGAAAGCCCTGCTGATTCAAGCCTGAACTTCAACATCATATTCACCGAGGGACTGTCCTGAATAATCAGTATTTTGTTCACGTCTTTACCCCTCCATTCGTTTTGGAGTGATCCCTTCTCCGCCGGCTCTTGTCTCTTTACTCTGATGCTTTTCGAGTACGCTGGCGAGAGACTTTTCGAGAGCATGCGTCGTCAAGGGTTTTTGAATGAAATCGTCAATTCCGCACTTGCGTGCATCCGATTCCATCTCACCACTCCCGTAACCTGTGATGAGGATCTTCATCGTGTTGGGAATCGATTTCTCTGTCTGCCGAAAGAACTCCAACCCGTTCATCCCCGGCAATTTGTAATCGCTGATGATGATGTCGTACTTGATCTGCTTGATGGCCTCCATCGCTTCCTCTGCCGTTGCAAGCCCCAAGAGATGACACCCCTCCCCCGTGAAAAATAGGGTCAGGGAATCCCTGATCCATTCGTCATCATCAATCAGAAGGACGGACATATTTTTCAGTTTTTCAAAGAGATTCATAGCAACCCCTTTCGACGATTCGGGATTATTCGTAATGGAGCAAGAGGCGTGCCAAGCGATGATAAATCTTGAAAGGTATTGTTGTTTCAGATTGTTAGCTGTCTATAGAGGGGTAACCTTCAACTCCCGAAAGTACAATTTTTTGAAAAATTTCGAGAAGAATTTAGAAAAATTTCGAAATCACGGGAAGTAAAAAGGAATCATTCAGGAAATAGGAGGAAGACCCACTCAGGATCTCTCAATCCCGAGTTTTCTTCTTCGGTAACGGAAGGTATGATGGTTGAGATGAAGGAGTTGAGCCGCCTTCATCTCGTTACCCCCGGCGAGTTTGAGGGCTTGCTCAAAGTAACGTTTTTCTATCGATTCCAAAAGAGAAACAAGGTCAATCCCGTCAGGTACCGGAAGGGGGGAAAGGGGGACCGTACCCTTATCTTCCAAATTCTCGTCTTTCCGGACCATGCCCAAAGAAAGATCTGGAAGCGTCAGCTCCGCTCCATTGCTGAGAAGAACTCCTTGCTCGATGACGTTCCGTAATTCACGCACATTTCCCTGCCAGTCGAACTTCTTCAAGGCATTCTCAGCCTCCGGAGATATGGACGTCAGCTTCTTTTCCATCTTTCGACTGAACTCCATCAAAAAGTGCTTGGCGATAGGCAGGATATCCTCCCGGCGATGATTGAGCGACGGGATCTGGATTCGAACGCCCAGGCGAAAATAGAGATCTTTTCGGATGAGACCTTTCTCGATCATGCTGTCAGGATCCTTGTTGGTCGCGGCGACGACCCGGGTATGGACCTTAATCTTTTTCACTCCGCCGATCCGGTAAAACTCCCCTTCTTCGAGGAACCGGAGAAGCTTGGCCTGCCCTTCCAAAGTTAGATCACCTATTTCGTCAAGAAAGAGCGTCCCGTTTCCAGCCTCTTCGATCAATCCTCTTTTCCCGGACGAGACAGCGCCGCTGAAAGCCCCTTTTTCATACCCGAACAGTTCACTCTCCATCAGGTCCTTGGGAATCGAGGCGCAATTAATGGTGATGAAAGGGCCTTTGAAATTTGGACTTCGATAATGAATGGCGCTGGCGATCAATTCCTTTCCGGTTCCGGTCTCTCCCAAAATGAGAACCGGCGTATCAGGGCTCTTGGCAACCATCGCCACAAAGTGAAGGACGTCCTGGATGGCGTGGCTCTCTCCGATGAAGCAAGGAAGGTTCTCTCGAATATACTTATCCTGAAGGGCCCGCACTTCTTTTCTCAACTTGATCGTCTGGAAGGCATTGTGGATCTTTACCTCCAAAGACTCCATATGGATCGGCTTGACCACGTAATCATGGGCCCCAAGCTTCATGGCAGAAATGACCGTGTCGATGTCATCCATGCCGGTGATCATGACGATCAAGACGTCGGGGTAGGATGTCTTGATCTTTTTCAGGGCTTCCAGGCCGCTCATCCCCGGCAGATTGATATCCAGAAGGACCAGATCGGGAAGATCCTTCTCCATGGTCTCTAGGGCGGATTCGGCTTCGGAAAAGCCGCTCACCTGGCAGTTTCCTCCCAGGGAGGTCATGATCCCTTCCCTCAAAAGAGAATCGTCATCGATCACCGCAACGGAATAGCGGATCATTTTCCCTTCCCCCTTTTTTCAATCGGAATCTTGATCCTGAATTCCGCTCCACCCCAGGAACTCGTGGCCACGATCAGCAATCCACCATGATCCTCGATGATCCTCTGGCATAAGCTGAGTCCGATCCCCATCCCCTCCTCCTTTGTCGTAAAGAAGGGATCAAATATCTTTGTCCTCAGGGTCGGAGGGATCCCCGGACCGGAGTCGGACACACTCAAACAGGTCCACCCTTCTTCATGCCACGATTTCAGGGCGATCCTCTTCTCTCCCTTGATAGGCTCCAGCGCTTGACTGGCATTGGTGATCAGGTTCAGGATCACCTGTTGGATCAGACGGGGATCGGTGTAGCATCGGGACATCGGCTCCTGAAGGTGTTTTTCAAGTTGAATTTCTTTCTTGCGCAGGGTCACCGAACAGAGGCTGATTGCTTCCTCGATGGTTTGATTCAGATCGGTCAAGACCAGCTTCGAGAGACCGGGCTTGGCAAAATCCATGACCCTCTTGATTACGGATTCGATACTGTTCGATGCCGATTGAAGCTTCTCCAGGATGTTTTCAAGGATATTGTCTTCCTCTGGGCTTTGATGATTCAACGAACCGCGCATCTGCTTTCTCAAAGTACTGAGGTAGACATTGATTCCTGACAAAGGATTCCTCAACTCATGGACGATCCCTGTGGTAATTCGGCCCAAGGACGTCATCTTATCGTTCATGATGGCCTGAGTTTCAAGTTCCATGGTCCGGGTGATATCCATCATGTTCATCAAGATCGCTTCTTTTCTCAGGTATTGGATTCTGCTCGCCCTGCAGAAAACCCAGTGGATCTTCTGGGCTTTCCCTTCTTTTGCCGGAGGAAGGAATCTCAGGGTAGTCTCCTCCTGGCTATCTTCATGGGAGAGGGTCCTGTCGTAAAAGTCTCTCGCCTTCTCCAAATCGTCCGCAAGGACATTTGGAAATCGGCTGAAGCGGTAGTTGTCCTGAAAAGGACCCAGAAGCCTTTCCGCTTCGGAATTATAATAGATGACCTGCTCTTCCTGGACGATTGCGATGGCCGTGAGGGAAGTTTCGACCAAATCGTGGAATCGCTTTTCGTTCTCCAGCAGCATCGATTCCGCCTGCTGGCGTTCCGTAATATCTTCACACACCGTGAGCGTGTCGCCCCCTCCTACCGGCGCTGCAAGAAACTGGATCACCTTTTCTTTGGAGTCCTTGCAGGTGGCCGTAAAGATTCGAAACGCCGTTTCCCCGGATTTGAAGCCATGGACGTCATTCTTCCAGGTCGAAATCACATGATGCCTGTAAGTCGGATCCGGATAGGCTTTCCTGAACCAGATTCTCCCCCTTGGGATCTCCTTCAAATCATAACCGAACAGTTTCTGAAAGGCGGGGTTGATATACTTAAGGCTGCCGTTCTCATCCGTCACCACGATCCCGACAGGGGCGTTCTCCAGGACCGTTTGAAATTTCGTCTCCTCTTCGTCGAGCTTCTTCTCCGTCTGAATACGCTCCTGAATCTCACCCCTCAGTCTCGATGACACCGCATTGACAATGGTCATGTTCCTCGCATTGATCAGCACGACAGAGGTAAAGAGGAGACTGACGAGGCCCATCCCAATATACGTATCCGACCCATGGGCGAAAAATCGAGCCGTGATCGGAGCCAAAACGATGGGAGCAAAAGAATAGGAGACCTCCGGGGTACTCACGTAGGAACTCATCGTCGCAGCCACAATCAAGCCCAGCGCAAAACCAAGGAAAACTTGATGGGCGAGGGATCCCGGAGGATATAGAAAGATTCCGGCCGAGCCCCAAACAATCCCGCTTAGAATCACGCCGGCGATGTGCAATCTTTCCCAGCGCACGATCTCAAGGGACTTGGCAGAGGCGGATTTGTAATAATAAGCCAGGGAAAAGCGAACTGCCGTGACGAGAAGATTAGAACAAAACCATATCGTTAATACCCTGTGAGAAACGGCGTCCCTTTGAACAAGGGCGAAGATGGCCGAGAAAATCAAGCTCCCGACCAGGAAGAATGGGGCAATTCGGTAGGTCGTCCTAACCTGTTCCGAAGAAGACCGGGATCTTCTCGTTAAAGGCCCCATATTCTCCCTTTGTTAAATTACGCCGTTCATTCAGTCAGTCATTATATACTTCAATTTCACCTGCAGGTCAATAAAAGTTTAGCGGCCGCAGTAATCCCTCCGTTACGTTCGGACTCACAATGATCTGACAGGGATGTCGGAGAAAATCTTATAGCGGTCACCTTCACTTGCCCTACAAACTACAAGATCCCCCGAACGGAAATGGAGATCATAAATGATTTTGCGGGATACCCTTACGTGCAAAAATTCCGAAAAAATCCGCTTGATGAGATTTTCGATGACATTCCTGGCAGATCCCTTGATTTCATCTCCTGTAACTGACGGATTACCGGCCGCAAGACTCTTTTTTCTCACGACAAATGTTAGACCTCTTCAACTTGAAAAAACGTTTCAGGACCTCCGCACACTCTTTCTCAAGAATGCCCCGTAAGACCTCCACTCTGTGGTTGAACCGATTGCCGTCCAACAATCTCATTCTTGACTCAACTGCTCCAAATTTCGGCTCAGGGGTCCCGAAAACCAATCTTGAAATCCTGGCGTGCATCATGGCAGATACACACATCGGACAGGGTTCAGCCGTCACATAGATCGTCGTGTGGTTCAACCGATAATTTCCCAAGACCCCTCCCCCCTTGCGAAGCACCATGACCTCTGCGTGAGCCGTGGGATCTTTCAACTCGATACACCGATTGTGATCTCTTGCCAGGATTCGGTCCCCTTTGACTAAGACGGCTCCTACCGGGACCTCTCCTTTCCGGCCAGCCTCCTCTGCTTCCTCCAGGGCCATCTCCATATATCTTTCGTCCGACTCCGCGTCTATTATCATCGGTCACCGACAGTAGAGACTGGTGTGCGCAGCCTAATTCGAATGCTTGGCTTCCGGATAGTCATGGCGGGATTTTAACAAGAAACAGGAAGGTAAACAACAAGTAAAAAGATAAGAAACCTCGTTGGAAGAACCAAAGGGAAGAAAGACAGAACTGACTTGACGGAATTTCGATCTGGGGTTATGAAGTATGAACGATCGGTGAGGTGCCCTTGATTTCAGAAATGACCCAATGGATCATGGAGTCGATGAGGGCTTATGGCCAGCTTTCCGTCTTCATCGGGGTCATGATCGAACAGATCATCGTCCCCATTCCATCCCCTTTGATCGTCATGGGCGCAGGTGCCCTCCTCATCCCTGCGGGGATCTCGATTTCCAATGCCTTCCTGCAGATTCTATGGATCATCGTCCTTCCGGGGTCCTTGGCTTCCACACTGGGGTCGTACATCGGCTACCTGATCAGCTTTCACGGGGGGAAAGCACTGGTGGTCCGTCTTCAGCGCTTTCTGGATGTCGATTGGCAGGAGATGGAAAACTTGGAGAGAAGATTCAAGGGAAAGAAAGAGGCTCTCAGCATCTTCTTCTCACGAGCCATCCCGGTCTTCCCGATCTCTCTGGTCTCGATCTTCGCCGGGCTCCTCCGTATCCCGATCGGATCCTTCACTCTTTATACCTTCTTGGGATCCATCTTTCGGTGCCTCTTCCTCGGTTTTTTCGGATGGTCGATCGGAGCCACTTATGAAAAAGTGGCTGCCCGTTTGGATTCGGTAGAAACGATCGTCTCAGTGGTCATGTTGATCGGCATGGGATTGGCCTTTCTCTACCTCTATTATAAATTTAGGAGGTCTGCTTGAGTCCCATCGGGAATCAAGCCTTTTTTATCAAGCATCACCATTGCAACAATGAGGTTGACTGGATTAGAATAATTATGATACGGATGTAGAAAATGGAAAGGAGAATGAATCATGAAGGCGAAGGTAGACGAGGAAACCTGTATCGGATGCGGACTTTGTTCGGAGACTTGTCCGGAAGTCTTTGAGATGACTGACGATAAAGCCCGAGTGAAGGTGGCTGAAGTTCCGAAGAATGCCGAAGCAACCTGCCGGGAAGCTGCAGAAAGCTGCCCGGTGGAAGCAATTCAGATCGAGTAACGCACCCGCAATGATCAAAAGGGGCAACCCAAAGAGAGTATGAGTTGCCCCTTTTCTGTTCTTCAATCTCTGAAGCGGGATGGCTTCCCCGAATCCCGCCGGGTTCGGGATAAACGGATCGAGAAGACGGATTGAACCTTATTCAAAATATTCCTTGATCTCCTTGTATCGGTTGGGATCCCGCAACCGTTCAAGGGCCTTGGCTTCAATCTGTCGGATCCTTTCTCGACTCAGACCGAACTGTTTCCCGATCTCTTCGAGAGTGCACTCTCCATCTTCTCCGATGCCAAAACGGAGCCGGAGAATCTTTTCTTCCCTCGGAGAAAGGTTCGACAACAGTTTGCGGGTCTGTTGGATCAAATCCCTTTCGAGAAGAGAATCGTTGGGCGAAAGGCTTTTTTCATCAGGAATCAGGTCTTCGAGGGTGCTGTCCTCTTCGCCTATGGGCATATCGAGAGAAATCGGCTCCTCAATAAGGTTGATAATCTTCTCTACATCGTTGATAGGAATCCCGCTATCTTTTGACAATTCCTGAGGGGTAGGTTCTCGGCCCAACTTCTTTACCAGATCTTTAAAGGACTTCATCATTTTTCCTTTAATTTCAAAAAGATAGTTAGGAATCCGGATGGTCCGTGACTTCTCGGCAAATGCCCTCAGGATCGCCGCCCTGATCCACCAGGAGGCATAGGTACTGAATTTGTAGCCCTTGGTATAATCAAATTTAACCATGGCTTGCATCAAGCCAAGATTTCCTTCCTGGATCAAATCCAAGAAAGAAAGCCCTCGATTGGCATAACGTTTTGCAATACTGACAACCAAACGCAGGTTGGCCTGAATCAGTTCATTCTTCGCCTGCCGTGTATTGAGCAGGGCCTCTTGATAACGGTTTAGCACCTTTTTGTAGAGAAGGTTCTTTTCCTTCATCTCCAAGAGGGTGAACTTAGGTTTCTTCCCGTTTTTCCCGTTGCTCCCATTCTTTCCCTTAGGTTTGCTTCTTTGCCGAATGCTTTGATAGGTTCGTCTGTTCCCGCTTTTTGAAAAGGCAGGCTGAGCGAGCTGGGCCTTCAGGCGGTTCGTCTTCGTCTCAAGAATTTTAACCTGGCGTTCCCCCTCTTTAATCCTCTTGGCTAACTCAACCTCTTTCTCCGGTGTGAGAAGAGAGATTTTTTCAAGCCCCTTTAGATATTCCAACGTGATATCCCGGTGATAATCAAAAATCTCTTCCTGGGAGGGCGTCTCAATCCGCGCTTCATCCTTTTCTTCGGCCTCGATCACCAATTCATCCGCCTGAAGCTCAAATTCGTCTAATACCTCTTCCAACTCTCCTTCAGGATAAGGTGCAGCCTGAACCGGAGAAACCGAAGACGGTGGTTCACCAAAAAGGGATGAAGATGGCAACGGCTCAAGTGTCAAATCTTCTTTCTTTTTTCCATTCCCTTTAGCTTGTTTCACAAACGTTCTGCCCCTTTCTCATTTAATAAAAAACCCCTTCCATTCTCTACCCATGGAAAGGGCGTTAAATCCAAATTTTCTGTCTGTTATCGAACCCTTCTCCAGTTGAATGGTTATTACTTCAAATCCCTTCTTTAATACTAATATATTCAAATTAAAGTCTTTTGTCAAGCATTATTTTTTTCTGAATTCCATATTAATATTAATGGTTTATTCCTTACATGATGATTTTCCTAAATTCATATAGGATTTATTCTACCACGTCCTTTGATCCTTACTTTTGTAAAGAGATCTCGATAATTTTTTCAGACTGGATGGGGACTGGAAGGTTATTGACGCTCATCCCGCAACTTGAGGGGATGGCCCAGGCGTGTCCGGCAAGGCTGAAGGATTGACTTTGAGGAATCCTTCTCTTATATAAACTTAAACGGGCCAGATTTTCCAAACGGAACTGAGAATGGGATCAAAGCAAGAAATGCAGAAGGGGTTTGTTGATCTCCATCTGCATACAACCGCATCTGATGGGGTGATGAGTCCATCAGAAATTGTGAGATATGCAAAGGCCAAGAAACTCCAGGCCATTGCGATTACGGATCACGATACCATCGAAGGTCTCGAGGAGGGGCTGTCCGAAGGGAAGAGGATCGATTTCGAAGTGATCCCAGGGATTGAGATCAGTGCAGAGCACTCTCCCGGGTCCATGCATCTCTTAGGATTTTGTCTTGATATCTACCACCCCCTCCTTAATGAAAGGCTCGGATACCTCCAAAAAGCGAGGGCCGAGCGTAACCCAAAGATTGTGGAGAAACTGAACCGCCTTGGAATTGATCTGACTTATGAAGAGGTGCTGAAGGCCTCTGGCGGAGGACAAGTGGGAAGACCCCATTTCGCTCAAGTGCTTTTGGAAAAGAAATATGTCAAGACCTTTCAAGAGGCTTTCGATCGGTTTTTGAAGAAGGGCGCCCCGGCTTATGCGGACAAATTCAGGTTTACAGCCAAAGAAGCTCTCCATTTCATCAACGAAGCCAAGGGCGTGGCAGTGCTGGCCCATCCCAATACCCTCAATTTGAGCGGAACTTCGGAATTGGAGAATCTTATTCTTCGACTTGTTAAGGAAGGCTTAAGGGGGATAGAAGTCTATTATCCCGAGCACTCTCCTTTAGAGGTGGCCCGGTACAAGGCCCTTGCGGAGAAATACGATCTCCTGATCACAGGCGGAACCGATTATCATGGGATAGAAAAGAACGGACTGGACATCGGTGTGGGGCGAGGAGAGATGAAGCTCCCCTATTGGATGGTGGAAAAGCTCAAAGCGGCCCGAAAGCCTTCATGAATTCCAAGAACGGAGTTCCATGTGAGTCATAGGCGCCCTCATGAGGCCTAAAGAATATTGCCCTCGACCCCCGATGTTCTTTTCTTTATGGAACCCACGGGCACAGCCCGTGGTACCATTATAGTCCGCCTTCGCCAAAAGACGGCTACGGCGAGACATCCGGCAAGGGGTCACGGGTTTCATCTCGCCGAAGCCCCTTTGCGCCTTCCCCCACGGGTAAAACCCG
>JBHGBJ010000037.1:0-38295 GCA_041947025.1 Thermodesulfobacteriota bacterium
TTGGGATTGTTAATCATACCGCTTTGCGGTATCCTAAGGGAGGCCTTAATGAGTATCCATCGACTGGAGGCGACTCGCAATTGACATGAAATTGTTGTTGGGGTCGGACCAAGCTAACTGTCTGAAATTGTGAGTGAACTACTAAACAATAATGTTCTTTTTTGCTTTAGAACAACTTTTTTGAACCCAAAATCATGCTTTTAAGGAATTAGAACTTGTCCAGATCTACATATATAGGTCCCATAAGTTCAGAGGATCGGAGGTTTCTTACAAGGTTAATTTAGACGCTGAAAAGGGAGATTTAAGGCAAGAAAATGGCTTCTTTTGAAAGAAATCCGGTTGAGAATCAAGAGATTGCCTTGGTCCGACCGCAAAGAACAAAGGATTGCTCGGTATGGCTCCGTTGCTGATGGCCCCTTCACGACTTTATGGTGGGTCCATAGTCTTCGGCATTGCTGGGCTAGTTGCATTTATCGTTTGTCTGATGCGCCTTATGGGGGCTCCCCCGCCATCGAGGAAGGCATAATAACCTATGTTATTTAGGCGTTAATATCAGAATTAGGGTATAATAAGAACATGAAAATCGAATGGGACCCGAAGAAGGCCAGATTAAACTTACGAAAACACAAAGTCTCGTTCGAAGAAGCCGCAACAGCCATGAGTGACCCCATGGCGGCAACAGGTGCTGATCCAGATCATTCAATTACCGAAGATCGATATATCACTTTCGGAGTCTCAGACCGAGGTCGGTTGCTGGTGGTGTCGCATACTGAGAAAGATGAAACGATGCGAATCATAAGTGCTCGTTTAGCGAGCAAAGGAGAGAGAAAGATATATGAAGAGGGTTAAACAAACAAACAGAGACGAATTACGGGCAGAGTACAAATTATCAGACTTCCCCAGAGGTTTCGTTCGGGGTAAGTACGCAAGCCGCTTGCGTAAATCATCGAATATAGTTGTCCTTAGGCCCGAGGTGGCTAAAGCCTTCCCCAATGAAGAGGCTGTGAACAAGGCACTTCTCTCACTAATTGATGTGGCACAGAAAACGATTCGCCTAACAAGACGCTCAACACGGATCGCCAAAAAGCGGGAGGCCGGTTAGCTCCCTGTTCGGCATGCATAATTTATTCTGACGGGGAGGGAAGAACAGTGGACTGCAAGGAGCAGGCAAAAAAAATTTATAAATTATGCGTTACCAGAGCAAATGTCGAGGAGCATGTTATATCACCCCTTTAGGGAGGGGTAGGAGCATCTCATTTCACCCCCGCCGGAGCATCTTAATTCACCCCCCCTTGCTTTAAGAGAGGGATGGAGACCCAGACCGTGTATCTTTTACCTTGAGAGTCAAAAAAGACTTTAGGGGGTCGATGGGGTCGGACCAAGTTAAACTATTTGACATTATGAATGAACTGCTAAATAATGGCCCTTTTTATCTGGCTTACGATGGCATTTTTGAACCCGGAAACATGCTTTTAAGAACTTAGAAGTTTCCCAGACCGAGATTGATCTCATAACTTATGGGAGGCGGCAGTATCTTACGACGCTAATTTTGGATATGAAAATGGGGGTCTAAGGCAAGAAAACGGCTTCTTTTGAGACGAATCAACTTGAATATCAGTGACTTGACTTGGTCCGACCCCAAAGAACTCCAAGGCAAATGCGAAATGTTATGGTATAATGGAAGTGATATAGGAGGTAAACAACAATGCGATATCGAATCCTAATTGAACAGGACGAAGATGAAAATTTTGTTGCAGAATGTCCAGCATTGCCTGGATGTGTTTCTCAAGGCAAAACTCGTAAAGAGGCTGTGGCAAATATTCAAGATGCCATTGAAGGATACATAGAAAGCTTAAAGAAGCATAAAGAGCCTATCCCTCCTCCGATCGAAGAAGAAATTATAGAGGTGGCGGTTTGAGGAAACTACCTGCTATCTCAGGAAAAGATCTCTGTAAGATTTTAGGGAAGATAGATTATTCCATAGACCACCAAACCGGAAGTCACATTATCCTCAGAAATGAAAATCCTCCCCATAGAAGGTTGACTGTTCCAAATCATAAAGAAATTGCGAAAGGAACTTTAAGAGCTATTCTAAGGCAAGCTGGGCTTACTGTTGAGGAGTTCATAGAATTAATGTAATGGTAAGGAGCTTTCTTTATGCGAAACTGGACAATAGGAATAATCTGTTTCCTAATGGTTTCGTGCGGACATGCCCAGGAAAAAGGCGGAGGTGGGATGATAACCATAACCGGGAAGTTGGTCAGGGTTGTTGCGATAGGGAGTGAAACCACAGGGTGGGCTGTTGAGCTTGATTCGCCGCTGGAGGCTGACGGAAAAAAGCGAAATCGTATTGAGATCGATCCCGATGGGAAGAAAATAGATGGTCTTAACAACAAACGGGTGGAGATCGTTGGAACTTTGCAGAAACGGTCCGGCATTGAAAGAAAAGAGTACTGGATCTTGATGGTCAATAAAATTCAAGAGATTAAGTAAAGAAAACTTGGGGCTGGACAACGGAAATACGGTATTCTTTTACAATCTTGCCTGGACCTGTTTTTCCCATTCCTGAACTTCCTTCATTTGAGATTCCAGCTCGGAAATGCGTCTGTCCAGTTGGGAAAAAGAAGTCTTTATAAGGACGCGGGTTTCAGGGAGTCTTAATCAATATCATTATTATATCAGATCGGAAAGTATCGCCTGCCATTTCTTACGGAGTTTTGTACGGAGCTCAGGGCTGATTCTGGCGATGGGATACCAGTCCTTCTTCCATTCCAATGGGCGACAGCCGTCAATCACGACCCTCGCAGCCGTCAGCGGTTTCGGGGCGACCTGATATTTCATCTTTTCTTCCAATGGGATGGCCGGGTCAGCCGAACTGCTGCGACAGCGGGAGAGTATCTGTATGGATTGGTCCGGCAATCCGCGCGTTGTGATCGCCCAGACAACCTCCTCGAGATTGGATGGGTTCACATCCTCTTCCACAACGACGGTGTATCTGCCGGTATATTTATTGTATTGGGAGGCAATGAGCCCAACCTGCCGGGAATGTCCGGAATAGAGCTGTTCAATCGATATCACGTTGAAGAGATTTCCAAACCCCAGTTCATGGCACCAAACGCCCTTTATTCCTGGAATACCCTGGTCCTCTAAGTAAGTCCACATTGCTGCCGACGCAGATGCAGCGGAAGTCAAGCTGGCGTCAGTGGGCGGGACTGCTGGGTTCGCACAGGTGAGAATTGGGTTGTCCCGGTAATGAATGGCTCTTACGTGTATGACCGGTTCTGGCACCGGCGAAAGCCCGAGATTACCGTAATACCCATGCCACTCCCCAAAAGGCCCTTCCGGAGCCATGTCGCCGGGCCGACATTCTCCCTCAATCACGATTTCGGCTGTGGCGGGTAGAAGGAGACCGGTATGTTTACCTTCGACGACCTCGATCGGCTGCCCCTTGATCCCTCCAGCGAAATCATATTCTGAAGTCCCCCAAGGAGTAAAGGCCTGACCAGAACTTAACCATAAGCCGGGGTCTACCCCTATCGCAACGGCCACCGGCATCGTTTTCTTTCGGGCAAAATACTTCTCATGCATGATCACTGCCCCATGCTGGCCTTCAAGAATATGGAGGGCCAGGCGATTTCTGTCCACCACCATAATTCGATAGGTGCCCACATTATGCCATCCTCCGTCGGGATCTTTCTGGATGACGGCATGGCCGGTGATATAACGGCCGCCATCGAGCTCATGAAATCGAGGCCAGGGAAACTTAAGAAGATCTACCTTCTTTCCGGTGACTGAGTTTGCCAGCACCGGGCCGGATTTTACAGTCTTGGGGGGCATAAGTTTAAGCCCCTTGGTTTTACTTCTCCAATTTTTGACGAGACGGACCGGGTCCGTCTCGTCTTCCGGCAGGCCTAAAGCCTTGCATATTCTCCAGGTCGAGGCCAATAGGCCCATCAGAGCGCGATAGCCCCTGGGATAACCTGGGATGTTATCAAATATCAGGACCGGTTTGGGGCTCTTACCTTCTCTGTATACCATCTCAGCGATCGAACCCATCTCGGTGTCCCAGTTTGCGCCGCTGATATGCCTGACCTCACCCTTCTTCTCGACAGATTCCAACCAGCCTCTCAAATCATGATAAATCATCTCTCTCCTCCTTACCCCTCACTTTCCCACGCCCTCAAACCGAGGGGGGAGGCGAGGGCTGACACTGTCCTCCATATTACGCACCGCCTGTTCTTTTGTCAACCTTACCGGGGAGCCGGGCGATGGAGATCATGAAATCCAGCCGGAGGTATTTATAAAAAAATACTTGACAAACCCGAAAAGGGCGTTATAATTTTGGAAGTTTAGTTTATTAAACTAATTTCTTCTTATACTGTCTGACACGTTATTAAACTAATTTCTTTGTATACTGTGCTTCTTGCTTTATGAAGATTGGTGAACGCATTCGGAACTTGAGACAGTTGAGCAACCTGACCCAGGAAGAACTGGCCGAGCGGGCCAACCTGACCAAGGGGTTTATCTCGCAGATCGAACGGGATCTGACGTCCATCTCCCTGGACAGTCTGATCCAGATCCTTGATGCCCTGGACGAAAACATCTGCGATTTTTTTAAGGAGACCTCGGAGGAGAAGATCGTTTACCGGGAAAAGGACCGGGTGGCCATTGAAAAAGAGAAGATCGAGAAGTTTGAACTTCTGGTCCCGGGTGCGACGAACCGGCGGTTAGAGCCTGTCCTCCTGACCCTTCGGAAAGGGGAGTCGACGCCGAAAGAGAGGCCCCACGAGGGGGAGGAATTCGGCTTGGTGCTCCGGGGCAGGGTTAACCTTCGTTTTGGAAGGGAGATTCTCAAGCTGAAAAAGGGGGAATGTTTTTACCTTTCGGCGGAGAAGGAGCATTGGATCCATAACAGCGGCTCGAAGGAAGCGGTGGTCTTATGGATCAGTGCACCTCCTTCCTTCTAAAGGGCCGCAGGAAGGATTTTGGAAGGCCCGACGGAATGAATTTTGCATAGCACATCTTGCATGTGGCCAATTTTGAACAGCCTTAGCAAGGTTGAAAGACGGATGATGGAGGGAAACCGTGATCTTCAAGACTCCCACTAAGTACTTTTTGGCCTCTGGGGCGGCGGATGGGTACACCCGTCTGAATGCCTTTGACGGAGCCCTGCTGCAGGCGGGCATCGGGAACACGAACCTTGTTAAAATGTCGAGCATCGTCCCGCCCCACTGCAGACGGATCGAGCCGATCGTGCTTCCTCTGGGTGCCTTGGTTCCAACCGCTTATGCCTCCATGACCAGTGATACCCCAGGAGAGATGATCTCGGCTGGCGTGGCGGTAGCTCTTCCGGAGGATGTGGACAAGAACGGACTGATCATGGAGTATTCGGCAAAAGGGGAGAGGCGTAAGATCGAGGAGATCGTCCGGAATATGGCCATAGAGGGTATGAAGCTTCGCGGATGGAAGATTAAAGATCTGACTTCGATCGCCATAGAATATAAAGTGGAGAAGATTGGAGCGGTCCTGGCCGCAGTGGTCTTGTGGGGTTAATGAAACTCCCTCTGATTGAACAAACCTATATCTCAGCAAGAGCTTCTTTCAAGGAAAGCAAAATCGTCATTCTCGGCTGCCCTTATGATGGTTCAGCCTCTTTTCGGCCAGGCGCCCGATTCGGACCGTCTGCGATTCGGAAGGCTTCATGGGGGATCGAAACCTTCAGCCCGTACTTTGAACGTGACCTCGATCGTTTTTCAGTTCATGATCTGGGTGATTTAGAGCTACCTCACGGAGAAAAGAAGGCTTCTCTTGCCTTGATCCGGAGCGCCCTCCGCGGGATCCTTTCCGAAAAAAAATTCCCTATCCTCCTTGGAGGGGATCATCTGATCACCCTCCCGGTCGTAGAAGAGTTGATTCGAATCTACCCGAGACTCTCTTTGATCCAGATCGACGCCCATACGGACTTGAGAGAAGATTACCTGGGAGAAACCCTGTCCCACAGCACCGTGATGAGGAGGGTAGTCGAGCATCTGGGGGAAGGCAGGTTGTTTCAAGTGGGGGTCCGATCCGGGACGCAGGAGGAATTCAAGCTTGGAAAAAAGATAAGATCGATCGTCTCCCATGATCGAGGTTCCCTGAAATCGATGGTGAAACGTCTCAGAAATCAACCCGTTTACGTCAGTCTCGACCTGGATGTGATCGATCCCAGTCTTCTCCCGGGCGTGGGAACGCCTGAACCCGGTGGCTTCTCTTTCGAAAGATTCCTTTCCCTTCTTAAGGAACTTCAATCCCTCCGCGTGATTGGATTTGACATGGTGGAGTTGACCCCGGATTATGATCCCACCCAAGTCTCTTCGGTCACAGCTTCGGTCATCTTGAGGGAGATGATCCTCGCCTTTTGCCCTGAATGAAGACGGAGCTTAGATTCAGAAAAGCAATTTGAAGGGCTCTTGTAGCCGATTGACAAACTCAACAGGCCAAAATAGAATGGAAGCCTCTTGCCAGCGTTGAGCCGTATTCAATAAGGAGGAATGACTATTCCTTGACCCCTTTCAGCATTCTCCTCGTTCTGATCTCCGCCCTGATTCACTCCTCATGGAATTTCTTCACGAAGAGGGGAAATTGGCCGTCGGAGTTCTTCTTCTGGGTCTTTCTGTGGGGGGTCCTTCTCTACCTCCCTTTCTTCATCGGCTTTGGGGCCTTCCCGTCCTTCATCCTTAAAGCGCCGCCAAAGCTATGGTGGATGGTGATCTCCTCCGGCTTCTTGCAGACATTCTATTTCCTCTGTTTGGTCGAAGCCTACCGGGCGGGAGACTTCTCCCTGGTCTATCCCATCTCCCGCTCTGCTCCCCTGTTTACCCAGTTCTGGGCTTTTGCTTTTATCGGTGAAATTCTTTCCCTTAAAGGGATGGCAGGAATCGGACTCGTCATGGTTGGCATCTTTGTCATCTCGTTAAAAGATTTTCAACTAAAAAGAATGATTTCCCTGTCCGATCGCTTTAGCTCTCGCCCGAATCTCCTGGCTCTTGCTGCTGCGATTGCCGTTTCGATCTACTCGGTGATCGATAAGGTCGGAGTTCAGGCCCTGCACCCGGTATTCTATATCTCGCTGATTAACTTCTGGATGAGCCTCTACGTAGCAATCTATCTTTTTCTCCGAAAAGAAGTCTCTTTCCTGAGGGTCTGGAAGGAATGGAAGAAGGAGATTTTGATCATTGCCATCCTTCAAAATGTGTCCTATCTGCTCGTTCTTATGGCCATGCAGATGAGCAAGGTTAGCTACGTCGTGGCTTTCCGTCAGGTGGGGGCCCTCTTCGGAGCCGGGATGGGAATCTTCTTTCTGAAGGAGAGTTCCTGGAGGACCCGTCTGTCCGGGGCCTTGATTCTCACGTTGGGTCTAGTTCTGATCGGTTTGGCCAAGCAGTGAAGAGAGCGTTCAAGAACAACCGCAGGCTCTCTTGATTGTACACCTGCCTATCACAGGCATGGATTTCAAAGGCGACAGAACAGATTTTCCTGATTTCTTAATGCATTTCAAATCTATGTAATCGGTTCCAATCTCTGTCATCAAAGATTCATGAGCTTTTTCAGAAACTTGATGAATTTTTGTTGACAATCATTATAAAAAGTGAAATATATCCAAGTGACCTAAAGGCCATTCGGGCGGGGAAAAACCCTATGAAATGACGTGTCAAGGATCGAATATATTCTTGTCTCCGAAGAGGTTTATAAGGCCGAATCTAAAAAATTCTGGAGCCGAAGTATTCCGGGCTAAAGAGGGAAGAAGATGGCAGGAAAAAAAGGGGTCATTCATACGGATCTGGTCATCGTCGGTTATGGTTTGGCAGGGGCTACCGCAGCAATTGCCGCCCAGGATGCAGGGGCCAAGGTGGTTCTTTTGGAGAAAGGGGGTCATTTTGGCGGAAATTCGATACTCGCAGGAGGAGGGGTTCTTATTGCTGAAGATCCTGAAGGTGCTTTCCAGTATCTTCAGGCCCTTTGTGGTGGGAAAACCGGAGACGAAGTCATTCGGGCCCAAGTAAGAAAGATGACGAAAATAGAGGATTTCCTGAGGGCGCTCTGCAAGGTCAATGGAGCCCTATTGACGAAGAGAAACAGACCTGGGATTTATCCTTTTCCGGGAAGGGATGCAATCAACAGCCTCATCGTCGACGAGATCCCTGGCTTCCAGGGTTATCCCTGGATCATGACCATCGGGGGAGGAGCCCTTCTGATGAAAGTCATGGAAGACAATGTCAATTTGAGAAAAATCCCGGTCATGACTTCCACCCGTGCGATCGACTTATTGACCGATGGCCATGGCGCTGTTACGGGGGTTTTGGCACAACGAGAAGGAGAGGAGGTGACGCTAAAAACAAAGAAGGCCGTGATCTTGGCCTGTGGAGGCTTTGAGCATCATGATAAGTTAAAGGACCAATATCTGCCCGCAAAGCCCTACTATTCTATGGCACCGCTGACCCACACAGGAGACGGGATCGTCATGTCTATGAAATTAGGCGTCTCTCTCTGGCACATGACCCATGTCCATGGAAGCTATGGATTCAAATATCCGGAGTTTCCGATCGCTTTTCGGCATCACATCGATGGAGCCCGGGAGCCCTACGGACACCGGCCTTCCTATATCAAGATGCGCTGGATCCTGATCGATCGGAAGGGTAAACGGTTCATGAACGAATATCCTCCGGCCCCTCAGGACACCCCTCACCGAGATCTGTCCCATTTCGATCCCGAGCTTCCGGGTTTTCCCCGTATCCCTTGCTTTCTTATCTTCGATGAAACGGCAAGAAAAGCCCGACACCTTGCTCGTCCTCTGGGTTTGAAAGAGGGGAGTTATGAATGGAGCGAGGATAATAGCAGGGAGATCGAGAAGGGTTGGATCGTCAAGGGCGAGAGTTTGGACGAGCTGGCCAGAAAGATTAATGTGCCATCGAGTGACTTGAATCATACAGTAAAGCGATGGAATGAAAGTGTGAGGTTGGGTCAAGACACCGATTTCGGACGTCCTTCTCAAACCATGTTTGCTCCGATCGAGTCACCTCCTTATTATGCGATGGAATCATGGCCCATTCTTGCGAACACCCAGGGAGGTCCTGAGCACAATGAGAAACAGCAGGTTCTTCATATTTCCGGGAAGCCCATCCCCCGGTTATACGCTGTGGGTGAGCTGGGCTCACTGTTCGGATATATTTATGAACTCGGCGGGAATCTTGGGGAGTGTGTTGCGAGTGGTCTCATTGCCGCCGAAAACGCTTGCGAAGAAGAACCGTTGAGTAAACGGTAGACAACAGGGATGAAAGGTAAAAAACAAGAAAGGAGGGGTAAGACCATGAGAAAATTCTTAGTCTCGATCTTGGTTTTCGGATTCTTATTCGTGTGGGGCGGCAAGGATGTTTCTGCCCAGCAACTTCCACCCATCATTAATATCGGTACTCACCCGGTCGGCGCTTTTTTCCATATCATCGGCACGGCAGTGGGAGCAGTCACGGAGAAGCACACTTCCATGAAGACCAAAGTGATGCCGGTCGGTATTACCGCATGGATGCCGATGCTGGCCACGAAAGAAATGGACCTCGGGGTATTGAACTCTACGGATTCGAAGTGGGGCTATTTCGGAACGGAAGCCTATAAAGATCTCTCCAAAGGGAAAGGTTTTCAAATGCGCCTTGTTCTTACGGGAATATGTAATGACATCAGTATCGGTGTGTCCGGCAATTCATCGATAAAGAAGCTGACGGATTTGAAGGGAAAGACGATTGCCGCCGGTTTTGCGAAGACCCCCGCTGTTCAGATGCAGGCTACGGCTGCTCTGGCCAATGCGGGGCTGACCTGGGACGACGTGAGGCTCCTGCCTGTGGCTTCACCGGGTGATTCGCTCAAGGCGGTGATGGAGGGCAGGGCGGATGGCGCCGGATCGGCAACAGTCGGAATGCCGGACCTGACCGACTTTAATGCGAAGACGGGTGGTTTTCTTCTCTCCTTTGACTCTTCCCCCGATGCGAAAGCCAGAGCATTGAAGGCCTACCCGGATGGGATGCTCAACTTCGTCAAGGGCGGAATATGGCCAGGGGTGCCTCAGGATAGCTGGCTCCTGCGTTATGAAATTTATGTTGTGGCACGCAAAGATTTTCCTGAGGATGCGGCCTACCAGATCATCAAGGCAATGTGGGACTTTAACAAGGAACTCCCTCCGATTAATCGTAAGTTTTCGGAATGGACTCCGGAGACCTTTGCCTCCAGGAATCTGACCACGCCTTATCACCCGGGCTCGATCAAATTCCTGAAAGAGAAGAAACTGTGGACGAAGGAGCTCGAGGCAAAGCAGAGAGAATTGCTCGCACAGAAGGGAGAGAAGGAATAGAGAAAATCTCCGGCGGTGGGTGGACTCGATGGGGCCACCCACATTTCGCCAGAACTTGGCTTGAAGGATACAAAGGAGAATCTACAGATGGGTCTGGAATCTGATGTAGAAACCAGGTTCAGAAGACATAAAGGAGCCGTAGGGACGATCGAAAGGATTTTCCTTGCTCTGATTCCAGTTACCGGAATCGTGGGGATCCTCAATATTTTTTTGTACTTTGGGATAAGCCTTTGGATTCAACAATATCTGGCTGTATTGCTTGCTTTAACTTTGGCCATGGCTCCGCTTCTCGTGCCCGCAACTCGAAAGGCTCCGAGAGATCGATTGGCTTGGTACGATGCGGTGTTATCGGTCGGAGGCCTCGTCATTGGCCTTTACCTCGCGATTTTCTATCAGAAACTGCAATTGACTGCAGGACTCATCACCGTTGACAGGTTGATATTAGGGATCATTGCCATCTTCATTGTTCTTGAGTGCTGTCGACGCCTGATGGGTTGGTCAATCGTGATCATGATTGCATTATTCATTCTCTATCCGCATTTTGCCGATTTATGCCCAGGTCCCTTGCGCGGCAGGGCCGTGCCCTGGGAGCGATTGGCCGTTTATCTTTATATCGATGAAGGTGCCTTGCTCGGTATTCCGCTAAGGGTTACCGGAACGATTGTCCTTGCCTTTATGTTTTTCGGCCAAGCCCTTTTCACGGTCGGCGGGGAGAAGTTTTTTACGGATGCCGCAATCTCACTCATGGGAAAGTTTAGGGGCGGGCCTGCCAAAGCGGCCGTGATCGGGAGTGGCGTTTTTGGAATCATCAGCGGCAGTGTTGTGGCGAATATCGCCACCACGGGTGTCGTAACCATTCCGATGATGAAGAAATTGGGTTATCAACCACACGTTGCTGCAGCCGTAGAGGCGACCACGGGTTGCGGAGACCAACTTGCGCCTCCGGTGATGGGAACTGTCGCCTTCATCATGGCTACTTTTTTGGGTTTGCCCTACTGGAAAGTAGCACTTGCAGGGCTCATACCCAGCATCCTTTACTACCTCAGCATATTTATGCAGGTCCACTTTCATGCCATTCGAACGGGGCTTAGAGGTTTTCCTTCTGAAGAGCTTCCTTCTTTCAAAAGAATTGCGCTTGAGAACTGGATTTTTATCATTCCGGGACTCGTCATTATTTACACCATGTTCGTCTTACAGGTTGAACCGGATGTTTCAGGTCTGTGGGCTGTGGCCTCCGTTTTTGTGATATCTGTGATTAAGAAAGTCCCCATTTTAAATCCAAGGAAGATATTCGCTATCCTGGAAGGGACGGGAGAAGGCCTATTGGAAATCCTGGTCATTGGTGCTATGGCAGGATTTGCCGTGGGCGCAGTGCTTCTCAGTGCGCTTGGACATTCTCTTTCTCTGGCACTTTTGCAACTGGCCGGAGGGGACCTTGTGACACTCCTTCTGGTCACCGCCATGGCAGCCATGGTCCTCGGTCTGGGAGTGTCAACGACTCCCGTTTACATCATTGTCGTCATCTTATTAGCCCCCGCCCTGATTCAGGCAGGGATGATTCCCCTCAGTGCTCACCTGTTCGTACTCTACTTTGCCGTATTGGGCTTCCTGACCCCGCCGGAAATGATGGCCGTCTACACGGCTGCTTCCATCGCTCATTCGGATCCTATAAAAACCGCCTGGCAAGCCATGCGTTTTGGGATAGCGGCTTACCTGGTGCCTTTTGTCTTCGCCTTCGATTCCTCGTTACTGCTTCAAGGCTCGGCGGCAGACATCGTGCCGAGCGCTATTTTGGCTATCTTAGGAATCATTTTATTATCGGCGGGCATCGAGGGCTGCCTGTTTCTTCGTCTCAATTGGTTTAAAAGAATCCTGTTCATTGCTGGAGCGGCCGGATTGCTTTCTCATCTCTGGGTGGCTCGGGGAGTAGGGATGGCCATACTTCTCCCATTATTTCTTTTCGAGTGGAAGATGAGGGGGGATTGCCAGCCCAGCAAAAGATTAGAAGGTGGATTAGAGTGACCAGACCTACCCGGCTCAATCAGGAAATGATCGATGATTACCAGGCTAAAGGGTATTGGGACGGAGTGCCGATCGCCGGCATCTTGGAACAAAATGCGCAGAATTGCCCGGATAAAGAAGCGATCGCGGATTCCGAAAAGAGGCTGACCTGGTCGCAATTAGACGAGCAGGCCGATAGGGCTGCTTTGGGATTATTGGAGCTGGGGATTCAGCGCGACCAGGCAATCGTGGCGCAGATACCGAGTTCCACGACTTCTGTGGTCTTCCTTCTCGCGTGCCAAAAGGCCGGGATCCTCTCCTGTTTCTCTCCCATGACCTTTCGCCATAAGGAAATGAGGCATATCTTAGAAACCCTCGGAGCCGTGGGAGTGGTTACGCCCTGGAAGTACAGAAATTTTGACTATTTTAGAATGGTGAAAGAAATCAGATCCGATTTGCCTCACCTGCGCCATTTCTTTGTCACCGATGATGACACGCCTCCAGGGGCATCATCCTTTCAGAATTGGCTCTTCTCTTTTCCCGGAGAAGAAAAGGCTGAAGCATTTTTGAAAGAACGCGCTTTCGGTCCCTTAGAAGTCTCTGTAATCCTACAGAGTAGCGGGACAACCGGTATGCCGAAATGCATCGAGCATACCGGTGCCTCCTGTAAGATGGCGGGACGGGGAATTGTCGAGCGGGGAAAGTTGACCCGAGAGGATGTTTTCGGCATTATCGCTCCTCTTTCGGGAGGTCCCGGCATTCAGAACTTCTGGGGAGGACTGCAGCTGGGAGCAAAGATTTGTTTCATCGAGCACTTTTCCCCTGACGAAGTCCTCCGTCTCATTGAGAGAGAAAAGGTTACCTATCTTGCCGCAGTCCCCACACAGATCATCCGGATGCTGAGGGAATGCGATCTTGGCCAATATGATCTTCGTTCGCTCAGGATCGTGAGAACCGGAGCCTCTGCCTTTGGCGCATCGGTCGCCCGGGAGACGGAAGAGAGGATGAAGTGTAAGGTTTTGATTGCGGGCGGCTCCCAGGAGACCTACAGTTTTGCTCAAACCGGTGTCGATGATCCACCTGAAAAGCGTTTGTCAACGATTGGTAAAGCTTTTCCCGGTAATGAAGTCAAGATTGTTGATGAGAATGAGAAGGAGGTTCCCGCGGGTGAGATTGGGCAATTGTTGGTTCGAGGAGCAGCAACCAGCTCGGGCTACTTTGGAAATGTTGAGGCAACCCTTATGGCCTGGGGGGAGACGGGGAAAGAAGGATGGTACCGGACAGGGGACCTCGCTACGCTGGACGAGTTGGGCTACCTCCTATTGGTTGGGCGTAAGAAAGATATGATTCTTCGCGGGGGACAGAACATCTACCCCAAAGAGATTGAAAGCCTGCTTCTCTCCCACCCTAAAATAAAGGATGCTCTTGTTGTTGGAATCCCTGATTCGATCATGGGCGAGCGGGTCTGCGCCTGCGTCACTCTTACAGGAAAACAAGGGTTCACATTTGATGAGATGATCTCTTACCTCAAGGCAAAAGGGCTGGCAGTGCATAAGCTCCCGGAGAGGATTGAGGTTTTTGAGCAACTGCCTACCCTTGTGGATGGTCAAAAAGTCGATAAGAAGTCCGTTATCGATAGGATTGTTAAGAAACTGAACAATACCTGAGGATAGGGATAAACGGAGGCAGCGTATGAGTGAAGCGGTCATCATCGACGACATCGATGTGCTGGTTGTCGGAGGAGGAATCGCCGGAGCCTTTGCCGCTATCAAAGCCAAGGAGGCCGGGGCCAGGAAGGTGGTTCAAGTCGACAAGGGGCATGTCGGTAAGAGCGGGAATAGTGCCTTCGGGGCAGGGGTCATGCACGTATTGCTACCCGGAGAAAAAGATGAAGATCTATCTGATAGGCTGATGAGATTGACCAGGGCCCAAGGCTATCTTGTTCAGCAGGACTTATTGCAGGACCATTTGGAACAAAGCTGGGGCATCGTTCAAGGCCTTGAGAAGTGGGGAGTGGAATTTGAAAGGACGTCAGAGGGGAAGATTGAGTCTCATCCTGGAAGAGGTGCCCGGCCGATCATTATGTTTCATGGTCCCCAACTGATGCATACATTGATGAAGACGGGATTGCAGATGGGTGTCCATCAGGTCCACCGAGTCGCAATCACCGATTTATTCAGAAACAAGGGGAAGATCGTGGGCGCAATAGGCTTTCATATCCGAGACGGAAATTGTTTCGTCTTTAAGGCAAGAGCCACCGTCTTGGCCATGGGCAGCACCTGGTACAAAGGCCTCCTTCCGGCTCATCGGGACTGTACGGGGGACGGCTACGGGATCGCATACCGTGGCGGAGCGATTTTAAGAGGCGCGGAAAATAACGATCAGATCTCTCATGCCATGCCCGCCCGTTTCGATATCGGTCCGGGTTTAAATATGTGGCAGGGTCTGGGCGGGATTTGGATCAATGCCAAGGGTGAAAGGTTTATGGGGAAGTATAACCCTGCTCTTAAGGATCGTGCCGGGCTGAGGAATATCATGTATGCCTTCCTCTTGGAGATCAAGCAGGGTCATGGTCCGATCTTTATGGACATGACTCATTTTACACCGGAGCAGGTGGAACGGATGAGGAAGGTTATTCCTTTGCCGACCAGAATGTTCGAGAGGTCAGGTATCATCGCCAAAGATAGAGTGGTCCAGCCGGTGGAATGGATGCTCTGTCCTCCCACGGGACGGCCGGGGATCCAGGTCAATCGCAAATTTGAAGCTTCTCTGCCGGGCCTGTATGCCTGCGGCGAGGCTGCGGCTTCTTCAGCAGTGGTTACAGGCCTTTCCTGTGCCGCCACGTCAGGGGCAACCGCGGGGATCAATGCTTCGCATTACGCCCGTGATGTGGGTCAAGCCTCCGTCTCAAAGGACCAGGTTGAAAGGCTGAAGAAAAGGCTCCTTGCACCGATACAGAGGAAAGATGGTTTCAGCCCGGAACAGATTCTTCTGGCTATCCAGGAAAACATCATCCCCTATGAGATCATTTTACTCCGTAGAAAAGATCGGATGGAGAGGGCCTTGGAGAATATTGAATATGTTCGGGATAACTATCTGCCCGAGATAAAGGCTCACGACTTCCACTATTTGAAAAACTGTCACGAAGCAGCCAATTTGCTTTTCGTAGCCGAAGCTCAGCTCAAAACGTCTTTATTGAGAACGGAATCGCGGGTGGGTATCCGAGAGGACTATCCTTATACGGATAACGAGAATTGGCTCAAATGGATAGAGCTGAAGAATGAAAAAGGAAAGATGGTTTTATCGACCTGTCCTGTTCCGATCGAGGGATACCCATTCAAAGTGGACCGGGATAGGCAGATCCACTACCTTTGGAAACTGGCAGAAAAATTGAACATTATTACCCTCGAGGGAGGAGAAGTCAGATGGGAATAAGAACCATTGACCAGAGGCTGTGTACGGGTTGCGGCACCTGTGTAGAGTACTGCCCCTTGGATGTCCTGCGCCTGGATGAAAGGAGAGAAAAGGCCTATATCAAGTACATTCGGGATTGCCAGGGATGCTTTTTGTGCGAATTTGAATGCCCGGAAGGAGCGATCTATTGTTCGCCGGTTTTTGAGTTCGGAATCACGAAAGCATGGTGATGGGGTTTCCATCCACAGCCCATCCGTAGAAGGAGAACCTGGAGGCAGCCGAAAGAAGATGGAATGAGATCGGAATCTCTTAAAAGAATTCGTCCGGCTTGAAATCCAAATCATCTGAGGAGGTTTATCATGAGAATTGATATTTTTGCGCACATCTTTCCCAAATCTTACTTTGACAAGATGGTCAGTGTTGCCCCAAACGGCAAGGACATGCACAAGCGAGTCCGTAATGTGCCTTCCATCGTGGATCTGGACGAACGCTTCAGAATCATGGACAGGTTCGATGAGTATGTGCAGGTCATCTGCCTGGGTGCACCTCCCATTGAGGTCTACGGCCCGCCTCCCGTCTCCACGGAATTAGCGAGGGTTGCCAATGATGGCATGGCAGAGCTGGTCCGGAAATACCCCAGACGTTTTCCCGGCTTCATCGCTTCACTGCCGATGAACGACCCCGAGGGGCTTCTTAGCGAGGCAACCAGGGCCGTCAAAGATCTCGGAGCAGTGGGGGTTCAGATCTTTTCAAACGTTCTGGGGAGACCTTTGGATAAACCTGAGACGATGCCGCTCTTCGATCTCATGGCGGAGCTGGATCGTCCTCTTTGGCTGCATCCAGCCCGTGGGGCCGATTTTCCCGACTATAAGAGTGAACCCAAGAGCCATTATGAAATCTGGTGGACTTTGGGCTGGCCCTACGAGACGAGCGTGGCGATGGCTCACCTTGTCTTCGCAGGGCTTTTCGACCGGCACCCTGATATCAAGATCATCACCCACCACCTCGGCGGCATGATTCCCTACTTCGAAGGCCGTGTGGGCCCGGGCTGGGATCAATTGGGCACCCGGACTTCGGATGAAGATTATACCCTTCTGCTGAAGAAGCTGACGAAAAGGCCTTTGGACTATTTCCGGCTCTTCTATGCCGATACGGCCGTTTTTGGGGCACGGGAGGCAACGATTTGTGGATTGAAGTTCTTCGGCGCTGACAGGGTTCTCTTCGGATCGGATATGCCCTTCGATCCTGAAAAGGGCTCAGCCTACATCCGCTGGACCATTGAAATCATCGATAGCTTGAAGATTAAGAAATCGGAGCGCAAAGCGATCTATGAGGGGAATGCAAAGAGACTTCTGAAATTGAAGGTTTGATATTGTCGCCGATAGTAACTCCTCCAAACCTTTTCTTCCTAACGTCCCCTCCGCTCTCCCCCTCTTGGGAGAAGAGGGAGTTTAGGGGAGGCCGGGCGGGGTGAAGCTATTCGTCACGAGCTGAGAAAATTAAGAGGGAGGTGCAAGAGATGGAAAAAGACTTAAAAAAATTGCTTTTCGTTACGCTGATAGGGTTCATTTTGCTGACACCTTTAACCGGATGGGGACAAGCAAAACCATCTGTCCAGCCAAGCGCCCTCACGATGGGTACTTCTTCAGTGGGTTCAACGTTCTATATTATGTCAGTGGGTATGGCCAACCTGATCACCAAGAAAACAGGAATCAATTTGACGGCTGAAGCGGTGGGAGGCTCGGATGCCAATGTGCGTGCTCTTAAAGATAAGAAGATCGACTTTGCAATGCTGAACGCCAATGCGATCACCAGCGGCTATCTGGGCATTGACCAGTATGCCAAGCTGGGAAAGATTCCCTTGCGGGTATTGATTCAGGGGCAAGAGAGCCTGAGGTATATTATTGTGCGTAAAGCTTCTGGAATTAAGAGTCCGGCAGATTTACGGGGCAAGAAATTGATCGGTAAGCGGAGGGCGGCGGTGGATGTGGAAATGGTGACCAATGCCCTGCTGAAGGTTTATAATCTCACGAAAGAAAATGTGACGATCCTCGAGACGGCAGAGACCAATGAGTCCCTCGAAGCGGTAAAAACCGGTTCTGTGGATGGGGCTGTGATTCAAGCAGGAGCCCGGGCGAGCAATCTGATGGAGCTGGCAAGAGACATTGATGTTATCTTTCTATCCATTCCTGATGATAAGCTCCAGTTGATGCTCAAAGAGCTCGGCCCTGCCTTCCATAAAGGGGTTGTACCCGCCGGCACCTACAAAGACCAGAGCCAACCGATTCAAATTCCATCTCTCCTCACCTGTATCGTCGCCCGCGCTGATTTTCCGGAAGATCTGGCCTACACGATCACCAAGACGTTAATGGATAATCAGGAGGCCTTGGGAACGATCCACAGTGTGGGGAAGGAGTGGACCATGGAGAATACTTTGAAGAGCCCTCCTGCGCCTTTCCATCCTGGTGCGCTCAAGTACTTCAAAGAGAAGGGTGTTTGGAGCGCCGGTTTGGACCAAATGCAGCAACAGATCTTAAAATTGGGAGGATCGTAAAAGCATAAGGATCCAGGAAATAGAGCGCTCCAATCACGAATTAAGAATTTCCGTCGTTCGCAGGCGACGAACCCATCATGAAGATGACTCCATAATAAAAGATTAGAGGCTCACCCGATGAAGACAATCGACCAGAAGATAACCGGTGATGTCCTGGTGATCGGCGGCGGTTTGGCTGGCTGCTTGGCCGCCCTCGAAGCAAAAGAAGCGTTAGGCCGGGAAGGCAGAGTCGTAATTGTCGACAAGGGCTTCTTAAGCCGGAGCGGCCAGAGTCCTTTTGCGGCTGGGATATGGACTTTCTTCGATCCTGACCAGGATGATATGGGTCTGTGGCTGGAAGAGATCGTCACCTCAGGCGAATACCTGAACGATCAATTATGGTGCAAACAACTTTTCGAGTTGGGCCATGTGGTTGCTCTGAAATTGGACCGATGGGCGAGGGAGCTGGGTCAGTCGGTTTTTCTCAAGGACGAGAAAGGGAGGATGCTCCGGCGTCAATCGAGAGGGCATCATCATAGCCGCCACGTTATGATCAATTCGCTTCCGATGATGGATACCCTGAGGCAAAGGTTGATCCAAAAGGGGGTTGAAATTTATGACCGGATCATGATCACGGACCTCTCCTGTAATCCGGAAGGGATGTCAGGAGCAGCCGGTTTTAATTACCAGCAAGATACGCCCCATCTTTTCTTCGCTCCAGCAATGGTTTTAGCCGCTTCGGGGTCCGGTTTCAAAGCCACTTACTTAGGGCACCGAAACCTCACCGGAGACCTGCAGGTAGCGGCCTTTGAAGAAGGAGCGGCCCTGACCAACATGGAACAATTTTATTCGAATACCGTAGCCCGTGATTTCGACATCCATGGCCTGAATCTCTATGTAGGTGTCGGAGGGCGATTTCTCAATGGTCTGGATCAAGAATTCATGTGGGACTACCATCCTGAGCTTGGGAATCGTGCTCCTCTCCAATACCTGACCGTTGCTTTCTCTCATGAAGTAGCGGAGGGAAGAGGGCCCATCCATCTGGATATCACCCGAGCCTCTCAAAAAGATCAGGATCTCTGCCGGCAGATTCTGCCGGAGAGTTTCAGAATTTGGGATCGAGCAGGTGTGAGCCCGTTTTCTGCAAAGGTGCCGTGGATGATGGCGCTGAGGGGGACCTGTGCCGGAGGAGGAGGAATAAGAATCGACTTGGATTGCCAGACGACTGTGAAGGGTTTGTATGCAGCGGGTGACATCTGCTGGATTGGTCCCCACGGAACCTACTCTTTCGGAGGGATCAATATCGGGTTTACCTCTGTCTCGGGCTATGTCGCAGGTGAAAAGGCAGCTCAATACAGGAAGTCTCTTGGGCCGGTCGATGAGACAAGACCCCTGGAGAAAGAACTGAAGGAGCGCCTCCGTCAAAGAATGGCTCCTCTGACACGTTCCGGAGGCAAAGCGCCAGAGGAGGCATTGCTCCTTCTTCAGGAAGCGATTGTCCCTTACACGGTCTCTTATCTCAAGAGTGCCCAGACGCTTAACCAGGCCTTATCCCGGGTGTCGGTCTTAGAAAAGGAACAGGTGCCGAACCTTGAGGTACACTCGGCGCATGATCTGGTGAAGGCGATCGAAGTTGAAAACATGATCAAGCTTTCGAGAATGATGCTTCAGGCCTCTCTTCTGCGAGAGGAAAGCCGGGGGTTTCACTTCCGTAAAGAATTTCCTTACACGGATAATGAGCATTGGTTAAAACGCATTCTCATCAAAGAAGGGCCGGAGGATACGTTGATCACAGAAACCGAGGAGGTCGATACGCCCTTTGTGAAACCCAAAGAGTTGAGAAGCTTACCGCCAGGAGTTAAAAGAGTGACAACGCACTAAGTTGGATTACATGAAAAATAGCTCTCTTAAAAATCCCTCCCCACCTCCCTTTACGAAAGGGAGGGGTGACCTCCCCCTGTGTAAAAGGGGGATTGAGGGGGATTTGGTGAAGAAGAGGAAGGGTTAAAAATGATCGAATCGATTGACCCTGACAGATGTTCTTCTTGTGGTCATTGTGTGGAGGTATGCCCCATGGATGTTTTCCGCCGTCTTGGGGAGTACGTTTACATTGCCCATCAGCAGGACTGCATGACTTGCTTTCTCTGCGAGGAAGCCTGCAGCCTGAATGCGATCTATGTCGACCCTCATCGCGGTCGCAAAGTCGTTTTCCCTTTTTAGGTGGATGGGTCTGATCAGATCTTACCGAGGAGGGTTATGTGGAAGATAAAAGTATCCATGGAAAAATGGATGCCTGCGCTAAAATCGTAACGATGGTGGCCGGTTTGGGTGGCTTCTACGAGGTTGTGATCGCCAGCCGCGTGCTGACATGGTTTGGCATCTTTCTTCCAGCACCCCAGCACCGAGCCATCAGCCTCCTATTTGCTCTTCTTCTCATTTACGCCTTACGCTCTCCTTCCGGGGCAACCCGGGAAGCCCACTTGAGATGGTACGATTTTCTATTATTGGGGGCGGGTCTGATCGGAGCAGGCTACGCAGCCATCAACTATGAAGCTGTTCTCGATTACTCTTCATACGGTTATCTTGATCCGAAAGGTATCATCCTGGTTCTCCTTTTGGCCGTATCCTTATTTGAAGGGGCACGGCGCCTTTCCGGTTGGTGGCTTCCTTTAATGATAATTTTTTTCGCCCTGATGACGGTCTTCCAGAATTATCTTCCGGGTGGCTTGCATGGGAAAGGCTATGGGCTCGATCGTTTGGGATATAGCTTCTATGTGGGGAGCTCGGGGATCTTCGGAACACCCCTTGGCGTGGCTGTTACCATCATTATCACTTATATCATCTTTGGTCGTCTCTTGCAGCAGGCTGGAGGCGGACAGTGGTTTATCAATATTGCCCTCTCCGTGACAGGCTGGATGCGGGGGGGACCTGCCAAGGCAACGGTTGTGGCGAGTTGCCTCTTCGGGATGATCTCCGGCTCTCCTTCAGCCTCCGTAGCAACCATCGGCGTCATCTCCATCCCGATGATGATGTCGGTTGGCTATCCGGCTAAATTTGCCGGAGCGGTGGAGTCCGTGGCCGGGGTCGGTGGCCAGTTTATGCCGCCGGTCATGGGAGCCATCGCCTTCATCATGGCCGAATGGTTGAATATCCCCTATTCACAGATTGCCATTGCTGCCTTCATGCCGGCATTGCTCTACTATCTTGTCCTTTATGCGTCGATCCACTTCGAGGCAAAGAGGCTCGATTTAAAGGCGATTCCCCGTTCTGAACTTCCCTCGTTGATTACCAACTTCAGGAAAGGCTGGTTTTATGTCCTTCCCCTTGCAACGCTGATCTATTTTTTGGTGATCCGGAGTTATCCGCCGGAGATGGCAGGGATTTACTCGATCCTCGTTTTAGTCGGGGTGAGTTTCCTCGCTCCCGAGAAAGAGAAGCATCTCGGGCTCAGGCAGATCTGGAAGGCGCTTGTGGGAAGCACGAAGAGCTGGATCATCACGGCCGGCGTGACAGCCACCGTTGGAATGTTGATCGGTTCCCTCGAACTGAGCGGCCTCGGGATTAAATTCTCTTCCTTCATCCTCTCACTCAGCCAAGGGAATCTCTTTCTCACCCTCCTCCTGGTGGGGATCGGAAGCTTCATTCTTGGTACAGGCCTTGATTCCATTCCCTGCTATATGACCCTTGCAGTGCTCACGGCTCCTGCCCTAATTGAGCTGGGGATTGATCCAATGACGGCCCATCTCTTTATCATCTACTGGGGATTGGCAGCACACATTACTCCGCCCTCCTGTACGCCGGTCTTTGTGGCTTGCGGGATCAGCGGGGGTAAGATCTGGGAAACCGGCTGGGAGGCGGTGCGGTTAGGCATTGCCGTCTATGTGGTTTCCTTTGCCTTTGTCTATAATCCGGCCTTGCTTGCAAAGGGAACTCCCGTAGAGATTGCCCTTGCTTTTGCCACCGCCGCCATCGGGACGGTATTGATGGCTGCTTCGATACGGAGCTTTACAGGACACGGACTTCCCTGGTGGAGCCGCATCCTGACATTTTGCGGAGGCCTCCTGCTCATCGGACCGACAACCGTATGGACTACCTTGGCAGGTCTGGGTATGGGTTTCTTCGGTCTGGTTTACCAGCACTTCTCTCAGAAGGGAGCGGCTTCCAGTTAATTCTTAGATGATCGCCAAGAAAGGAACTTAGGAGACAATGATGCTGTTCATTCATAATGATATGGTGGAGCAAGTCCTTTCAATGAGGGACTGCATTGATGTCCAGGAGAAAGCCTTCAAAGCACTTGAGACCGGCGAGGCCATACACCGCCCCCGTGTCGATATGTATACGCCGACAGAGCGCACCGACGGATATCACCGTTGGGGTACCATGGAAGGATGGTATGACGGGATTCTGGCGATCCGAATGAAATCCGACGTGGTCACGTGGCCGCAAACGGCCAACGGTGGCTGGACGGAGGAGAAGTACTGTATCGAACCCGGTACATTCTGTGGCTTAATGATGCTTTTTTCTTCAAAAAATGGTGAGCCCTTGGCCGTGATTAATGATGGAGTTTTGCAGCACATGCGGGTCGGTGGTGGGGCTGGCATCGGCACTAAGCATTTAGCGCGCAAAGATGCAACTGTCGTTGGCATGCTTGGCTCAGGCGGAATGGCCCGCACATTTCTGGAAGCATTTTGCGTAGTACGGCCTATTAAAACCTGTAAGGTTTACAGCCCAACGCGGGAAAACCGCGAAGCCTATGCGCGGGAAATGAGCGAGAAACTAAGGATTGAGGTTGTGTCTGTAGATTCTGCCCGCGAAGCAGTGCGCGGTGTTGATATCCTTTCGACTGCGACTGACAGCATGAGCCCAACGTTTGAACGGGAGTGGCTTGAGGCTGGTATGCATGTGGCCATGTTACAGCAGCACGAACTTCCACCGGATGTGGAATCCAGATTGGACGTAATCATCCGTCAGGGGATCGGAGGGCTCAAAATGCCGGAGACGGAGAGGATTCGGACCCGGATCGGCATGAGTCCCGTCGCCTGGATCGCCGGCACGGAGCAGCAGATGAGGCGTCTGCCCCCCCAGACTCGGGTGGAAGGCTTTAGGGGCGATTATCCGGATTTTTGCGACCTTGTTTACGGACGGGCGAAAGGGCGGACCTCGGAAGATCAGATCACCTTTTATCACAACATCGGAAATCAGGGGCTCCAATTTGCAGCGGTCGGCGGCTTGGTTTATCGGAAGGCTCTGGTTCTCGGCATCGGTCGCCAGGTGCCAACGGAGTGGTTTGTGCAGAACATTCGAGATTAAATCTCATGTCACTTTTCTTTGAGCTTTGAACTTTTTAGCTTTGAGCCTTGATCTTTTCCCCATGCCCTCTGCCCTAGGGCCCTTAAAACTCTATTCGTAGCGAGTCCACGTTCGAATGTCGATGACGATCCTGATCTCTTTCAGGACTTGGTAGACGAGACGGTGCTGGATAGTGATACGGCGGGAATAAGCTCCCAAAAGATTTCCGCTCAGTTTTGAAGGGTGGAAAGGTTTGAAATGGATTCTTGGACAGGATATCAAACAAGTTTTCGGAATATAGAAGGGTGGGGTACACCTGCCCGGCGGTAGGGAACGCCTGCCGGCAGGCGTTCCCTACAAGATTCAAAGAAGGTTTACCATTGAATAGACTTAAAACTTTATATATTTGCTGAATTCTTTGACGACGTCCTCGGGCTGGTTCATGAGCTCCGTTAAGATCTTCAGCGTTTCCTCGGCATTAGTGTATTCCAGAGACATCATCATCTTTTTGGCATCTTCTTTAAGGGCCGAGTCCTGGACGACCTTTGAAAAGGCATCTCTCAGAATGGCCATCACCTCGCCAGGAGTCTTCGGAGGGGCGACATAGGGCCGGCCCACCCGGTCTGCAGAGGCGAGCATGGCCATAATCGCCTTTCCGACCCTGTTCGTCGTGAAGTCTTCATTGACCGGCAGGTTTGCAACCTCCGGCCCGGTCACCCGGCTACGGATAATGGGACGCATCAATCCCCTCTCGATAAAAGGCTTGAGGGAGCTGTAGGAGCCGGCCCTTCCATCCACCTCTTTTCGTTCAATGGCCAACATGCTGGCAGCACTCGAAGGGTAATCGATGAGCTTAAGATTGAATCCACAGAATTCTTTCAAAAGGATTGGAAATTGGGTATCGCTTGCCCCTGCGCCCACGCCAGCAAGATAGATGGGTTCCTTCGCCTTCCGAAGATCCTCGACGCTCTTGTAAGGGAGATCTGTTCTGAGAGCGAGGATCATTGTCTCAGAGGCCACAGAGCCAATCCAGGAAAATTTAATGATGTCAAACTTTACCCCCTCCAGTTTCAGCAACTGGGAGAAAGGAAGCCCCCGGTCGAAGCTTCCGATCGTGAGACCGTCCGGCTTGGCGATATTGTAAAGATAATTTGCGGCGATGATGGTCTGGGCCCCCGGCATATTCTCGACGACGATCGCAGGCTTGCCGGGGATATGTTTGTTCAGGTGTCTTGCAAGGAGCCTACCGATTCGGTCATAACCTCCGCCCACCTCATGGCCCACGATGATTCTGAGCACCTTGCCTTCGTAGTACGGCGCCGGCATCGCCCTCCCCGTTAACGCGAATGTGGAAAGAAAGAAAAAGCACAAAACCATGAGCAAAGTCTTCTTTTTCATCATCCACCTCCCCAGATCGGAAATTGTAGCTTTATATCCCTAAATCTTCTCCTACGAGGATAACGGTCGTTCTCTCCTTATCTCGTTCATATTTTAGTATGCCTATCTTATTGCATATTTTTCCCGGATCACGACAATCGACGCATTTCCCTGCTTTGGTGCAGGGAAGATCCCAGCCTCTTCTCTTTGCATGGATTGGAGCCGCATAATCCCTGATCCTGTTCATTCCATCCTCGAGGGTTTTCACAATCTTATTCTTTCCGGCAATCACCAGGACTTTTTTTGGCCCGAACAGAAGACAAGCGACCCGGTTTCCGAACCCGTCCACGGCGATCAGTTCGCCGTCCAGGGTGATCGCATTGACGCTCGTTAGGAAGACATCGGAAGAAAAATCCTCCATTCTCCTTTCATCGTTCACACTATGCCTTTGAGTGATCCCCTCCCTCAGATAGCGATAGTCCCCCTTTTTGAGAATCTCAATCATCCCAAGCTCTCTTAACGTGAAGGATCCGCCGTGGGATACGGTCGCATTCTTGGGGATCCTCTTTAAGACTTCCTTTAATGCAGCCTCTTTGTCTTTGGCGTAAATCCCTTCCATATTATTCTTACGGATCGATTTCAACGTTTCTTCTATCTCTTTTTCGAAATGCCAGCGTTTCGCCTTGATCAGCTCTTTTTCCTCTTCCATCGATCGTCTCCTCTCAAAAAAACTACTTTTGATGTCGCCTTCCATCTGCCTTCACTATCATAACCCCACCCAACCTCCCCTTAAATGGAGGGGAGGAGAGGAGGAGTTAATAGCCCCAAAGTAACCTTCGATAATCGGAGAAGGGTTGAAGGTTCAGGTAGTTCCAGCTCTTGTCATTGAAATGACAGGGCCAGGCAGGGACCCAGTAAACTTCGAGGCTGTTGAGAACAAAGACACCCGTGTCAATGTCTCCGCCCGTTCCCAGAGGATGGGCCCTGGTCCTTTTCCCGATGTGGTCGCAAAACGTTCCAGGGACAGTGGGGGCTCCGGTTGCCGGATCCGGATCATATCTTTTTCCCTCTTGATCATATCCGATATGGCAAGAGGCAATCTCCCGAAGCATCATCTCCCGGTCGATTTTCCCATAGTTGTTTCGGAGCATCCACATTCCCGACCAGAAACGGTAATAGGACGAAGACCCTTCTTTTTCCGGGTCATAGCTGGTCATAGGCTGATCGTCATGCCAGATATTATTCTCGTCATAGCTCCCGCCTTTATACTTGAAGTGATTCGCTATCACGAGATAGTCACTCCCTTTTTCACCTAAATAACCCGGTGTCCGGATCGCGTAGTGGCGAGCGTTCTGTTCCACACAGTAGCACTCCATTGCATCGGCAAAGAGGATATTGCACCCCCGGGCCCTCAATACGGTCTTCCTTCCGCTGGAAGCTCGATATTCCGGAGTTCCGACCGTCACCCTCTCCGCGGCCTCGCGGGCATTCTTCGAAAAGACCACACCATAGAAGGCAAGGAGGAAGTCCCTGATCCCGGGAGCGGCTGTCTCATCCATCTGCATGTTTGCCTCTTTATGTTGAGCCCCTGCGGTGAGGCAGCAGAGGCCCATATCGTTCATGACCCCTGCACCAAGCCCGCCGATTCTCCCTGCTCTTCCCTGAGCCCAGAATACTCTTGCGTTGGGATCCTTTGGAATGGCCACATAAGCGACCTGCCTTGCTCTCTCTGATCCTCCTTCTTGGATCAGAGCAGATTGGGCCGAACGGGTGGCCAAGCTTTCACCTGTCTTGGTTGCCCCTCCCTTTACCCAAAGGGCATTACATTCTTCCGTGAATCCAGGATGAAATCTCAAGTCGCCGTAGTTCAGAAGCCCGATTTTCTCGAAGTGGGAGCAGGCACTCGCATAAATGGATTGATTGAGCTCCTCGGATGCCCCTTCAGCGATCCCCTCCATAAACTGAATGGTTTCCGGACTCAGCAAGGAAAGCTCCTGATAGCCTTTCCTCAGATAGGGGATACAGTATTTTATCCGTTCTTTTTTTGACCTTCCTTTATTCCATTCCTCCTTCGTAACCCTCAAGACATCCTTTTCCCATTTGATATCGAAATTGGTTCGAATATCCTTTGCCGCCCTCTGCCCGTATTGAATACCCATCTCCCTCCAGGTCCCCTGAAGAACCCCGATCCACATCACTCTTGCGGGCGGATTTTCAGACTGGAGTTTGAATGGAATTTTTTTCTCATCCGTTCCTGACACGGAAATTCCTCCTTTCTTAACGAAGATCGTTTTTCAGTACGATCAGCGCTGGTAAGTAAAGGCCTCCCATCAAGAGAAGCCAGAAATACGTATTAATCAATCGGGAATAAAAAGTCAAGGAATTGTTGATCCGTTTGCCTGCCCGTCTTTGAGAGAAAACGGATTGACAAAAGAATGTTTTTATCTAAGTATAAAACCAGAGAGGAGCGATGAAATGAAGATCATTTTTCATCAGAGATTTTATGAGGTCTATACTTCGGATCCGGCGGCTGCTCGCGGAAGGATGGAGCCGATGGTGAAGGAACTGGAGAAAGAATATGAATTTGTTGAGCCAGGCCCTGCTTCGGAGAAGGATTTGGAGAGAGTTCATGGGAGGCAGCATATTCAAGGGGTCAAGGCCGAGCCTATGGTTTATGAGATCGGCCTTCTTGCAGCAGGAGGGGCGATCCTGGCAGGTGAGATGGCCTTTGATGGAGAGCCTGCTTTTGGTCTGGTCCGTCCGCCGGGGCATCATGCCAGTCCCCATTCGTGCTGGGGTTTCTGTTATTTTAATAATATTGCCATTGCGATTAAAAGGCTTATCAGTGGAGGAAAGATCAAAGGTGCTTTGATTCTCGACTTTGATCTCCATTACGGAGATGGCACCTCAAACATCTTTGGCAGTTCAAGAGAAGTGAGTTATTTCCATCCGGAAGGCAGCCGGCGGGAAGAGTTTTTGGGAGAGGTTCAACGGTTTCTCCAAACAGAAAGGCCCTGTGACATGATTGCCGTCTCCGCAGGATTTGACCGACACAAAGAAGACTGGGGAGGGCTGCTGACAACCGAGGATTATTTCACCATTGGAAAATGGGCCAAAGAAGCTTCCCTCGAAAAATGCCACGGGAGGCGCTTCGGGGTCCTTGAAGGTGGCTATAACCACTCCGTTCTCGGAAGAAATGTGAGAAGTTTTCTTCAGGGGCTCAGGGATTGATATCCTTCTGGAGTGATCTGGGCGAAGGAGAAGGAGGCACTTACCTCTCGAAGTTCATTTAAACGTTTCACTTCATCTGTGACTCTCCCCAAGATCTCTTTCAACGGAACATTCTCCCTGCACATGCGATTTAACTGAAACTCCAGTCCCATCCGGCGGGGAAGGGAGTAGGCATAAGAGATTTCATCTCCGTCGAGTTGGGGAAGCTTCTTCTTGGTCCAGAGGAAATAGAGCCGAAAGGGCATGGTTTGGTCCTTCGCGGTTCTTCCAGCCAGGACAAAGGAGACGTGGTGGATCGGATCGATGGGCAGCAGTTCACACTTTTTTCTCATAAACCGGTCATATTCCGTCGAGAGAAAGGCGAGGGAGGCTCCGTAAAGTTCTTCTACGTCGTTCAATCCTTCTCCGCGAACAAAGGACTTCAACGCATTTCCCATTTCAATTCCCTCGGCTGCGCCTGCGGCTAAAATGGCGGAATGAGAGGTCAGAGGAAGAAGGCGGTTCAGTTCGAGCGATATCTCTTTCCCGCTCTCATCCAGCTGAAGAGCCCGATTTTCAGCAGCCAAAATGATCCCATGGAAATTCTTTGCAACAATAATCTGAGGCATCTCCCCTCCTTGTTTAAGGGTAGCCTTCCACCAAAGAAAAATCAATGAAAAAGTGGTTATCATTTCGGGGTTGACAAAGTCTCATTGGCTTCGTAAAATTTGGGTCAGCTGAGGGAACAGATTTCTGTGGAAGGAGAGGAAAAAGATGACGAGACTGAAGAAAGAGGCCGATCTTTACTGGAACCCTATTTTGGAAACTCTTCCTCCTGAAAAATTAAGGGATCTTCAGTTCATGAAATTTAAGAAGATTTTCCAGTGGGCTTATAAAAGATCGAAGTTTCACCGGAAGCTATACCGGGAAGCAGGCCTTAAACCCGGCGATATCCAATCCTATGACGATATTGCGAGGGTTCCAAAGGTGGAGAAGTCCATGATGAGGGACATTCAGAGAAAAGATCCTTTTCCCTATGGAGACGCCCTTTGCGTCCCTTTGGAAGAAGTCACTGAATTTCGACAGACCAGCGGGACCACGGGAACTCCTGTCTATCAACCTGACACCTGGCAGGACTGGGAGTGGTGGTCTGAGGCGTGGGCTTATTTGCTTTACGCGCAGGGGTATCGAAAAACGGATAGGGTTTTTCTCCCTTTTGGTTATAATATTTTTGTTGCTTTTTGGGCAGGCCATTATGCGGCTGAAAAGATCGGCTGCGAGGTCGTTCCGGGAGGGGTCCTCGATACGGAGGCTCGTATTCTCAAGATTCAGGAACTTCGGGCTACGGCCATGATGGCGACGCCAACCTATGTCTTGGGAATGGCTGACGCGGCCAAGAAGAGGCTGGGGATCGATCCAGCCCGCGATCTATCGGTCAGAAAGATCACCTGCGCAGGGGAGCCGGGCGCCAGCATTCCGTCGACCAAGCAGAGGATGGAGGAGGCGTGGGGTGCAAAGGTCTACGATCATGTGGGTGCTACAGAGGTTGGAGCCTGGGGCTTCGAATGTATGTTCCAGCCCGGCGGCCTCCATGTGAACGAGGCCCTGTTTCTCGTCCAATTGGAGGATATCGAGACAGGAAAGATCATCGAGGAACCGGGCCGAAAGGGAAAGGTTGTCATTACGGCTCTTGACCGGATCGCCCAGCCCTGTATCCGATTCGACTCTAAAGACGTCGCAGAGTGGGCAAAAGACCCCTGTCCCTGTGGAAGAACATTCCGCCTCATCCCGGGAGGCGTCGTAGGAAGGTCCGATGACATTACCAAAATCAAAGGCGTTCTCATAGCCCCTTCAGCCATTGAAGAGGTCGTTCGTTCCATCAAGGGGTTGAGCGATGAATTCGAGGTGGTGGTTTCAAAGAAAGGAGACCTTGACGATATCACCCTCAAGATCGAGATCTTGCCAGGCGAAGAAGGAAGTCGCGAAGCGATCCTCGGCCAATTAAAAGATCAACTTCGATTGAAGACGAATCTGGGTTACAACGTCGAGGTCCATCCTTATAATTCTCTGCCCCGATACGAAGTGAAGGCGAAGCGATTCAAGGATCTGAGGAAGCATGGATGACTTTAATAACCAAATTCCAAACATCAATGATGAAATAATAACCAAGATCCAATGACCAAATTTCTGAGAAAGGGTTATTTGAATATTGGTTATTGGAAATTAATCTAGTTCAAAAGGATGGGATTTATGGACCGAAGGGATCTGAAAAAAATAGATGCTCGTATCAAGACCATCAGAAAGGCGGCTGAGGAATTGAGGGATTTTTCTAAGAGGATACCTGCAGTCAACCGGAATGCAGGGCGAATTCTTGCCTCGGTGAAGATGTTGGAGATTAACATCTCTGATATTTTAGATTTAAGATCTTAGATTTCAAATTTGAAATCTTCAGTCTGCAATCTGAAATATTTTTATCAGAGTCGTATCCCTTTCGGAACGACAACAATTCCCGAGGCAGTCACGGTGAACCGTTTGATATCTTCATCCAGATCGTAACCGATTTCCATCCCCGGAGGAATATGAACGTCCTTATCAATGATCGTCCTCCGGATCTTAGCTTTTCTCCCGACATCCACCCCCTCCATGAGAATAGAATCCTCGATCTCAACGAAGCTGTGGATCATGACCTTCGGTGAGAGGACCGACCTTTTTACACTCCCACCACTGATGATGCAACCGTTCGAAAGGATGGAGTTGAGGGCGGTTCCTGTCCTCCCCTCGTCAGCCAGGACCGTCTTTGCAGGGGGATGAGGAGGCTGGAGCGTTAAGATGGGCCATTGGGGATCGTAGAGATTGAGGTGAGGCGTTACCGAAACCAGGTCCATGTTCGCTTCAAAGTAAGCGTCAAGGGTCCCCACATCCCTCCAATATCCCGTCTTTCCCGGATCCCCTTGCTTGAAATCGAAAGCGAAGACCCGATCCTTTCCAATCATCCCAGGAATGATATCCTTTCCGAAATCGTGGCTTGAGTCGGATCGAGCATCTTCAATCAGTCGCCTGGCCAAGATCTCCGTATTAAAAACATAGACCCCCATGGAAGCCAGGATCCCTTCGGGGTCTCCAGGAATGGTTTTGGGGGCTTCCGGTTTCTCCTGGAATCCAACGATCCGCCAGTCCCTGTCCACTTCTATGACGCCCAACTCTTTTGATGATTTCCGATCCATCCGGATCGTTGCCACAGTCAGATCCGCGTCTTTTTCCAGATGGAAGGCAACCATTTTTCGATAATCCATCTTATAAATATGGTCACCGGAAAGAATCAGGACAAGGTCGGGCCTTTCTTCTTGGAGGGTATAGATATTTTGAAAAATGGCATCGGCCGTTCCCTGATACCAGTGCTCGTCAATTCTTTGCTGAGCCGGGATCACCTCAATGAATTCTCCCAAGGGGGTTGAAAGGATGTTCCACCCCAATTGAATATGGCGATGGAGAGAGATCGATTTATATTGAGTGAGGGCGTAAATGCGGCGAACATCTGAGTTGACGCAATTGGAAAGAGTGAAGTCGATAATCCGGTAGATCGCACCGAAGGGGACTGCGGGTTTGGCCCTGTCCTTCGTGAGGGGATAGAGCCTTTCTCCTCGACCCCCTGCCAAGATCATGGCCAGGACTTTTCTCACGAGACCTTGCCTTTCTCCAAGAGTTCTTTTACCTTATCTTTCAGCTCCCCGAGGTCCACGGACTTGGTGACATAGGCATCGGCTGCCCAGCTCATAAAATCCTCTCGATACCCGGCATAAGAGGTATTGAGAATGATCGGAATCTTTCTCTCTTTCCCAACCATTCGACCCAGAGCCTCCATTCCATCCATCACAGGCATCACAATGTCGAGGATGATCAGATCGGGTTTCCCTTGCTCCAATTGCTGGAGAGCCTCCCTTCCGTTGGCCGCGGTGAGAATTTGATATCCCTCCGCTTCCAGCTCCTCTTTATAAAGAAGCCTTAAACTCTCTTCGTCCTCAACGACCAGAATCTTTTTTTTCATCTCACTATGATTCTCAATTCTTTGCGAACAAACAATTTATTAGCGCTGAATTCCCGTAGAGAACGCCTGCCTACGCCTACGGCGGGAGGGTTTAAAACCCCGTCTGTCCCCTGCCCGCCCGGCAGGCGGGGGCAGAGAGGCGCTTTCTACAGAAGGGACCCTATCTCTTCTGCTTCTGTAGTCTCTGATCTCTTGCCAGTTTGCATTCGGCACAGATGAATCGGGGAAGCGTGTGGGGATACTGAATCTTTTCCTCTCCAAATCCCCAATCGATGATATCCCTGACCAACAGCTCCTCTTTGAACGCATGTCCCAGACAGAGGCCCATTCCGCAAACAATGCAGATGGCTACGGCATCCTTATCGACCCCCTGTTTTGCGCAGACATAACATTTCATCGGCCTTCCTCCTTCTCTCAACGCATCAATATAGATTTAGTATCATAGAAAAGTCCAAAAATCAAAGAATAGTGAGTCCCTTTTCGTTCTGTCCGATCCGTGTTATCATTAAAGCTAAAAAGGATATCCAAATGAAAAGAGAGACCGTTATTCTAATTGTTGTGATTGCTTTTCTTGTGGGATTCATTACGGGGGCTACCGTGGCGATCCTAAAGGGAACCAAGGGTGCCGATACCCCTGCTTTCGTCCAGGAGCCCCAGTCGGCTCCGATGCCTGCTCCCAAGGGACCTGATCCGATTGAGGTCGCCAGCAAGATTCAGTCCCTTAAAGAGATCATTAAGAAAGATCCGAAGAATCTTCCTGCCTGGGTGGAACTGGGGAACCTTTACTTCGATTCCGGACAGCCGAAAGAGGCGATCGAGGCTTATCGCCAATACCTCGCAGTCAAACCGGACAATGCGGATGTGAGAACCGATTTAGGCATTATGTATCGAGCCCTGGGGGAATTTGACCGCGCGATTGAAGAATTTAAGAAGGCTTCGCAATCCGATCCCAAGCATGTCAACAGTCGATACAATATCGGCGTGGTTCTTCTTCACGATAAAGGAGATGTAAAAGGAGCCCTCAAGGCCTGGGAAGACTACTTAAAAGTCGATCCCAATAGTGAGCGGGCGCAACGAATCAGAGCCCAGATGGAGAAGATGAAAGGCATGCCATTGCCTACCAAATAATTTTTCATACCCCTTTTTCCTCAAGGGGAAGGGTAGCGATGAGGGTGGTGACATCATGAAAGAAGATAAAGAAGAGGAGCTCGAGGAAGCAAAGGAATTATTCAAAGAAGGTCTGAAGAAGATCTTTAAAGCGACTTCGAAGGTTTCAAAGAAGGTTGTCGAAGGCTTTCGAGAAGGGTATGCTGAAGATGTGACCAAGAAAGAAAAATAGAAATCCCAAATTACAAATCCCAATCTCCCAATAAGTCCCAGTCACTCGATATCCGAACGACAAAAACGTTTTAAAAGAAAGGTCCATTACGCCAAGCTCAAAATCGGGGTATCCCGAAAAAGAGGGAACCCCCATCCTTAGCCTGTGACCACTTTGATCTTTTGAGGTTTCGGTTTTTCAACCTTAGGCAAAACTCCTCCTTTCCTCGTTTAACCCCTTTACTCCACTTTGATCTTAATCTCTTTTTTCTTTGCCTCTTCAGATTTTGGAAGGGTGATTTTTAACACCCCATTTTTGTAGGAGGCATTGATCTTATCGCTCTGGATTTCCCTGGGGAGCCGGATCGAGCGGACGAAAGACCCGTAGCTTCTTTCCACAAGGTGATACCCCTCTTCCTTTTCTTCTTTTTCTTGTCTTTTTTCACCTTTTATGGTTAGAACCCCTTCGTTGAGGGATATATCGATGCCTTTCGGATCGATGCCGGGGAGCTCCGCCTTCACCACCAGGTCACTCTTCGTCTCCGAAACATCGAGAGAGGGGAGCCATTGTCCTTCCTCCTTGGTTTTCCTGACCAAGCCTCCTTCGAAAAAGGAGTCCCAAAGCCGGTCCATTTCTTTCCTCATTTTTTCAAACTCAAACGGTCTCCATGGTGAAATTTCCCATGCCATGTCTCACCCCTCCTTTTGAGATTAATTTTACGACAAAAATAATCATTCTTTTGCAAATGTCAACCTTTGGACTCCACCGGGCCGGAAGGTCTGAATTTTCCGTGCATAACGACACAATATGGAAGTAATTTGTAAAAAAATGTCATGTTTTGAGGCGTTATTGAACCTTTGTTGCCGGCAGATCCTTTATAAATCAGGTAGTTAAATTAGTTTCATTTTGGCATTAGATTTGCTAGAAGCAAAGATGGAGAAGTGTCTTTTTCGGATGGTCTATGGGAGCTAAAATCCTAATTGTTGACGACGATAGCGAGGTCCGAAGGTCTTTGTCTAAAGCGATTGGCGAAGTCGCCGGTTTTTCAGTTGAGGCGGCTGAAACTGCGGGGGAAGCTCTCCGAAAACTCCAGGCGGTAACGTTCGATCTGGTTTTGGTGGATCTCAGATTGCCTGACATGGATGGTCTCCAGTTAATTACCGAGATTGTCAACTCTAAACCCGAGACCCTTACGGTTTTGATCACGGGCCACGGCAGCAGCGATTGTGCGGTGGAAGCGATGAAAAGGGGGGCAAGCGATTATCTGACCAAACCCTTTGACCTCGGTGATTTGATTGCACGCCTTCGTAAGGTCCTGCTGGAGAAAAAGCGTTTTGCGAGCATCAGGGATCATGCCCACCGGTGTTCGTTCAGTTGGGAAAAAATAAAGCAAATGAAAGAGAACCGGATTGAATTTTGGGCGGGTGACGGCTTCACCCGGTTGCGGATCGTGGACGTCAATGAGAGGGATGGAACGATCTATATGACCACCCGGGAGGGCAAGAAGACCTGGCCCCTCGATTTTCAGAAATTGGAAGACATCCATGGCAGGATTCATCGCCGGGAGATGGCTCTGCTGGCCTATGAGATTGAAAGATGCATTCCGACCTGGGGAAATTACGTATCGGGTTTATTGAAATACCTCGGTTGTGAGAAGGTCTTGGAATGAACTCGCCCTCCTCATCATCCTGACCTGATATCTTCCAATACTAATTTCAAGAATAAAGATTTGATCCCCCCTCGCCACACCACGGTTCTTCTTATTATCTCTTTTCTAATGCCTGCACTCTTAAGGCCAATTCTCTTATGGCGGCGTGAAGCCAACCGATGTAACCCACAAGATCAAGTCCTTGCCTTTTTCCCTCTTTATCAAAGGATATGATCTCATCCGGAATATTTGGGTCATCGAGCATTATCCCAAGACGTTTTGCCTGAAACTTCGGCAGGATCGATTTCGCGGCTGTAAGTTCTTGCCTTTTCTTCTCCAACTCATCCGCATTAAGAGTTGTCTGGGAGTGGCTCTTGGCTTCATCATCAGAGACCAGGGGTTTGCGTTTCCATTCATAAAGCGGAACCTGAACAAGCCGATCCAATGCCCCGGACTGATCAGGAAGAGTGCGTATGACCTCCTTGGTTGTGCGATCGCAAGGATAGGTCTGCCAGTTTTGACGGTCTCGCTGTTGCCTCCCTGGTCGGTCGCAAAAAACTTCAGTGGTGTGTCTACCGAGATATTGATCGGGGACGAATAGACGGGAGATGAAGTAGTGGGGGTTGTTCCGTCAGTTGTGTAATAGATCTTGTCACAGCCGGCGCCTGTCCCATCATTGCAGGTCAAGGTGACGGATTGGGGATTGTTGAAGAATCCTCCTGGGGGAACGGCTGTGGTTATCGGCGGGGTCTGGTCAAGGACCATTCTTCGTTCAACCAGGTTCCCAGCCGCATCATAGACATACTCCGTCACATAGGCCGCTGCTTCCGCGTGTTGAACCTGCACAAGGAGCAAAATGATTACCATCACACTCATTAACAGCCAATGGATCACTCTAACTGGCATTTTCTTATCCCTCCTGATACTTCTTACGCTTCACAGTCTTTGAGAAAACCTTCCCCCTTAATCCTCGGATTTATAATTTTACGGATGTCCCTCCCCGTGAATAGCTTAGACCTGACACCCAGTCCCACCCCTTCTCTGTGCTTGACCTCAAAACCCTGTTGAATGTTGCGGTCTGCCCCTCATCTTCTTGGTAATTTACGATTTTGCAAGCCAGACCCATATGGACCCTGACCCAAGTCTGACCCTGCCCCCAACACACTGCTCCCCTTTTCAAAAAGGGAATATGGCCTTAGCAAAAGTCCTAACTAATAAAGGGGTTATAAGTCCCTCAACGATGGCTGCTACAGCATATAGTGGGATAATTATGAGGATACAGGATCTGAATATCTGTCTTCTTATCGCATCAAAAGAGACAGAATTGTTTCTCCACCTTCGTATCATTTTCTTGGATGATTCGATACACAAATAAATACCTAAACTCGCGGCATAAAACATTCCAAAATATTCAAAAATACCATGCGGAAATATTGTGATGAAATAAGCAACGAGGACATTGAGTCCTGATAATTGGGCTGTCGTAAAAAAAAAGGCATATAGAATGCCATTGAAGATCAACAAAAAAATTGGCAGAAACAGAAATGGAATAAGACCGGTTACAATTTCGAGCGAAAAAGTCCAGGAATTGTGGGCGAAAAAAACCATACTCATTTTTAAGCCATACGATTCCCATTGGTCGTGAAATTTCATCATAAGTTTATCAGCTCTTTTCTCTATTTTTGCGGAGAAAAGCGGATGATATGAGAACATTAGATAAAAAAAGACTATGGATGCCAGAAATATGACAAATGAAAACTTAAAACTAACCCAAAGCTTTGACTTAAAGAAACCCCACTCCGCACGATATGTGTTTCTGATTTTGCATTTAACTTTTCGATGAAATGGTTTTCTCATTGTGGCCTTCACTTTATATATTGTGTTAATTCGAATTCTTGTTGGAGGTCCGCAGAATATCTTCGCAATCAGACGGACTGTGAACTTATGAGTAGTACACTTACAGGTTTAGAAACCCTCTATTATCGCCGCCAAAATCGTAAAAACGCATTGGCCCTCTATCTTTGTTCCGATCTAATAAGCCCACACCTTACCTATCCCATACATAATAATATGCAATTTTTTTAAGAAATCACCATTATTTTCCCCCTCTTTCCTTCTCCTCCGTTTCATGTGGGAAAACAAGATCGAATACCTCATGTACAGCTATCGCTCCCCACACACCTAGACCATAAAGTTCGGCTCCTATCGCTAGGCCCACTTCAAGTGTCACTTCGGCCGCTTTATTCCTTATTGCCTCTCTTTGTGCTCGTTCTTCTGCACGTTGTATCTCTATTCTCTCTTCAACTTCTGGAGTGCGAGACGGTGACTTCTCCCGCCAACCTGTAGTTAGATCAAAAACAATGTCATTGGGATCAATAGAAACTTGGGCTACTTGTACACGAGATGATGCGATGAAATCATACAATTGGGTGGCCGCAATCTGAGGGGCAGGTGCGAAACCGTACTTTTCCTTGAAGTATGTAGCATATTCTTCGGAAAAAGTTTTACCTGGTGCAGAAGGAGCACCACCCACATTCCATCCAATGGTATGGGCTCCCCAGTTTGATTGGGCAAATCCTTCCATAAAGCTGTCCGTACTCGTATCTGGATTTCCTTGCCCCCAACCTGTGTTGATTCCTTCCCCCAGTCCTTCATCTGCATTGGCATGGCCGGTCGGGTCGGTATAACGCAAAGGATTATTCAAACAATATGAGTAGCGATTCATCGACTGAGGTTTTTGGGGATCGGGGACGATGCTGTCAGGAGAAATAAACCTTCCCAACAAAGGATCGTAAAGCCTGGCTCCGTAGTTATAGAGTCCAAGGTCATCATCATCCTCCTGGCCGGTGAAGGTATAAAAAACATCCGGGAAGGAGGCATCAAAATCGTAGGTCCCGTGGATGTCTCCAGGGGCTCGGTAAGTTCCATAAGGATAGTACTCAATCTGCTCTTTTCTGTTGCCATTTTGGTCTGTGATCACCGAGGCTGAACCCAGATGATTGGGATGATAAAACTGGGTTGTCCCATCCAGGAAAACCGAGGCCACCCGCTTATTGTTGGCGAAGAGATGAATGGTCCCTGC
>JBHGBJ010000038.1:0-37363 GCA_041947025.1 Thermodesulfobacteriota bacterium
AGATCTCCTGAAGGAGAATACCATTAAGCTATACAAGGTTCGGGACCATTTTCCAAGGGCATGGCTTGTAACGAGATTTGAGACCCTGGATGAGAATACTATTCTCTCAAAAACGTTAGCGAAAGAATTTCACCCCGACCAAGAGGCATTGCTGGAAGAAGAGCCGAAATGGAAGAAAGAAGAGGGCGGCCACAGAGAGCCGCCCCTCCAAAATAATATTGGTGTTGGGGACCCCTTCCGTGGGGTCCCTGACAGGGTTGAGTTTATCTTGGAAAGGAACAACCGGTTGCATCTTCGAGTGAAGACCAAAGAAAATGCCATGCTGGTGTTAACCGACACTTATTATCCCGGATGGAAGGCATTTGTAAATGGCAGAGAAGAGAAGATTTATAGGGCCAACTATAACTTCCGAGCGATTCCTCTAAGCCCGGGGGATCATGATGTGGGATTTACTTATCGTCCGCTCAGTTTCAAAATAGGAATGTGGGTGAGTCTCCTGACTCTGGCGGCGATCGTGGCTTATTTTATCGGGCAGCCACGCCTGCCTGCCGGTAGGCAGGCGTATCCTCGTGAAATCGATGAGGGGGCAAGGAGATAAGGAGAAAAAGATTCTCCGTCTCATCAGAGTTTAGATCAATAAGTCACCCGATCCACTTCTTCGAGAGTGGTGATTCCTTTCAGAACCTTTCTTAACCCATCCTCTCTCAAAGAGACCATTCCAACCGTCTTCTTCGCAGCTTCCCGAATGACCTGGGTCGATGCTCTTTCCGCAATGAGTTGCTTAATCTTTTCGTTAACAAAGAGGAGTTCAAAAATGCCGCTCCTGCCCTGATATCCGGACTGTTTACAATTCTTACAGCCCTTTCCTCGGTGGAGGGTAGGAGGCTGTTTTTTTTCGGCGTTCCCCAATTCGCCCAGTAATTTGGCATCTGCCGGGTAAGAGGTCTTGCAGGCCGGGCAGATCATCCGGACGAGGCGCTGAGCGAGGACTCCGATCACCGACGAAGAGATGAGGTAAGGTTCCACCCCGATATCCACCAACCGGGTAATGGCCTCCGGCGCGTCGTTCGTGTGTAATGTACTCAAGACCAGATGGCCGGTCAACGCTGCTTGATGGGCAATTTCCGAGGTTTCCCGGTCCCTGATCTCTCCGATCATGACGACATCGGGATCCTGTCGAAGAATGGACCTCAACCCTGTTGCAAAGGTGATCCCCGCCTTGGGATTGACCTGGGTCTGTCTGATCAAAGGCAATCGATACTCGACAGGGTCCTCGATCGTAATGATGTTCTTCTCCTTTGAATTAATGAGATTCAAGAAGGCATAGAGGGTCGTGGTTTTCCCGCTTCCTGTGGGGCCGGTGACGAGGATGATCCCGTTCGGTCTTTTCATGAGCTGCTTGCAAGAATCAAGCATCTCTTCGGAAAAACCCAGATCTTCCAGCTTGAAGAGCGAGCTGGTCTGATCGAGAATCCGGAGGACGACATTTTCGCCATAGATCGTTGGGAAGGTTGAAACTCTGATTTCAAAGCTCCGCTTCTCCATTTTGACATTGAAGTTTCCATCCTGGGGAAGCCTGGTTTCAGCAATATCCATTTCCGCCAAAATCTTGATTCTCGAGGTGAGAGAGGGGTGGATCTGCTTAGGCAGATGAAGGGATTCATACAAGAAACCGTCAATTCGAAACCGGACGCGCAGGGCCATCTCATCGGGCTCGAGGTGAATGTCGCTTGCACGCTCTCGAATGGCTTGAATCATCACCAGGTCGAACATGCGGGCAGCCGGGGCATCTTCTACCATCCCGGGTTGAGGCTCTTTGACAACGAGATCGTGTGTCTTTCTGTAATCCATGGGGCCTGAAGAGGGTGCTGCCACCCCTCCTCTGAAGAATTGTTGCAGGGTGCCCTCCAAGATCACATCCGTTGCTCCGTAATGCTGATCAATCGCCTTCTTAATCTTCTTCTCCGTGCTGATCGCTATTTCTACGTCGGTCTTCACCCTGTTCCTCACCTCATCCAGTGCATGAATATTGAGGGGGTTCACCATGGCCACGGTCACGGTCTCTCCAATCTTGAAGATGGGAATGAGGGTGTGACGCCTGGCCATTTCTTCCGGAACCATTTTGACGACATTCTCATCAATCAAATAGGTATCGAGGTCGACGAAAGGAAGATCGGAGTAATCGGCAAGGATCTGGAGAACCAGCTCTTCTGTAATAAACCCCAGGCGGACGAGAGTTTGTTCCAATCTCTCTCCTCGTTTCTGTTCCTGGGTCGCCTTTCTGAGCTGGTCGGGAGTGATGACCTTAAGTCCTACCAAAAAATGATCAAAACTCTTCTTCTCCTCGGGCATCTTTAAACCTCTTTTTTCCTTCGTCCCCCTTTTTTCACAAGAGCGGACTGCTATTTTTCCTTATTTCTCGCCCTCATGAGCTCATCCACGTGTCTTCGCACTTTGGAAACCAAGTCGGAGTAGGAGGGCGAAGAAAGTCTGATAAACTGCTGGTAATGAGCGATAGCCATGTCGACATTTTCCAGTTGCTCATAGAGCAGCGCGATATTGTAATGGATCTCTTTGTGAAGGGGGTTGATGTTCAAGGCCTTCTGGTAAGATTCGATGGCCTTGTCCCGTTGCCCTTGCTTCTTAAAGACGACGCCAAGGTTGATATGGCTTTCGATATTATTGGGGTTGATGGCAAGAGCCTTCTGAAAGGTTTCGATCGCTTCTTCATTGCGCCCCTTTAAGTAGAGAAGGATTCCCAGATTGTTATACCCTTTTTCATATTGAGGATTCATCTCGATCGACTTCTGATAGGCTCCAAAGGCTCTATCAAGATCCCCTATCTCCTGGTAGACGATCCCCAGATTATTATAGGCTTCGACATAGGTTGAATCCAATTCAATCACCTTCTGGTAGGCTTGGATTGCTTTCAGAAATTCGCGCTCGTTGTAAAACCGTACACCCAGGTTAAAGCAGGTGTGGATTTCCGAAGAAGAGGAGCGCCCCCTTTCACCCTCCTGCTTCACTTCAATCGATTTATCAGGAGCCTTTTCTTTCAGCGGAGCCGGAAGAGGAGGAGGAGACTTGGCAGGTGGGGTCTCTCTCTTTTCTTTGAGGGACGGTTTGATTTTAGGTGAAGGTTTTTCTGTCGGGGTTCCCTTCGGTCCTTTCATAGATTCTGGCCGCGGGGCGACCTTCGGCCCTTCGGTAAACTCCGAACCGGGGACATCCTTCGACAAGCTCAAGACGTCCTTCGACACCATAAAGGGTTCCTTCAACGCAGAAGCCGCCTCTTTCAGCACACCCGGTACATCTTTGGCTGGACTCAGAATGTCTTCAGATCCTTCGATAGACTCGGGTCGCAGGACGTCTTTCGACGGGCTCGGGCTCAGGATCTCCTTGGATGAAATTTGTATCTTCTTATCTTCTATCGGGAGAGAAGCCTTTGCCTCTTTACGAACCTTTGTCGGAATGGGGGTGGCAGAAGGCGGCAAAAGAAATTTCCAAAAGATGAGTGCACAGAGAACCAGGCTCACCAGACCAATGCCGACGAGAAGCCATCGGTCCACGCCCTTGAGGCCTTTTTTGTCAGCCGGTGGTTGAGGAGAGGGCAGAGGTGTCCCTTTCGGTTCTTTCAACCTGAGCTGTTGAGCCTTTTTGAGGGCATCCATAATTAGGCTCATTTTATTATTTCCCCCCTAACCGCTCTTCTTCGCGGTTTGGCGGCGCCAGGCTCGATCCCTTGGGAGAGAGAGGAGAGGCCCCCTCCGTATCAAGGCTGGGCCCATCGAGCGGACCGAGGGCCTTGGGCCTGTTGAAGGGCATATCGGAAGTTTTGGCCTTGGAAAAGTCGAGGGGTTGCTTTCCCCATAGTGGTTTCTGGAAATCTCGGAGCCTGGCCTGATCCGACGCGATCGTCGGAAGGGTTTCCGAAAAGTGAGAATGGCTTTGAATCATCACCAACATGCCAGCCAACAGAAGCAGGATCGTGAAGAGAATGAGGCGGGCAGGGGTAATAAATCTCAACAAGGCCCAGGCACGGGAAGGAGCGCTTCGTCCTTCTTTTCCTGAAAGGCTTCTTCGGGCCTTATTCACGATTCTCCTGTCAATCGTGAAGGTCTGATCAACGAAACCACCCAGGAGAGAGCGATCACAAAGGAGGTTGATCAACCTGGGAATGCCCTTCGAGAATTTATAGATTTCATCGAGGGCTGATTTTGAAAAGGTGATGGTTCCGTTAGACTGCGCCACCTCTAAACGCTGGTAGATATAGGATTCCGTTTCGGTTCGAGTGAGCGGAAGGAGATGATACCGGATGGCGATCCGCTGATTCAACTGCTTCAATTCAGGAGATTGGAGTTTTTGATTCAATTCTAACTGGCCCACCAAGATGATCTGAAGTATTTTCTCTTTTTCCGTCTCCAAATTGGAGAGCATGCGGATCTGCTCCAGGACAGGGATTGACAAGTTTTGGGCTTCATCGATGATCAGGATCGCATTCTTGTTTTGAGACAGATAATGAACGAGTAACTTATTCAATGCGTCGAGGCGTTCCTTTCTGGTTCTCCCTTTTGATGGAAATCCATACTCCTGAAGAATCGATTCCAATAATTCTTCCTCGCTGAGAAAGGAGTTAAAGATGACGGCGGCCTTGACCTCCGCATTCAATTTCCCTAAGAGAGCCCGACAGATCGTTGTTTTCCCGGTTCCGATATCGCCCACAACGACCATGAATCCCTCTCTCTGCTGAATTCCGTAAACGAGAGATTCGATTGCCGTCTGATGTCCTTCTCCCAGGTAAAGAAATTGGGGGTCCGGAGTCAAGACAAAGGGCTTTTCCTTCAGGCCATAGAATTCTCTGTACATCTCTTCTCACTCCCAGAAGGTTTCATTTGCACGATGGACGTGAAACGATGAACGATGAACATTCTATTATTTTTCTTTCATTGTTCATTGTACGGACATCTATTTTTTTGTTGACTCCTCCACTCTCTGTCCCACCTGAAGGGTCGGGGTGATCATGATCACCAGCTCCGAGTTTCTCTTCGTTTCAGTCCGGTATCGGAAGAGTCCGCCCAGGATGGGCACCGTCTGCAAAACAGGGACACCGATGTGGGTCTCTTCTTTCTTTTCCTGCATCAGGCCTGCGATGATGATCGTCTGCCCATCTCTCACCTTTACCGTCGTATCGGTCTCCCTCACGCTGAGAAGGGGGAAAGTCGTCTTTCCATCCGGGGTGGTTTTTTCTCCGGTCTTTTCCGTGATGCTGGGGTGGATATTCATGAGGATCGTCCCATCTTCGGCAATCTGGGGCGTCACGTCCAGAATGATTCCGACATCGATCGTCATGGGCTGGACGGTCTGAGTCACGGTTTCACCCGCGGCAATGGCTCCGGTAATGAAGAAGACGTCTTGGTTCCCGACCCGGATAATCGCCTTCTGATTATTGAGGGTGGAAATCGTGGGGCTGGATAGGACTTTGACATCCCCTTGTGTCGAGATGGCCTGCATGACGTCTGAGAGGACGACGTCTGTCCCCGCTGCACCAATGGCGAAGACACCTCCGTAAGGTCCGACCTTGAAAGTGCCTGGAGTCGGTATCGTCGTTGCTGTTCCCGTATCGCCGGTGGAGGCGAAACCTGTCCCCAATCCCGGGAATCCTGTCGTTTTTTCCTTATTCGTCAGCCCCCACGCCAGGTTGCTGGAACGGGGGAGACTCTGAATCACGCTCCAGTTGATCCCTTCCTTATATTCATCGGAGAGAATCACCTCCACAATCTTTGCCTGAATCGAGACCTGCCTTTGAGAAGTCCCCTCCACGGTTTCGATATAGGAGGCGACCTTGTACAGATTGAGAGGATAGTCGTTCACCAGGATCACGCCGGTGGATTTATTAATAACCAATCTCTTCCCTTTTCCATCGGTTCTGGTCCAGCTGGCTTTGTCCTTTTCTGAAGATGTGTCCTTTGCCGTCTCCCCGACCGATCCGAAGATGATGGCCTCCAATCCTTTTTGAAGATCCATCCAGAGATCCATTTCATCCACGCTGACCAGGTCGCTGTACCCGGTCCTTGAGCTGCTCAGGGAAACGACACTCTGTTGTCCCGCAAGGGAGCCGCTCTGCATCCCTCCTCCCGTGCTTGCGTAGACCTCCCTCCTTCCGGTTCTTTTGGTGGCGATATAGTTTAGCTTAAAGAGCCGCGTTTCCATTTGAGGCCTTAAAACCTTGATAAACTTTCCCTCGATGACATAATTCCATCCAATGGGGGAAAGGATGGCGTCGAGGGCCTCTTTCAATGTGACCCTCTTCAAATCAATCGTCACCTTTCCGCTCAGATCAGGGTCCATGACGATATTGAACTCGCTTTCCCTTGAGAAGGCCAGGAGAACGTCATAGATGCTGGCATCTCTGGCGAAGAAGGAGTAGAGTTTTTCTGGAACCTTTTTGGCTTCCTCCTTCTGGGAGATCACCAAGTCCTCCAATTTCTCTTGAGAAGGAGGTTGGGGCTTGACTACCTCCATTGTCTGAGAAGGGAACTTTGCTCGCTCTTTCTTGGGAGGAGAGGCACAACCGACCCCTACGAAGAGAGCCAATATGGAAATCAGAAGAATTCTTGCTTTCATCGTTTTTCTCCTCATTGACGATGTCAGCCCTGAGGGGCTGAGTGACATACCCTCGAAGACATGTAACTCAGGGACTGAGTCTTGACGAAGAGGTTTCATTTCACCCTCATTTCCCTTCCACCATGAGTTCAACCGGGCTTTGAGATAGATGAAGGGTCCTCCTTTTATCTCCCATGCCTAAGATCACCCGATCCTTTTCGATCTCGAGAATCTTTTCTCCAAGGATTGTATCTCCAATCGTCACGATATGTTTGTCGATTGAGGCCAACCGAATACGATCGCTGATCAGGATTGCGTTGACCCTCAAAGAAGGAGTTGGGACCTCCTTTGAAGATACCTTTTGACTTACGGACACCGTATCTGCTCTGGAAAGAAGGCGGATGCCTGGGGGAAGAACAAAGGGATCCCTTCCACCTTCTCGGGAAATGTTCGTCTCTCTTGTCGGCTGTCCGTTAGCCGCGATCGGCCCCATCAGAGTGGTACAGGAAAAAATAGTAAGAATGCTAAGAAGTACCGCTAAAATAATTTTATGGGAGTGTTTCATCAAAATCTCTCCATTCTAATGGCGTTCGAGGATTCATCAAAACGCGGAATTCGGATCGCACCTGTCTGCCGGACAGACGGGGATTTCGGATTCTTTATTCCGAACTCCGCATTCCGTAATCCGCAATTTACAACGTTACAATATGCATACTCAACCCCATCGTCACTCTTAACAACGGTAAAATCTCCTCACTTCTCTCGATCTGAAGGCTATCCACATTGACAAGAAAAGGCAGTCTTTCAATGTCCCTAAGGTAAATTCCCAATCTCGCATAGTCTGAATGAAGCACCATTTGGATCGTGATCTTCCGATATTGGAAATCAGTCTCCTTCTTCCTTTCCGGGGGGGAAAGCTTCTCCTCCTGAGGGGTGAGGGAGATAATCTTCATCTGGAGGGCGTTGCTCTCTCGAGCTAAGTGCCTCAAGAAGGCTCTAAATTCCTCGCCCTTGAGGGTCCGCTCACTTAACCCTTTAAGTTCTTTTTCGAGGCGGGCGACCTCAGCCTCCACTGTTTCCACTCCCTTTGCCAACAGGAGCAATTGTTCCATTTTTTGATCGGCTGCCTTTATCTCTCCTTTGATCTGCGAGATCTTCCGGCTCTGCGGAGCATAATAAAGGAGATCAAATCCCCAGATCGCAAGGGCGATGAAGACAAAGACAAGGAGTATCTTCTCTCTACTTTTCAACTTCATGGGTTCTTCTCTTGACCATCGACAACGATGTCAGAGAGTATCTCAAACTCTGCCGAGGACCGATTATATAATTTAGTTTCATCTGCTGACAACAGTTTTGTATTTCTAAAAAGCTGAGATTTTTCAAGACGTTCAATCATCTGAGCCAATGCAGTAAGACAATGGGCATCACTGCCGAAAGCGATACCAGTGATACGGAGTTCCCAGCCCCTGTCGGGAGGGGACTCCCCTCTTGGGGGATTAGGTTTCTTTCCCTTAGGAAGGGCTGAAAGATGTGTGAGTGTGACGTTGTCCGGGATCATTCGGCTGATCTCCCTCAATATTTCCACGTGGGGGACGGAGATGAGGACCGATGATGGGAAGAGAGAAAGCTCCTCTTTAACCTTTTTCTCTTTTTCCTTCAGAAGGGTGAGCTTTGTTTGAAGGGTCTGAATATTCGCAACCTTTGCCACCTTTGCATCCCATTCTCGTTTGACGGCAGCCATCTGCCCGGTCTTAATCCAGATAATCAGGGAGAAGGCAAGGAGGGTGATCAAAGGGGTTAGGACAGGTATGGATCTAACAATTTGGGCCCTGGTCATAAGGGGCTCCTTGCCCGGGAGGAACTCAATCCGCTTGGGCTGGGAGAGCGCCACTCCTGCTGCGATGGTGAATTGAGAACCCATCTGATCCAGGGCTTGAACACCGACCTTCTTTGGATCGAATAGCATCCCTTTCAAAGGGTTAAAATGCTCGACGGGCAAGCGAAGCCGGCTCTGTAAATAAGAGACGAAATTCTTTGAGTGAGAGCCCCCGCCGGTCACAAGGACTCGATCGATTCGATCCACATTGAATTCATGTCTATAGTAGTCAAGGGATCGACCAATCTCTGCAGCCAATCGCTCCAGAATCGGTCTGACGTAAAAAATGATCTTTTGAAAGTCAACCGATTCATCCCCTACCTTTTCCTGTGAACCCTCCGATGAAGATCCCAGCAGTGCTTTGATCCTTTCCGCCCGTTCATAAAGGCCTTGGCTTCCCTCCATAGAGCCCATGCCTTCTATAATCGATCGGGTGATGTCGGCTCCGGCAGGGGTGACCTCCCGGGAGAATTGAAAATCCTCCCCCTTGAAAAAGTGAATGCCTGTCCTGTCGGCACCGAGGTCGATGACGGCAACCTCCTCTCCTTCTTTGACTCCACCCCACGCCAGGAAAGCATCCCAGAGGGCAAAGGATCCCACACCGAGATGGGCAGGATGAAGCCCGGCGTTTTTTGCCATTGCGAGAGTCTGGTTGATAAGGACGTTCGGACAGGCGACAGCCATCAGATCCAGTTTCTTGACCTTGTCTTCGATCCGTTCGCCGAGAATATGAAAATCGACTTGAGCGGTTTCGACCGGAAAGGGGAGGTGCTCTTTGATCCCCCAGCGAACCGCCTCCTTCAATTCACCGCGAGGCATGAAGGGCAGGGCAATTCTCCTGATGTAGACTCCGGAGCCGGAAACGGTGAGGTTGACTTTTCCAGGTTTAAGCCCCGCTTCTTTCAGAAGTTCTTTGATGGCCCCGGCGAAGTAGGCGACGTCGTCTCGCTTCACGTCAGGCGAGATTTCCTTAACCCCAAGATAGGTGAGAAAACCCCCTTTGGAGGCCATCTTGAGGCCCACCAGTTTGATTGAATGAGAACCGATATCTAAACCGATTGTTTCTGCCATATCCAAACTCCACGGTTAAAGCTCAAGGCTCAAAGCTCAAAGTACAATCTTGAAAAACTAAAACTCGGAATTCCAAACTCATATTACTCTTGCCCTAAAGGCAATGATCGAATAGACGCCGGCATCTGATGCCGACTGCCTTTTCATGACGTCACCGGAAGCCCCGGCAATGGCCATGACCTGGTAGGCATGGGTTTGGGATTGATCGTTGCCAGACCGGTTCCGGTATTGATCCTCACCCGGAGTAGACCACCCAGCTGTCGGATTTCCCCAGGTATTGTCATCCGTAGAGGCCCACGTGGCAAAGACAAGGGCCCCGTCCGTGTTCGTGGTAATCCCCGGAATGGTAATGTTACGAGCGGCGCCGAAACTATTGGAAACCTGTGGTACGTCCACTTCCCACACACTGTTAGTGTTGGAGGGCCGAAAGACGTGCATGACGACCGTATTGCTATTGGTGCTACCCATCGTAACCCTTGGGTCGGCACTCCATGTGCCATTGAACCTGCACCAGAAGAGCCTTAGCTGGCAGTTGGTCCCGTCATACTGAGGCTCCGATGTCCAGGTTTGGCCTCCATCATTAAATATGCTGATCGTCCCCGTGCTGGAGCGAGCTTGAGCGATCATCAGGACCAGATCGCCCGCTTGCATACCTCCGGGAGGAGTCACCCTCGTTCGAAGGGCGGTATTTGTGTCGTCATCGTCAGGAGTGGAGGCTGATCCAAGGTAAGTTATTGCCATCAAGAAAGTCGTAAAATTGGAGACAACAATCTGCCTTCTTCGAGTGCCGCTGGGGACTTCTCCAGCAGAAATGAGCCTATCATTGACGGAGTCGTAATCCAGGATGAACCTGCCGGCTCCAAGGTCCCTTGTCATGGTGTCCAGGCCATTTAGTAGTGCAGGTGTCGTCCAGGGTGGCGTTTGCGTAAGGGCGTACTTGACAGCGAATTCCACCCCGGATTGAGCAATGAAGAACGCTTGGGTGGACTGAATTGGGAAGACCACGGTTTTCTGTTTTGAAGGGAGCAAATAAGAGAAGACATAGCCGATCGTGATCATCAGCAACATCGCAATGACCAGGAAGAGAATTGAAATTCCTTTTGAATTGCATATAATCCCTCCCAGCCTCCCTTTCATAAAGGGAGGGGTTACTCCCCTTTTCCTAAAGGGGGGTAAGGGGGGATTATGAACATTCTCCATCTTTATTTTCAAGGACTTCGATCCTCCAGCCAGTTCTGGGCAAAGTTCTTATAAGTCATATCTCTTGTAAGGTTCTTAGGATAGACCTTTGTCTGAAGGGTCACGTTTGCTCCCGTTGTCGGAATATTGAGTGTCAATTGAAGCTGGATCTCGTTTGTTGCATCCGTCACAGCAAATGCCGAGACATTTGAAACCAGCGTTATTGTAACGGCAGGTGAAGCCTTAACCTTTTCAAGGGTGCCTGCACCCCCGTTTCTTTGAAAAATGATGGTTTCACCAGCAACGTCCTGGGCCGTTGCATTGCTTCTTACGAAGGTAATGGAAGTAGGCGTCGTCTCTGTTATGCTTCCTCCATCACGAATATCCCTGCACATCCTTTCCAAAGCCAATTTCCCTTCGTCAAAGAGGGTCTTTTGATCGACTGTCATTGTATAGAGTCTCAGACTGTCGGTCAAGAACTTAATCGTAATGGCCGAGGTAAAGGCTAAGATGACAATTACAACAATAATTTCGATTAAGGTGAAGCCCCTTTCAAGTTCGGGGTTAAAACTCCACGCTCGGGATTTTATTAATTTAAATGGTTCATTCCGCATTCCGCATTCCGAATTCCGCATTTGCTATCCTCGAATTAAGGGAAAAACGTGACCACAGAATAGATCTCATACGTATCTTTCATCGGATCTCTTACGCGAACGATGATTCTCTTGTATCCCCTGTGGTTCGTAGCGGTGATACCATCGCCGACAACGGCAAAGTCGCTGTCCACATAATAGATTTGATTTTCTCCTGGGTAGTTGGCATCACCAGTAGGAAATACAACGAAGTCAGTGGGGTCCAAGGCTGCATTGAGGTACTGATATTTCATCAAATATTCCATTCTCTCATGGGCTAGGTACATCGCCCGGGTTACCATTTCCGGTTTTCCAGTTCCCTTTATACCCGTTGCAAAGGGAAGAATGATTGCAGGCAGAAGAATGCCCGCCAGGACAATCAGAATGATCATTTCGATCAGAGTAAAACCCTTGCTGTCGATTGCTGAATGCGCAATCATAAAATCGCGACCTTTCCGGTGAAGCACCACGTTCGGACCGTTTTCGTTGTGCCTCCTGCCGAGACTCTGATATCCACATAATAGGGATTGACCGCCGGAATGGAAGTCGGTTCCCCGAGAGAATTAAATGTGATCGTCAGATTGTCCAGCGTGGTTACCCCCTGGGGAAGCCTGCCCGAAGGATCAAGGTTACTGCTTGAAGGAACGGTGGCAGGGAATGCGTAGAAGTTTTGGCTTGCCGTAAAGGTGATGCTCTTGGAAACCCGGTTGGCCATTGCGCATTCCTGCACGTATCGAATATCCGAGGCAACCATGTTGGCTGCTCCTTCAGCTGAGGCAGTTGCGGTAAGAGTGAAGTTGACTCTTGGCATCAGGAGAACCGCCAAGATTCCGACGATGACCATAATGAGAACCACCTCGATAAGGGTAAATCCCGATTGCGGAGTGCGGAATGAGGAATGTGGAATTCTTATTCCAAAATCCGAACTCCCAAATCTCAAATTCATATGTTCATTGTTCATTGTCTATCGTCCATCGTTTATCGTAGATTACCTAAACAGCTTGGCCATATTCCACCAGGGAAGAAAGACAGCCAACGCCAGAAAGAGAACGACGACGCCAAGCACGAGAGTCAAAGCGGGTTCAATATAGGTCGACAGCTTCTTGATCATATTCTCCACCTCGACGTCGTAATATTCCGTTATTCTCATTAACATTTGATCCAGTGTTCCCGAAGATTCTCCAACGGAGGCCATCTGGATCACAAGAGGAGTAAACAGCCTTGTCTCCCTCATGGAATCAGCGAGCCCCCTTCCTTCTTTTACATTTCGGCCTATCGCTTCAACGGCCTTGGAGAGAGTGACATTATGAATGGTGGCAGAGGTGATTTCGAGAGTCTGAAGAATCGGAATTCCGCTCCGGTTCAACATGACAAAAGTATAGGCGAAACGGGAGAGGCCAATCTTTAAGTAAAGAGGGCCGAAGACCGGGATTCTCATTCTTAATCGATCCCAGGCGGCCCTGCCTTCTTCGGTCTTGAGATAACGCTTCACGAGGATGGGGACCCCAAAAACGACCAGGAGGAGAAGATACCAATAATTTTGAAAGAGATCGTTGATCCCGATCATGATCCTCGTTGGCAAGGGCAGGGGGGTCTTAAATTGGGCAAAAACGCTTGCAAACCTTGGGAAGACAAAAATGACCAATACGCCAAATGCGATGATTAATGAGAAAATGACAATCTTGGGATATCGGGTCGCCTCCTTCACCCTCTCGCGGGTTCTCAATTCTCTGTCCGAAAGGGTGATGAATCGATCCAGGGCCTCGCCCAGCATACCTGTCGTCTCACCGGCTCGAATCATATTGACATATACCGTCGAGAAGACTTCAGGATATTTTGACAAGGCTCCGTGGAGGGTGCTTCCACCTTCAATCTCTTTGCGAACCTCATCGAGAATCGTCCTCAAGACTTGGTTCTTTACTTGTTCCGTAATGCTCTCCAGCCCCGTAAGAAGAGGCAGACCTGCCTTATAGAGCGCGGAAAGTTGCTGGCTGAACAAAATCACTTCCTCCATCTTCACCTTTTGAAATCGCCTCCAAAGATCCGAAAGGCTAAGGGAGGCCGTCTTTTCCACCTCTTCAATGGAAGTGGGGAGATACCCCGATGCGTAGAGCTGATCTCCAGCCCCTTGAATATCAGGGGCCTCGATCGTCCCGATAACCGGACTTCCGAATTTGTCCCGTACTCTGTACCTAAAAGTGGGCATTCGCTTACGCCACCCAAAAGTGAGGAGTTCGGAGTTTAAAAAATCGGTTACTCCGCCCCCCTGGGGGCAATTCATGAATTGCCCCTACCTCGAACTATCTCTTGTCCAGATACGCTTTAACCTTTTTCATCAATACATCGATATCAAAGGGCTTGGTGATGTACTCATCCGCCCCTGTTTCCTTTCCAAGGAGTTTGTCCTTTTCCTGGGTCTTGGCGGTCAGCATCAGGATGGGAATATGTTTGTACCTTTCATCAAACTTTAAGAGGCGGCATACCTTGTACCCATCCAATTTTGGCAACATGAGATCCAAAAGGATCAGATCAGGATTCTCCTTCCGGGCCTGATTCAGGGCGTCCTCTCCATTATGAGAGGTCAGAACGTTGTACCCCTCCATCTCCAATGGGAAACGGATCGTCTCCACCAAATCGATTTCATCGTCCACGACTAAAATCTTCTTCTGGCTCATTTTTGCCCCCTTAGACGTTCTTGTGCCACCCTAAAAAGTTCCTTCTCTGAAACGGCTTCTTCAGGGTAAGTCGCTGCCCCCATCCGGATGACCAGCGGGGGATCGATCTCCTTCGCAAATTCTTTCAGGACTTTCTCCTCAATCCTCTGCTGGATCGCCTGAGCACCCTTCAGGTCTGCTTCGCAGATGGCGGCCAATATTTTCTCGTGATCCCGCCTCAACGTGATATCCGAGTTCCTCCAAAGGCACTGTTTCAACTTTCTTTCCAATGGGTCAAGACTGTCCGCGGCTCCCGTTCTCTCCTCCACGATCTCAATCAGGAAGAGGGTGAGAGATACGCTGCTCTTCTTGGCGCGGCGGAATTCCCTGTCGAGAATGAATCGGAAGCGGAGATCTCTCTTCTCCCCTTTTGACGTATGCAATGTGAAAATGAAGGTGCTCCCTTTTCCCAGCTCGCTCTCCACCCAGATCTTTCCGTGATGGGTTTCCACCAGCCCTTTCGTAATGGCCAGGCCCAATCCCGTTCCGGTCACAGAGCGGCGGAGAGAATCTTCCACCTGGTGGAATTTTTCAAAGATCTTATCCAGTTGATCTTCCGGAATCCCGATGCCGGAATCCTTGACCGAGATCGCCACCATCTCTTCCTCGAAGGGCTTGGCCGAGACAGAAATCTCTCCTCCCTCCGGGGTGAATTTGATTGCGTTTCCCACGAGGTTCGTCAGGATCTGCTCGAACTTGTCCCGGTCCGCGTAAGCCGGAAGAAGGCCCTCTGCAATCTCCATCTTAAGCTGGATCGACTTTCCATCGGTCTGGGGTCTGAGTGAAGAAAGGACGAATTCAATGGAGCTTCTAAGGTCCACCTCCTCAAATTTTATTTCAATCTTGCCAGACTCTATCCTGGAAAGATCCAGTAGGCTATTCAGGATACCCGTAAGGCGATTGATGTTTCTTTCCGCCATGGAGAGGAATTTCGTCTGGTTTTCATTGATTTCGCCTGTTCTCCCCTGCAGCATCAGTTGGACGGCATTCTTAATGGCGGAAAGTGGAGTTCTCAACTCATGGGAGGCAACCGAAACGAATTCAGATTTCATTTCATCGATCTTCCTCAATTCTTCATTGGCCCTCTCCAATTCAGCGGCATGGTCTTTCAGACTGATAAACCGTTGCCTTTCCTCCGTCACCTTACGAAGTCGTAACATCATCTCATCCAGGTTGATGGGCTTCGTGAGATAATCGCTCGCTCCCCGTTTCATTGCTTCCAGAGCGGAGTCAATGCTCCCGTGACCCGTCAGCAGAACCGTGAGCGTTTCGGGTTTGAGTTTGGCGATTTCCGTGATCAATTGGAGACCGTCCATTCTTGGCATTTTCATATCCGTCAGGACGAGATCGAAATTTTCTTTCTCGATCTTTTTCAACGCCTCTTCTCCGTCCTCGGCCATACCCACAGAAAACCCCCCTAATTGGGTGAGGGCTTCGAAGAGGAAATCCCGGATAGGCTTTTCGTCATCGACCACTAGGATTCTGTTTCCCATCTCTCAATCCTTTGCCTGCGTAGAAGGATTTTCTCTTAGCGAGAGCCATTCGTCCAAAGCGTCCTTCTTAAATCTCCAGCTTCCGCCCACCTTACGGCCCGGGATCTCTCTGTTCTTCGCCAGGCGATAAATGGTTCGAACATGGACGCTTAAGTACTCGGCTGCTTCGCGGGGTGTCAGTATTTCTTTCATAGCGTTCGCTCCTGCTCAGTCAATTGTGTTTACGTCAAGCAAAGAAATCCTCTCTCGTTCTCCGGAATATCGACTCCGCACTCATCACTCCGAACTTATTTATCCAAGACCTCCCGCACCTTCCGTGCCAGACTGGATGGCGAAAGGGGTTTTGCAATGAAATCGACGTCAGGATCGAGTAGCCCCTGGTAGATGATGGTGCTGTCCGGGTAGCCAGAAGTAAAAAGTATTTTTGTATTGGGCTGCATCGTTTTAAGACGTTCGGCCAATTCCTTGCCGCCCATCTGAGGCATCACCACATCCGTGAATAAGAGATGAATGGGTTCTACAGCACGATCCAAGACGACACTCAAGGCCTCACTGCCATTCGCTGCTTCCAGCACCGTATATCCTTGCTCCCGTAGCACATGGGCAGTCAGATTCCGCACGGACGTTTCGTCTTCCACCAAGAGGATGGTCTCGTCTCCCTTCGGGAGATAACCGATTTCATCTCGTGGCGGGAGCGCAATTGCTTCCGCCTCCACCCTCGGGAGGTAGATTTTGAACGTTGTCCCTTTGTCAGGTTCACTGTAAACCAAGATATAGCCCTGACTTTCCTTAATGATGCCGTGAACCGTTGAAAGCCCAAGGCCTGTTCCCCCGCTTCTTCCCTTGGTCGTAAAAAAAGGCTCGAAAATCCTCTCTCTTATCTCTGGTTGCATCCCGCATCCTGTATCGCTGATGGCCACCATGACATAATTGCCAGGGGATATACCGGCGTGGTGGTGAATATAATCCGAGTCAAAGGAGACATTTGACGTTTCGAGGATGAGTTTCCCGCCGTTGGCCATGGCGTCCCGGGCGTTGATCGCAAGATTGACAAGAACCTGCTCAAATTGGGAAGGATCGACTTTGACCGAACCTAAGTTCGATGCCGGAATCGTGATCAACTCGATGTGTTCGCCGATGATGCGGCGCAGCATCTTGTCCATATCCATCAAGACATTATTGAGGTTGAGGATCTGGGATTTCAGAGGCTGGCGCCGGGAGAAGGTCAGGAGCTGGCGAATGAGCGTTGCGGCTCGTTCGGCAGCTTTCTCGATTTCTTGAAGATAGTCACGCATCGGATCGCCCGAGGAGAGCCTCCGGCGCGCTAACTGTGAATATCCTACGATCGGCGTGAGAAGATTGTTGAAATCGTGGGCGATGCCTCCGGCCAAACGGCCCACCGCCTCCATCTTCTGAGATTGACGAAGCTGGTCTTCAAGGACCGTCCTCTCTCTCTCCGCCCGCTTCGTCTCCGTGATGTCGGTCACAACGGCCACCGCATGGCTGGCAATTTCCTCATCTTTTGCATATTTTTGAGGGGAGATCGGTCGAACCTGAAAATGAAGATAGCGTTTCAGGGTCTGGTCTTCGACCTCAAAGTCAGCCGGTTTTCCTTTCACCACTCTCTCCCAGATCTCCGGCCAGACATCTTTCATATAGCACGACGGATCCGGACAATTGGGATGAAGAAGCTCGTGGGCTGTCTTTCCCTTGATGTTTTTGACATCTCCGAGATTCCACTTCTCAACCATCCGATTTGCACGGAGGATATACCCCCAATTGTCAAAGAGGCAAATCAGCTGTGCGAGAGAATCGGTTGTGGACTCCCACTCCCGCTTTGCAGTGCCGATCAATTTCAAACTCTCCTTGAGTTCTTCTTCTGCCCACGCCCGCTCTTCGATTTCTTTCTTAAGCTGCTCGTTGACCAAGAGAAGTTCTGCGGTGCGATCCTTGACCTTTTTCTCCAGTTCGTCATGAGCATTTTGAAGGGTCTCTTCGGCTTGTTTGCGCTCAGTGATGTCACGTAAGACCATCAGCCGACCGGTCACGACACCATGCCTATCGCGTAATGTCGAGATACTGAGATCGAAATAGCGCCTTCCTTCGTTTTCGAACCTTACGGTTTCCGAGTGGACTTCTGAACGAATGCGATGACGGTCAATCAGGTCAGGCCAGTTCGACAAGACCGTTTCAAAAGGTTGGCCGATTGATCCTGAGGGAGAACGGCCGACCAGGCGTTGCGCAGATGGGTTGATGTCCACAATTCTGTTCTGTGCATCCATGACGATGACTGCATCGCTCATCCCTTCAATCACGGTTTCACGTGCAGCGGGAACGATGTCCAATAGTCTGAATTGAAAAAGGCTCCAGGCCAGCCCGATCCCCGTTAGGGTAAAGGCGAAAGGGGTTAGATCCAGGTTTTGAAACGGGCTCAGGTTAAGAATCGAGAGGGCATTGCCTGCCCATGGAGATAATACGCTGATCAGCAAAGCGATTCCTTGTCCACGGTTCAAGTATGGCGATCCGATCAAGGTTCGAATCAGCAGGATCGAGCCAACAAAAAGCAACAGGTAAGAATAGGAGGTGTGGACCCAGAACCATGGGCCATAAAGGGAGAATTGCATCGGCAAGGGGGTCGTTCGATCAGGTCTCGAGAGATTCCAGAAGAGGCCATGATACTCATTGGTCCAGATCAGAAAGAATGTGATCGTTGGGATCGTAACCAGGAAAGCTATCTTCTTGAGCTTCAACCACTCTTCTCGTCCGGAGTGTTTCAGGGTGAAGAAGAACCAAGCCACAGGGACCAGGACAATTCCAAGAAATTTTATTCTTGTCCAAAAGAGTCTGGTCTGTAGGTTGACCGTTCCAAGCTCGAACGCATAAGAGAGCGACCATTGAGCCACAAAGAACATGATGAGGACAAAGGGTATTGCGCTGGGCGCATGGCGGCGCCGCAATCCGTGGATCGAAAGAATGGTCGAGATCACGGTTGCCGTGAATAGAGGGATCAAATAGGGGATATATTTCAAGCCCATGGATTTCCCTATGTGGCTAACACCTCGCACACCTTCCGGATCAAGCCCTGCGGTGTAAAGGGCTTCTGGAGTAAGTTCGCACCCGCCCCCAACACGCCATGGTGAATGATCGCACCACTGGTGTGACCCGACATGAAGAGGATTTTGGTATCCGGGCGAAAGGATGACAGACGCTCCGAGAGATCATGGCCGTTCATTCCGGGCATCACCACATCCGTGATCAGAAGATGGATGGGGCCTTCGTACTCTTGACTGATGAGCAAAGCCTCTTCCCCTTTTGGAGCCTCCAGGACTTTATAGCCTTGTTTCCGTAAGATCTGAACCGCTAATTTACGAAGCTCATCCTCATCTTCCACGACCAACACGGTCTCCCCCCGGCAAGAAAGTTCCTGTTCCGCATCCTTCTCGCGGGGTTCATCGGGGAGTTCTTCTTTCCGAGGAAGGTAGATCTTAAAGGTCGTCCCTTGGCCGGGCTCACTGTAAACCCAGATATTGCCACCGCTCTGTTTTACAATTCCATAAACGGTCGAAAGACCCAAGCCTGTCCCTTTGTCCTTCTCCTTGGTGGTAAAGAACGGTTCAAAGATCCTCTCCCGGATCTCCGGACTCATGCCCACCCCCGTATCACTCATTGAAAACATCACGTATCGGCCAGGGATGACAGCAATATGGCTGCGGGCATAGGTTTCGTCCAATTCCGCATTGGCTGTCTCAATCGTGACTTTTCCTCCCTTCGGCATTGCATCCTTGGCATTGACCGCCAGGTTGAGGATCACCTGCTCGATCTGCCCGGGGTCCGCCTTCACACTCCCCAGATCTTCAGCCAGGACTGTGACCAACTCGATGTCCTCCCCAATGACCCGTTTCAGGAGTTTGTCGAGGTCCTTAAGAAGGGCATTGAGATCGATGACCTTCATCTCCATCACTTGGCGTCGGCTGAAGGCAAGGATCTTGCGTATCAAGTCCGTTGCGCGGTCCGTGGCATTCTGAATGCCGTTGAGGTTTTCCCTCAACGGGTGGTCTTCGTTCAGCTCGGAAAGTGAAAGCTGGCAATAGCCTTTGATGATCGTGAGCATGTTGTTAAAATCATGAGCGATTCCCCCAGCCAGGCGTCCGATGGCTTCCATCTTCTGAGACTGGCGAAGCTGCTCTCCGAGGGTTTTCATTTCTTGCTCAGCCCGCTTACGTTCGGTGATATCCCGGATGATGCCTTGATATCCCAGAATGGTTCCATCATTGTCTCGCCGGATGGAGGCCGTCAGAAGGCAGTTCATTTCTCTCCGGTCTTTCTTTTGGAGTTTGATCTCATAGTCGCTGACAAATCCTTTCTTCTCGATCTCTTGTTGAAATTGATATCGGTCATCCGGGCGAAGATAGGTTTCTTGGGCGAGCAGAACCTGCAGCTCTTCTTTGCTGTAACCAAAGAGGTCCAAAAAGGCTTTATTGAAATCGACATACCTGCCTTCCCGGGTTGTAATGTAGACTGCATCCCTGGACCCCTCGAAAAGAGTGCGATACCTCTCTTCGCTTTCCCTCATCGTTTCCTCGAACCGCATGTGCTCTGTCATGTCTTCGCAGGTGATCAAATTTTCTCCGGTCTCCAATTGGACAGGCATGAAATTGATGATCTTCTCTGTTCCATCTTTGCAGGTCGCCGTATAGACCCTGGGCCTCTTCTCCCCGGGAGCGAAAATCTTCAGATCGTTCACCCAGGCGGAGATCACGTTACGCCTGTAAGCGGGATCCGGATAGACTTTCCTGAACCAGGTCTTCCCATCGGGGATGTCCTCCAGGTCGTAACCGAAGAGTTCCTTGAATTTGGGGTTGATATACCTGAACATCCCATCTTTATCGATCATCACCATGCCGAAGGGAGCATGCTCGGAGAGTATTTGAAACCTTTGTCTCTCGGCCTCCAAGGCCTCTTCTGCCTGTTTGCGCTCAGCGAAAAGTTGTGAATGGGCGATCGCGCCGGCAATCTGATTGGCAATGCTTTCAGAGAGCTTTAAGTCCCGGTCCGTATAGGCATTCGCCGTATTGGATCGAAAGTTCAGACAGCCGATGACCTGATCCTTTGAGATTAAAGGGACCGACATCTTTGACTGCATTCCGCCGCGATAAACGTTGACGAGGCCGGGGTAACGGGCAGCGATCTCCTCTTCGTTTTCCGGCTGAATGATGATGCCGGATCGTTTTTGTGCCACCAGGTCAGCGACTGTGCCGGCTAATGGGGCGACCCTTCCCGGGCGGTGGTCTTCAATTGCGGCCCCAATCACGTAGGCAGGGGTGAGGGTTCGATTCTTGTGGTTGATGATGGCGATGCTCACGCGGTCAAAGGAAATGAGTTTGCGCAGTTCTTCGGCGAAGCGTTCATAGACCTCATCGATATTCAATGTGGAGCCGACGATTCTTCCGATCTCCGCCGTGATCGCATTCTCCTGAGCCAAGCGTCTGGTCTCCTCTTCGGTTCTGTGGAGCTCATCTTCCATACGTTGACGATCGGTGATGTCTCTGACATATTCAATCACTCCTCTCATTTGCCCCGTTTTAGCGTCCCATAAAGGAAAGCTGTAGAGGTCGAGCCATCCCACCACCTTTCCGCCCGGCCCTACTTTGGGGACCACTTCGTAAGCGGATTCTTTCTTCTCGATGGTCTGATAACTCGGGCAGACCTCACACCGTTCCTTGCGAGCGTGATAGACCTCGTAACATTTCTTGCCCACCAACGGCATGGCATGGGAGTACCATCTTTCCATGACAGGGTTGGTCTGGATAATATTCATGTCCTTGTCCAGGATGCTTATCCCATCCTGGATGCTTTCAAAGACACTGGTGAAAAAACGTTCCCGCTCTTTGAATTCTTTCTTCACTTTTCTCAATGCGGTTTGAGATTGCTCTTTCACTCGGCGGTTTATTGTCTTCATCGCTCCAGACTCGTCATGCAAAACTTAAATAGGTCTTGTCCCTCAGAAAGATTTCTAAGATATGAGGATCGAATTTCTTCCCTTTCTCCTTTTCTAGTTCCGCAAGGACATCCTCGACGGACATTCTTCCTCGGTGGGGCCTTCCGCTGGTCATGGCGTCGAAGGTGTCTGCAATCGCAATGATTCTCGCCTCGATGGGAATGTCTTCTGCTGCCAATCCATCGGGATAGCCATTCCCGTCAAAATATTCATGGTGGTGACGGATGATGGTGACCTTGTCCTTAAAGAAGTCGATTCCCTCGACAATCTTGACCCCGATCAATGGATGTTCCTTGATCGTCTGGTACTCTTCAGGACTCAGAGCGCTCTGCTTCTGAAGCACTTCATCCTTGATCCCGATCTTACCAATGTCGTGAAGGAGCGCTCCGTATTCCAGATTCTCAAGCTGTGTTTCATTGAAGCCGAACTTCGAACCCATATCGAGGCTCATCCTTCTCACCCGATCGGAATGGCCCCGGGTGTATGGATCTTTTGCATCGATGGCGCCGACAAGAACCTTGACCGAATCGAAATGGGCCCTTTTAAGGATATAGTAGGCTTCTTGGAGTCTGGCGGTCCTCTCATCGACCAATTTCTCAAGATGATGGTGGTAGGCTTCGACCTCCTCTTCAAGCTGTTTCCTCTCCAAGGCTTTTCTGACACTTAAGACGACGAGGTCCAGTTCGACCGGCTTGATCATAAAGTCAAAGGCTCCGATACGCATCGCCTCTATGGCCAAATCAATCTCCGGATAGGATGTCATCATGATGACCATCATTTTGGGATCCAAAGCTTTCACTTTCTTCAAAAGGTCGATCCCGTCCATCTGGGGCATCTTGATATCGGAAATAATGAGGGAAAGCCTGTTGTTATAGAAAAGGTTAAGGGCTTCCTTTCCGTTACGGGCCGTTATAGAGGGGTATCCTTCTTTCTTAAGCCTCTTAACAAAAATGGAACAGATTAACTCCTCATCATCCACAACAAGTATCTGCCCTTCCAATTTTGTTCTCCTCAGCGCCGATTCTTGCAAGAATTAGGAAAATTTGCAATGTTTATTCCAAAATGCTCCAAATTTTCATAAAAGACCATATATTCTTTCCATCTTACTAAAATCTAATGCCTTTTTAATTCTGAATATCCAGTGTAAGTGGAAATAATCTCTTGAGTCTGAGTCCTTAAATGGACAATTTATGAAAAAAGTGAGCAAAAATGAGGTACTTTTCCAATTGTTCATTTATCCAGGACCTCTCTCACCTTCTGTGCGAGGGCTTCCGGTGAGAAGGGTTTGTGCAGGAAATCAATGCCGGGTTCAAGCACACCGTGATGGACAATGGCATTGTCCGTATAGCCTGAGGTAAAGAGTACCTTGATGCCGGGCCGTAAGGGCTTGAGCCGATCAGCCAACTCTTTACCCCCCATTTGGGGCATCACCACATCGGTCAAGAGGAGATGGATTTCCCCGACATATTCTCGAGCCATTCGTAAGCCATCGTTCCCATTCGCCGCTTCCAGCAAGTGGTATCCGGTCTTACGCAAGACCTGAGTCACAAAACCCTTCACATACGGCTCGTCTTCCACCAGAAGGATCGTCTCCTTCCCCCGGGGGAGGACCCCTTTGTCATCTTTATAGAGCAGAGGACTGACTTCTTCCTCCACCCTCGGCAGGTAGATCTTGAAGATCGTTCCCCGGCCTAACTCACTATCGGCCTCGATATCCCCTCCGCTCTGCTTAACAACTCCATAGACGGTCGATAAACCGAGACCCGTCCCTTTGCCCTTCTCCTTGGTGGTGAAGAACGGCTCAAAGAGATGTTCCTTTGCTTCGGGGGATAAACCGCATCCTGTATCGCTCACCGAGAGTGTGACGTAATGTCCCGGTTTTACACCGAGGTGGGTCCGCACATAGGTCTTGTCAAACTCCACATTGTCCGTCTGAACGGTCAGTTTCCCTCCGGAGGGCATGGCATCTCGGGCATTGAGCGCAAGGTTGAGGATCATTTGTTCAATCTGCCCGGGATCGCTCTTAATCTTTCCAAGATGATCGGCGAGGAGATAAACCAGCTCGATGTCCTCACCAATGATCCGATGGAGCATTTTATCGAGATTTCGCAGGAGCATGTTCAGGTCGAGAACCTTGAATTCCAGGATCTGACGCCGGCTGAAAGCTAATAGTTGGCGGGTCAGATCGGAGGCCCGTTGAGAGGCCTTGCGAATCTCCTCGATGTTTCCTTTCAGGGGATTGCCTTCCGTCAGAGTGAAGAGCGAGAGCTCGCTATAGCCTTTGATGACGGTCAGAAGGTTATTGAAATCATGGGCAACGCCGCCTGCCAGACGACCGACGGCCTCCATCTTCTGAGATTGGCGAAGTTGTTCTTCAAGGAAGTTTGCTTTCTGCTCGGCTGCCAGACGTTCGGAAAAAAGTTGCGCATTGGCGATGGCCCCTGCAATTTGGTGACCGATTCTCCCGGCAAGCCGGATATCCCTTTCCGAATAGGCGTTTGGCTGGGTCGAACGTATATGGAGGACACCAAATAATTGGTCTTTTGAGAATAAAGGGACTTTCAAGAACGATTTGAATCTGGCTTGCCTTGGGTGCAAAAGGTGAGGGAAGCGTTTTGCAAGCCCTTCGCTGCTATCGGCCTGGACGAGTAGAGCTTCCCTTTTTTCCAGGACTTCTCTCGTCATAGGGCCAACGGGTATGCAGTCGCCTATTTTACGTCCCTCAATCTCAAATCCGGCGGCATAAGCGATCGTAAGAGTTTTTCCGTCCCGGCTGATCAGATTGACCGCAATCCGGTCAAAGGAGAACAACTTCCGTACTTCCTCGGCGAAACGCTCATAGACCTCATCGATGTTGAGTGAGGAGCTGATGATTCTTCCGATCTCTGCCACGATCACATTCTCATGGGCGAGCCGCTTTTCCTCCTCAGCACTCTTGCGGAGGGCCTCTTCCGCCCTGAGGAGATCTTCCGTCTTTCTGTATATCAGTTGTCTTCTGAAATAGACTAATGAGAGGGCAATAAGCATGAATAATAGAACGGAGATCACTGCGCTCTGGATAAAATGTCCGACTTCCGCTTTGAGAACCTCATTTCTTCCCCTCTCCACAATCACGGACCACCCGGTTCCTTCGACGGGTGAAAAGGCCACATACTTTATTCTCCCTTCATCGGAGGGGTCCTTCACTTTGAGCGTGCCTCTCTTTCCCTGGACGGTCTTTACGGAAAGAGCCGAAGAAGGATAATCCGTGACCTCTTCTTGATAATCCATCCAATTGCTGTAAATCACGTGGCCTTCCCGGTCGATCAACGTTACCCTTATGGAAGGATCCAATCCGATTTGATTGACGATGCCGGCAAGGAAAGCAATGCGCTGGGACGTTCCGAGAATTCCAAGGACTTGACCTTTTTCATCAAAAACAGGGACACAGACGGCAACGGCCAGATCTTTTTTCTCGACGATCCTTCTGAACACTTCCGAAACATAAGGCTTCCATCCCTGGCTCACGCCTTTGTACCAGTCACGGTAAGAAAAATTCTTGCCGCGGCTTTCCTGATGAAATGGGAAATCAGCCCAGAGGGTCCCCTCCTTATCGGAAATATAGACAGAGTCAATCTCCGCATGATTCTCCTTCAGGGATTGCAGGTGCATCGTTGCGGTTCGGGTATCCTTTCTCTTGACCGCCTGGATCAGCAAAAGACGCCTTGAATAGGATTGCATAATCCCAATGGCTGCTTTCTGGTGCTCTTGGATAATATTGGAAAGCAACACAGCCATCGTCTTATTCGAACGGATGGTTTCCCGAATGATGTCCTTGGAGCGAGAATATTCTAATTTGAAAGCAGTTCCAAAGATCAGAATGAAGGCGATGAGGAGACTGAGGAAAACGGTTCGTCTCTTCATCAGCCAAGACTGAAGAGGTGACCCTTTTGAGACCGAGAGTGAGTTCCTTTCAATTGGTTTCTACAGGCGAAGGGCCTCGGCCAGCCCACTAAGGCGGGACAGGCACGCCAGGACACGTTCCGGTCAAAATTAGTCCGAGATTATCAAATTCCTTCGCCAGGTTTCGGGAAAAAGCAAATCTTGTTCCAAATTGGTTCAAATTGTCTTAAAAAATCTCCTTTTCAACTTTATCATTCTGTTTTTTATAGGGATTTTTAGATTTGAATGTCTGTGGAAAATGGGTGAAAGAGAAAGGAGCTAAGTGTGTGGTGTTGACAAATTGCTAAAAGAATGGATAAATGATGACATATTTGGACAAGGGTTCGCCTCTTCGTCGCCTCCCTCAACCTGAGGGCATAGCCGGTTCTTCCACCCTTGGGAGGTAGATCTTAAAGGTGGTCCCCCCGCCCAACTCGCTTGAGACCCAGATGTCTCCCTCACTCTGTTTGACAATTCCATAAATGGTAGACAGCCCCAGACCTGTTCCCTTGCCTTTCTCCTTGGTGGTGAAGAATGGTTCAAAGAGGTGTTTCTTGACCTCTGGAGTCATCCCCGTCCCCGTGTCGCTGATTGAGAGCATTACATAATGGCCCGGTGTGACTCCGATGCGGGTTCGAGCATATGTTTCATCCAGGTAGACATTGGCCGTCTCAATCGTGACGTTTCCACCCGAGGGCATCGCATCCCTTGCATTCAGTGCTAAGCCGAAGATCGCCTGCTCAATCTGCCCGCGATTGGTCTTGATTTTTCCAAGACCTTCAGCGAAACGGATGTCCAGATCGATCTCTTCACCGAGGATTCGACGCAATATCCTGGCCATATCCCGCAAGATGATATTCAGATCGAGAGCCTTGAATTCCAGTATCTGACGATGGCTGAAGGCCAAGAGCTGGTGGGTGAGATAGGATGCACGCTGCGAGGCCCTGCGGATTTCTTGAATGTTTTTCTTCAAGGGGCCGTTCTTCTTGACTTTGGCAAGGGAGAGCTCACTGTTGCTTTTGATGATGGTCAGGAGATTATCGAAGTCATGGGCAATGCCACCCGCCAGCCGGCCAATCGCCTCGATCTTCTGGGACTGACGGAGCTGCTCTTCCAGGGCCGTCTTTTCCTCCTCCGCCCGTGTCCGTTGGGTGAAAAGCTGCGAATTGGCAATGGCGCCACCGATCTGGTTCCCGACCCTTTCAGCGAGTCTCAGATGCCTTTCGTCGTAAGCATTCGGCCTGACCGATCGAAAATTCAGAACCCCGATCACCGCATCCTGTGAGATCAACGGGACCGCCATCGTCGACCGAAGGCCGACCTTCAGGGAAAATAAGAGACCGGGAAATCGACGCAGGATTTCTTTCTCCTCCTCCTGAAGAACCTGGCTTCTTCGTGTTCGTACGACCTCTTCGGTAAAGGTCCCGATCAGGGGGACCGTGTCGCCATGAAGACGTTCCGGGATCTCAACTCCTGTGGTATAGGCGACCTTCATCGTATATTCTTTGGGATTGACGATATTGATCGCGATCCGGTCAAAAGGGAGCAGTTTTTGAACCTCCTCCGCAAAGCGTTCGTACACCTCCTGGATGTTCAGGGTTGAGCTGATGATCCTTCCGATTTCTGCCACGGTCGCATTCTCCTGGACGAGAGACCTTGTCTCCTCCTCACTCTTGATCAATGATTCTTCTGTCCACTTGCGCTCGGCGATCTCCTCCTGGAGTTGTTTGTTGGCCTCTGTCAGTTCTGTGGTGCGATTTCTCACCAACTCCTCAAGATGCTCCCGGTATCTCCCCAATTCCTCCTCTGCTGCCTTTCGCTCTGTGATGTCGAGAGCCACATAGACCAATCCCTGAATCTTTCCCTCCCCATCGGTCATGGCTGAACCGGAAAGGAGGACAGGGATTCTTCTGCCGTCCTTTGAAAAAAAGGTGGTTTCAATATTGCGCAAAACGGGAGAACCCTCGCTCCATAAATCATTAAGCCGGAGCCTCTCAAAAGGCCTTTTTTCTCCCTTGAAAATAATATCGAAGGGTTGATGGGTCAGTTGGTCTTCCGTATAGCCGAGAAGGATCAAGGCGGCTTGATTCGCCATCTTGATCTTACCCTCCGTTGACACAACGATCAGGGCGTCATTCATATTCCGGATAATATCGTCTACAGATTGCTTCGAAACAGTCGTTTTCAATAATTCGTCAGCCATTCGATTAAAAGAGTCGGCGAGGTCTCCCAATTCGTCACCGGAGTTGACCTCAAGCCGATAGCTCAGGTCACCCTTGGCAACCTTTCGGGTCGCATCCCTCAATTTCAAAATCGGGGCGGCAAGTGTTCGGGAAAAGAGGAATCCTAAGAAAACCGTAAAAGATAGAACAAACAAAATTCCGATCAGAGCGATGTCTCGGAATCGTCTTTGGGTTTCCTTCCAAACAGAAAACACGATTTCTTCCTGTTGCTGAAACGTGTTCTTCAGAGGATCATCGGAAAACAAGACCTCTCCATAGCCTGCGATGTGGTCCTGCGATCCAATGGTGAATGTAACGATATGGCCGTTTGCCGAACGCGTTGAAGAGGATTGCCTTGATTTGAGCCGTTGGATATCTGCGTTTAAGATCGTTCCAAAGGAAAGGTTCTCCCTGGTCCCATCGGTCAATACTTTTCCTGTCGCATCTGCGATCAATACGGATTTTATCGGCATCTCCGACTTCAGATTCTTGATCAAATGATTAATCCGATCGATATCCATCCGGTAAAGGGGATTGAAGACATCGTAACTGAAGTTTCTTGCCCGGTTGGTAATCATGATCTCATAGTTTCGAACATAATTTCCCTTGGTCTCCTCCCTGAGCTTCTCTTCCAGCGTATTCGCCTCTCCCCATATCATGAGGCTCACGGAGATCAGGATGACCGCGAGCAGGATGAGGCTCATCGCGCTCATCCAGAAGGCATATTTTTTGCTGATGCCAAGTTTTGGCTTCATGAATCGATAAACCTCAAGAGGTCTTTGATATACTGAAGAGACAGATAGTCCTCATCGGTCAATCGTTCTATAGTTGAAATTCGAGAAGCGGATTTGAGGGCTTTCCTTCCCTCGGCATCCTTATGCATATTCAAAAGGATCTCCTCAATGGCGCTCGTGAACGGCTGGGGCAGGTCGGGATGGAGGGCCACGATCAACCTCAGGATCGGTCTTGTCTCATGAATGATTCGGAGTTCGTTTCTAACCTTCTCGGGAAGCTCATTCCAATCGTCATGGTTAAAGGCGCCCGCCTCCGTCCTTTTCTGAATCACCCAATAGGCTTGATTCTCCTCCTCTCCGGCGAAAACGTATCTGACCGCACCCTTGGGAGCTGTCTTCTCCTCTCGGGGAGAGAGAGTGAAACCATTCTTCGCCAATTCAGCCTTGGGGATCGCGTAAGCGGATGTGGAGCCAGGATCTTGAAAGACAATGGTCTTTTCTCTTAAATCAGAAAGGTTCCGGATCGAACTATCCTTCCGGACAAAGAAAAGTGTCCGGTACTCCTTTGTGTTTTTCTTGAATGCAGCCAGGGTGAGTCTGATCGCCACTTTTTCCTCAATCTTGAAGATAGAAAAAGGCGTCTCAAGAACCATTTCAACTTCCCGATTCCTCATCTGCCTTACCATTCCATTTGCATCCTTTTCGACAACAATTCTTCCACCCTCCACAGAGAATTCTTTGAGCCTATTGGCCATGTAATCTGCCAAGAGCCCGAAATGATCAGTCCCGTGATCAGGATTGTTTCGGATGACTCCGATCCTGAATGCCTTAGAGACAGGGACCTTGTCTTTTGCAGAGGCATAGGATGCCATGGAGATCATCAGTAGGACCGAGGCCAAGGTGAATATCCCTAAGTTCTTCTTCATCGAATTATCACCTCCTTACTGGATCCGAAGAATAATATTTCATGATCGAGCCCCATGATCGAAAAAGTTTTTAAATTTTCAAACGTTAATAGGTGGGAAGGTTCTAATCTTTTTGCCGCCAATATGTGGTTATGAGCAAATTTTGTACCAAATTGTTTCAAATTGTGTCAAAAGATCCTAATTGTTTCCTATCTATCTGTTACTTAAGATATTTTCTATGAGACAGAGGGAGACAGAATGGATCTTGGAGAGGAAGTTTGGCGGTGAAGAAGGGACAAATGATAGGAAGATCGGATAAATAATGACGCTTTTTGGCAAAAACAGGAGAATGGGATCGCAGGCGATGGGATGGTGATCTAAACGTCTATCGATCCCCTTTCGCTTTCAATGCGGCCAGCACTTTTTCGGGGGTAATGGGAAGCTCTTTGATCCTTACACCCACGGCGTCATAGATGGCATTGGCAATGGCGGGTGCAGTGGGGACCAATCCCGGCTCACCAATGCCCTTGGCACCGAAGGGGCCGAAGGGATCGTTGGTTTCGATCACGATGGGTTCAATATTGGGAACATCCTTTGCCGTCAGCATCTTATAATCGAGAAAGTTTGAATTCATCACCTTTCCGTTCTGTAGAATCAGTCTTTCCGTCAGGGCATAACCGATCCCCATCGTTGCTCCGCCGTAGACTTGGCCTTCCAAGAGCATGGGGTTGATCGCTCTTCCCACATCGTGAGCTGCAACATATCTTAAGATCTTCACTTGGCCCGTCTCTTTGTCCACTTCCACTTCGACACCGTGTGTCCCGTAGGAGTAGGTGGCCGAGAGATTTCCCTTGAACTCTCTATCCAAATTTTCATTGGCCGGATCGTAAAAGTGCTCGGCCATGATCATCCTTCCTCCGGAAGTATAATGAGCTGCTCTCAGTACTTTTCCAAGAGGAGATTTCTTCTCAGGATCTTTGGTTGAGAAGATCACTCGATCCCGGATGTCCAGATCCTCGGGACTCTCGCCCAGAGATTGGCTCGCCACCTCGAGAAGGAGTTGTTTCACCTTCCTTGCTGCTCCCAGAGCGGAATTTCCAGCCACAAAGGTTGTCCGGCTGGCGTGGGCGCCCACATCCCATGGACAGAGATCGGTGTCGGTATGAATGACGACGACATCCTCCATTCTTACGCCAAGCTCTTCAGCGGCGATCTGGGCGATCACGGTATCTGCACCCTGTCCCATGTCGGTGGCACCGGTGATGACATGAACCGTTCCAAAGTCATCGATCTTTATCATCGTTCCGCATCCGTCCGATTTATAGACTCGGGCACCTCCTCCCACATGGATCATGGAGGCCATGCCGATTCCTCTGCCCTCTCTTCTTCCACGGTTCTGTCTCCAATCCAGCTTCTGGGCGACCGCATCAATGCATTCTTTTAAGCCGCAGGTATGGATCTTGAACTTCTGAGGGGTCGTCTCACCAGGGGTATTGGCATTTCTCAATCGAAAGTCGAGGGGATCGATCCCAGCCATCTCTGCGAGCGTGTCGATTTGAGAATCGATGGCAAAGGTCGCCTGGGGATTCCCATATCCCCTCATGGCTTGAGAGTAGATGTTGTTCGTGTAAACGCATTTGGCCGTATATCGCACATGGGGAACCCTGTAGAGAGAAGAGATGGGCATCATCATGACCGATGGGGTGGTTGCCCCCCAGGAGGTGTAGGCCCCGTTATCGAGGATCATTCGAACATCGCGGAAGGTCAATATTCCATCCTTCGTGCATCCCTGGGCAATATCGATGAGAGCGGGCTGTCTGGGAGAGGTAGCGAGGAATTCTTCTTCGCGACTGAAAACGATCTTGACCGGCTTGTGGGTCTCATGAGCCAGGAGAATGGCAAGGTATTCGGAAGCATAGGTGTCGAGTTTGCTTCCAAATCCGCCGGCGATCGCCGTCTTAACCACCCGCGCCTTCTTTCCCTGTAATCCCATGGCAGAGAGCGCATCCATGAAGTCCCTCTGGGCCAAGGAGGGGATCTGGGTGTTGCTGTAGAAAGTGAGATTCTTTTTGGGATCGAATTGGGCCAGGCACCCGCTCGTTCCCATACAGCAGTGGGTGACCCAGGTGACCTTGAACCGGTCTTCGGCCACATGGGCAGAATTCCTTCTTGCCTCTTCGACATCCCCGCAAATCAGCCGCCACGGCAGATTGAGGAGATTGGTCGGTTTTTTCTCCTTCCCACCCAGATGTTCCTCGTGAATGAGGGGTGCCCCTTCTTTCATCGCCTCTTCGGGATCGAAGACGGGGGGAAGGATTTCGTACTCGACCCGGATCAGCTGCAGGGCCTCTTCTGCGACATCCGGGTCGATAGCCGCTACGGCAGCGACCTCGTCCCGGCGGGAGCGGACTTTTCCCGTTTTGAGAGGGACATTATCTTTGTAAAAGCCGAACTTAATTTGCGGGATCCTGTCTCCGGTCAAAACCGCTTTCACCCCCGGAAGTCTTTCCGCCCGGGACGTGTCGATGTTCAGTATCTTTGCATGAGGATGAGAGCTGTAGAGAATCTTTCCATAGAGCATTCCCGGAACTTTGAGGTCGTGGATATAGATGGCCTTGCCAGTGACCTTTTCCTCCGCATCCGCTTTAGGAACCCGCTTTCCGATATGGATAAAATTTTCCATGGTACCCCTACCTATCCATGCAAAACGTTGGTCGAAATCACGGCATTAAATTGTTCTTCAAATAATGTCCAAATAACAAATCCCAAATTACAGATAAGCTCCAATCTTCAATTTCGAATACCCAACTCGTTCGATCTTATAAGAATTGAAGAAAATATTCCCCCTGTTGAACCCGATGCATCCACTGCTTGGTTCCCATATTCCAGGTTTGAGATATTTCGTGGCAACTTTCTTATAGATACTGCTACGTCTCTTGCAAACTTAAAAGTCCTTTCTTCCAAGTCGTATAGTTTTGTATTTTGAAATTTGGTCATTGGAGCTTATTTGTGATTTGATGTTTGTGATTTGGTGCTTACTTTTCAGTATTGTCACTTACTGCTTTGATTGCCTGGATGATTTGGAGGTAGCCTGTGCAGCGACAGAGATTTCCGGCGATCCCGTTTCGAATCTCTTCTTCCGTCGGTTTAGGTCTCTCATCGAGAAGGGCTTTGGCAGAGAGGACCATTCCGGGGGTACAGAAGCCGCACTGGATCGCTCCGTATTGGATAAAAGCCTTCTGGATCGGATGGAGGTTCCCCTGGGGATCGGTTAGCCCCTCAATGGTCGTGACGGTTCTTCCATGGACCTCCAGTGCGGGAAAAAGGCAGGAGTTAATCGTTTTCCCGTCCAAAAGGACCGTGCAAGCTCCACATTCGCCCATGCCGCAGCCTTCTTTTGTTCCCGTAAGCTCCAGCTTGTCCCGAAGCAGTTGGAGAAGCGTGAGATGGGGATCGATCTCTATCTCCACAGGGTCCCCATTCAGGATGAAACGGATCGTTTGCTTCATCATCTCCTTCTCCTTTTTCCCTACCTCCAAAGGGGTAGGTGGAGAGGCGCCGGCCGTCTCTATCTGACAAGATCGGAAAGAACTAAAACCGTCCAATAGGGAGATAACATGAGAAGTATATTCGCAATAATATAGGTCGGAACGTAGTAGAGGGCGCCTCGAAAGACGGTTCCGATGGGAATATCCTTCGCCATACCCGCGACCACATAGCAACAGATCCCGATGGGTGGCATGAGGGCTCCCATGGTGGTGGTGATGGTAATGACCTGGCCGTACCAGATCGGGTCATACCCCATCTGCTGGACGATCGGATAGAAGATCGGGAGTGAAATCAGGAGAAAGGCCAGGGCGTCCATCACACATCCACCGATCATATAGCAAATCAGAATCGCCCACAAGAGCATCCAGTTTGGGAAGGGAAGGGAGCTAATCCACGATGCGGCCTCGAAGGGCAGCCGGGTCACAGCGAGAAAACGTCCGAAGATCGTAGCTCCTGCGACGATCATAAAGACCAGACACGAAATACGAAGCGTATCCACGCATGAAGAAACGAATCTCTTCCATGTCAGTTTTTTTCGTACGATGCAGATGATCAGACCCACCGCACTGCTGGCAGCGGCAGCCTCTGTCGCCGTCACCACGCCCGTGAACAGGGCGACCATGATGATGGCAAACAGTATCAGAATGTCAATCGCATCGGGAAGGGCTTTCAACCTTTCTCGCCAGGTGCTCTTGGGTCCCTTTGGCCCCCAATCGGGATGCCGAAAGCAGATGTAACCTACGGTCATTGCGATGAGGACGGTGAGTATGGCACTCGGAATGACATTCCCAAAAAAGAGCTTTCCAATCGACTGGCCGGTGTAGATTGCATAGACGACGAGGACGATACTCGGGGGGATCATGACCCCGAGAGTAGAACCCGCAACGACCGAGCCTGCGTTGAGCATCGGGTGGTAGTGATACTTTTTCATCTCGGGTATGGCCACTGAACTCATCGTCGCGGCGGTTGCCGTATTGGAGCCGCTGATCGCCGAGAAGGCGGCACAGGCCATGATCGTGGTGATTGCCAGACCTCCCCGGTAATGGCCGAACCATCTGTAAGTCGTATAGTACAGCGTGTCGCTATAGCCTCCGTAATGGGCGAATTCGCCCACCAGAATAAACATCGGGATAACGGTCAATCCGTAATTTGAAAAGATATTCCACATATCCGGACCGATCATTCCGAGGGCTGCTTTGAAACCGGCGACATGACTGAATCCCAGAAAACCAACCAGTGCCATGGCAAAGCCCACCGGTATCCTCAGAAAGAAGAGGACGAGAAACATGAAAAGAATTCCATAGACGCCTACGATCGGTCCCTGCATGGGCTATCCCGCTTTGCTCCTCAGGTTCTTCAGAAAGTCGATCAGGAGGGTGAAAGAAAAGACTGCAAATCCCAAGGAGACAGAATAGATAAAGGGGTGGAAGACGATCTTGATCGTTTCCGAAACCTCTCCTGACTTTGCCACTTTCATTCCCCAAACGAACACCTGCCAGGAGACCAGGGCAAAAAATATCATGGTGATCAGATAATTGACTCCATCAAGAATCCGATTGACCCGCTTCGGAAACTTTTCGGTCAATATGTCGACGACAATATGATCCTTCCTTCTCTGGGTGTAACCGAGGGCAAAGGCGATGACGATGGCCCCGCTGAATCCCACAAGCTCATAAGCCCCGCGGTAAGGGGCGTTGAAAAAAAATCTCAGGACGACATTGACCGTTGCGAGGGACATCAAGAACAGGACGGCAACGCCGCCCAGAATCATCAAGATCTTGTTCAAAAACTGATTGATCTTTTCAAGATAGACCATTTCTTGGTTTCCGTCCGAATCCTTCACAACATGGATAAGGGGCCTGGAAAATTCCAGACCCCTTAGGATCCATTACTTGTACTGCTTTTCATACTTCTCTTTCAACGCGTATACATCCTTCATAATCTGCTCACCCGGTAATCCTGCCTTCGTGACCCTCTCCACGTAAACATCGATAAGGGGTTTGATCAGTTTAGGTACTTCTGCTTTTTCATTCGCAGGAAGTTCGATGATCTGAAGGTTATACTTCTCCTTTGACCACTTGAGCGCTTCTGTGACATGATTATCCACGTAGGTCCCTGTCCAGAGCGCCCATTCCTTCCTCATGCCATCGATCACCTTCTTCACATCGGCAGGCAGTGAATTCCATTTATCTTTATTCATCACCACACTGAAGGTGACAACCCAGAGGTTCGTGATGGTGGCGTTCGCCGTATAGGCGGCGTAGTTGAAATCCTTGAGGACTTCCATGGAAGAAACATGGCCTTTGACCGTGCCCCTCTGTAGAGCCTCCGGGGTGTCGGATTGAGGCATGGCAATGGGAATACCGCCTAAGTTCTTGATGATATCAGCCTGGGTTCCTCCCACTCTTAATTCCAACCCCTTTAAATCTTTCAACGATCTGACCGGTTTAATGGTCATGATATTCGCGGGTGGGCATGTGAACAAGGTAATGATCTTCACCTGCTCAAATTCCTTGGGGTTATATTTTTCGATCAGATCATAAAGAGCAAGGCTTGCAGCTTTGGCGCTTGAAAACCCAACGGGTTGATCGATCGCTTCCGAGACGGGGAAACGGCCGGGTTGGTAGCTCATCGCCAAACATCCGATATCGGCCGTACCGGAGACGACTCCTTCGAACATGTTCTTTGGATTGAGGAGCGTGCTGCCCGGAAAGGTCTGGATGGCTACCTTTCCACCAGTCCTTTTTTCCACCTCTTTTTTCCATTCCTCCATTTGAACACAGGGAAAAGTGGGGGCAGGGGGAAAGTTTGCATAGGTCAGCTTCATCTGGGCTTGAGCAGGGCCGGGAAATAGACTCCCTCCCAACAACAACGCTGCAAAAAGCCCGATGGACATCAGGGCAACGAAATCTATGATTCTCTTTTTCTTCATTTTCCTCTCCTTTCAGCCGCAAAGAAAGTCTCTCTGCTACCCTATTCGATTCTCCGGATCCTTGTCAAGTATGAAACCCAAACCCCACCTCCTTCCATATTTCGTTTAATCTTTTAGATCTCTCGATGGTCGAAGACCCGTTTGCTCTTCCGTTCCGAACGGGGCAAATTGCCATACTCGACAATCTCCACCTTTCCACTGACCAGAACCTGTTTCTTAATCTGCTCCTCAACAGCGGTCGCCCAGACCGGATCTTCTGCCGGGCTGCCTCCGACGGTTCTTTCCACCTTAATCGTCATGTAGTCCTTTCCGTCTCCGCCCCGATCGAGGTGGATCTGATACTCAGAACCAACGCCTTTGATGTTTGAGAGGATATGATCGATCTGGCCGGGATAGATGTTGACCGCTCTAAAGATGAACATATCATCCGAGCGGCCCAGTAGCCGGTCATGCATCGGGAGGATAGAGCCGCAGGAGCATCGTTTCGGGACCAGTTTTGTCAGATCCCTGGTACGGTATCGGACCAGAGGGGCGGCTTCTTTCCGGAGGGTGGTGACGACCATCTCGCCGGTTTCTCCCGGAGGGACGGGTTGCAAGGTCTCCGGGTCGAGGATTTCAAGGATGTAATAGTCCGCCCAATAGTGAATGCCTTCGTGATAGACACAGTCAAGCCCTGTTCCGGGGCCGTAGAGTTCCGTTAATCCGGGGATATCGAAGACGTGTTCCACTCCCAAGAGTTCCTTCATCCGATTTCTCTGGGCATCGCTGGAGCGTTCAGAGCCCATGATGACCTTTTTGAGGGCGATGCGGTCTTTCAAATTTCTTTTTTGGATCTCCTCTCCCATCAGGAGTGCCATGGAGGCCGTGGCACAGAGGACAGTCGATTGAAAGTCTTCCAAGAACTGGCACTGCATCTCGGTATTCCCCGGACCCGCAGGAATCGTGAGGGCGCCAAACCGTTCACACCCCAATTGAAATCCCACCCCCGCAGTCCAGACCCCGTATCCCACAGCAATTTGGACCCGGTCTCTGGTGGTCAGTCCGGCCATCTCATAGCAACGTGCAAACATATTGGCCCAGTCCTGAATATCTCGCTGCGTGTAACAGAGGATCTTTCGCTTCCCGGTGGTTCCCGAGGAAGCATGAATCCGGACGATCTTTTCGAAAGGAGACGCCCTCAGGGGGAAAGGATACCCTTCCTGAAGATCTTTGGCCGTGGTGAAAGGAAGCCTGGAGATGTCCTTAAGGGATTTGATCTGTCTGGGATTGACCCCTATTTCGTCAAATCTCTTCCGGTAAAACTCGGAGTTTTTGTAGACATGATTGACCGTCCACTGGAGTCCCTCCAATTGAACCCGCCTCAGTTCCCTTTCCGTCCGGATTTTTGGCATGAATGTCTTTCCCATCTCGTTCCCCCCGATTTTTCTAACCCATCGTATAAAAAAAAGAGAATCCAGTCAAATAAAAGTTGTCACGTAATCCCTCAGTCTCACACCTAACGATCTGGCAAAGGTCCTGGAAAAAGTTTATAGCG
>JBHGBJ010000039.1:0-60052 GCA_041947025.1 Thermodesulfobacteriota bacterium
ATCATTCTAAGTCCCGACCTTGTAAGAAAAGGCAGCGAAGCTGAGGATACGTTTAAAAAGATAGATGCCCAGATCACAGCCATTAAACTAAATTGTGCCCCTCTCGGTTATGAATTTTCAAAATTGCTTTTTTCTATGAGTGATGGGCTGAGGAAGATTAGGGAAGAAGCAGAAAGGGATCCTATTAGAAACTGGATCAATACGAAACTTCCGGAATATGCTCGAAGTGTTGCCGAATTCACCGGCATTACGAAATCTATAACGAAGGAATGGCCTTTTGAGACGAGGTTTAGACTTCCGGTTTCTAAGGGAACTCCTCCGCCTGTAATAGAAGATAAAGATCAAACAGAAAAGATGAGACAAGCTCTCGAAGAGACGAAACGACTGATTGAGAATTTTGGCTGGCAGCCGTATCTCGAAGGTCTCGATCGTGCCAGCCCTCTCGAGAGAGAACTAACGCGGTTGACGCTTGAAAACCAGGATGCATTGAAATGGCTCTCAAGAGAAGCGGGCGATTATGCTCAGATGATGGCGGATGATATGTTCCCTTCCCTGGACAAAGTAAATCAGATGATCGAAAAGGGAAATATTCATTGGAATGAAAACCAGAAAGAGATAAACGCAATCAAAAATTTAATCGCTGATTTTGGATGGGAAGACTTTGCCTCCGGCGCCGTGGATGCTGCAAATGATGCGACAAGAGAACTTTCAAAAATGAGATTGGAATTTGAAAATGCGGCCAGGGCAGCCCAGGCCGGAGCGAGGGAGATCGAGCATGTTGCAACGGGGGGCGAAATCTTCGCTCAGAGGATGGGCGAGGCGTGGAACTTCAACATCAGGAATATGATCCGCGACACGAAAAATTTTGGCGATGCGGCAAAAAACGTTTTTGCCGGGGTCGGCGATGCCTTTAGCAGTGCGGTCTCCCGGATGATATCTGATTATATCGCTTATGGAAATGTAATAGGAAAATACGAGAGCGGTCGGGGAGTGGTCGGGTGGATTGGAAAAAACCTGGGGCTGGAAGGTTTGATTGGCGGAGGAGATTTAGCTGGTGGAGTAGCTGGAATAATTGCGACGGCTGGGGGGATGGGCGCAGGCGGTGCGCTACCGCATTTCGCGCAAGGCGGAGACTTCTGGGTCAATCGGCCGACGCCGATTATGGTCGGCGAGGGAGGCCGGCGAGAGCACGTACAGATCACCCCTGAGGGCCAGGCCAGGGGCGGGCAAACGATTATCAACATCACAAATAACATCATGACCAACGACGTCGATTCCTTTAGACGCTATTTGTTAGCTAACCGTGATCTTCTTGAGGGGATAAGCTTGAATGCTTTTAGCGAGGCGAAGCGTTATTCAAAAACGGTTTTGCGGTGACAAGACACTAACACCGTAGTGACAATGTCATGATGTTATGTTGACGGCGGGAGGGAGCAAATCATGATCTTTAAAACGTGGGGAGATAAAAAAATTCCAAAAAGGCGACCCGGGATCCCCGAGCTTCCGAAAAAGAAGAGCGCCCTGGAAGGCATCGATCCAAGGCTGAAGCAAAAAGCTCTCGATAAGTTGAGCATTCTGAGGGAGTATCAGCTCCGGTTGTCAAAACGGGGGTTTCGGAATAAGACGAAGGTGCAGAGAGAATTTCTGGAGGATTTTAATGCGGGAGCCCTGCGGCCCGAGGGGATGTCTATCCGGCATGTTAGCCGGGGCAGCCTTTATAATTGGCTTAAATGCTACAAGAAGGGTAAAATCGCCGGTCTCGTAGATCATTACTCCGGTCGCAAAAAAGATCAGTCCTCAGACGAAGTAAAATATAAACCGCTTCTTGCGCCTGTAGAGATGAAATTTGCTGGATCTCCAAAGCGAAGAGGGAAAGCTCATTTTGTAGAACGAATCAAGCGTCGTTGGGATTACCCCCCCGTTGAGTGTCCCATCAGCCTTGGCATCTTTTATCAAATGTTGGTCCCAAGAAAAACCAAAATGTTGAAACGGGCGAAGATGTTGAAGGGTAAAATCAAGCATACCGGCAAGCCCACCATAAAAGCCCTCAATGCCTTTGTCATAGATTGCCTTCGGGGAATTGTATTTGATGACCATTCTCAGATCGTGGAGTTTTATTCGAAGAAGGAGTTTGGATGGTTCCCACAAACGAGGCTTGTTATCCGATCATTCAAGGGATAGAAGAGAGGACGTGGTCATTGAAGGAGATACAGGAAGCCTATAGAGGGATCCTCGTCTCTTACGCGGAACTTTTCCCGGTGCATCCTGAACCAAGAAAATCACGCGAGGAGGAGTATGGGAATTCGGAAGATATATTGTAACGTGGTTGAAGGCGTTACCTATGAGGATCGGTGCCTCTTCAAATTGAGCAAGGTCATAGAAGGGAATCCGGTCTGCGAGGATTGCACACTCAGGGAGCTTTTGAGGCTAAAGCGGTGCGGAGTTAAAGTGGCCGAGGCCAGGCCCGTTGAAAAGCCCAGGCCAAGAAAAAAACCGAAGGCGGTCAAACGTAAGCATAGAAAGGATGTAAAGGGAATAAAGGATATAAATGTATCAACTACGGCAGAGGTAATAAACGGGTCAAGCGTGCCCAGGAGCATTGTGGAGGCGCCGGCCCTGAATGATGAGGCTAAACCGACCTATAGCGTCCAGGATTTGGTCAAGCCCCTCCGAAAGTCAAAACGTAGGGTTCAGGAATGGGCAAAAGAAGGAAAGATACCTGGAGCTCATAAGTCTGGACCGCATTGGGCATTCGATAAAGAAGAAATCGATCAATGGCTTTTGAAGAAAACCGGCGACGTTAAAACCGCTCCAGAATCCGAAGAGGAGCAAGACTCAACAACCTCACAAAAAGAATCAGAACTGTCAGCAGGTGTCCCCGGGGATTCAACCTTCCGAGAGGCGGATGGTAGCGGAATGACCTCCCATGACCGAGTCCCCGGGGAGCCGCTTTGCCCTTCCTCAGAAAAGGGCGAAAACGAAGCCGATAAGAAAAACTAAGGGGAAATGGTAGGGGGGGGGTGTTCATAAATTTTTTTGAACGGGTTTTTTAAACGCACAGGGGTATTTCTGGAAGAGGGATCATATGAAGAAATATGCCGCCTTGGAGGCGATTTTAAGGGAAGAATTTGAAAGCATCGGGAATTTTGTAAGACAGACAAATATTCCTAAGTCAACATTGTCCATGTTGATAAATGGAAAATACGGGAGCGACGAGACAGAAGTTAAGAAAAAAATATCCGAAGAGATTAAACGATTGAGGCCCAATGTTAATTTGGCCCGTTTATGGGACGTCACCAATGAGTATCATCTCAAACATCTCGACGATATCGGGACCATTAAGAAAGGTTTTAAACTCGTGGTCGATGTTCAGATTGGCGAGACCGGCGAAAAGACTATGACCTCTTACGTGGAAGGGTATTAAATTTGATTCAAAACGTTTACAGAGAAGAGACAAATATACATCGAATTGATATACATTCGAGGTGTATTTGAGGGGCTTCCCCAGGGATCCAAGGGGGTCAAAAAAAACGCTTGACATTTGGATTTGAGTTTTGGTAGGATAAATCTGTCTGCGAGGTAAAATGCTTTTCGTTTATTTAGACCACAACATTGCTGCCTTGATCTTGGGGGAGGAAACCTGCCTAAAGCATTTTCCTCGCAGACACCCCGGGGTCTCGGCAGCTTTTTGTTTTTTTGCCCGGAGCCGGAGGGGGGCAAGATGTTTAATGAGAAATCCCTTGAGGTGATATTTAAGAGGCTCTTGTTAGAGCATAGTTTTCAATTTCCCTTAACGTGGGCGTGGATAGGGGCAAACGGGGGGGTCCTGGCCGGGAGGTTTGAGTGGAGTGTTGGGAAGGGATTAGAAACCATCATTTTGAGTGGTAAACCCAAAACATTGAGATACCCGGTGAACGCAATGATTGTTGATAGAAGGGGAGTGGCGGCGCACATATTATTTAAAGGACCTGAAGAGATCAGCAAGGCAACTCTTTGCCGTGCTGATGAACCATCGATCCCCTGGCCCAAAGATTCACCGAAGGCATGAGAAGTAAAACGCGGAGATCAACGGATGCTAAAAAGCTCTTCATCCAACAGCATGAAAATAAGGAACATCGAGATAGTCAGAACTCTGCTCGTTAGGGACTCGAACAGTCATTATAGAAAACAAGCATTGACTTCTCCGGGAGATGCGGTATCTGTAGCCAGGGAATTCTTGGCTGGAGAAGACCGCGAGGTTTTTATTGTTATGAACCTCGACTCGACTTCAAAGATCAATAGCATTCAAACGGTAGCTATGGGATCGTTGAACATGGCCCATGTTCAACCAAGAGAGGTATTTAAATCCGCCATTCTCTCAAGCGCTTTACAAATCATCGTGGCTCACAATCATCCGTCTGGAGATCCAAGCCCCAGTGACGACGACGGGCGGCTGACCTGCCGATTACTTGAGTATGGAGCTCTCTTAGGCATAAAAGTGCTGGATCACATTATTATCGGAGACAATGAGTATTCACATTTTGAGATACGGGAAGGGAAGGATAATAAGAGAGAGGTTTGTTGGCTGAAAGATAAATTTAAGGGCCAAACTGGAGCGAGTTAAATGAGCGGCGAGGCAGCCATTCAACCAGATCGTTATAGAGTCAGCAAGGGCGAACCCGGAGCCAACGTTGTAACCCTCCTAAAGGACGGATACCCGGTGATGGAAAATCCTCCAATGGTCCCGGCCATCCTTTCGGAGGGAACAAAACCAACTATACCCAAATCTGTTCCGGCTCCCATTGAACAAGCCGAACGGATCGCCCTTTCATTAGATGACGAAAAAGCCAATTACCGCTATGCACTCGTTAATCTCCTCAACCAAGAAGAGGCTAAAAAAAATAGACCAAAGGGCGAAATCAAAAATAACCTTCTTGAGCTTTACAACAGCGGGCTTTTGCTGCCTAACGTTTACAAGAAGCTTGGCCCGATCTCCCTTGCAACACTATATCGATACCAGAGAGCATTTAACAATGGAGGCATTGAGGGGCTTACTCCACAGAAGGGGCAAAAAGGAATCTCAAAGATCACCGATCATGAGATGAATTACCTCCTGACCATCTACCTCCGTCCGAACCGTATCAAAAAATCTTATGCTATTACCCTCACAAAAGAGATCCTGAAGCTTAGAGAGCTTGAATCTCCATCCGGAGAAAGGACGCTCAGGCGCTTTCTCGATGAATTTGAAAAAGAACATTATGACCTATCTGTTCTTTCCCGCGAAGGAGAGAAGGCATTAAAAGATAAGTGCCTGCCCTATCTTGAAAGAGACTATCGTGATCTCGAAGTTGGCGATGTTCTGGTTGGCGATGGGCATAGATTAAATTTTCAAATTATCAATCCCTATACCGGAAAACGTTGTAGAGCAATGCTCGTACTCTTTTGGGATTGGAAAAGTGCTTATCCTTTGGGTTGGGAAGTGGCCCCTGAAGAATCAATCCAATGTATTGCCTCGGCCCTAAGAAATGCCATTATCACACTCGGCAAAATACCCAAAGTGGTTTATTTAGACAATGGCCGAGCCTTTCACTCAAAGTTTTTTACTGAGGGTATCAGGTTTGAAGATACAGAGCTCCCCGGAATGTTCGGCCGCCTGGGGATTAAAGAGCATTTCGCTCAGGCCTATAACCCGCAATCAAAACCAATAGAAAGGTTATTCAAAGATCTGAATGAAGAGCTTGAGAGGTTGATCGATAGCTACATGGGCTCTTCCATTGAGGACAAACCCGCCTGGAATAAAAGAAATGAGAAGCTTGCGCGCTCTATTCAAAATCCCTGGATACCTGACATTGAGGATACCAATGGGCTTCTCTCCTGGTGGCGTAACCGCAAGGTAGAAAGACCTCACAGGGGTCGCGACGGACAGAGGCCCCGAGACATCTTCGAGGCCGGGAAAGGCCCCGGGGTGAATCCGCTCGAATTATATTACCTGATGATGGAACAGAAGATTGCAACCATCCATCGCAATGGGATTACCTGGCTCGGCTGGCATTGGTATAATGAGGCGCTCTATGGCCTGAAAGACGAAGTTATCATTAAATACAGTCTTTCCGACCTTTCCCAGATCTTGGTTTTCTATAAGAATGAATTTCTGTGTGTGGCCGAGCCAGTTGAAAAGGTTAATCCAATGGCCTCAGAATCTGAAAACCCTAAAGACATGGAGGCTGTTAAAGAAGGCCAACGCTTAAAAAATAGAACGAAAAGCACGACCCGGAGACTCCTGGATCTGGTCAAAACAGGAACAGCTTCCCAAATCGATTGGAGCCGGACAAAGACCGATCAGGTCGACGAGATCATCCAAACCATAGAGGAAAAACAGCGGCCGGAGATGGTTCCGATATCTCCTTTCCCAGACGACGGGGCGGGAACAGTATCTATGCCGCTGGAAGAATCTGAAGAACGGCCAAAATATAAACCCCCTCGCGAATGGGAAGGCTGGTACGAGCACTACGAACGGTATGATTACCATCTAAAGCAGGATCCCGCCACACTGACAGGAAAAGACCTGGAATTCATCGAATGGTACAAATGTACCCCTGAATACAGAGATATTTATGAGGCAAAGCCAAGTCGAATCCTTTTGGGAGGATAAAACAATGCAAGATAAATTTGTGGAGATCAAGAACGTAAAGCGATTCAGGGCGGCTATTACGCGTATCCATCATCATAACCTTAAGGGTGTTGAACGAATGGCTTTGATCTACGGCGATCCTGGTCTCGGAAAAACCGAAACAGCTCTTCAATATGCCTCCGGCAACGGGGCGTTATTCATCAGAATGCGGAAATTGATGAATGCCCGCTGGGTCTTGAGAGAGTTGGTCAGCGAGCTTGGAGATTCTCCTGCGAGATATACCGAGGCCCTTTTCAATCAGGTGATCGATCTTCTCGAACGGAAAAAGAAAACTTTAATATTTGATGAGGTGGACTACTTCACGAGCGATTCGAAGGTCACCGAGACCCTTCGAGACATACACGATATTACGGGAACCCCGATGATATTTCTTGGGATGGGCCAGGCCGACAAACGCCTTAAGCGGTACCCACACCTGTATGATCGCTTTGTTGAGGTTCTGAAATTTCAACCTCTTGATCGCGAAGATGTGGAGTTGATGGTTAAAGAACTCTCGAATATAAGTTTCACGGAAGACGCTATAGATAAAATTGCTGAGCTGAGCGAAGGGAAGATCCGGCGCGTTTTAGGACTCATTCATCGAATGGAATACATAGCCCAGAACAACAAAATCAGAACCATCTCTGCTAAGGACGTAAGATGAATCGAATCAGGATTATCGGTGAGACGATCCTTGGATACCACGGTTTTTTTTCGTTAGACCGGGTGAAGAGAGATACTAAAATTAGCGCTTCCTATTGCACCAACACTCTGTTCAAATTTTGTAAGGAAGGGCTGATAAAGAAAGCGTCCAAGAGGAGAAAAGAATATGGCCCGAAGGGCCGTATCGGATTTGTTATTATCTATTTGGTTGTTGATCGCAAGGGGCTTGCTGCCAGGATAGGTCCTAAACTTAAAAACGGACCGATCATGGACCGTGCCTGGTCAGTAATTCGGAATAAGTTTAGGGCCTGCGGAGCGTTTAGCCTGCGTGACGTTGTGGTTTTGGCAGGAGTAAAAAAGTCGACCGCCAAATGTTATCTCAAAAGGCTACGTAGGGCGGGCATTATAGATCGGGCGCGTCGAACGAGCTGCGGATTCGAATGGAGATTGACTGGCAAGCATTCGGAACCTTCCAGGCCATATTTGGAATATGAAAGTCTGAGTAGGGCCGGCGCCAAGAACACCAAAAACAGCCCCCTTTGAGTTGTAAGAGGGCTGAAAAAATAGGCCGTAATTTAACGGCATAAAGGATTTCACAAGCTGACCCACAGGTGACAAAATGTCACATTGGGTTTTTTGTTGCCTTTTTCCGGTCCATGCCGTAAAATTCTCAAGTACTTGTCAAAAATTCTCATTTCACCTGTCAAACTATACTCCTGAAGCCTCTTTGCCGGTTCTTCTCAGAGAACCTTCAGGAGGGTTGACAAGATCCATACCGTCTGCTATTGATTAAGCCAGTCGTCTGACAAGGAGAAATCGATGAGTGGTCTTTTTGGAATCCTATTGAAAAAAAACTGCGCGGATACCCTGCTCTACGGGACCGATTACCATTCCCATATGGGAACGCAATTTGGAGGCATGACCGTTTTTGGAAGACAGTTTCACCGCTCCATTCACGATATCAGTAAATCCCAATTCAAATCGAAATTCTTCGAAGCTCATAAAGAAATGAAAGGGAATCTGGGCATCGGGGTGATCAGCGATAGAGATCCCCAGCCTCTGATCATCGGATCCAAGTTCGGCACCTTCGCCATCGCCGTCGCGGGCCTGGTCGAGAATGTTGACCAGTTGACCTTGGAGCTTCTCAAGGAGGGAGAGACCTTCGGCGAAATGTCGAGCGGCGGAATTAATTCAGTGGAATTGGTTGCCAAACTGATCACTCGGGGCCGGACCCTCCCCGAGGGAATCAAGGAAGCCTACGACCGCATCCAGGGCTCAGCTTCAATCCTCCTCTTGATGAAGGAGGGAATTTATGGGGCCCGGGATCGGTGGGGACGGACCCCTCTGGTCATCGGCGAAAGGGATGGGGAATTTGCCATAGCCACTGAGACCTGTTCCTTCTTAAACTTGGGGTTTCGAATCAAGAAATACCTCGCTCCCGGAGAGATCGTTTTGCTTGGGAGATCAGGTTTCGAGGAGAAATCAGCCGGTATGAAGAAAAACCAGATCTGCGCTTTCCTCTGGATCTATACCGGATATCCTGCCTCAAGCTACGAAGGGATCAGCGTGGAGTTGGTCAGGGAACGATGCGGAAGATTTCTCGCCAAGAATGATGATGTGAAAGCGGACCTCGTGGCGGGGGTTCCCGATTCCGGAGTCGGTCATGCCATCGGATATGCCATGGAATCGGGCCTTCCGTATCGGAGACCTCTGGTCAAGTATACGCCGGGCTACGGAAGGAGTTATACCCCTCCGTCTCAGGAGATTCGAGACCTCGTTGCGACGATGAAACTCATCCCCATCGAGGAGGTGATCCGTGGAAATCGGATCATTCTTTGTGAAGATTCCATCGTCAGAGGAACGCAGCTGAAAAACTACACCCTTAAGAAACTCTGGGAGTGCCAAGCGAAAGAAGTCCATATCCGACCGGCCTGTCCGCCCTTAATGTTCCACTGCCGATTCGCCCTCTCCACCCGCTCCCTCGAAGAGCTGGCGGCTCGAAAGGCCATCCATGGACTCGAGGGAAAACAGATCGAAGATGTCAGGGAGTATGTCGATTACCGATCTGAAAAATACCGGAAGATGGTGGAGTCGATCCGGAAGGAGTTAGGAGCCACGACCCTTCGATACCAAAGGATCGAAGATATGGTCGAGGCCATTGGCCTTCCCAAGGAGAAACTCTGCCTCTATTGCTGGATCGGCGATGACGAAACCGGCAGGGGCAATTCATGAGTCGGCACGACTGTCGTTCCGGCAATCGCCCCTACTTGGAGAATTTTATGACATCGCCCGCCTTGATTCCGTTTACCGAGAACCATCCCTGATTCATCTCCAGAGCATAGAGGATCGGTCGCGGGGGGTCGTAGGTTTCCAGGCTGAGAGGTTTCATATCGGTGATCTGAACAATGCGGCCCTCTTTATCGATGAAGGCAATGCTCAGCGGAACGTAAGTATTCTTCATCCAGAACCCATGATAGTCTTCTCTTTCGAAGAGGAAGAGCATTCCTTCGTCCCTGCCCAAAAGCCTTCTTCCCATCAGTCCGCGAGCCCTCTCTTCCGGGGTCTTTGCCACTTCCACCCAGATTTCTCTGTTCTTGTGGTAAATGGGAACTTTAAGGGAACCCTGGACATGGGCCGTCGAAGGGGTCAACCAGCACAGGAATAAAATGAGGGAGATTGCTTTACTCTTTCGGCTCCCCAACATCTTCTCCTTTTTCGTCCCCTTGTCTCTTCTCGAGCAGATCGACGAGGGTTCGGATCTCCTCCCTCATCTTTCCGGTATTCCACTGGATGAACAAAACCCAAAGAGGCAGCAGGAGCCAGATGATGAGAAGGATACCCAGAAAGATGATGATTGCAATGCCAATCCCAAAGGGGAGCTCTCCCAGGAACTGTTCAAGATACCATTCGATTCCCACACCACACCTCCAGGGTTCTCTGTAAACTCCTACTTGGACCCTTCTTCTCCCAACCGCTTTCTCAGTTTTTCGTTAACCTTCAAGATCTGGTCCGCATCGGACCCGCTGATCTCCCATGAATAACCGGCCTTGCCGTCCTTCTTCAGCCGAATTCTCACATCCGGAGGAGGAGAGACCCTCTCCCCTTTCTCTTTCTCCACAACCACCTTTGGAATGGACGGCACTTCGGACCTTCCCTGGGGAGAGGCTGGCTTCGTCTCGCAAGCGATCAGAACCAAGCTTAACAAAGCAAGACTTGCCAATACTCTCCAAGTCAATCGATCCGCTCCTTTCCTCTGCGCCGTCACGCGTATCAATCCTCTTTCAAGAGCAGCCGACACCCTCTTAAGAATTCTTCCTTGCTGCGAGCCTCTGCCGGATAAGAATAGGCTTTGACCTGAACCTCGGTCCCCCTGGGAAGATAGCCGCCCTGGGTCAATTTTACCTGAACCCTCTCGCCAATCTCCTTGGCCATCTTATTGTCATTGAAAGAGAGAATATAAGCGATATTGTTTTGAAAAGGGACCACCGTATCCACAACACGAACCAGCTTTTGAAGGGCATATCTCACTCCCTCCCGAGATTCAGCGTTGAGAATACTCTCCCTTTTGGTCCGTGGGTCCCAAAAATCGGTCCGGATCAGCGAGAAAGGCATCTTGTCTCTCTCCGCCTCCTCCAGCATCGGAACGAGAAGGAGATTGAAGATGGTCTCCACGCCGAATACTGGAACGGTAAAAACGAAGCTCGCACCGCTCCCGGATTTGCTCTCTGCCTGGATGTTGCCCCCATGGCCCTGGATGATCTCTTTGGTGATGGCAAGCCCCAGGCCTGTTCCCGCGATGATTCCGGTTTGGGTCCTCTGGCCTTGGTAGAAGCGATCGAATATCTTCGACAAATCCTCCGGGGCAATACCCACCCCCGTGTCAGCCACCACCACCTTTAAATAATCCCTTTTCTCCGTAAGGCCTCTCGAATCAATCGTAATCTTTCCACCGGGGGCGGTGAACTTAATGCCGTTGTTGATGAGATTGATAAAGACCTCTACCATCCGGTTTCGATCGATTAAAACGAGGGGGATATCCGGGTCGATCCTGTTCTCAAGGACGATCCGCTTTTCCTCCAATTGTTGAGCGAGTGTCATGGATGCATCTTCGACGACCTCAACCAGGAGGGTGGGCTCAAACCTCAGTTTCAATCCTTTTCCGGATTCGATCCTTGAAAAATCGAGAAGCGTCTCAATCAGATTCGTCAGCCGAAGAATATTCTTATTGGCAATCCCCAAATAATCTTTCTGATCCTCAGTGAGAGAACCGGCGTGGCCTTCGAGCATCAGAGAGATAAATTCTTTGATCACCGTCAGGGGCGTCCTCAGTTCATGAGAGATGCTGGCAATGAAGGTGGACTTTAATTTGTCGAGTCTCTTCAGTTCTTCATTCGCCCTCTCCAATTCCAACGATTTCTGGGTCAGGTCTCCGATTAGATTCCGCTCCCCAAAAAACCGCTCGAGCTTCGCCCTCATCTCCTCCACAGTAAAAGGTTTCGCGATATAGTCCACTGCCCCCAGAGTGACCAAATCGCTGGAAGCATGGGGAACCCCCTGGTTGGTCAAGTAGAGGATATGCGTCTCCGGAAAACCGCTCCGGATGGACCTTATCAGCGCCATTCCGTTCGTTTCCGGCCTATGGATGTCGGTGATCACAACGGGGGTCGGCGTGTTCCTCAAGATCTCCAGGGCCTCGTTTCCGTTTTTCGCCACGACGGCTTCGTAGCCGATTTGGTCCAGGACGTTAGAAACCATTTCCGGCGTGGAGGTTTCATCATCAACCACTAAGATCCGCTTCCTTTCCGTCATCAACATGGCTTTACCCCGTCAGAAAACCTAAAGGCGTCTATGTCTGGGATAACCGTAGCGAACACCTGCCGGGCAGGCATCTATCAGCTTCCTGCTTCAGCTCTGACCGAAGGAGCCGTAAAAGCCTCATCTTTTCGAGTGAGGCGATTTTCTCCCTTTCGGGCAGTCCCATCCTGAAAAGGATACCCGCTTTATCAGGTAATTTCAATAGAATTCTTTGTCCGCAAAACAGGGATTGAAAAGGGCTCTACGGATACGTTCGGAGGGGCAAGGGGCTTCTTTTATCGATTCGGCTCCCAACTCTTCTTCCAGGCGGAGAAAAAAATCCAGAACCGGTCAGAAGTTCCGGCCGGCAGATTGAGGAACTGAATTCCAGCGGGAATCACGTCGTTGGAAAGATGGAGATTCATCTCTTTCACTTCTTTATAATAAGACCCGATGGCCTTTGCGATATCCATGATCGGGAGCGGCCTGGTCAGCTCAATCTGAACTCTCTCCACTTGAAGAGGAGCATAAAGCTCGTTTGCTTCCAGATGAAACCCAAATCTCTCCGGATCGGAAAGGATGATCTTGGCCACGGCGATCTTATAGACATAGCGCTCCGTTTCAGCAGAAAGATCGAGGTAGAAATAGTCTCTGGTGTTCTGAAGGTCGATCTCCTTTCGAATCTTATTCTCTCCTGCATTATAAGCCGCCATCGAGAGAGCCCAGTTCCTGAATTCCCCATAGAGGTCCTTGAGGTAAACCAATGCCCCCTCCGTGGCCTTGAAAAAATCGAAGCGCTCATCTGTCGTCCGGTTTCTTCTCATCCCATATTTTTCCCCGGTGGAGGGAATGAATTGCCAGATCCCGGAGGCCCCTGTGGAGGAGACCGCAGAAGGTCGAAGGCTGCTTTCTGTAATGGCAAGATACTTCAAATCGTCGGGAAGGCCCATCTCCATCAACTTTTTTTCAATATAGGGAAAGTATCGTTTGGCCCGTTTCATCCATAAGAGCACCTGGGCTTCATTCTCCAATGCGACTAAAAACTCCCGATCCAAATTCTCCCAGACGTTCCGGTCTTCTAATGGGAATCTTTCCCCACAGAGGTAGATCTCCCGGGGAAGCTTATGGGTGGAAAGGGGCGGGCGAGGCCCAATACTCCTCAAACGGTCTCCCAGCTCCCTCACCTCTGAACGAAGATCAGAAATGGATTGCTCCAAGGCGCTTAGTCTCTCCGACAAACCCTCCACCTTCTCCGGCGTCTCCTCTTGGACGACGACCTTTTCGACGACCGCCTTCTCATAGGGTCTGTTTGCAGACTGACCGGTGATACACCCTGCAGTCATCCATAGAACCAATGAAAGAAACCCGATGGTCTTCATCCGTTTCATCGCAGAAGAGATTTGAAAAATGATATCAGGCTGCCTCTAAATTAGCACAATTCCGGCGGAAGATTCAACCGTCCATTCCTTCAGAGGCCGGGTCATCCGTCCCGGACCTTCAAAATACACCATTTCTCACCCATAAATACAGGATTGCCCTTATTTACCCTGCACGCAAAAGGCCCTAATCTGAAAGAAAGAAGGGATGAAGCCGAATGGCCTAAAATGGACTCTCTCTGAATGAAGAGGTCCACCCAACGGTTCAGAAATCCCTCTAAACCGGCCGGAGTAAGGAGGGACCAACAATGATCGCTTATGAGCTGTATTGGCTGGATGAAAAGGGAGAATATCACCTGCTCGGATTATTGCCTGAAAGGAGGACGGACCCTAATAGAATCACACAGGAATCGATCATGAACTGGGGAGGAATCATATTAGGCGATACGCTGCATCTGAACAACCTCTTTTTCATCCAGGTCGAGCTGTAGAGAAGCTTCCGACTCGCTCTTTCGGGCCTGCTGCCTTTCAAACCGTTACGGCCACGCCGATTTGACGCCGATTTTCTTTCTCACCTCATCCATCACCTCGTTGACAATCGTCCTGCACCGGGCAGCCCCTGACCTTAATATATCGGGGATGTATCCGGGTTCCGCATGCATTGCCTTGACCCGGTCCTGAATGGGCGCAATCTCCTCGATCATATTCTTAAAGAGAATCCTTTTGCAATCAATACATCCGAACCCGGCTGTCCGGCAGTTGTGATCAACAAAGGCGATCTGGTCCGGCTTCGAAAAGGCCTGGTGCATGGTGAAGATGTTGCAGTGCTCCGGATGGCCCGGATCGGTCCGCTTCTGTCGATGTTCACACGTTGCCGCCGTTCTCAGCTTCTCCCAGATCACCTCTGGAGGTTCAAGAAGCCCGATGGCGTTGTTCATCGATTTGGACATCTTCATTTTTCCATCCGTCCCCAGAATTCTCGGGGCATCGGAAAGAAGCACTTTGGGCTCGGGGAAGGTCTCGGCGTACCGGGCATTGAATTTCCGGGCAATCTCTCTGCAAAGCTCCACATGCTGGATCTGATCCTCTCCCACCGGAACATAACCCGCCTTATAGATGAGGATGTCCGCTGCCTGGAGGATAGGGTAGTCCAAAAGCCCCACATTGATATTGAGCCGGTGCTGTCTTGCCTTTTCTTTGAACTGGGTCATCCTTTCCAATTCCCCTATCGGGGTGATGCAGTTGAAGATCCATGCGAGCTCGGTATGCTCCGGGACGTGGGATTGAACAAAAAGGATGCATCGGTCCGGAGTCAATCCGCAGGCAACAAGAACGGTCGCCGTCTCGAGGATCCTTTGCTGCAACAACGCTACCTCATATTCGATGGTGATGGCATGATAGTCCACCACACAGTAGACACATTCATAACGGTTAACGAGCCGGGCCCAGTTGCGGATGGCTCCAACATAATTACCAATATGGATTTCACCCGAAGGCTGAATCCCGCTGAAGATACGATCCATCAGGTCACTCCTCCATTCCAAATCCCGCCCCATCCTTCTCTTCAAAGGGGCATCGTCAAAGTTATTGAATACCTTACTTTCACCAAAAAATCAATCCACCCGTCACTCCCCTGATCATCCTCGAGCATTTGATTGATCCGAAGAGATATGTTAGATTGAAAAATAACTCCGTTCCTTCATAAACAGGGACGGACGTTCCCGGCTTCCTTAACCCCTTTCCACACTTTTTGGCGATATTGCCGCCTATGAGACTGACCCTATTCTCCCGCCTGATGATCGGTTATCTCGTCATATTCCTTCTGGTGTCGTCGGTAAGCGTCTTCACCATTTCAAGACTGCACCAGTTTAATCGGGAGACCCGTTATATTCTCAACGTCGACAATCGTATGTTAGACTACGAGAAAAAGCTTACCGATTCTCTCCTGTCCCAGTTGCGATACGAAAAGCGATTCTTCATCACGAGAGATATGGGCCTTTATAGGCAGTTTCTTGCCGCAAGAGACGAGTTCGATCAATACTTGACCGGCGCCTTAGCCATCGCGGATACGATTGAAAAAAGAGATTCTTTGGAGCGGGTGAAGAAATTTTTCGGGAATTACCAAACGCTGGTCGGTAAAGAAGTCGAAGAAATCAAGATCCATCGGCACTACTCTAAAGAATCTTACGAGGCGGCAAAGGAGAAGGCGGGCAATGACATTCTCAAGGAACTGAAGCAGTTAGCTCTCTATTCGCAGCAGAGCATCCGGGACAGGACCAAGATGTTAAAGAATTTTGGGACTTCTGCCCGCTCCTTTGCTATCATCATGTCGATCACCGCAATACTCTTGGCCATCGGAACATCCCTCTTCTTAACAAGAAGAATTACGAAACCTTTGTCTCTCTTAATGGATAAAACTCATGAGCTTTCAGAGGGCGTTTTTAAGAATAATCTGAGCATCTCCTCCCCTCCGGAGATTTCGGAATTGGCAAAGGCTTTTAACTCGATGGCAGGCAAGCTTCAGGCAGTGGACAAGATGAAGTCTGACTTCTTCGCTTCGATATCCCATGAACTGCGCACCCCCCTCACTTCCATAAAGGAAGGAGTAAGCCTGTTGCAGGACGGAGTCGGAGGAACGATCCCGGACAAACAGAGGAGGCTCCTAGCCATCCTGACCGAGGAGAGTAACCGTTTGATCAATTTAGTCAACTCTTTCTTAGACCTTTCCAAGATGGAAGCCGGGATGATGACCTATGCCTTTGAGCCAGGAAGCTTGGGCCCCCTGGTCGAAAGAACGGTCATGGAGATGGGCCCCATCGTAGAGGCGAAGAAGATCAGCCTGGAAACACGGGTGGGAAAGGATCTTCCGGTCTTAAGAATGGATAAGGAGAGAATCCTGCAGGCCCTTCGGAACTTGATTGGAAATGCTGTGAAGTTTGCGCCTGAAGGCGGCTTGGTCAAGGTCTCAGCCCGGCTCAGAGATCGAGAGGTGGAGGTCACCGTGACCGATAACGGACCTGGCATTCCCAAGGAAAACTTGATAACGATCTTTGAAAAGTATAAGCAATTCAATCCTGAAAGCTCAAACCGAACAAAGGGCACCGGATTGGGGTTGAGCATTGTAAAGCATATCATTACAGCGCACGGAGGTAGGGTATGGGCCGAAAGCAAACTCGGACAGGGGAGTTCGTTTATCTTTGTATTGCCCTCTTGATCATTTTTTCAATTTCTGGCTGTCCTGCCTTTGAAGGAACCAAACAGCGAATGAGGATCGAGAGTTCTACCTATGAAAGAAGAGAAGAAAAAGCGGAGAGCCAGAAGAAAAGAGAAGAGACAGAAGCCCAGGAACATCTTTTGCAGGGACAGCGGCTTCTTGCCCTCGGAGATTATGAAGGGGCTTTGAAAGAGAACCAGCGGGTCCTGTCCCTTTCGGGCAACAGGCCTCCGGGAGATCATGCCCTTTTTAACCTGGGGCTGATCTATGTTCACTTTGGGAATCCCAAGAAAGACTATGGCCAGGCTTTCACTTTCTTTAACAAGTTGCTCAGGGATCATCCGAAGAGTCCCTTGACCGAACAGGCCAAGATTTGGAAAGCGGTTTTACAGGAGTTTGAAAAATTGACCCAAACCATTGCAAAATTAAATCAAGTGATTGAGGATTCGAAAAAGGTGGATATCGAGATTGAAGAGATGAAAAGACAGAAAGGGAAATGAGGGGATCGATGTCTCTGGGAAAGATCTTGGTCGTCGATGACGATAGAAATCTCATCGAGCTCGTTAAGATGAGGCTGGAATCTGCAAACTATGAAGTGGTCATCGCTCTGAAAGAGGAGGAGGCCATTGGAGCGGTCAAGAGCCAGGCCTTTGATCTGGCCATTGTCGATCTCCAACTGGTTCACCAGGATGGAATCTCTCTGATGGAGGAGTTTCATCTCATCCTTCCTGAGATGCCGGTCATCATCTTTACGGCTTACGGGAGCATTGAAAATGCCGTGGAAGCCATGAAGAAAGGGGCCTACACCTATCTGACCAAACCCTTTGATTACCGGGATCTCCTGCTCCAGATCGGGAGAGCCCTGGAGAATCGGAGGCTCACCTCAGAGGTCGAAAGGCTGAAAGGGATCCTCGAGGAGAGATACGATTTTCAAAACATTGTCGCCAGAAGCGAGAAGATGCAGAAGGTGCTGGAGGCGGTGTCGCGGATCGCAAAGACCGAGTCGACGGTCTACATCCATGGGGAAAGCGGAACAGGGAAGGAACTGATTGCCAAGGCCATCCATCTTGCCAGCGAGAGAAAGAATCATTCCTTCGTGGCCATCAACTGCGCCGCCCTTCCTGAGACCCTGCTTGAAAGCGGCCTCTTCGGACATGAAAAGGGAGCTTTTACCGGAGCAGTCCGGAGCACAAAAGGACTGTTCACGCAGGCTCATGGGGGAACCATTTTCCTGGATGAGATCGGAGACATGCCTCTTTCGACTCAGGCCAAATTGTTACGGGTCCTTCAGGAGCGCCAATTTTATCCCCTCGGCAGCGAAAGACCGATTGAGGTCAATGTCCGTGTGATCGTAGCCACCAACAAGGACCTGGAAGATCGCGTAAAGCAGGGCCTCTTTCGTGAAGACCTTTTTTACAGGATCCACGTCATTCCCATCTACCTCCCCACTCTGAGGGAAAGAAGAGAAGACATCCCTTCGCTGGTCGAACATTTCGTCAAGAAGTTCAGCGACCAGATGAAAAAGGAGGTGAAAGGACTGGCGCCTGCGGCCATGCAGAAGGTGATGCTCCATGAGTGGCCGGGAAATGTCCGAGAATTGGAGAATACCATTGAATATGCCGTGGCTATGACTCAGCAGGATGTCATTGCGGAAGATCTTATTCTCCAGGCCAAAGGGGTGGTCTCACAGGAACCGCTGAAACCCCTTAAGGAGGCCAGAGATGCCTTTGAAAAGAGTTATCTTATCTACCTCCTTGAGCTCTGTAATGGGAATGTGAGCAAAGCCGCAAAGCTCGCCGGAAAATACCGGGCAGACTTCTATGATCTTGTAAAGAAGCACGGCCTGAACTTGGCGGACTTCAAGAAATCCGGGTAAGCCCCTTTAGAAGTTTCAAAGATGTGTTAGACCCCTCTGAGATCAATCTGACGATGGAACCCTGGTTTCAGGCCGGATGGGTGCTGCCTGTAACGGGGCATATGTAGGAAATTTCCTCCGTTCTTTCTTCCTTTCGTAGGAAAATCCATACAAAAAAGTCAAGCTCCCGAAACCTCCTTGCGATAAAAATCCTTTGATATCACGCACATAGCTCACTCTCATCGATGTGGCATACCCTTTGCTCCTTAAGTATTACGCTGATCATGTCTCTTTCAATCTAAAGAGAGGGGAAAAATGAAGATCTTAGTCGTCGATGACAATCAGGATTTGGCCATAACGATTCAAATGATGCTCGAGGAAGAGGGCCACGAGGTGAGATTAGCCAAAGACGGGAAGGACGGCTTCATGTCTTACCTTCTTTTCAGGCCCGATATCGTCATTACCGATATCATGATGCCCGAAAGAAACGGTCTCGAATTGATGGGGGACATAAGAACGTATGACCCGACAATCAGGACAATCTATATGAGTGGCGACCTCACACGGTTTTACTTGCCCCTGGAAGAAGAGAAAAAGAGATTTCGTGCCAATTTCTTGGAAAAACCCTTCTCAAGGTTTGATTTAGTGAGCATGCTTTCTCAATTCTGAGGATTGGAACTCGCTATCCATGCGGGCATTGGCCGCGACTGTCTTGAGCTTCTACCAGTGACGTTCTCAAAGATAGAGAGCCATGAGCGGTTTAGGAAAAGAGGACATTTTGATTAAGAAACGGTTCCTAACGGATCTGATAAAAGGGTCAACAGGCATTCTCTCTCACCTTCTGATGGTGGGGTTGAGCGCTGCCTTTGCCCTCTCTCTGCCTGCGGCTGTGCGGTTCGCCGCCAAGAGAATTCAAACCTACTGGTTTCTGATCGGAGATGACAAGGTCTTTTTCATATCGGTAGAAATGATGTTGAGCATTTCTTTTCTCATTCTCTTCGCGTGGTTGCGAAAGGGCTGGAAGAATCGGAAGCTCTCCAATATGGCCAAGACCGCCGGCATGGTATTCGTCACTCCCGCCAGGGGATTCTTTGCGCAAAAAAGGATCAGAAAATTGAAGAAAGACCAGGGGTTTGGAAGGGACGTGATGATTATCAGTGCGACAGGGTTTCGGACTTTCGTGGACCCAAAGGGTGAAATGCACGAAGTGATACAGAATTGCCGGGACGCAAAAATCATGCTCTTGAATCCCGAGAGCGAAGGAGCGGCTGTCCGTGCGAAGAGCATCCCTGTTCCTGATGTCACTCCAGAGAGCTTTGGAGAACAGATCAGACTCAGCATCGATTTTCTCAAGACCCTTAAAGCTGCCCAGAAAAAGGTTAAACTCAAGCTTTACCGCGATCCTCCCTTTTTGAAGATGACCGTCCTCGGCGACTATATCTGGCTTCAGTACTACCAGACCGGTCTGGATGTCCAGATGATGCCCAAATACGTGTTCAAGCATGACCAGAATATCGGCAGCCTTTACCTCCCCTTTTACCAGTACTTTCTCAAAAGGTGGAATAATCCCGCTATCCCTGAATACGATCTGGACACGGACGAGCTCGTCTACAGGGATGCGGCAGGAAATGAAGTAAAAAGGGAGAAGCTAAAAGGGACGGAGAAGGAGGCGGTCTCCAGGACAGACCTGCCCCCTGAGGTTGTGCCGAGAAAAGATAATTCCGCCGAAAATTGGGCTTATCGGGAACTGGTCCGTGACAGCAACTTTTCCGGCAGCCTGCAGAGAAATCTCCGTAATGGCCTTCATCCGGGGGGCAAGGAGTTTTTTCTGCTGAGATCGAAGAACCCTGTGTGTGAGGCCGCAAGCTGGATCGCCCCATGAAAAGCTGAGACAAGAAGGGCCGCCGAACGTTAACGAGCCGGTGCAAGGAGGAACGAGGATGAGAAATCATGAGATCTTGCTCGCACTGTCGGACGATGCCTCTCCCTCCCCCTCGGCGATGATCTCGGCCCTTCAGGAAAAAGGCTACCAGGCCACGGCAACGGGGAGCGGCGATTCCGCAATTGAAACACTCAACGAAAAGAATTTTGCGCTCGTGGTCACAGATTCCCTAAGGGTTCTGGAGAGAGCAAAGGGGGGCGATCCGGCAATCATGGCCATTCTCATGCTGGACATCAGTCATCAGTCGATCTCCACGATCGATGCAATCCGGCCCGGGGCGGACGATTATCTCTTCAAACCATTTGAATTGGCGGAGCTGGCCATACGGGTGGCCCATTTGTTTGAAAAATCAAGAGCAAAACAAATCCCTGTTCAGCCGGAACCACCTGAAGATAGGCTCAATGAAAAGATCCTCAACATGTTGAAACTGATGTCCCACGATATCCGGGGATCCCTGGTCTCAATCTCCGCCACCTTGAAACTGCTCAATCGCGGCCGTTTTGGAAAAATGGACGAAGGCGTGGCGAACAGGCTGAAGGAGCTCTTTTCAAGGATCATCGGCCTGATCGGCATGACCGAAGAGTATCTTGAAAAAACCTCCTCGGTTGACGATGAACCGGGAAGGGAAGGCGAGCTCGTGGATCTAAGTCAGGATATTATCTGGCCGGTTTTGCGAGAGCTGGCCCCGGAGTTAAGGCGCCACCGCATTCTGATCGACAAGCGTTTGGAAGCGATTTCTTCTCGCGGAATCTCCCTCAGGATGAGCAGGGTGTGGCTGAAGACCATCTTCAGGAACCTTCTCAAGAATGCGATCAAATACGGCGGAAAAGAATGCACCATCGTCCTGGGGTTCGAGGATCGCGGGGCATGCTACCAGCTCAATGTTTTTAACAGCGGGAAACCTATCCCGGAAGAGGGTCGCGACAAACTTTTTTCCGAATGGGTGCGCATTGGAAAAAGTCGCGACGTAAGCAGGGGCGCGGAAGGCCTCGGACTTGGTCTGTACCTGATCAAGGAGCTCATTCAGAAACAGGGCGGCGACATCTGGTACGAAGCTCACGGAGATGGCTCGAACTTCATATTCACACTTCCCTCTGGGCCGGGTCTTTCAGTACACCCGTTGCTTCCTGTAGGAACCCATGCCTCTGCCTCCCGGCAATCGATCTCAAGGGGGTCCGTATGAATCTCATCACGATGTTTAAGAAGCTCGTTCAGTCCTTTCACTTATGTGTTGTCCTTCTAACTCTTTGGCGGTTAAAGAAAAGGATGTATTTAAAAGAGGCAAGGAGAACGTAAGACCTCTTTGGAATTCCAGCCGGCTGGATCCGAACCGCGAGGGCATCGGAAGGGTTCTCAAGTCTCATTGAACGCCTGAAAGAGATGAGTTATAAGAACCATTCCATGAAGAGCCTTCATCATAAAGAAAGAATTCAATCAAAACTGCTTCAATGGTATAAGGAGAACGGAAGAGACCTTCCGTGGAGAAAAACCCGGGATCCTTATGCGATCTGGGTCTCGGAGATCATGCTTCAGCAGACCCGGGTGGATACTGCCATTCCTTATTACCAAAGATTCTTAAGAACTTTTCCAACCCTTCAGCATTTAGCCAGGGCGAAGCTTTCAAGGGTCTTGAAGATCTGGGAAGGATTGGGGTACTACGCAAGGGCAAGGAACCTCCACCGTGCCTCGAAGATCGTTGTAGCTCATTTTCAGGGGAAAATTCCTGATCATCGAAGAGATCTCTTGAGTCTGCCTGGAATCGGCCGTTCCACGGCGGGAGCAATCCTTTCTCTCGCTTATGATCAAGAAGCGCCGATCCTGGATGGAAACGTCAAGAGGGTCCTTTCCAGACTTGCTGCGGTTTCGGACCGATCGGTCAGCCAAAAGAGCGGATCCCTCCTCTGGAAAATCTCAGAATCCCTGCTCCCCAAAAACCGCTCGAATCCATTCAATCAAGCCCTGATGGACCTCGGATCCCTCCTATGCACTCTCAAGGACCCGCAATGCCCTCGCTGTCCTCTCCAAGATTTCTGCGAAGGGAAGGCATCCGGGGACCCTGAAAAGTACCCAGGGAAAACGCTCAAGAAACCGATTCCCCATACCGAGGCAATGGCGGCGGTGATCCGGAGGGACGGGAAGGTCTTGATCAAACAAAGACCTCTTCATGGTCTCTTAGGGGGACTATGGGAATTTCCAAATTGGGAGGTCGAAGAAATAGGAAGGTCAAGGTTAAGGCTGAGGTTAAGGAACTACATAAAAAGAGACATGAGAATGGATGTCCAAGTCGGAGACCCTATCGGAACCTTCAAGCAAACCTTCTCCCATTTCAAGCTCACCCTCCGTGTTATTCACTGTGAGTTCGTCACTGGGAACGCCACCGGCAAATGGGTTCTCTTACGAGACCTTGGTAAATTTCCAATGTCCAGAATTCATCGGAAGATTGCCGAAAAGATCGCCTAATCTCTTTATCTTATTTTTTGTCGCCCTATCTCCCTATCACCGTTTCTCCCCATCTATTCTTTTCTCCGTGTCAATCTTTTCCCCGTGTCCCCGTTTCAGTTTCAACTCTTGGATCCAGCCTTCTACAAAAAAGTTGACACCAAATTCCCAAAAATATATCATAACATATAGCTTCAGAAGCGGATTTTCCTGTTAATTCCCGCGTCTTGTCGTACGGCAAAGGAGCATTCTTCTTAAAGTTGGGATGCAAAGATTCCTGCAAATATACCTACCAAGGGCGGTTTATGGAGAGAGAGAGAGAGAGAGAGAGAGAGATCTAAACCTCCTGCCACTCAACTTCCAAAATCTCCGACCGGAATAAAAGGCCTCGATGAAATTACAGGTGGCGGATTGCCCAAGGGACGGCCGACCCTGGTCTGCGGCGCTGCGGGCTGCGGCAAGACCCTCTTGGCCATGGAATTCCTTGTGAGGGGCGCAACCCAGTACAAAGAGCCGGGGGTCTTTATGTCTTTCGAGGAGACCGCAGATGAACTGACCAAGAATGTGGCCTCATTTGGTTTCGATTTGAATCGTCTGGCCGCCTCCAAACGGCTCCTGATCGACCATGTCCACGTCGAACGGAGCGAAATCGAAGAGACCGGAGAATACGATCTCGAAGGCCTTTTCGTCCGCCTCGGACACGCCATCCGTTCAATCGGGGCAAAGAGGGTTGTCCTGGACACGATCGAATCTCTCTTTGCGGGATTACCCAATCCCCTGATCCTTCGCGCCGAACTCCGCCGTCTCTTTCGATGGCTCAAAGATAAAGGCATGACGGCCATCATCACGGGAGAAAGAGGAGACACCACCTTCACCCGACACGGTCTCGAAGAATACGTCTCCGACTGTGTCATCTTTCTCGATCACCGGGTGACGGATCAACTCTCGACCCGGCGGCTGCGCATCGTCAAGTACCGGGGGTCAACCCACGGCACGAATGAATATCCATTTCTGATCGAAGAAGAAGGGATTTCCGTGCTTCCCATCACATCCCTTGGGCTGAATCACCCCGCAAGCACCCAGAGAATATCGAGCGGAATCGCCCGGCTCGATACGATGCTCGGTGGAAAGGGATATTTCACGGGGAGCAGTATCCTCCTTTCCGGCACGGCGGGGACCGGGAAGACCAGCGTGGCTGCCGCGTTCGCCGATGCTGCCTGCCGCCGAAAGGAAAGGTGCATCTTCTTTGCGCTTGAGGAATCTGCGGCACAGATTGTTCGCAATATGCGCTCGGTCGGAATAGACCTTGAGCCCTGGGTGAAAAAGGGACTATTGAAATTCCATGCTCAGCGGCCTTCGGTCTACGGGTTGGAGACTCACCTGCTGACGATGCACAAGGCGATCAATGAGTTCAAACCCGCCGTTGTGGTCGTGGACCCTATCACGAACCTGATGAGTGCGGGGAACCCTCTCGATGTCAAATCGATGCTGACCCGCTTGATCGACTTCTTGAAAATAAATCAAATCACGGCCGTGTTCACCACCCTGACTTCCGCCGCAGGAGCCGCCGAAATGACCGAAGTCGGCATCTCCTCCCTTGCCGATGCCTGGCTTATGCTTCGGGACATCGAGATCGGCGGGGAACGAAACCGGGGATTGTATATTCTCAAGTGCCGGGGAATGGCCCACTCCAACCAGATCCGAGAGTTCCTATTGAGCGACAAGGGGATTAACCTGCTGGATGTCTATGTCGGCCCGTCCGGAGTCCTCACGGGCTCGGCGCGTCTCTCCCAGGAATCTCAGGAAAAAGCGGCTGAAATCACCCGACAACGGGAAATCGAGCTGAGAAAGCGCAACCTGGAGAGCAAGAAAAAGGCGCTGGAGGCCGAGGTTTCCGCCTTGCACGCCGAAATCGAGGCCGGGGCCGCAGAGATGAAGAGAATAACCGAACAGGAAAAGGGACGGCAGAGACGCTTTCTTGACGAACAAAAAGCCATGAGTCGCATGCGCAAAGCGGATTGAGATCCGGGAGGCGAGGTCCAAAATGAAGGCGAGACCGGCATCCAGAACACGGAAAGGCAAAAAGTTGCCCCCTAAGACTTGGGACTTGAGGCTGTACGTGATCGATCGGACGCTGAAATCGGTCGCGGCTCTTTCCAATCTCCAAAGGATCTGCCACGAACAACTTGAGGATCGGTGCCGCATCTCAGTAATCGACATTGAAAAGAGCCCAAAGCTCGCAAAAGAAGATCAGATCGTCGCGGTCCCAACCCTCGTAAAAGCATTTCCTCTTCCGGCACGGAGAGTGATCGGGGATCTTTCCAATGCCGAGCGGGTTCTTTCAGGGCTTGACCTTCGCACGGCGATTTAGAACCATGTCCAGATACTGCCAAGCAAAAGAGGAGAGCCAACCGAGCGAAGCAGATAAGAGTTCTGAGAAAGGCGGCCTGAAAATGAGACCAAAACCAGCATCCAAAAGTAAAAGAAGTCCAAAGGCCCCCGCGGAAACATGGGAACTTAGACTTTATGTGGCAGGACAGACGGCCAAATCGATCGCGGCCTTCGCCAATCTCAAGAAGATCTGTAAAGAACACCTCGAAGATAATAAATACACCGTCGAAGTGGTCGATCTTCTCAAGAATCCCCAGCTTGCCAAGGGGGACCAGATTCTGGCTATCCCGACCCTGGTGAGGAAACTCCCGGAGCCGGTCAGGAAGATCATCGGGGATCTTTCGAATACCGAGCGGGTTTTAGTGGGGCTGGACATACGCCCGAAGCTTTAGGAAAATGACAGAATAAGAAGCCAGGGAGAAGACCAAATGACGCAACGAAAGCTTGACACTGCCGCATCCTTCGAACGAAAACTCAGAAAGATGGAAAAAGAAAAGTATGTCCTGCGTCTCTACGTTACCGGGATGACGCCAAAATCAACAAAGGCCATCCAGAATGTGAAAAAGATCTGCGAGGAACATCTCAAAGGCCGCTGTGATCTGGAAGTGATCGACATCTATCAGCAGCCTACCCTGGCAAAGGGAGATCAGATCATCGCCGCCCCGACGCTCATCAAGAAGATTCCCCTGCCATTACGAAAATTCATTGGAGACATGGCGAATACGGAGCGGATTCTCCTGGGGCTGGATCTCCGCCCGAAGAAGAAATAGGTCCCTATTATTGGATAGGATAGCTTATGAAGAAAGAGACCAAGAAAAAGGGAACCCTGGCCGAGATCGAAGATCTTCGAATTCGCCTCGAAGAAGCCGAAGAGGCGCTCCGCGCCATCCGAAGCGGAGAGGTGGACGCACTGGTCGTAACAGGTCCCCAGGGGGAAGAAGTTTTCACCTTGAAGGGAGCGGAACAACCCTACCGGGTCTTTATTGAGGCCATGAACGAAGGGGCTGTAACTCTCGACTCCCAGGGGAATATCCTCTATTGCAATCATCGCTTCGCTGAAATGCTTAAGACATTTCCCGAAAAGGTCATTGGTTCCTCCATACACCAATTCATCCGTCCCGAAGACGCATCCAATTTTGAATCTGCATTCCAAACAGGTAAACGAGAAAAGACGATCGCGGATGTCTCCCTCAAAAGAAAGAATGATGGGTTTCTCCCTGTCCATCTTTCCTTCAATGCGCTGCAAGGGCAGGTTATGCCGGTTGTCTGCATGGTGGCCACGGATTTAACCGAGCACAAGCGATACGAAGAAGAAATCCTTAAATCCCACGCCGAACTCGAAATGAAGATTCAGGAGCGGACGGCGGAACTCACAAAGATAAATGAGAGATTACGCACCGAAATCGCGGAACGTGAGAAGGCGGAGGAATCACTGCGAGAGAGTGAACACCGCTGGGCCACTACCCTGGCGAGCATCGGTGACGCGGTCATTGCCACCGACGCGGACGGCAGGATCAGGTTCATGAATGCTGTTGCGGAAGGATTGACCGGTTGGACGCTTCCCGAGGCTTCGCAGAAGCAGATAACGAAGGTTTTCAATCTCTTCAACGAGCAGACCCGTGAGAAAGTTGAGAGTCCGGTCACCAAAATCCTCTGGGAAGGGACGACTACAGGTCTGGCCAACCACACGGTCTTAATCCGCAAAGATGGAACGGAGGTGCCCATTGATGTTAGCGGAGCGCCCATAAGAGATAAGGACGGAAAGATCGTGGGGGTTGTGTTTGTGTTTCGCGACATCACAGAGCGCAGGCGGGCCGAGGAAGCATCAAAAAACGCTCATGACGAATTGGAGCAGCAGGTTCTGGAACGTACCTCTGAACTGTCTGACGCCGTCGAAAGGCTCCGAGTTGAAAACATCCAGCGCAAACAGTTGGAAGATACCCTTCGACAGTCTGAATACCAGGTTCGATTCTTCGCTTCACAACGCCTCACTGCCCAAGAGACAGAAAGAAAAAGGGTTGCCGGTGAGCTTCATGATAGCATCGCTGCTTCCCTTGGCGCGGTGAAGTTCAAGATTGACAAAATAGTTGAGGAAATGAATCAGGGGCATGGTAGCCCTGAATCCCTGGAAGATCTCGGGTCAAGGGTGACGGAAATCAACAATGAAGTCCGCCGGATCATGGCCGATTTGCGCCCGGGCATCCTGGATGACCTGGGGATCGTTGCTGCCATGAACTGGTTCTGCCGAGAATACGAGAAGATCTACACTCATATTCCTGTGCAAAAGGAGATCGGGGTATCAGAAGACGAGATTCCCGATTCTCTGAGAACTCCGATCTTCCGCATCTGTCAGGAAGCCATGAACAATATCGCCAAATATAGCAAAGCAAGACTCGTAAACTTCTCTCTACAGGAAAGAGATGGCAGAATCGAGCTAACCATTCAGGATAACGGCAAAGGGTTTAACCCGGATACCGTCAAAAGAGGAATGGGCCTTTCCACTATGAAGGAGCGAGCCCAACTTTCAGGGGGAACATTTGAGCTTGAATCGGCCGAGGGAAAAGGGACCGTTATCCGTGCCTCATGGCCATTGAACCAAAATCTTTAAGTCACCTCCATTCTCGCAATTATATGTGCAGATAATTGAAGACTTGGCCAATGAATAGATTATTCTAAGATTAGAGTGCCGATAGAATGGGAAACAAGCCGAAATTCGTCGTCATCATTGTCTTGATATTTCTTGCCGCCGTTTTTGCCTTTAGCATATTGAAGCATAAGTCGGTTACAAAGCCCTCACAATACGAGAAACTCACTTTTGGCGTTGTTAAGGCTCCTGTCGCAGCGCCGATCTGTGTCGGTTATCAGAAAGGATTCTTTCAGAAAGAGGGCCTGAATTTAACGATTCAGAATATTCCAAGCGGACCGGTTGGGCTTGATTCGCTGATGGCTGGAGGTATCCAATTGTTGTCCGTAGCCGAAACGGTGGTCATGTACGCGGGCCTTGAGGGCAAGGGCATTTATATCATTGCGACAATCGCAGATTCGGACGAACTCAACAAAATAGTCGCGTTGAAAGGCAGAGGCATTTTGGGCTTCGAAGGCCTCAGGGGGAAAAGGATTGGTTATACTCCCGGTACAACCGGAGATTTTTTCCTCGGTTCATCACTGACATTCCACGCAATCAAGAAAACCGAGATTCTGCCGGTCCCCTTAACTCCTGATGAAATGCTGCCCGCCATGATGAAACGTGATGTGGATGCCGTTGTTACCTGGTATCCGGTTGTAAGCCTTCTCGAAAAGAAACTGGGGACCGATGCAGTAGTCTTCGGCGATGATCTGTACAGAATGACATTAAATGTGATTTGCAGGCAGGATTATGTCCGCGATAATCCCGAGACCATCAGAAAGGTCCTTCGTGGCCTCATTCAAGCCAAACAATATATCGGGAGCCATACGGATGAAGCAATCGCGATCACGGCAGAATACATCGGAGAACAGCCCGAGAGGCTCAAGAAGATATGGCCGGCGTACTTTTTTGACGTCAAGATAAGTGAGACCCTCCTTGTGAACCTTGAGGACCAGGCCCGATGGGCCATTAAGAACAACCCGTCGGGTCATTTTAAGATGCTCGACTATTCGAAGCTTATTTATACGAAAGGGTTGGAATCTATTGATCCTATGACGGTGACGCTGAGACATGCGGATTAAGACCAAGCTGAAAATTAACATCATGCTGCCCATTTTCTTGGGTGCGATCGTTATCTGCGCGGTCTTATATTCATTGTACGTGGAGCGGCGGGCGGAAAGAGAGGAAGAAGCTGCGGTTTCGCTGATGCTGAGCGTCTTCGAATTAAGTCAGCTTACGGATTATTATCTCGTTCATCAAGAAGAGCGCCCCAGAGATGAATGGTTTGCCAAGCAGACAAAGATCGCTGTATATCTCTCCAAAAAGGAATTCGAAAACCCTGAGCAACAGACACTGTTGGAAAGGATGCGCAGCAATCTTGACGACATGAAACGGCTGTTTACGGCCGTTGTGGAAACTTCAAAGACCCACTCGAATGGCGGCAATTCTGAGCTGGAGCGCGATGCACTGGACCGTCTTGCCGGGCAGTTAAGCATCCGGGCGCGATTCGTCTCGGACGATGCCCTGAGGATATTCAGGATCTCCTCGTCAGAAATAGGAGCGAGCAAACTGCGCTCGACCGTTCTGGTCATCGCGCTAACCATCGTTCTTTTGCTCCTGATCGGAATCACCCTGATGAGTCTGAATCGCGGGATGCAGAAGTCGATGGAGGAGCTGTCAGCCGGCGTGAAGGTTATAGGATCGGGAAATCTGGATCACAGACTCTCCCTTTCCTCGGACGATGAATTTGGGATCCTCGAAAAAGCCTTTAATGACATGATGGAAGACCTGAAGCGTGTCACTGCCACAAGGGATGACCTTACCCGGGAAGTCTTGGAGCGCAAGAAGACAGAGCAGATGCTGCGAGAGACCGAGAAGCGGTTGGAGGCCGACCTGGATGCCATGACGAGGCTGCAGAAAGTCGGCACGCTCTTCGTGCGTGAGGGCAATCTGGAGCCCGTCCTTGGCGAGATCGTCGACGCGGCCATTGCCATTTCCAGTGCTGATTTTGGCAACATCCAGCTCTTGGATTCCAAGTCTTCAGATCTTAAGATCGCGGCTCACCGTGGGTTCCCGGAATGGTGGCTTGACTTCTGGGACAGCGTTTGTGAAGGCCAGGGGGCTTGCGGCACAGCCCTTGAGCGAGGAGAGCGCGTCATCGTCGAGGACGTTGAACAAAGCCCGATCTTCATCGGCACCCCTTCCCTGGAAATCCAGCTTAAGGCCGGCATCCGAGCGGTTCAGTCCACGCCCCTCGTCAGCCGGTCGGGAAAGCCCCTCGGCATGTTCTCAACGCACTACAAGACGGCGCATCGGCCGGACGATCACACACTGCAGCTCTTGGACCTGCTCGCCCGCCATACAGCCGATATTGTCGAGCGAGCGCAGGCCGAAGAAGCATTGCGCCAAAGGACTCTGGAGCTTCAACATCTGACGGAGACCCTGGAAGCGCGGGTGAGCGAAAGAACCGCAGAGCTCGCGGATCTTTCGTCTCAGCTTGTTTCTGCCCAGGAAAAAGAGAGACAGCGGGTTTCTTATGACCTCCATGACAATGTCTGGCAAATGCTGCTGACGATTCGGTTTAACATTGAGCGGCTCTTTTCCACACAAGATAAACTCGACTGGGCAGCTTTGCATAACAAATCGAAGGAAGTGATGGCGAATGTCCTGAGTGCGGTGGGGAAAATCCGTTCCATGCAGGGAGACTTATGGCCGTATGTCCTCGACGACATCGGCATCCTGGCTACCATAGACTGGTATTGCCGGGAGTTCGAGAAGAACCATTCTGGCCTTACCATTGAAAGCCATATCGAGGTCGAAGAAGATGAGACCCCCTCATCGGCAAAAATCGTGATTTACAGGGTCATGCAGGAAGCGATGAGTAATGTGGTAAAGCATAGCCAGGCGAACCATGTTAGTCTTTTCCTGATCAACAAGGAGCACAGGGTGGAATTCACGGTCGTAGATAATGGCGTCGGATTCGATCCGGAGGAGGCAATCGCCCAAAGGGCTCCATGGGGAGGTTTGGGACTCTTAAACATCAAGGCGCGAACCGAGCTTTCCGGGGGGATTTTTGGAGTCGAATCGGCCAAAGGCAAAGGAACGACCATTCGCGCATCCTGGCCCATCCCGGCCAACAACCCTCGATAATCAAGGATAAGTCTGGCGATCAAGAAGTAGAAAAAATCATCCTTCTTTTCTCCGCGTCCCCGTGTCACTCTCTCATTATTTCCTTATCTCTCGGTTTCTCCGTGTCTCCCCATCTGTTGTTCGATCAGCCCGAAATCGATCTGCCTTCTCTCCACGTCAACCCGATCCACTCTCACCTTCACCTCGTCTCCGATCCGGAAGGTCTTATGGGTCCTTTCGCCCACGAGACAGTATCGCTTCTCGTGATATTGGTAATAGTCGTCATGAAGGCTCGTCACCCTGACCAACCCCTCGACAAAAATATCCTTCAACTCCACGAAGAAGCCGAAGGCCAACACCCCGCTAATCACACCCTCAAAGATCTCTCCTAATTTATCCTTCATAAAACGAATCCGGTAACGGTTCAGAATCTCCCTCTCAGCCTCCATGGCCACCCTTTCTCTCTGAGAAAGGTGGTCTGCTCTCTTTGCCAATTCCTCCGCAGAAAGAATTCCCTCTTTGTTCGCCAGTATCCTCTTCAGGATGCGGTGGACGATCAGATCAGGATACCTCCGGATGGGCGACGTAAAATGGGTATAAGCATTCGAGGCCAGGCCGAAGTGGCCTACATTCTTTGCCGAATACTTGGCCCATTTCATCGATCGAAGAAGAACGCTATGGATGACCCTCTCATCGGGTTTTCCCTTGGCCTCTAACAGGACTTTCTGAAGCTCTTTCGGAGAATGATCAGGTTCCTTTCTCAGCCTATAGCCCAGAAGAGAGACGAATCTTCGGAATTCGTCAATGGCTTCCCTTTTGGGAGGCTCGTGAACCCGGTAAATGGAAGGAAGGCCTTTCTCTTCGATCAAACGGGCGACGGCTTCGTTGGCTGCGATCATAAATTCCTCGATGATCTGGTGGGCTAAATTCCTTTCGGCCCGCACGATCTCTTCGGTCTCTCCCTGAAGGTTGAGGATGACCTCGGGTTCGGGTAGATCGAAATCGAGTGCACCCCTTTCCATTCTTTTCTGCCGGAGTCTTTGCGAGAGGTCGGCCATCCACTCCAAGGGCAAGAGGATTGACCCAAACCGATCCCTTAGACTGATATCCTCATCCACCAAGATTCTCTTCACGAGCGTATAGGTCAGCCTCTCATGGCTTTGGATCACACTGGGGTAGAATCGGACCCCCCTCCCTTCTCCACGGGCGTCGTATCTCAACTCGACCGTAACCGTGAGCCGATCCGACCTGGGGTGGAGGCAGCAGATTTCGTTGGAGAGTTCCGGAGGGAACATGGGGACGGCACGGTCGGGAAAATAGACGCTGGTGCCTCGAAGAAAAGCCTCCTCGTCAAGAGCGCTTCCTTCCCTGACATAATGACTGACATCGGAGATCGAGACATAAAGCTTCATCCCTCCGTCCCTGTCTTTCTCAATGGAGACGGCGTCATCAAAATCCCTCGCCTTCTCGCCATCGATCGTGAAGGTTGGAATGCCTTTCAAATCCGCCCGGTCCTGATATTCATTCGGAGGAATCGTAAGAGGAAGGCTTCTTGCTTCTTTCAAGACCGAAGAGGAGAATCGATAAGGAAGGTCGTACTTGTGGATGATAATCTGGGGCTCCACTTCTGGGTCATCCGGATACCCCAGGATTTGCGTCACCCGGCCTTCCGGTCTTTCCCTCTCGGTGGGATACCGGATGATTTCGGCCACCACCAATTGATTTGGCTTGGCGCCCTTCGTCTCCCCCTCATCGATGTAGACCTCTTGAAGAATTCGTTCATCCTCCGGGATAAGATAAGAGTAATGCTTTGCCCTCATAAATTTTCCCACGACCTTCTGAACTCTCCTCTCCAGAACCCGGATGACACTCCCTTCCCTGCCTTTCCTCCCGATCGATTCCACCCTGGCCACGACCCGATCCCCATGCATGGCCTCTTTGAGATTTCTCGGGCTGACAAAGATATCTTCTTCCCCCTCTTCCTCCGGAATGACAAAGCCATATCCATCCGGATGGCATTTGACCCTGCCCACCACCAGGTTCATCTTGGAGGGAAGGCCGTAGCGGTTTCCCCGGATCCGAATGATCTTCCCCTCCTCGGCCAGACCCTTCAATAACTCTCTCACTTCTCTTCGAAACTCCCCTCGCAAACCGAAGTGGCGGAGGATCTCTCTCACAAGAAGGGGACGGTCTTCCTCCTCCATCAACCGGAGGACCTGCTCTGCGGAAAAACCGGCCTCTCTCTCCTTTCGATTCGATTTCTTGCTCCGTTTCATTCGCATCCTGGTCATCCCTATCTTAAAGCTGACCGGTCATCGGACCAACTCCAAACTTCCAATTTGAACCCTTTAACAAAAAAGGGGAAGCAAATGTCCCCCCTTTCCCTACCCCCTCATTCCCAATTGACCCTGCCAACGCCCTCGTATCTAAACCCTCACCCCCCTTTCGAAGCCCATCGTCCCGAGAAGCAGGGGGAAAAGGATCGCCGCAAGGATGCTGAAGCCGATCAATATCAGCAGGGGGAGCATCGCAGCCAAAACAGCCTTCCCTGTGGAAATTCCGTTGCATTCTCTAATTCCAATGATGATGAGGATTAGATGATAGAGGGTCGAAGCAAAAAACAAGAAAGGGGCGAAGAAAGGAACGATAAAGAATGGCAGAACATAAAACAAACGGGCGCTATTGGCGTATGAAAAGATCCTGAAAGTGGATTCAAAGCCTCTTTTGTCTCCTCCCACGAGGATCAGGCAAAGATGGATGACGGCGCTTCCGATCAGGATGTTCAGGGTTTCGAAAAAAGGCAAGATGAAGAGCAAGATGACGACGACCACACCGCTGAATGAGGATATGGCATACGAGAATTGTGGGGGTAAGAATTGGAAGAACATCGAAAAAAATAACCACACCCAGAATACATTGGTGTAGTCGGCGATCGCTCCACAGATCAACCCGTAAATCAGCGAAATCCAGTACCCTGTGCCCGATGCAACCTTTCTAAAGAATGGGGTGGGAGAAAAGAGGGCTTCCCATACGGTCTTAAAAAAGGCAGAAAGGAATCCCTCCCTGCTCTCCCAGGGTGGAGCTTCCTTCTCCCCTTTGGGGATACTCCAGCTCTGACCTTGACCGGTAAAGCCCGCCTCAGGGGATTTCAGATACTTGGAAATGATGAAACCGCACTTAATGCACTGGCTGGACTCAGGTTGTTCAAATCCACATTGGGGACAGGTGGTGCCCGGTTCTCTATAAGCGGCTTTCTCAGGCTCCGGATACGATGACGGCTCCGGTGAGATCTCCAAAGACTCCCCCGGCTCCTCTTCGATCCTCACCCTTCCCCCGATCTCTTCGAAAGCCCGGATATATCGTTCTGCCTCCTCCTTCGAAGCTTCCTTCTTAACAATAATAGGAACCCGTTGGAGCAGGCTTTCCGCCTTTTGAGCCGAGAGATTGAAATTCTTCTGAAGGCCTTTTAACAGACGGGCCTCTTCTTCCAGGCCGACGACCGCCAAACCTAAAAAGATCACCTTGTAGCGCCCCACCTCACACCCTCCTCAATGCCAATCGCCCCGAATTTGTTGATTGTTAGCACATTTGCTTCCAAACCACAAGAGCTATTTGCGAGAGATTGATCTACAAACACGCTCGCCTGATGCAGACAGAACCCATCATTTGACTAATCTTTTTAAAAAGATATAATCCTCACTATTGACGATCTAACGGGAGAGCCAAATGAAGACGAGAATGACCGAACTCTTGGGAATCAAGCACCCCATCATGCTCGCAGGAATGGCCTTCATCAGCCTACCAAAGCTCGTGGCCGCAGTTTCCAATGCCGGGGGGCTGGGCATGTTGAATTCCGTTGCCTATGCGCCCGGCCAGGTGAGAGAAGTGATCAAGCAGGTGAAGTCGTTAACGGATAGGCCTTTCGGTATTAATGCGACCCTGATCTTTCCCAACGCGAGGGAAAATATTGAGATCGCCATCGAAGAAAGAGTTCCCATCATAAACTATGCGCTGGGAAAAGGGGATTGGATCATTAAAGCGGTCCACGGTTATAATGGGAAGGTTCTGGCAACGGTCGCCCTGGAGAAACATGCGCGTCGAGCAGAGATGGACGGAGCCGATGCCCTGGTGGTGACGGGTCACGAGGCGGCAGCCCATGGAGCAGAGGTGGGTACCTTAGTATTAATCCCTTATATTGCCCGTCAAACAAGACTTCCCATTGTGGCGGCCGGGGGCTTTTGTGACGGCAGGGGTTTGGCAGCAGCTTTGGTCTTGGGCGCAGAAGGGGTTTCCATGGGCACCCGGTTCATGTTGACACAGGAATGCGAAATGCATGAAAAAGCAAAGGAGCTTTCTCTCAAAGCAACCGCAGAAGATACGCTGTGCTCTGAAAAGATCGACGGATTGCCTGGGCGATGGCTCAAGAACCAGGCAGCGATGAAAATGGCTGAAGAAAGCCCCTCGATCCTTCAAGCTCTCGCGAGCGCCCTGCGCATTAAGAGAATGATCGATGTACCCTTTCTTAAACTATTATTGGGAGGCCTCAAACAGCGAGGAGTTCAGGATCTCGCCCGCCAGGCACTCAGTCTCAAAGCTCTGAAGGTTGCTGTGGATGACGGCGATCTGGAAAAAGGGGTGCTGCCCATGAGCCAGGCTATCGGTTTGATAAAAGATTTACCCACTTGCAAAGAAGTGATTGAGCGAATCGTCGCAGAAGCCGAAGAATGTGTGAGGATGGTAAAAGAAAAAACGAGCTGAAGGCTCAAAGCTGAAAGTAAGACCTTTGAACTTTGAGCTAAAACATCACCCTTGAGCGAAAACTACTCCGAGCGCCGAACGCATTACTCCGAACTAATCTTATATAAGGAAGATTATTATGATCGTCCGCAATTTGGAACACACCGAAGTCAAGGCGACCCGCTACCAAGCCCATGAACAAGGCGTAGCCCATTTCCTGCTCGATACCCGCCATCTTCAAACCCTGATGTTCCTCGCTCACGCCTCATTAGCCCCTGGGAAGAAACTCTTGGGACATGAAGATCCTATGGAGGAGATCTATATTATTCAAAAAGGCCGGGGGCACATGCAGGTAGATGATGAGGTTCGTGAGGTCACTTCCGGTGACGCCATCCACATCCCCATTGGCCATTTTCATGAATTGACCAATACCGGAGAAGAAGAACTCACCATTTTGGTCGTCGCAGGACTCATTCTCGATTGATGATTTCCATTTCGGAATGCAGAATGCGGGATATTGATCCCTTACTCCGAGTTCCGCGCTCCGAACTCCGCATGGGAATCAGTCTTTCCTATACTTGAACAACCAGATCAGACCGATGGCGATCAAAAGGATCGGGAGAAAGTACGTTCTGAAGATTGAAGGAAATGAAATATGGATGGAGTAATATCTCGCGCCCAGGACAAAAACTCCTATGATTGCTGTGATCCATGCGGCCAAGCTCTTCTTATTCCGAAAGATCCCTCCAACTCCGAGAGCGACGACCACCCAGGGCCATCCTTCCCGCAAACCGTATCCCGCACCCATTCGATCCATAAGAATGAGCACCCCCATCACGACCAGAGCCAGTCCCAACCCCATCTTCCACCTCCTTCTCCCTAATTTGCAATTTACGATTTCCGATTGTTCGCATCTGATAATTGGAAATTGGAAATCGCAAATCGTAAATCTCCCGAAGACACACAATTCTCTTGAAATCTCCTCATCATTCGTTATATCCTGAAATTATTATTCCCATACACCATTTTTGAGAAAAACGCAATCAAAAGGGGGAAGTTCCTATGGATCCCAAGTTAGTCAAGCAGTTTATCCTGTTTCTCGTCATCCTCTTCGGATGGACCATTGTCGTCCTTCTGGCCGGACCCAAATGATAAGTAACGGATTCGTTCGTCGCATGGTCAATTAGTCTTTTAGTCGGAAAGGCAAATACTATAAGACTACAGGACTATTTGACTACGAGACTTCTCTTTTCCAAACCAACCCGGAAAGGAGTCATCTTATGCTTAAGAAAACTTCTCTCCTCATTCTAATATTGTCTTTTTTATCCTTCGTCTTCTATCTCTCTCTGGCCCGTTCGGCAAAAGAATCCACTCCAAAGGGAGAAGGCGTATGTCTGGAGTGTCACGAGACGATCAAATCGCTCAAGGTGGGCACCAAGCATGCCTCCCTTTCCTGTGAAAGGTGCCACAGCAAACTGGCTGAGCATTTGAAAGATCCGCTAAACCTTCCGGAAACCAATTTGGAGTTATCCCTCTGCGGCCGATGCCACCCCTTTCAGTATGAGACCTTCGTCTCGGTCAATCTCAAATCGAGGGCCAAAGTGGAGAAGGCAACCACCACGAGCCGGTCTCCGACCTTCGATCTCCTGATGATGCCCCACGGTTTCACAAGAGAACACGACGAGCCCAGGTCTCACATCTTTATGCTGACCGACCACCTCCTGGTGGATCGGGCCTATGGAGGAATCTATCAATTAAAGAGCTGGAAGGAAATTACAAAACCAGGGAAGGTCTGGGATCTTCTGGTCGATACGGGAAAAGAACTCCCCCAGACGGCAAAGGCAGGAAATACCGTCTGCCTGACTTGCAAGACGACAGACACCATCTTGAAGTGGCCTTACATGGGCGACCCTCACCCGGCAACAGATTTAAAGAGAGGAGGAAATCCCGCCGCCATCTACATGGTGAAGAAGTATCTCAAGAACCCCATGGGTTGCATCCATTGTCATGATCCCCACGGAGCAAAGCCGAGAGTGGTGAGAGATGCCTTGATCGAAGCCGTCGTCAGCAGAAAAGAAGGGACCTACCCTTACAACAAAGAGAAGAGTAAGAAAGTCACCATGACAAAGATCGAATTTGAGCGGGATGGGAAACCCTTCAGGGCCATTGGGATCCTTAACAAACCGGATTCCAATGTTCTTTGTGCCCAGTGCCACGTCGAATACAACTGCAACCAGGGGTTCGATCCGAAGACCGGAGTATTTATCGGGATGGACGACCGGAGGACCAATTATTTTCCCTGGGTTAATGTCTTTGGTATTCAGAGAAGGTATGCGGAGCTCGGTTTCAAGGATTTTTACCACGCAACGACAGGGGCGCCCCTTACGAAACTGCAACATCCTGAGACAGAAACGTTCTGGGGGAGTAAACACGAGCGAGGTGGGGTCGAATGCAAAGACTGCCATATGCCCAAGGTTAAGGACAAAAAGGGAAAGCTCGCGACCTATCATGGCCAGAGAAGCGCAAGGTATATGCTCAAAGATACCTGCGGCCGCTGTCATGCTTACTGGTCTCAAGAGGAAGCCGAGTATCAGGTCGATGCGATTCAAAATTATGTCCGTGGGAAAATGAGAAAGGCTGAATTCTGGTTAGGAAGGCTGATCGAAACCTATACAAGGGCCAGAGATATGGGCGTGCGAGACGATATTCTCCGGGAGGTGTGGCCCCTTCACGACAAAGCCCACATCCTCTGGGAATGGTGGACCGCTGAGAACAGCGATGGTTTTCACAACCCCGAGCAGGCGAGAGAATCCCTGGCGCAATCGATCAATACCTCTCAGGAGGCGATCCGGATTTTAGAAAGAGCTATCGAAGAGAAAAGAAGGTGAAACAGGAGTTGACAAAAGAGTCGTATTGTAATACGTTTAGTTGAGAAAAGTAATACGGAGGTAGTTGCCATGAATGTTGTGAAAGCTACGGTGAAGGGCCAGGTTCTCATCCCGGCATCACTGAGAAGAAAATATCAAATCGGGAGAGGGACCCCTCTTCGTGTTTATGGTGGAAAGAACCGTATCATCCTTGAGCCTATGGTTCAAGACCCGGTTGAAGAAGGTCGAGGCATGTTGAAAACCAAAGGGAAAATACTTAAGTCTCTGATCGAAGATAGGAAAAGGGAAGCGAAGCAATGAGACAATACGTTCTGGACAGCTACGCCATGATTGCATACTTTGAAGACGAGGCGGGCGCAGATCGAGTGTCACGGATATTGAGGCAAATTATCCAAGGCAAAGCCAAAGGGTACATGAGTGTGGTAAACTGGGGTGAGGTCTATTACAACACCATGAGAGAAGAAGGCGTTGACGAGGCTGAAAAGGTAATCCTACAATTGGATAAATTTCCCATTCAGATTGTCGAAGTAAATAGAGAATTAGCCTATGATGCAGCGAAGCTGAAGGGGAAATATAGGATTGCATATGCGGATTGTTTCGCTGTCGCCTTATCAGTGAAATTGAACGCCGCCCTTGTCACGGGCGATCCTGAATTCAAGAAGGTGAAGGAACCGATTTCATTCCAATGGATCAATTTACCATGAGGTCGGCTGTCCTTACTTCCCTTTAGCGTAAAGAATCTTGAATTGTTAGAAAATAGTAGTAAAATAATCAGGACAAAAATCTCAATTTAAGCCCACGTAGCTCAAAGGTAGAGCTGCTGATTTGTAATCAGCGGGTTGGCGGTTCAAATCCGTCCGTGGGCTCCAAATAATATCAAGAGGTTAGCGAAATCGGCTAACCTCTTCTTTTGTATCTGTGTGTGACTCTGTGTGTGAATTTTCGGAAACCCACTCAAAAATTCTCATCGCTTCCCGCTCAGATTCTCCGATAGAATGAAGATATATTGAGGATGCGTTGAATAGATCCGATGTTTACGTTCGCGCCGTCCAGCATCGAAGCACCAAGATGTCGAGGATTGAGGGGGCCTAAAGGAAAAGACTTAGGCGAGCCTTAGTCTTCTCGATCATCTTACTTTTAGGCTTAAGCATCGATCTGTCTGCAGGAGAAAGAGATTTTAAGATGGGTATTGTTTTCGTCTTTGTTGGCAAGGTAGATCAAAAAGTCATCCCAATAGTAAAGGACGACCAGAATAAAATATTTGGGAAACAGGTGTGGACCGGTAAAGGAATGCCCGAACCTCACCTTCAAGAAAAAAGAGAAATCAGTATCTGTCCACGAGGATCTTAAATGCCTTGATGAATGAAAAAGAATATGTACCCTTTGAAAACATTTTGGGAATTGTTGACCATGATCTGTATGTCCCGGAGTTAAATTTTGCGTTTGATGAAGCGAGCCAAAGAGCGGCTGTCATTTCCCTTGCCCGTCTGAGGCAAGAGAGCCCGGAATGGAAGCCAACAGATTCTTCTTCTATCTTAGGTTCGCATTTTGGATGCGTTCGCTCATATTGTTTCGTGATTTTCGAAGATATATCCCCTCGATAAAAAGTGGCCTCTAATCGCCCGCTGAACCTCCTGATTTACCAGATAATCAAGATCTGCTCCCGATCGGCTCCTGGCTTCTTTCACCAGAAGAGGGCGGTTATAGCGGACCTTCTTAGACACAGCGGATGAGAAAACCCTCTGGCCTTCAAGCTGATACTCAATCTCGATTTGGATTGGAACATCGAGGTCATACCGAGATTGTCTGAGGCAACGGCGGGTCCAGTTTGAAGATTGCGACTGGCAATCTGCAGTTACCCTGGAATAAAAAAGATAGAATTATTCCTAACCTTGCTTATAAATTTAACAAAAGCTTTTGAATAAACCCAGAGGGATTTCCTGAAAAAATTTATTGACAACCAAAGTTAAAAAGGGTAAACGTATATTAGAACCTCAATAAGAGAAGAACGATTTTGTGATCAAACATGTTCAGCGCGATGTAACTGACCAGTCGGGTTATCGAACGTGGAAAGAAAACACAAAGCCAAAATTCTTCTGGTTATAGTGATTTCCTTGCTCATTCCGATGCTTTCGGCTTACACGGATTATTATGTCTTAATGGAAGCTGACTTTCTTTCTGCTTATCCAAAGTTTGAAAATACTGATTTAGACTGTCTTTTGTTCTCTAAGAAAGAAAAATTCACAACACCCAGTGATTCTTCTTGTGCATTCTGGGTTGGAAGTGATCTGGCCGAACATTTTTCCTGCTTTTATTACCAAGCCACTGTCCCTCAAGTAAAATCCCTCATTCTGCGCTGTTAAGAATATCCTCGTCAAAGTTAGTAAAGCTACAAAAACGTCTCGTTGTTCGGAGAGGCCAAGGGAGAGGTACTACGCTTCGAATACGAGATGACTACTAAAATCTTTCCTTAACAGCTTCCTAAGTAAGAAGGGAGGTGAAAAATCATGTGGTTGGGAATACTCATCATGTCGGCTTGTGTTGTCGGTCTCATTGTGTGGATTGTATATGCAATGCGGGGTGATAAAAAAAGTGAGGATGGTGGATGACTGTCTGCTAAACCCATAAGTAGGTATGAGAGGGGTCCACCAAACATTATTGCTAATGAGCTCATATTTCTACTAACCACCAACCAAAGGAGGAGAGTGTTATGTATTCCACAAAGATTTTTATATTCATAGGCTTAAGTATGGCCATTGGGTTTTTCGGTTGTTCGCAGCAAAAGGTAGAGGCTCCGACACAAGAGCAAATCACGAAAAATTTAGTTCCACCGAAGGCTGAAGTTAAGGAACCCGCATTTCTCGCGGAGCTTAGCGACCTCAAGGTTGATATGACCGTAAACACAGCTTCTAAGGAGATTGTCGAGACCCCAAGTCTAAGGGGTAACATCAAAATCACTAACAAATCGAAAGATGTCCTGGATATCCAGGCAATCACTCTCGAATACTTGGATGAAGCTGGGAAGCCCATCCCATATAAATCTGGAGAGAGAATGGAGAACGTTCGTCCGTTTTGGGAGGGCAAACGTCTTCAGCCTGATGGTATTATAGAAGGGTCTTTGAGTGGAACGATCCCAATAAATGCCGTTAAGGAAAAACTCTTTAGAAAGATAGTAGTCAATCTGTTTTATGTCTCTTCTCCTCTTAAGCGAGAGGCTTTGACGTTGTCTGAAAGGGTTGAATAAACTGTTATACGAATCCACAGGGATAAGCAGATAGGGTTATTAATAGGGGAATACGTAGCCCTTATTATATCTGCAGAGAGTTGCATATATGTCATCTATTTTTACCTCTAAAAACTTCGCCAGTTGGATTATCCGACAATGACATAGAGTTAAATAGGCTTTGCACTCTCCAGCCCTCCTTTAACAGGAGGTGGGGTAGGTTGATCACAGCCTACCCCGTCCTGCTCCTTTTAAGCATGCACATTTCAACCATTAAGCATTTTAGTTTTTAAAAATCTTATGAGAGGGGAGACAAGAATGTTTTGGAAACGTAAAGAAACAAAAGGAGGAGAGGAAAAGTTGCCAGGACCTAAGGGGATACCTGAATTAGCAGGCAGGTACATGGTGGTTGAAGAGAAGAAGGACCCCAATTGGGTATGGCAACTTAGAGGAGTGGTCCGTCCAGCCGGGAAGAAGAAGGCGTTCTACTGCCGCGTATTCAGTGCACCCCAGGTTGCAGAGGCAGGTGTCAATGTAGAAAACTGGGCCTCACTCGACGACCATCCTGATTTGGTACTGTGGGAAGGCTATTTCGATAAGGAAACGAACACAGTGCGTCGTGAGAGGTTTGTAGAGCCTTCCAATTCCCCTAATTGAGGATATCTACCATGAAGATATTCATGATCTCATAAGAAGACGGAAAAGAGAGAAAGATAGGGATCCTGGAGATTAAGAATAGCGCCTTCAATAAAAGAGGATTATGCAGATTTGTCGAGTCCGCAGCCTTTTTGGGACTCCTGTAATGTTGATCTTACATTTTGGCTGGATGATACAACCTTTCAGACAGTAATCAGCAAGACACTTGCTCATTAGGAAGGATGAAGACGCAAGGAAACTAATTCATTTCATTTTTTGCTCAGTTTTTTAACTCAGTCAGTTTTTTGGTTTGACAGTATTTTCAAGTAGTGTTAGATCAAACTTTAGAAAGACGGATCCTCGGTAGGTGAGGCTCCCGCGAAACACACAGGCCACTGCCGGGAAACTTCGAGAGAAGTTATCCTAACAGGCAGACCAGGCATTCCCGGATTAAGGGTTTGCTCAAAGTGGCTGAGGCCATTAGGTCTCTCACGGTACGCGGTGCTGAAGCTTAAACGAGTGGGGAACATGAGTAGTATATACGTTTGGGTAAACCGGATAGTTGCACCGATCCAATTTTAAGCCATTCCCCTCTCGTGGAATGGTTTTTTTGTTTCTCCTGCTTCCACTTAGCTCACCACCTAAAGGAGGTTTATGGACACGGATACACAGGAACCTGAAAGTTCCGGATATCCCGTAGTATGCCTGGGGGAAGCAGCAGTAATTCGATATTACCGTTCAATATCGTCTTACCACTTGCTTCTTCTACAGAAATAGCGCTCTTCTTCTGCATCTTCAATTTCGTCTATATCCCTGCCGCCCTCTGGGCCATGGAAACTCCAAGCGCGCCGAGTTGGAGCATGGCGCTCAGAGGTTTCTATCATCCCGATCTACCCTTTGGGCTCACCGGAGACCTGATTTTCATACTGATGGCTAACATCGGCACGACCATTGCCCCTTGGATGATCTTCTTCCAACAAAGCGCTGTTGTGGACAAAGGCTTGGATTATCATGATATCAAATTTGGCCAAATGGACACCCTTGTGGGTTCCTTTCTGACGTGTGTTGTGGCTGTTTTCATCATCATTGCAACGGCTGCCGTCTTTTACTTTCATCGTCCACCCATCACGATTGAAGATGCCAGACAGACAGCCGAAGCGATTGTGCCACTCTTGCCCGCTGGATATGGTCCACTGGCACGTAAACTTTTCGCCATAGGGCTCTTTGATGCCGGCTTCCTCGGGGCTTTGTGTATTTCGTTATCTTCATCATGGGCTGTAGGTGAAGTCTTTGGATGGGCTCACTCCTTGAATTTGAAGGTGAGGGAAGCTCCGTGGTTCTACATGATTTACCTGGCTATGCTGATTACCTCCGGCGCAGTAGTTTTAATCCCAGGGGCTCCCCTAGTCACAATCACCATGTTCGTGCAGGTTGTAGCGGTCACCCTTTTGCCAGCGGCCCTCGTCTTTCTGCTCCTGCTTCTGAACGATGAATCCTGTATGGGCGAACATTCCAATACGGCTTGGCAAAATTATGCAAACTGGACCATTGTTATTGTCGTGGCACTCATGTCAACACTTTTGGGGTTCAGTACCCTTTTCCCAGGTTTTTTTAAATGACCATTGAGAGGTTGAGATGAGCACACCTACTGCAAATGCTCCGAAAATATCCGATCTTGCCAGTGGCACTGGGAGCTACCGGTTCCTTTATTTTTCAGAACTGGTCAAGCTTCCGATCTGTGCGGGAAAGATTACGGATCGGATCGGGAAACTTACCGATCTGGTATTCTCTCTCACCGAACCTTATCCACAAGCCGTAGGAATCTATATCGAGCACGGATGGAATAAACCTACGGAGTTCATTCCATGGAGAAAGGTCCTGAGGATCGAAGATGATGCCATTTTTGTTCAACCTCCTGGAAACGGAGACACTTATCCCCCCTTCGTCGATCAACCGGATTGGATACTCGTGGACAAACATTTGATGGGGCGAACGGTCCTGGACATGGATGGTCGGCGTGTTGAAGTAGTAAACGACGTCCATCTTTTGGAGTCCAAGGCGCAATTGCTCATCGTCCACGTTGATATTTCCTTCAATGGTTTCTTACGTAGGTGGGGCTTGGGAAGAATCCACTGGATTAAGGACCAGTTGATCTCATGGAAATACGTTCAACCCCTCTCGGTGGAAGAGGCTGTCGCCACAGACAAAGTTTCGCTTTCAGTCACTCGTAGACAAGTCTTACAAATGCCCGGCGAGGATCTGGCCGATGCCCTTGAAGAGTTGTCCGGAAAGGAACAGCAGGCTCTCTTTTCGGCTCTTGATTCGGAAAAGGCTGCAGAAACCTTAGTGGAGGCGGAACCCAGGGTACAACGACAGATCATTGCCACCCTACGGAAGGAAAAAGCCCATACCATTCTATCTGAAATGACGATTCCACAACTGGCGGATCTTTTTTCAGTTTTACCGCATGAGCATGTAACAGAACTAATGGAATTGCTTAGCCATGAGCAGGCCGACCGCGTCCAAGCCATTCTCTCAAAACGTGAAGCAAAGGCCAAGGATATCATGTCATCAAATTTCATGACGGCCCACAAAGACACAAAAGTGGGCGAGGTCCTCGAAAAACTAAGGCACTCTGGCCTTGGACCTGATGCAATCTCATATATCTACGTGATAAGTGCGGAAGACAAAACTCTTGTCGGCGTGGTCGATTTACGTGAATTGCTGCTTTCTATGGATCACATAACTTTAGGTGAAATCATGGTTGCACCGGCCGTCGTCGCAGAGGAAAGTGATATGCGAGAGGATTTGGCCGAAATGTTCGCCAAGTACCATTATCGGATGATTCCTGTAGTGGACGAGCATGACCACATTCTGGGAGTCATCCATTACAATGATATCATGAAGGATCTGGTAACCCGGGTAAAAGTTTGAGGAGAATGCAATGCCCCGCGTGAAAATGACCCGAATGACTCGAATCGCACTATACTTCTTACGGTTCTACTTGGTATTTTTGTTGATCTTAATTATCGTACGATTTCTCAAGGTTCTTTACTAAAAGGAGGCTGCGTAATTCCAACGAAGTTTAGTTAAATTGTCTTATGAGTGAGTTCTCCAAGAATTTTCATTTCTTTCGTGATTTCTTGAGCCGAAGGATGCCGGTTGATCCGTTTTCAGGATAACGGACAAGGGTTCGACCTGGAGACGGCCCAAAACCAGTCATGACGGACCTGAATATCGTGAAGCCGCATTCCGTAATGGGGCGAGCCACTTCCTTACCAAGGGGAATGTACCCAGGGAAGAAATTCAGGACTTGGTTAACTTTTCTCTCTCCTAAGTGAGTTAAGGTTTCAGAAATTAATTAATATTGGGTAAGCTCTCTTCTCTGTCTTCCCGGAAGAAATCCGCTATTATCATCCGCCGCTTGATTTTATTATTCATCCTTGTATTGATTCGATAGGTTTGAAGGGTGTTAATAAATATCCTCAACTGAGGACTCACTATCTCCTATTCATCGCACTCGCAAAGAAGCCGCTGCTTGTCACGCGGTCTGGGCCAAGCTTATTTCAGGAAAGCCTTTGCGTGTTTCAGTTCCGGACGTTCCGTATCAGTGTACTGACAGAGTGAAACTAGTTTGGAATAGTATGTTCTCGCCTTTTCCAGATCTCCTGCATGCTCGGCAGCACGGCCGGCGCCGTATAAACTCCGGAATCGGTTAGGGTCAACCCGCCGGGAGGCTTCAAACTCTTTCAAGGCCTGCTCAGGTTGGTTCATTTCGAGTAACATCTCGCCCAGGAGTTCTCGGGCCGGTCCAATTGGGCCCGGCGTGACCGGGTGCTTGTCTGTTGAACCTTCAAGATCAGCCGCCTATCCTCAATTATTTCTGCAGCGATGCACCTTCACATTTTTTAAGATGAGATACGTCATTTAATACTTCCGCCAAAAGCTGCCCGTCTCTCTTGTAAAGAACATTCAGGGTTGCCACATCTTGCTGGAAGTCTCGAAATCGATCAAGGGGAAGCCCAAGTGCATGGCAAATGATGGTGCGGTTCACGAAATTGTGACTGCAGAGCAGCAGTGTGCTTCCCGGGGGATAAGGCTTGGTGATCCTTTCTAACGTATCAAGTGCCCTGATCTGAACCTCTCTGAGACTCTCTCCACCAGGCATTTTGAGACGTGAGGGTGTCGCCTGCCAGGCTTTGTAAAATTCTTGGTGCTGTAAAGCCCAATCCCCCGCTTGCATTCCATCAAGCTCCCCCACATCCATCTCAGTTAAGCCTTCTTCCTCAAAAAGGGGCACTGAAAGGTGGAATGCCTGAATTGATCTCGCTGTCTCCATTGCCCTCAGTAGTGGACTGGAGTACATGGCTGTCAGAAATTCATCTTTTAACGCCAAAGCTAATGCGTGAGCCTGGCTCTTACCCTCTTTGTTTAGGGGGACATCTATCCTGCCTTGGATGCGGTGTGTCAGATTAAACTCGGTTTGGCCGTGACGGACGAGGAGGATACGGATTCCTAAAGTCTTGAGATTTTCCTCTGCTTCCTTCTCCATAAAACCCCTTTGTCCCCGATCAAATTCTATTTGTCTCCTCCTCTGTCCATATTCTATATCCCCTTTCCTCCCTTGGTATGAACGCGAGCCCGAAAGAGTGCTCCTGTCTTTTCATTTAGCTTTTCTCTGAAGATTCTTAAAAGAACTCTCTCAAGAATCTCAAGATCCTGGCAATGACATCCCTCTTGACTGGTTGCCCCCCGCCATCCTGACACTCCTCATCAAGAACAGGTCCTCCGTCCTTACCGGATTGAGTTCGAGCTCCCTTCTTATCTCGGAGTGCAATAGAAACCAGCAAGGTTGCTCCGAAAACTGCAACCGCCCTCGTCATTGCCGTCCGGACATCTGCCATTTTGGCTATGTCTTTTCTATCCAGAGGAGGTTTAACGTATGTCCCTTTGACGATGGAAATCTTTGGAGAGGTAAGAATAAAATACAGAAAAGCAGCAGCTCCGATGATCAAAACAATCCTTTGTTTGTTATTCAATATCCGCTTCCTTCGAGAAGATTATGTTTCTGTATAGCTTATTTTCTCCCTTTTTTCATCCCTTATCACCTCCTCCCGGTTTGATTTCCTTGGTAGAGGTATGGGAGAATATCCCCCCGAGAATCACCTGAAGACATTCCTCCTTGATCACTTCGACTCTATGGACGGTGTCATGGGAGATACCGACAAGTTTGACAAGTTCTTTTCGTGTTTCAAGTTTTCAGCAGAGCGTTTGGAAAAAAAAACCGAGAGCCCTTGAAGCGGCCTGTCAGCTTCAAAGGAGAATGGGAACTTGGCCTCGGTCCAGGTAACCGCTTCCCTGCATCTTATGAAGTGGATATGCGGTCAAACCTTTATAACGGTATTGCTGAGTATGGCTCCGCCCTTCGGGCCCACTCACTTTGCGGGTATTTCGCAGCCAATCGGTCATAGATCTGCCGCAGAGGCTTCGCATCATGAGTGTGCTTGTATCCGGCTACTCCCAGCAGAAAGATCGCTTCAGGAGCCGCTCCCGCATCAGGGTACTGATCAATCACTGTCTGAAACTGGCCGATCGCCTCAGGAAAACGGTCCATGTCAAAATAGATTTTCCCCTTTGACAGGATTAACTGAGCGATCAGGTCGTCAACAGGAAGATAGCCGACCATCCGGTGATGTTCCTTTCCTTCGGGATCGAGGATGATCAAAGTGGGGGTCCACTTAATCTCAAACTTCTGCATCAACGCAGTGGGCTTATCCCAGAAACACTGGCTCTTTAAGGGAATGAAATTCTCCATGATGAACTTCTGCACTTTCTCGTTCGAATACGGACCCGTATTCATTTTGGCACAACCGATTCAGCCGTCAAACCAAAAATCTTGATAAATTGGCTTATTACTCTTCTTTGCCTTCTTAAGGACCTCCTCGAAATCCTTTTCCCAAATGATTTCCCCCATCTTTCTTCCTCCTTTCTCCGACCTCATATTCAGTCGTTCGTAAAACACTTCATCAGCAGCTTACAGACAGGTTATCATGATGCTATTGAAAACGTAAATCAGTAGAACCCTGTATTTTACAGAATGAAAGACTGTAATTTCAGGATCGTTCCTATGAGGGCAACGTGCGAAACCCGTCTCAAGCCATTGGTGGGGGATATGCCAAAGAAACTAAGATTATGAATGAAATGAGTGATCGGTATGAACGGATGGTTGACGAACACTGGCGTTGTGGTAAACTGGTCTGAATGGCAACTCTGCCCCCCTGCGCCACTCCCTTGAATCCGGGGTGAGGGATAGAAGCGATGAGACAACGGGCATCGGCCTCCTTGGTCGAAAAGATTATGACCGAATTTGCTCGCCTGACCGGGCTATCGCCGGCAATCGGTGAGCCGCGGCGCTATTTGTGGACGGACGCTTTCGCGGTCTGCAACTTCCTCGGGCATTATCAGGAAACGGAGGACAGGGAATTCATGGATCTGGCGCTGCACCTTGTCGATCAAGTGCATAGGGTGCTTGGACGGCATCGGCACGATGATCCGCGCACCGGCTGGATCAGCGGCCTTGATGAGGAGCAGGGAGAGAAGCATCCTACCCGGGGGGGGGTTGAGGATTGGCAAGCAATTGAAGGAACGAGGTCCTGGCGACCCTTTTAACGAGCGCCTGGAATGGGATCGGGACGGGCAGTACTACCATTATCTGACGAAGTGGATGCATGCCCTCAACCGCGTCACGAAGGTTACCGGAGATTCCACTTACAACAGATGGGCAATAGAGCTGGCGAGGGGAGTCCATGCCAAATTTGTCTATGTGCCCTTTTCCGGTGGTCAGAAGCGCATGTACTGGAAGATGAGCATCGATCTTTCCTCTCCCCTCGTGTCATCCATGGGGCTCCATGACCCTCTCGATGGGCTGGTGACCTACAGCCAGCTTCAAGCGACAGCCGCCGAGGAACCTAAAAGATTATCCGGGGATCTGAGGGTCGAGATTTTGGACATGACCACGATGTGTCGAGGGAAAAGCTGGGCCACCGACGACCCCCTGGGTATCGGCGGCCTTCTGTCTGATGCCTTTCGAGTTGCGCAGCTGATGGTAAAAGGTTATTTGACCCGGACAGGTCTGCTCGGCGCCTTGCTGGAGGCTTCCTTGAAGGGCCTCAAAGCGTTTGGCAGGGAGGATTCTTTGAACTTTCCTGCCGATTCCCGCCTTGCCTTCCGTGAGCTGGGATTGTCGATCGGACTGGGAGCGCTGGAGCGGCTACCGGGACTGGTTGAACGAAATGAAAACACCTTTGCCAGAGAGCATGACCTGAGGGTATGGATGAACGCTCTCAAGCATTATGGGGCCCTCAAAGAAGCCATCGATCAATTCTGGCTTCGCGATGGAAACCGGGCGGCCGAAAGCTGGATGGCCCATCGCGACATTAACATGGTGATGCTTGCCGCCAGCCTCTCTCCTGACGGATATCTGAGGCTTTAGCCTCAGGGAGGCTCTACATATTGGTTCGAGAGAAAGGAGGTAACGATGCGTATCATTGTCTTGGGTGCCGGCCCCATTGGAGGGATCATCGGTGGCCGCCTGGCCCATGCAGGCAATCCTGTGACACTCGTCGATGTCAATCCGGAGCATGTGCGAGCCATCCGGGAGCGTGGCTTGGAGGTTCACGTGCCGGATGGACCTTTCACGGTCGCTGTACCAACACTTCTTCCAGACGAGGTAAAGGGGAAATTCGACCTCGCCTTTATTGCTGTCCGATCATACAATACCCCCCAGGCTCTCTCGTCTTTGGAACCCCATCTGAACAAAGGAGCGACATTGGTGTCGCTTCAGAACGGCATCAATCCGCCTCTCCTTGAAGAGGTTGTTGGGCCTGATCATGCGATCGGGACCGTGGTCCGGATGGGCAGCCGCTTATTAGGGCCAGGCCGCGTCGAGACGCAAGTTCGTGGGCATCTCTACGTCGGGCATCTCCACGGGCGGACCACACCGCAACTCACCTCGGCGCAGGGGCTCCTTAATTCCGTCATCCCGACTGAAATAACAAACAACATACTGGGATTTCTGTGGAGCAAAATTACTTATTCCGGCCTGGGGGCGTTCGGAGCCCTCGCTGACGTGTCATTAAAGACAATTTGGCAAAGCGAACGGAGTCGGCGTTTGTCTGTTGCTCTTATGGCGGAAATAATGGAGGTAGGAGTTACTGCGGGAGTGCGCTTTGAGCCTCTGAAGGAATACGATCCCTCGGACTTCCACCCCAGTCGGCCCCAGGAAGTGCGCTCTTCGACGTTTACTGAAATGGCGTTGAATTGGAAAAGCGACAAACCCAGCGGTATTGCAAGAGCACTGAAGAGTGGCCTGAAAACGGAGGTGGACTACACATTAGGGCATGTTGCGTGGAAAGGCGAACGGCTAGGCATTCGCACTCCGATCTGCCAGGCACTCATCGAATTGATCCGCGAGATCGAAAAAGGCAAGCGGCCGCTTCGCCTGGAGAATTATGAGGAACTCGCCTCTGCAACTCAGGCTTTATGAGTCGCTGCGGCCAAAGGTGAAACCAGATTGGATTTTTGAAAGATAAAGATCACAGGGTATCATGCCGTTCTTCCACAAGTTTTCCTCTCAGATAGAGAAGGCAACGTGTTGTGACAGATCGAAGAGATCCCTACCCACTTTACGATAGCCATTTCTTTTTTCCTATTGACATGAATCTTCATCTGAGATAAGAATGATAACCCGGGGGAACGGCAGAGGAAATCAAAGGTTGAACGTGAAGGCAATAGAATAATCGTTAGTTCATTGAGCCTTCCCAATTTAGGCTTTTTGGTTTTTTGATCCCAATGACCTACCTGCGTGCCCACCTACCGTTCAATTACGAGTCTCTCAGAAAGATATTACGATGTAACAAAGCGGCTGGATTCTGAAAAGTTTCATGATAAAGGAGGCCAAAAGGAGGATTCGGGGATGTTGATCAAAGAGGCATCGATTGAAAAGTTTCTGAAGCACATCAAATCATCTGACCTTCTTCTTGGGTTAAGCTGGGAGGAGTGGCTAACCATCTCACCGCCTTACCCTGAGGGGGGCTTCTCCGTAAAAGAGGTCACGGTCCGGTATGCAAGGAATGGTTATGAATGGGATATGCACGGGTCTCTCTACACGCCCAATCAAGAGGTCGATTCGAAACGGGCCTTTGTTTTCTTTCATGGAGGGGCCGGCAGTGAAAAGCTATTCGACCTGACACCCGATGAAAGGCCTGGTTTTGCCCGGGTGGTGGCCTCTCAGGGATTTCGGGTCCTCGCACTGACATATCCGGGTCATTATCCTCCGGGAGGGGTTTGGAAACAGCCTGTGGCCGAACGAATGCCCATCTATCTACTGGATCAGGACCTGTCTCCCGACGAGATTCAAGATCGCAATTGGAAATGCACCTTTAATACAATTCTCCAAGGAGCAGGGCTGTTAACAGACCAGTATCTCTCGGGCCGTGAAATCTTGGCCTTCGGTCACTCGACTGGCGGCCCAATGGCTGCTCATCTGACGCGCTTTATAAAAGAGGCGAGAGTCATCGGGCTGGTCGGATTTGGGACTGGAGGTCCCGACGGCTGGCGAAAGGAGTGGCGAGAGAAAACGGGAGCCGAAAAGTATAAGGAGGTTCCCGTAGAGGTTATCTCACGAAGGTCGCCCAAGAGCTTTCGAGAATCAAAATACGAGGATCCCTTGGATCTTACTCCTTGGGGAGCTCCCGAGCAATACATGCAGTGGGCCGCCAATCTCCGTTCACAGATGAAGACCAGTCTTTGTGACAATCAGCATCGGGGGGCCGTCGGCATACTGGAGGAGTACCCAAAAAGGACGGGACTTCCGCTTGAGGAGTATTTGGATCACCTCCAAGAACCCAAACCAGACTGGCTCAGGAAAATACGGGTGCTTCTTTTGGTTGGCGAAAATGACAATGGCCACTGGATACAGGGTGAGCACATTGAAGATAAGAGGGAAATGTTCATGGGATTGAAATATGCCGCTCGAACAAGAGGCGCTCACGTTGTCCTGATACCCCGTTACGGACATGTCGGTTATGTTGAACTCCATAACGAAAAATTCTCTTATCTTTGGCTTTGGGCGGTGAAGGCTGGCTACTTCGATTGATAGACCCTCTCAAGAATCAAAATTGGCAGACTTTTGTATAAGGAGGAAAGATCATGAATAGATGGATTGGAGGTTTTTTAACAGGTATCCTGGTTCTTTCAATCATGATATCCCCTGGAAACTCATCGGCAGCCGACTTCTATGAAGGGAAGGTCGTCACGATTCTTTCGGGCTCGCCACCGGGAGGCGGTCGCGACAGGGTGGCACGGTTTGTCGCAAAAAGCCTCCCTAAGTACCTTCCTGGAAAACCTTCAATCATTGTTCAGAACAATGCAGGGGGGTCTGGCATGATTGCGGCAAATCAGCTTTATCGAGTAATCAAACCCGATGGTTTGACCATCTTCGGTACCCACCGGGGTCTCGCCTTCATGCAACTGCTAAAAGTAGACGGTGTGGAATACGACATCAAGAAGTTTGAGATGATTGGGTCCGTGGCAGCCGATTCGAATGTCCTTTGTATTCGTAACGATCTTCCTTACAAGACTTTTCAAGAATTGAAGAATTCAAAAAAACAGATCTTTCTCGGGGGAGGAGGTCCAGGGTCCATCACAACACAAATGAGTTTCATATCGAGAGATTTTCTTGGCTTAAACGCAAAGGTGATCGAGTATCGCGGCAGTGCAGATTCAATGCTTGCCATAGAGCAGAAGGAAATCGACGGTATCTGGATCGCTTATAATTCAGGCAAGCCACATATCGCGAGAGGGTTAATCCGTCCCCTGGTCCGTTCTTGGGTGGTTCAAAAAGGAATCGAACACCTGCCTGTAAATGAAGATCTTACCACCGATCCGAAAGGAAAAGCCGTCATGGCCTTGCTGGGAAGGACGGCGATGATGGGGCAGCTCTATTTGGCTCCTCCTGGAACGCCGGCCAATGTCATGAAAATCATTCGAGATGCCTTTGATAAGATGTTGAAAGACCCTCAAGTCCAGGCCGAGTCGGAAAAGGCTCAGCTGGATTTGAGATACATTCCTGCAGAAGAATGTACGAAGCTCATCCGGTTTATTTTCGAACAGCCGCCCGAGATCGTAAAGATTTTTAGCCAGTACGTAGCTTTTTGAATGTGCTTTGCGTGGAATCGGAAAAAAGGTTACCGGGGCATCCGCACCTATTGCTTCGTGACAATTTCTTCCAGAAGTTAAGGTAATGAACATGATCGAAGCCTTCTTCAACGGGCTTGTCCTAATCTTTGCTCTTAAGCCATTTCTCCTCCTTCTCCTCGGTGCGGGAATCGGTTTCGCAGTCGGTATTCTCCCTGGCCTGGGAGGCGGCCCCACCCTGGCGATGATGATCCCCTTTGTTTATACGATGAGACCCGAAGAGGCCTTTGCCTTCCTATTGGGAATGCACTCTGTCACAGCGACAACGGGAGACATCACCTCGGTGCTCTTTGGAATTCCGGGTGAATCATCTTCGGTGGCAACGATCGTCGATGGATATGCAATGACAAAAAAAGGGGAGGCAGGCCGTGCACTGGGTGCTGCTTTGACGAGTTCCCTCGTCGGTGCGGTCATAGGTGCAGCGGCCCTCACTCTTTCCATCCCGGTCGTCCGCCCTTTGGTCCTCGCCTTTGCCTCACCCGAAAAATTCATGATCATCGTCCTCGGCCTCGCCTGTATTTCCAGTCTCAGCAGCAAAGGGAAACGCGGCCTTCTGCTTGGACTGCTGTCGGGAGGATTGGGCCTCCTTTGTTCCCTGGTCGGTCAGGACCTGCAGGCGGGGGTCCACCGATTCACTTTCCACCTGGTTTACTTATGGCAAGGGTTACCTCTGGTCCCGGTGGTCATCGGGCTTTACGCCATTGCAGAAATTGTGGACGTCTCCGTTCGGGGGTCAGCAATTGCTGCTGGAGACATCCCCGCCGAGAGCCTGAGAAAAGGCGTTCTTGAAGGGATACGGGATACGTTCAGGCATTTCTGGCTTACCGTGCGGTGTGGCCTAATCGGTACGTGGATTGGAATGCTCCCCGGCATAGGAGGAGGGGTATCTCAATGGCTGGCCTACGCCCATGCTGTTCAGAGCGCAAGGACATCGGAAGAAAGGGCTGGGTTCGGAAAGGGAGATGTCAGAGGAGTTCTTGGACCAGGTGCCGCCAATAACACGACGCAAGGGGCATCCCTGATACCCACGATAGCGTTTGGAATTCCCGGAAGTTTTGGTGCGGCCATTATCATGGGTGCCTTTCTCCTCCTCGGAATCGTACCAGGGCCAGATATGTTGACGAAGTATCTGCCCTTGACCTTCTCCATGGTCTGGACCATCGTCATCTCCAATGTAATCGTCGTAGGTGTAAGCCTTATTTTTATTGATAAGCTTGCAAAGCTGACGTTGATCCGGGGGAGTCTGATGATCCCCTTTCTCCTGACCCTGAGCTTCGTCGGGGCTTATACGAGCAATCACCATCCTGGCGATCTGATTTTGCTCCTGTTGTTCGGGGGAGTAGGATGTTTAATGATCCGGTTTGACTGGCCCCGTCCCCCTTTCGTCATCGGCTTTATCTTGGGAAATTTGGCCGAAAGTTATCTCTATTCGTCCGCATTAAGATACGGAATATCCATGCTGCTTCGGCCCGGAGCCGCCACCCTCATGTGCCTTTCCGTTCTGGTTCTTTTTTATCCTTTTATACAGGAATGGATGCTGTCGCGAAAAGAAGCAAGAATGAGCGGAAGTCTCAAACCGACCCACCGGCGATCCCACTATAGGCTGAAGATTAAGAACTCCGGCGAGCGTATCATGAGTCTTGTTTGTGTAGTGATAGCAGCCTGGGTAGTCGTTACGGCGGCAAATTGGCCGTTAAAAACGCGCTTGTTCCCTCAGGTCATCGGGATACCGGTCTTTTTCATGGCCCTTGCCGCATTCCTTCTCACTTTTTTTGAAACAGATGACTCGCTCGAACAAAAGACGGAAGCGCCGACCGAAACGAAGAGCGCCAGCGAAAAGAAATTGCCGGTCCGTCCAATGCTGGGGGCCTTTCTCTGGTTTGCGGGTTTTCTATCTGCGATTCTATGCATCGGTTTTCCATCGGCTGTTCCTCTTTTGGTCTTTGTCTATTTGAAATTTGCCGGTAAAGAGAAACTTGGACTCTCTGTGGGATTAACAGCAGGGGCTTGGGCGAGTTTCTACGGTCTTTTTGTGTGGCTTCTGAATCTGCCGTTCGGTGAAGGCTGGCTGCAGAGAACATTAAGAGTACTTGGAGTCATAGGTTGAAGAGAATGGAAAAGCACATCACTTGGGTAGACCGAAGGGAAAAGGAACTGGAAAGACAAGTACTGGGGGAATATTCAAAAGAGGAAACCTGGAAACACCTTGAATATTTGACGAAACTGATTCGTCGCGCGGGAACTGAAGATGAACTGAAGGCCGCTCGATACATCAAGGGAAAGCTGGACGAGTTCGAGGTTGACTCGGAAATCCACAAGTTCGAGGCCTTCATCAGCCTGCCCGGAGAGGCATCATTGGAGATCCTCTCTCCGGTTCAGAAATCCTTTGAGTGCCTTCCCCGTATCTTCATTCATTCGACCCCTCCGGAGGGGATGGAGGCAGAGGTTGTATCGCTCGGAGAGGGGTTGGAGAAGGATTACGGGGGACTGGATGTTAAAGGCAAGGTTGTCCTGATCACCGGGGGGAAAGAAGGCCGCAGGGATGCCACCCGCTTGGCCCTGGAAAAGGGAGCGGTGGCCCAGATTCACGTCACCCCCGGCAATTCAAGGGCAATCAACATCGGCCAGCTTCGGACCGTCTGGGGTGGCCCTACTCCAGAGACCATGGACAAGCTGCCCAGAATCCCTGCCGTATCCGTGTGCAACGAGGATGGAAGATATCTGGCGGACCTGGTAAAGAAGGGGCGTGTCCTGGCGAGACTGAAAGCATGCGCTTCGAGAGAATACCGCGAGATCAGGGTTCCCGTAGGAACTGTCCGGGGATTCAAAGAACCCGAGAAGTTTGTTCTCATCGGAGGCCATTATTGCAGCTGGTTCGCAGGAGCAACCGACAATGCCGTTGCAAACTCGTTGATGTTGGAAATGGCGAGAATCTTTTCAAAATACCGGAGAGACCTTGCTCGAAGTGTCCGTTTTGCGTGGTGGAGCGGCCATGAGCACGGCACATACGCTGGGTCCACTTGGTACGCTGACCATTTCTGGGACGATCTTCGAGATCGCGGGATCGCCTATCTTGCGATGGATGGATTGGCAAGAAAGGGTTCCTCAGGTTTTGAAGTGAGCAACACGGAGGAGATCCGAGAATTTCAGAAGCAGGTGGTCCGCGAACTACTCGGCATTGAGGTCGAAAGCAAGAGAGTCCCCAAGAGCGGGGATCAGAGCTTTTTGGGACTCGGTATCCCCTCATTTATCGGGAAGACGGGTTTCCGAGGCCATCAATTTTCTGGGGGTGAAGAGCCTGTTTGGTACAGTCATACGTCCGAAGATACCCTGGACAAGGTAGACATTGATCTCATCGCCGTCCCTTTTAAGGCCCACTCCGTCTCCGTACTGAGGCTTTGCAACAATCCCGTCTTGCCTTTCGAATTTGTCACGACGGCAAACCTGCTTAGGAAAGAGATTAGCGATTTACAGGCTAAGAGTGGAACCTCCGTAGATCTGATTGCACTTCTGGACCATACTGAAGAGTTGAAAAAGAAGGCAGGGGCCCTTAACGAAAAGATTGCATATCATTTATCGACGCTTGAGAAAAAGAGAACCAAGACGGCTCTCACGAGCACATGGATGGAGCTCAATTCATGCCTCATGGGATTGAGCCGAGTGCTGAGCTCTGTTCTTTGTTCGAAGGCCGGAAAATACGGACATGATCCCATGGGAACCAAATTCAGGCCCCTTCCGACACTTCAGTTATTGGAGGATCTGACGCGACTTGACAGCAGCGACGACGAATACAAGGCCTTACGCACATCTCTTCTGAGAGAGCGAAACCGCCTATCGGATGCCCTAACTTCCGCCAATCTTCTTTTGAACCATACATTAGAAAAAGCATAGACGGAGAACTTTAAAACATCTATGGACGGACCTCCGCAACATCCCAATGGGCGGACCTTGCTGGCCTTAAGCCTCACGAGCAAGGTAAAACCCTATAAATTCGGCTTTGGTCCCTATGCACCCGAGATCTATCGCATGCCCTATGCCTATTGTTATCGGTGTGCCTTCGACCTGGGATACCCTGTCTGTGAGCTTCGGTGCGCCTAGTTCCTTAGCGACTTTTTCCATACCCACGTGCCTGGAGAACAGGTGGCAGCTTTGATCGCGGAGCCGGTGCTGGGCGAAGGCGGATTTGTTGTTCCTCCCAAGGAGTATTTCAAAGTCCTTCAGAAGATTTGCAGGGACAAGGAACCGGCCACGGCTTTTACGAAACAGTTGGTCAACCGATGCCGGGAGAAAGGCCTATTGATGATCTCTGCTGGAACCTATGCCAATATCATTCGGCCTCTCATGCCTTTGGTGGTGACAGACGATCAACTTGAACGCGGCCTTTCCATCATCGAAGAGGCCCTCGCTGAGCTTTCGAAATGAAAGAACAGGAAAAGGAACAATCCTATTCTATACCAGGCTCGTGGGGACCCGTTTGGTAACGACCTCCACCAGGGCGGGCTTGCCGTTCTTGACGTGAGTGATCGCCTGGCCGATCGTTGTGCTCAACCTCTCCGGATCGTCCACAAACGATGCCTTCACCCCGAGTGACTCGGCGAGACCGCAGAAGTTGGTGACCGGTTTGGCACGAAGGGCCGAGAGTTTCGGGCTCGGGCCGCCTTTTCCGGCCCGGGCGCTGCGGTTGTTCTTGACAATGACGAGGATGGGTGTCTCGGTCCGGGCTGCCGTTTCAAGATCGAGGCCGGTTTCTCCGACGGCCTCATCTCCCATGATGGTCACCACAAGCTTATCGGGACAGGCGACTTTTGCACCAATGGCCGCCCCCAGGGACCAGCCGAGCGAGCTTGCAACGCCAAAGCCGATGAACCCACGGGGGGTCGTGGCCGGATAGTGCTGGCAGGTCGATCCCCGCACCGATCCAGCGTCATGCAACAAGATGGTCTTCGCCGGATCAACCAACCGTGAAAGCTCCCGTGTCACGCGAAAGGGATTAACAGGACGCTCGTTCGAGGTCAAGAGCGGTTCGCACATCGCCTCCCACTCGCTCCGAAGTCGAGCGATACGTAAGAGCTCCTTTTCGCGAGGTCGCAGCCGTTCCGGAGCGAGGAGCGCCCTTGCGGCCTCGGTCATTTGCCGCAGCACGAGCTTGGCATCGCCCAGGATGCCGATATCCGCCAGACGCTCCTTATGAAGCTCGGAGGGATCGACATCAACCTGGATGTGCTGGGTCCCATCCGGCATGGCCGCTTGAGTCGTATGCTGCTTGAAGCCACAGCCGACGGTCATCACCACGTCCGCCTCCTGGGCACAGCGCAGGGCATGGAGCGTATTGTAAGCGGCCAGGGAAAAGCCGCCAATGCCAAGCGACAGAGCATGATCTTCCGGGAAGGCGCTCTTGCCGTTGATGGTCGAAGCCACAGGCAGGGTAAGCAGGTCTGCCAATTCCACAAGTTCGGAACTGGCTTCGGACATCAGCACGCCTGCTCCCGCGTAAACGTAGGGACGCTCGGCGGCCCCAAGGAGTCGCACAGCGCCTTCGATGGAAACAGGGTCGCCCGCGCTTCGGATGCGCGGCCTCTTCGAGATGGGCTCATAATGGAAATCGTTTGCAGGCATGGAGGAGACGTCAACCGGTATCTCCAGGACCACTGGCCCTGGCCGACCCGTTCGAAGCTGAACGAAGGCCCGCCGGATCACGGGACTGACCTGAGAAGGATCTTCGATGCGTGAGACCCACTTGGTCACCGAACGAAACACATCGCTCGTCGGCAGCTCTTTGGTATAGCGGCGTTGCGACTCGAAGCGCTTGTTTGCCCCAGCCAAGAACAGGACGGGGGTGGAGTCGTAATAGCTGTTGACGATGCCCGCCATGGTGTTGGCGGCTGCAGGCCCTGCGTCCGTGAAGACCACTGCCGGCACGCCGGATGCCCGTGCATAGCCGTCACAGATGTCGACCGCGACGCGCTCCTGCCGTGTGTAGCACATTTCCATTCTGGGCTGGCTGATCAGCGCATCGCCGATAAGCCCAACGGATGCGCCGGTGATGCCGGCGGACAGCCGCACCCCTTCGGCCACCAAGGCCTGGCAGATTGCTTCAGCAACGTTCATGTTCATTCTCCCTTATTGTCTATTTGCGCCTGTAATATACACCTTTTCCTAAAAATAGGGAATAGAAATTACAGAAAGCTATACGTAACAAAACCTGCTTTCTCTTGCTGTATCAGTTAGTTACAT
>JBHGBJ010000004.1:0-150071 GCA_041947025.1 Thermodesulfobacteriota bacterium
ATCACCGGCACCTCATAGGGACAGACCCTCACACAGGTCAAGCAGGCCGCACACCGCTCCCCCTCCACAACCGCCACCACGCCACCGACCTGAAGTACCTCTTGAGAAAGGATCGTCGAAGCCCGGGCTGATGCAGCCTCTGCCTGGGCAATTGTCTCATTGATCGACTTGGGGTAGTGAGAAATGCCGCAGAGATAGAGGCCGTCGGTGGCAAAATCGACTGGTCTCAATTTGACATGGGCTTCAAGGAAGAACCCTTCCAGGGTCAGAGGGAATTTAAAGAGGTTGGCCAGCTCCTTGCTCCCTTCATTCGGAACCACTGCTTCGGAAAGGACGAGAAGATCCGGACGGAGAGCAAGCGGAAGGTGAAGCATGGGATCTTCTATTTCGACAGACAATCGGCCGTCCGAAAGAGAGACAGAAGGTTTCTTCTTCTCGTCGAATCGGACGAAGAGAACGCCTTTCTCTCGGGCCCGGGTGTAGAAAGTCTCTTTGAACCCATAGGTCCTCATATCCTTGTAGAGAATGGTGATTGAAGTCTCGGGTCGAATCTCTTTCATCCTGATCGCATTCTTCACGGCAACACTGCAACAGATCCGGCTGCAGTAAAAAGACTTGGAAGGGTCCTCATCCCACGGGCCCACACATTGGATCATCACAACCGATCTGGCTTTTGTGAGAGAAGGATCGGATGTAAAGATCCTCTTCTCCAATTCCTCCTGGGTGATCACTCTCGGATCTTCACCCAAGTGATAAGCTCTGCCTCGATACTCTTTCCCGCCGGTCGCAATGATCGTCGTCCCGTGGTCTAATACTCTCTGGGAAGAGCCATGGGCCACCTGGGTCTTAAAATTTCCCACTGCTCCCTCATGTTCTACGACTTGATATCCCTTTAAGACTTCAATCCTGGGATGAGTTTCAACCTTCCGGATCAGCTCTCTCAAGTAGGCCTGGGGATCCCCTCCGTCTCCGCTGAAATAGATCCGCTGAAGCCTCCCCCCCAGTTCCTTCTCCCTCTCGATCAGGTAGACCGGATATCCCTGGTCTGCCATGCTGAGAGCTCCCACCATTCCAGCCAGGCCTCCTCCCACGACTAGACAGTTGTGGACCAAGCTTCGGGGAACCTGATGGAGAGGCTCCAAATTCTTGGAACAGGCAATCGCCATTCGAACTAGATTCTTCGCCTTTTCGGTGGCTTCTTCTTTAAGTCCCATATGGACCCAGGAACACTGGTCCCGGATGTTGGCCATTTCAAAAAGGTAGGGATTGATACCCACTTCACGAATCGTATCCCGAAAGAGCGGCTCATGGGTTCTCGGCGTGCATGAGGCGACGACCACACGATTCAGGTTCAACTCCTTAGCCCTCTCCTGGATGAGCTTTAAAGAGTCCGCAGAGCAAGTGTAGATCGTATTTTCGGCATGGACCACGCCCGGAAGGGACTTTGCATACTCGACGACCTCCTTCACATCGACGGCTCCGGCGATATTCGTCCCGCAGCTGCAGATAAAAGCCCCGATTCGGGGCTCCTGGCCGGGAGAAATCTCTTTCTCCGGTGGATACTCCTTCTTCCGAATCAGCGTCCCCCGGACTTCTCCAATGAGAGAGAGGGCCTTGGAGGCAGCGCCACTGGCCTGGATCACGCTATCCGGGATGTCTTTCGGTTCCGTAAAAGCTCCACAGGCATAGACACCCGACCGACTGGTCTCCACGGGGTGAAAGTCCTTTACGGAGCAGAATTGATGGCGATCGAGTTCAATCCCCGTCGCCTTTGCGAGCTCTTCGATATCCGGAAGAGCCGACATGCCGATGCTCAATATGGCCAGATCGACTCGCTCCTCTTCGACAGAATGACTTCCGTTTGAACTCTCGTATTGAATCAGGACATCCTTTGTCCCGGGATCTTCTTCCAGCCCGGAAATGCGGCAGGGAATGTACTGAATCCCCTTTTCCTTCCCCCTTTCGAAATAGGCATCGAAGCCTTTTCCAAAGGCCCTCATATCCATCTGGAAGATCTTGATCTCCACGCCTGGAATGTGCTCCATCGCAAGCATCGCTTCTTTCGTCGCGTACATGCAGCAGACAGAACTGCAGTAATCGTGCTCCTTCTCCCTGGACCCCACGCACTGGAGAAAGGCGATTTTCTTCGGCTCTCGATGGTCCGGGGATCTCCGGGTGATATGTCCTCCCCAGGGACCGGAAGCACTGAGCATTCTTTCAAATTCCATGCTCGTTACGACATTGGTGAAACGTCCGTAACCGAGCTCCGGTGAGAGTTCGGGCCGGTAGAGGGCATAGCCAGGCGAAAGGATCACGGATCCCACTTCCAATTCTTCCAATAGATCTGCTTGCTGGTGATCGATCGCCTCCCGTTTGCAGACCTGAACACAGAGATGGCATTCCGAGCAGATGCCGCAGCTAAGGCAGCGCGCGGCCTCTTGTTTCGCCTGCTCTTCGCTCAGGGCCATCTCCACTTCCCTAAAATCTCTGATCCTCTCTTTCTCCGGCAGCTCAGGAGTTCTCGTCCTCGGACGAAAGTCCACTTTACCTTCCTCCGCCATTTGGTCAATCTCTTCTTTTGAGAGATCGACCACCGGAAGAGGAATCTGCTCTCTCGGGGTCAGGAGGGGGACGCTTCTCAAGTATCGGTCAATCGAGAGGGCTCCTCTTCGACCATCCGCAATCGCCTGGATGAGTATCCAGGGACCTCTCGCCACATCGCCTCCTGCGAAGACGCCGGGCCGGTTTGTGGCCAGGGTGTGTGGATCAATGGCAAAGGTCCCCTTCGATGTGACCTCGAGACCATGAGTATCCTCCAGGAAGGAGATTTCAGGGGCTTGTGCAACGGCAGCAATCATTGTATCCGCCGGGATGACGAAGTCAGAGCCCTTGATCGGAATCGGCCTCCTTCTGCCCGAAGCATCGGGGTCTCCCAGCTCCATTCGGATACATCGAACCCCTGATACGCGGCCGTCCCGGGTCACGACCTCGGCAGGAGCAGTCAGGATCTGGATCTCGATGCCTTCTTTTTCAGCCGCTTCAATCTCCCATGAATTGGCTGGCATTTCATCCCGGGATCGGCGATAGAGGATCGTCACCTTTTTCGCACCCAATCTCAAAGTCGTTCGGGCCGCGTCAATCGCAACGTTTCCACCGCCGATGACGATCGTCTTCTCCCCCACCTTGGGCGCAATGGGAATTCCAAAAGCGATAAGAAATCGATCCTCAAGTCCCTCCATGACCCCATGCCTTTCTGCCAGGCTCACTGCCTGCAGGAACGGAACGCCATGATGGACACCTGCCGCGTCTTCTCCCGGGATCCCTAATTTCTGGGCCTCGTGAGCACCCATCGCCATAAAAACGGCAGAATAACCGGCCTCGAACAAGCTGTTGATGTTTCGAATGGGCGAGTTGAGCTTCAACTCCACATTGGGATGATGGATAATCCCGTCGATCTCCCGCTGAAGCACGTCTCTCGGCAGACGATAGGATGGAATGCCGACTCTCATCATCCCTCCGGCCACGGGAAGGGCCTCAAAGATCGTCACCGGATAACCCATCCGGGATAATTGATGGGCACAGCTTAAGCCTGATGGACCGGCACCGACGATGGCGATCCTGGCTTTGGGCCTCTGTATTTCTTTTTCAGAATCAGGACCGGTTACCGATAACGGATGACCGGTTGCTTCTTCTTTCTTCAATTCATCCCGGTGCTCATAGACCCAGTCGGCTACAAAACGCTTCAGAGCGCAGATCGAAACCGGGGTGTCGAGCTTTCCCCGATTGCATTTCTCTTCGCAGGGGTGGTTGCAAACACGGCCGACAGAGGCAGGAAAGGGATTATATTCTTTCACGACATCGAGGGCTTCTCGATATCGACCCGCCTGGATCAAGGCGATATAGCCCTGGGCGCTTGTCTCTGCCGGGCAGGTGTTTTTGCAGGGGCTCGTGCCACGTTTGGTCACCAGGAAGGTATTGGGAACTGCTTGCGGATAAGGCCGGTAGATCGCCTTTCTCTGGTCCAGCCTCTCATTAAACTCATTGGGAAGAAGGACCGGACAGACCTCCGTACAGTCGTTGCAGCTGGTGCATTTTTTCATGTCGACATAACGGGGATGCCTTCGGATCTTTGCCTTGAAATGTCCAGCCTCACCTTCCAGAGAAACCAGCTCGGAGTTGGTGATGATCTCAATATTGAGATGCCGGCCTGCTTCCACCAATTTCGGAGAAACGATACACATGGCGCAGTCATTGGTGGGAAAGGTCTTATCGAGTTGAGCCATCTTCCCACCGATTGCCGGGGCCCGCTCCAAGAGATAGGCCTTAATCCCTGAATTGGCCAGATCGAGAGCAGCCTGAACCCCGGCAATCCCTCCCCCCACGACTAATGCAGCACCTATTTTTTTATTCCCATTGGGACTCATGAGATGATCCTTTCATCGCTCCACGAAGCAGCAACTGGTTGGAACGTTATGATCGTTCAGATCGTAAATATGGTTAATCTCGTTGAATGGCCAAAAGGCCTAAACGACCCAAACGAACTCAACGATATTAGCGGTCTCATAGTTTCAGCGCATCCAGATACTTGGAGATCCGGTCTTCTGCTCCGATGGGGATGAAGTGGACTCCATGGCATACCTCTTTGAGTCCCTTAACAAGATCGCTGATAATCTCGATGCTGGCCCTCTCCTTGTCGGAGGCCCTGGCGAGCTTTTCAATGATGTGGTTGGGAACAAGGCCCGCCTTGACGTGCTTGTTGAGGAAAAGCCCCATCTCCGCCGATCTCACCAGAATCAATTCTGCAACGACGGGTACATGAATCGGCCCCACCCGCTTCATGAACTGCTGAAAAGAATCGAGGTCGAAGACCGGCGTGGTGAGAAAGTATTGGGCCCCCAACCCAGCCAGTTCCTCCATCTCTCTTAATTCCAGATCCGGCACCTTCTTGCCCCAGCTGCAATCAATCCCCGAACCGACGCAGAACTTGGGCCTGGAAGGAATCTCTCTGCCCGAAATATCATGCCCCTCCCGGAGGTTTTCAACCACAGAAAAGAGCTTCCCCGAATCGACATGAAAGAACATGATTTCCTGGAGGCTATCTCCGGTAATGCGGTAATCCTCCGTGAAGGTGAGGATATTCTCGATCCCGCATTCCGAAGCCTGGAGAAGGTGCTCCTGAATGTCAACCCGGCTTTTTTCTCGACAGGTCGTCTGCAGGATCGGATCGAATTTCTGTTCCTTCAAGGCCCGGCACGTTCCCATTGTATCCGTCACCAATCCTTCTATCCTCAGTTCGGGAACGGTCAGGGCATCAACCCTTCCCCGAATTCGGTCCACATTTCGGACAAGCTCCTGTATTCCCGTTCCGATGGGCGGCTGAATTTCCGAGGTCACGACAAATCGTTTGCTCCGTAAACTCTCTACCATTTTCGTCATGATCCACCTCCCGTTATGTGAAGACTGTAAGGGTATCTCAGACCAATCACTTCTTCAGCCCTAAGAGTTGGGCCACCTCAAATTTCAGTTGTTCAAGGGGAAGGGGTTTTGAAAAACATGCATCCGCCCCATATTCCTTCATCTGTCTGAAGGCCTCGTCATCGAGGTAGGCAGAGAGGACGATGATCTTCGTATCTTTCGTCTCCGGGCTGGACTTGACCTTCTGACAGACCTCGTATCCGTTGATGTCGGGCATCATGATGTCGAGGATCATCAGGTCCGGTTTGAAGTGGCTCACCTGAAGTCCTGCCTCAAAGCCGTCTGATGCAGAGACCATCTCATATCCAAACTCATCTTCCTCGAGGGCTTGAACGATCGTCTCCACGATAATCCTGTCGTCATCGACGACAAGGACCTTTTTCCTTTCGTCTGCCGCCTTGGCCTCTTCGGGCAGAGGCATTCCCTTCTCTTTGAGGAAACGATCCAGGTCCTCCTTCTTAATTCTCCGATGTCCGCCCACGGTTTTATATGCTTTAAGATGACCTGCCTCAATCCAGTTGATGATTGTTTTTGACGATACCTTACAATACCTGCTCGCCTGGGACACGGTTAGTATTTCCATAAAGTTCTCCTTTTGCAGAAAATATAGTTTTTATCATTTTTATAGAATTTACCATTACTATAGAATTTATAGTTTGTCAAGAAAAATCTTTATAAAAACCAAGTTTATTTGTAATTAATTGATTTTACTTAATAATTGTTATAAATTCCTCAGTCATAAAAAGATTGGGCTTTCTTCTTTGATAAGGACGTTCAAGAATGGAGTACTTGTCGGTCAGCTTCTTTAGAGGAGATTAATCATAGCAGGCAATTGATACCAACGCATCCCAGCATTCAGCCTGACTGACAAAATTGTAAGGGGTGATCAAAAACCTCCGGTTTTGGAGGTTCCCTTTCGGGTACGACTTTTTAAAAAACCGTTTGATGACAGATACTTTCACAAAGACATGCGGCTGGCATCAAAATTGCTGAAATAATCGCTGAAATCATATTTTGGATAAGGGGGTAAGCAAATGTTCCTGCATATTTGTCTGATATCATTGGCGGTGGGATTGGTTTTGGTGCCCTTTTATTCCGATAGGGCTTTGGAAAAATTGATTGAAAAGATTGGATTGACCAAATAACGGAATGAGAAAACTAAAGCCAGTAGTCTTTCGTATTTCGTTCCGTTTTCTCTCAAAGGGCAGGAGCCGATAGCTTATCTTAGTCCGTACTCCTCAATCGCCATCTCTCTCATTTTGAACTTCTGGATCTTACCCAAAGGGGTCATTGGAAACTCCTCCACGAACTTAACGTATCGAGGCAAATGGGAGTCGGGGATTTTCCCCCGACAATACTGGATGATTTCATCCTCTGAAGCAGTTGCCCCTTCTTCCAATTTGATCCATGCGACGATTTCTTCACCTGCTTTTCTATCCGGAACGCCAAAAACCTGCACGTTGAGTATCTTTCGGTGGCTGAAGAGGATTTCCTCAATCTCGGTGGGATAGACCGTCTCTCCCCGTTTGATAATCACCTCTTTCAATCTTCCGGTCGTCCGGATATAGCCGTGATCGTCCATGGTCGCGAGGTCTCCCGTATGAAGCCAGCCATCGGAATCAATCGCATTGTTTGTAGCCACAGGCATCTTATAGTAACCCTTCATGGCGAATCCTTTTGCACAGATCTCGCCCACGACACCTTTCTTTGCCTCGTGGCCGGAGGCTGAATCAATGATTTTTACTTCCACGTTCGGAAGGGCCCTGCCCACGGTGGAGACCCGTAATTCCAATGGATCGTCTGGACGGGTTTGCGTGACCCATGAGGAAGCCTCTGTCTGACCGTAACCGATCACGATCTCGCTGGCTCCCATCTCCTCGACAACCTTTTTCATCACCTCCATGGGGCATTGAGCCCCTCCCATAATGCCGGTTCGGAGCGATTCAAGGTTGAAGGATGGGTATTTCGGATCATCCATCAAGGCAATGAAAGCATTGGGAGACCCATAAATGGCCGTACATCTCTCTTCTTCAATCGCCTCGAGAATCCTCCGTGGATCAAAAGTCTCAGAAGGAATAACGATCGTTGCCCCTTTGATCACGGCTGCCAACGTGATGCAAATACACCCGAACATGTGGGATAAGGGGACGGAGAGACAGAGTCTATCTCTTTCGGTCAGTTTCTGGTTCTCCGCACTGGCCAGGGTGGTGTTGATGATCCCGAAGTGCGTTGACATCACCCCTTTAGGAGCCCCGGTTGTCCCGGAGGTATAGAGGATTGTGACGACATCATTCTCATCACAAGAGGTCTGTCGTTCGGTCAAAATGCGATCGGGCACCTCTCTCCCCATCTCCAGAATCTCCCTCCAGTTGAGCATTCCCGGCCAGGACCGATCCGATATCAGGATGAGATTCCTGAGCTCCGGAAGATTGGAGGCCTTCAATTGCCCCGGCTTCGAATCTTTCACCTCCGGGCAAATCTCCTGGACCATCCCGGCATACTCAGAACCCTTCAACCCATCGGTTAACACGAGGGTTCTTGAATCGGATTGCCTCAGGAAGTACTCCAGTTGTTGAGGCCGGCAGTTTGTGTCAATGCTGATCAGGACAGCCCCAATCTTTGCGATGGCCAGTTCTGTCATAATCCATTCGGAGCGATTGGGTGCCAGGAGAGCAATGTGTTCACCCTTCTTCAGACCCAGCTTCAGAAATCCCTTGGCCAGTCGGTTGGTCGAATCTAAGAACTCTTCGTAAGAGTACCTCTTTTTCTTTGGCAGATCGACCAGCATTTCATGATCGGGATATTGTTTAGCGACCCGATCCAAAAGGTTGCCGATTGTCACTCTGATCAGTTTCGTCATCACATCGGACCCCAAGATTTATGAACGCCTGATGCCCAGAGGCCGCCCGATCTCCCACACTCGTTATCGCTCGCGTATTCGGATCTTCTCATTAATAGATCTGTTCAGGGAACGTATTGGCTCTCATATCCCTTCCAGGCATCCGGTACATCACCGGGCTTTCCCATTCTTCCTGAAAGGCATCCAGGTAAATTCCATCGTAGATGGCCCAACTCCGCCCACGAATGGTTTGCTCCATGCCTCTTTTTCTAAAAGGGGTCGAACCATCCAGTCGCTCATAGAGCATTCCCCCTAATTGGAACTCCTTTTGTATCTTCTCCATCATTTTTCCGCCTTTGAAGTAAATGAAACCGTATCTCTCCCACATCACTGCGTTATGATAAAAAAGGGCACCCGCAAGGATGGTCTTTAACTCCAATGCTTCCAGAAACCCGTCCAGACAGATCATAAATTCTCCCGTCAGTCCTAATCCCTGTCTGACCATCCCCGGTGCAAGCCCAGCCGCCATGGCCCTCATCTCCTCTCGAATATTTCTTGATCGCGTCCCGAAGATCGTCTCTCCTCCTCTTTCATCGATGTCGATGTTAAATCTCTCGGAAAAAGGGTCATTGATGATGAGAAAATCGAGCTGGAGGCTGTGCATAAAGGCTTCCAGGGAAACCTGACAGGAAAAGACGCAGTCCCTGTCCGCGGATCTCTTTTTCAACTCGATGCATCCGATGTTTTCGTCCGGGGGGAAGATTCCTTTGATCACTCTTTCTCCAGATGGATTCTTCAAGGTCTTGCGGTCGATTTGAAATCGTTCGAACAGGGATTGGGGAACGAGGGAGAGGTAGATCCGGTTTCGATCTTTTTTGGGAAGTCGATTCAGTCTTGCGATGGAGAAAATCATCTCTCCTTATATACTGGAATCATGGGATGGAGGTCAAGGGAAATATGACCAAAGGAGATTGTGGGTGCGGTGGGGAAGGGGAGTGCCCCACACAAACGGACGCCGTGTGGGACACCCGCAAACCTTCTTATAATTTCTCTCCGACGAGCTGGATGACGACACTCGGATCCATCAGGGTAGAGGTGTCGCCCAATTCTTCGATCCTGCCCTCTGCAATCTTCCTCAGAATTCTTCTCATGATCTTTCCACTCCGTGTCTTGGGGAGGGCGTCTGCGAATTGGAGCTTGTCCGGCGTTGCAATCGGGCCGATCACTTTCCTCACGTGAGCCAGAAGTTCTTTTCGCAGTTCCTCATTGCCCTTGATCCCGCTCTTCAAGGTGACGAAGGCATAAATCCCCTGCCCCTTCACCTCATGAGCGATACCAATGACTGCTGCCTCCGCCACAGTGGAGTGAGAGACCAGGGCACTCTCCACTTCTGCCGTCCCGATTCGATGGCCCGATACGTTGATCACGTCGTCGATTCGGCCCATGAGCCAAAAATAACCGTCCTGATCCTTCTTGGCCCCGTCTCCCGTAAAATAATAACCGGGGAAGATCGTAAAATAGGTATCTCTGAACCTTTTCCGATCCGGATCGTTCCAGAACCCCCGGAGCATTCCCGGCCACGGCTTTGAAATCACCAAAGACCCTCCCTCTTCTTCCTCACATTCACTCCCGTCCTCTCTGAGAATCTTCGGATGGACGCCGGGGAAAGGAAACGTCGCGGATCCCGGCTTGAGCGGAGTGATTGGGAAAGGACTGATCAGGAATCCTCCGGTTTCCGTTTGCCACCAGGTATCCATAATCGGGCATCTTTCCTGGCCCACATATTTATAATACCATCGCCATGCCTCCGGATTGATGGGCTCGCCCACCGAGCCAAGGATCCTCAGGCTGGAGAGGCTTCTCTTCCCAACCCATTGCTCACCTTCTCTCATCAATGCTCTGATCGCCGTGGGAGCGGTGTAAAAGACACTCACCTTGTACCTCTCCACGATCTCCCAAAATCGGTCCGGATTGGGATAGGTCGGAACCCCTTCAAACATTAAGCTCGTTCCTCCGAGAGAGAGGGGCCCATACACCACGTAGCTGTGGCCCGTCACCCACCCGATATCGGCTGTGCAGAAGAAAACATCTTCATCTTTGATGTCAAAGACCCACTTCAGCGTCTGGTAGACAAAGAGGAGATAACCGCCGGTCGTGTGAATGACCCCTTTCGGCTTACCCGTGCTCCCGCTGGTGTAGAGAATGAAGAGGGTATCTTCCGCATCCATCGCCACCGGTTCACAGGAAAGCTTGATATCAGGCTTCGCGATCTCTTCGTGCCACCACACGTCTCTCTCTTTTTCAAAAGGCACATCAATCCCCAACCGCTTCACGACGATCACTTTCTCCACCCCCGGACATTCTTTAAGGGCCTCGTTGGCACTGACTTTATTCTGAACGATCCTTCCATTTCTGTAGTAGCCATCGGCCGTGATCAGGATCTTCGATCCACAGTCATTGATCCTGTCTCGAAGGGCCTCTGCGCTGAATCCCCCGAAAACGACGCTATGAATGGCCCCAATCCTTGCACAGGCAAGCATGGCAATGGGAAGTTCCGGGATCATGGGTAGGTAAATCGACACCCGATCTCCTTTTTTCACTCCAAATTTTTTCAAGACATTTGCAAACTTGCAGACATGATAATGAAGCTGCTGATAAGTGAATACCCTGTTCTCCTCGAGGGGCTCACCTTGCCAAATCAGAGCGACCTTATTGCTTCTCCAGCTGCTCAGGTGACGGTCGAGGCAGTTGTAGCTCGCGTTTAACTTGCCACCGGTGAACCATTTGATCTCGGGCTTCTTAAAATCCCATTCAGAGACCTTGTCCCATTTCTTATACCAGTCGAGCTGGTCTGCTAATTCCCCCCAAAACTTCTCCGGATCCTTAACGGACTTCTCATACAACTTCTTGTACTCGTCCAAATTCTTGATGAAAGCCTTCAACTTCACTGAATCCGGCGGGTTAAAAACTTGTCCCTCATCTGCGGTTGATACGATTTTTTCCTTTGCCATTGATGTCCCTCCCTATGTGATTAAATGTTATAAATTTCACAAACAGGTGTTAACGTTAACACCTCTGTTCGAAAATGTCAAGAAAGTCAATCTATCGCCATCAACCCACGGAAGACTTTGATATTCAAGGGTGCCCTTGATCGGTATCTTGATCTGATGGGATGGAATAGAAGATAAACGAAGGAAATAGACTGATCAGTAGATCTGCCCAGGAAAAGTATTGACCTTAAATTCTTTCCCGCGGATTTTGTACATCATCGGGCTCTCCCACTCTTCGTCAAAAGCCTCAAAAAAAATCCCGTCATAAATTGCCCAACTCCTGCCCCGAACCGTTGTCTCCATCCCTCTTCTGCGGAAAGGAGTGGAATCATCCAGCCCTCGGTGAAGCATCCCTCCGGGTTGGAATTCCCTGTGAATCTTCTCCATCATCTTATAGCCCTTAAAATAAGTGAAACCATATCTCTCCCATGATATCGCATTGTGGTAAAAGAGTCCTCGAATGCTGACGGTCTTCATATCGATCGACTCCATGAAGTTTTCTAAGCAGCCCATAAATTCTCTTGTGAGACCTAATCCTTTTCTCACCATGCCGGGGGCCAAGCCCGCTTCGATGGCCCTCATCTCTTCCGGGACATTCCTCGATCGTGTGCCGAAGAGGGTATCCCTCCCCATCTCATCCGTATCGACGTTAAACCTTTCTGAAAAGGGATCATTGATAATTAAGAAATCGAGATGGAGGCTCTGCATAAAGGTCTCAAGGGAGACCTGGCAGGAGAAGATACAATCCTGATCCCCGGACCGATACCTGACCTCGATGCAGCCCAGATTGGTATCGACCGGAAAGATCCCTGTGACCACCTTTTCCCCATACTTGTTGGTCAGGGATTTAGGATCGATTTCAAATCTCTCAAATATCGAAGAGGGGACAAGAAGAAGATAGAGACGATTCCTCTCATCTTTTGGAAACCGATTGATCTCGACGATCGTTGCGTCCGGCATTTGATTCTTAGAAAAATAGAGAGGCTAATTCACGGCCTTCGTTCCGACACAATCGTCCCGCCTCCAATTCACTTGACCCGCCTATCCCGTCCTGGCCGGAACAGGCAGCGTTCCAATCAAAGGGGCAAGCGAACCGTGAAGGTCGAACCTTTTCCTTCCTCACTTTCTACCTTAATCTCCCCGCCGTGATCTTTGACGATACCATAACAGACTGAAAGCCCTAATCCGACCCCTTTGACCTTCTGTTTCGTGGTAAAAAACGCATCGAAGATCCGATCCCTGATCTCCTCCGGGATTCCCACTCCTGTATCCTGGACATGAATGAGGACCGAGTGGTCTTCCTTCTTCGTCCGGACACTCAACGTCCCACCTTTCGGCATGGCCTCCTTCGCATTCTTGATCAGATTGAGCATCACCTGTCTCATCTGGTTGGTCGAAGCCATGACCTCCGGAATCTCTCCATCGAAGAAGGTCTCCACCCTGATATTGGATTCCTTCATCTGTTTCTCCATCACCAGCAAAATCCCTTCGACCAGATCGTTGATTCGGACAAACCGCCTCTTCTCCTCTTCTGGCTTTGAGAAGCTGAGCATGCTCCGGAGCATCTCCGAAAGCCTCTGGGTTTCAGAAAGGGACAGCTCCAAAATCCTTCTCCGTTTGCTCTCCGGAGGGACCTCGGTTTTGAGCAGCTCGAGGGTATTCATGATCCCGAAGATCGGATTATTCAACTCATGGGCAATCTGGGAGGTCAGCCTGCCCATGGCGGCCAGCTTTTCGGACTGCAGAAGGGCCTGCTGAATCTTCTGAAGTTCTCTCTCGATCCTCAACCTCTCCCTGAGGTCTTTGAAAATACCGACGCTGCCAATCTCTTTTCCCTTTTCATCGTAGATGATCGATGCAGAGAGGTCCCCTTCGATCATTTCCCCGTCCTTCCTTCGATGGAGGATGGGGAAGGAGGTTAATTTCCCTACCCCTCCGAAATCAGGACTCCTCATCTTCTCCATCACCTCTCTGGCGACCCCCGGCGGATAGATCGTTCGGATATTCATCTTTCCCGCCACTTCCTCGGCCTTGTAACCCAAAATGTTCTCCGCCCCCTTGTTGAAGATGAGGATGTCCCCTTTCGTGTTGGTCACAATAATCCCATCAATGGAGCTCTCGATCAGGTTCATGAGGAATTCGTTGGCCTCCCTCAGCTCCTTTTCCATTCTCTTCCGCTCGGAGATGTCGATGTTGATCCCCTCATATCCGGTGATCTCTCCCTTTTCATTCCGCTTCGTATGGGCGGTGAGAAGGACTGTAATCTTCTCTCCGTTCTTCCTCTTGAACTCGACTTCGAGGTCTTTCACGTATCCTTGCTGCCCAATGTACCTTTGAAAGGTCTTCCGATCTTCCGGGTTTACATAGAGATCCTTGGCAATATCAATCTTCAAAAACTCCTCTTTATCCTGGTAACCCACCATCTCCAAGAGGGCTTGATTACAGTCGAGAAAACGCCCCTCTTTCGAGCTGATGAAGAGACCATGCCGGACCCTTTCGAAGAGATTTCGGAATTTCTCCTCTGATTCCTTCAGTTCCCTTTCAAACTTCTTTCTCTCCGTGATATCTCGGATATAGGCATAGGTCTTGATCCGGCCATCTTCTGAACGCGTGGGAGCAATGCAGACCTCTGTCTCTTTGGTCTGACCCTGGGCGCTTTGAATCGCCATCTCTGTACAGACCTTCTCTCCCAGGCCTTCCCCTCGCATCACCATCTCCTCCAAGAACTCCTCATCCCTTTTCCCAATCAACGAGAAGAATTCCCGGCCAAGAATCTGCTCTTTCGGAAGACCCAGGATCTCCGCTCCCCTCTGGTTGGCAAATTCGATCCGAGAATCTTCGTCATACACAATGATCCCGTCCTCGCCCATCTCTGCGATCTTCTCAAAACGTTTTGTGCCTTCCCGGATCTCTCTCTCCATTCTTTTCCGATCCGTGATATCCCTCAAATAAGCATAGGTCTTAACCCCGTCTTTCTCCATCTTCGAAAGGGTGATGCAGACGTCCGCATCCCGTTTCAGTCCCTTTTGTGTCAAGACCTCCATCTCCGTACAGACCCGCCTGCTCTCATCGGTCTCCACTTCAAAATGCATCCGGCCAAGATAACCAATATCCCTTTCGTTCAAGAGCTGCCGGAAATCCATCCCCACCAATCTCTCTTTCGAATACCCCGTCAGCTCCGAGGCAATGGTATTGGCAAATTCGATCCGGTAATTCTCATCGAAGACGATAATGCCGTCGTCGCCCATTTCGGTAATCTTCTCCAGGCGACGGGTCACCTCTCGGATATCCCAGGGAACATTTTCTTCCTCATACTTTTTTAGCTTTTCCTCAAGCTCCCTTACCCTCTGCTGCAACGTCTCAACCCGAAGGCTTTCTTCCATTATTCTCACCACCCTTTTCCCGACCCCTTCTTCGGGAGATGAAGCGGGCCCTTAAACCACTTCTTCTTCGATCACCCGTTTTCCCCGGAGGACGCGGACATAGTCGAGAGGACTGACGTCAATGGTTTTATATCGACCCAGGCGAATCAGTTCCGACATGGCCTTTCCTACCGCAGGGGCCTGTTGAAATCCATGGCCGCTAAACCCGATGGCCATATAAAAACCCTTGATCTCAGGGTGCTGTCCGAGAAGGGCGTTACTGTCCAGCCGATTGATTTCATACAAGCCTGCCCATCCTCGGATCAATCGGAGTCTGTCAAAAACAGGAACACGGTTCGCCAGGATGGGCCACATGACTTCCTTGAAAAAAGAAGGATCGACCTTGAAATTGATCCCCGGGGGCTCATCCAAATTCGATTTCCCAGTCATGATCACCTTGCCGGTCTCGTGACGGAAATAGAGGCTGGTCGGGTCAATCACCAAGGGAAGATCATAATCAAAAACTTCAGAGGGCTGAAAGACAAAGATCATCCTTCGGACCGGCTCTACCGGCAGATCCGCTCCAGCCGTCCGGCCAATCTCAGCAGCCCATGGGCCGGCAGCATTGATCACGAAGGCCCCGCCATATTTCCCTCCCTTTCCAGTGGCCACTCCGGTGACCCGATCGCCTTCTTTCAAAATGCCGGTAACCTCCTCATACACATAATTGACCCCCAGGCTCTTTGCCTTCTTAATATAGCCCTGGAGTGTTCCATAGGGATCGAGGTAGCCGTCCCGCGGACCAAAGGATGCTCCCATGAGACCGTTCGGATTCAAATGGGGGATCATTTTTAAGGTCTCTTCGATGGAAAGAAGCTCCACCTCGGCTCCCAGGCTCTTTTGAAAATGATAATGACTTTCGATCAGGGGCCAATTCTTCTCATTGGCTAAAAAGAGATAGCCCCGTTGTCGAAAGTCCGCATGGGCTTTTTCTCCATCAACGGCCATGACCTCGTCAAACTTCTCATAAAAATCGACGCTGTATTGGGAAATGCGAATATTGACCTCGGTGCTGAATTGGAGCCGGATGCCCCCTGCACTCAGGCTGGTCGAAGAAAACTCGTAGGTTGGATCCTTCTCAAAAACGGCTACTGTGCCATCAAACCCGTCGTTCATGAGGTTATAGGCAATCGCGGACCCCATGATCCCGCCACCGACGATCAAGACGTCAAAATAAGGGTGCATCGTTGACCTCTTCATGCCCACTTCCAAGCTCTGATGAAGGGCATAGGAGATGTCCCTCAGGGACTACCCTTTAGGGGTGAGGGAATGAGGAAAAAATTTTTTCTTCCCTGCCTCCTCAGCTTCTTATCTCCTCATCGATTTCAGTCCCCGGCAAAGTTATTCTTCATCATCTCCCCCAGAACCCTGGCCCGCTGAGTGGCCACCTCCACCGCATTAATCAGCGTGGTTCTCAACCCGCCTTCTTCTAACGTATGAAGGCCTGCAATGGCCGTTCCTCCGGGAGAGGTCACCAAATCTTTCAACTTTCCCGGGTGTTCCCCTGTTTCGATCAGCATCTTGGCCGCACCGAGTACCGTTTGAGAGGCCAGAATCAATGCATCGTTCCTCGCGAGTCCCACCTTGACCCCTGCATCCGCTAAGGCATCAATGATCAGGAAGATATAGGCAGGCCCGCTTCCACTCAATCCTGTAACCGCATCGAGAAGACCCTCCTCGATGAACAGGGATTTCCCCACGGAGTCAAAGATCGTTTTTGCGATCATTAAATCTTCCTTGTGGACGTGTTTCCCTCCGGCAATGGCGGAGACCCCCTCACGGACTGAAACGCAGATATTGGGCATGACCCGGATCAATTTCAGCTCCTTCTTTGCGCAGGCTTCGAGGGAATTCAATGGGACGCCGGCTGCGATGGAGATGATCAATTTTGAAAGATCGAGATGCTTTGAGACCTCGGATACGACCTCTTTCATGATCTGAGGCTTTACAGCCAGGATGAGGATCTCGGCTTGTTTGACGACCTCTATGTTGTGAGAGGTTCCCTTGACCCCGTATGTCTCCCGTATGGCCTTCAGCCTTTCCGGCCGGGTATCTGAACAAAGAATCTGCTCCGGCTTACAAACATGCCCATGCAAAAGTCCCTTGATCAGAGCCTCTCCCATATTCCCTGTCCCAACGAAACCAACCTCTTTATTCTTTAACATGCCAATCCCTCCCGATATTCTGATCTTTTGATTGAATGCGAATTCAGAAACTTGGGGCTTCGTCCAATAGCAAGGATACCCGTTCCGTCCGGGGGCCGATGGGAAGATAAGGGACCGAGGAAGAATAAGATTTTTCTCCTCATCACCTCACCCCTAAGGGGTAGTCCCTGAGGGACATCTCCCAGGCCCCTCGTCGAAGCTTAGGACCCGACTTCATCACCCTCACCTAGTCCAGGGTGCCCTTCCGCTATATAACCTATCTAAGGGACATTTATCCCGATATTCTATCAAAAGTCAACCCTTTTGAACGTATGAAATTCCCGCATTATTCAGGGGTCTCCCGATAACAGGCTGACCCATCAAAAATTTCTATAGAAATTTCTGAAGCGATATGTTAATGCTTGACATAAATCAATCGGAAGCAAGCACCGCAGAGGTTCCGGCTATCAGATAATGCCTGCCGGCAGGCAGAGACATCAGGACACCAGGTGATCAGGTCGACGGATTTCTTCCTTCCGGGAGCCTGATATGCTGATTGCCTGCTATCCACAGGAAAGGGACGATGTTTCGATATCTCGTGATAGAGGGTCCCGTCGGCGTTGGCAAAACCAGTCTGACAACGCTTCTGGCTAAGGAGTTCAACGCCCGATGTATCTTAGAAAAATCTGAAGAGAACCCTTTTCTTTCCCAATTCTACCAAGATCGCAAAAAATATGCTTTTCAAACCCAGGTCTTTTTTTTACTGAACCGCTTCCAACAGCAGAGGGAAATTGCCCAGCTCGATCTGTTCAACCAGGTGACCCTTTGCGACTACCTCTTTGCCAGAGACAGGATATTCGCCTCCCTGAATTTAAATGACGATGAGCTTGCCCTTTACGAACAGATCTTCCATCTTCTAACCGGACAAATCCCCTCTCCGGACCTGGTGGTCTTCTTGCAGGCAAAGCCGGAGGTGCTGCTTCATCGGATCAGGTCAAGAAATGTTCCTTATGAGAAGGGGATTGATTTCGACTATCTCAAGACCTTGACAGAGGCCTACAATTACTATTTCTTCCACTACGACCAAACTCCTCTTCTCGTGGTCAATACCAGTGAAATCGATTTCGTGAATCGAGAAGAAGATTTCGCCCGGTTGGTCCGAGAGATTAAACAGATGAGAAAGGGGACGTGGCACTTCATCCCCATGAGATCCAAATAACCGAAATCCCCTGCCTGCCGGCAGGCAGGCAAATTCCAAATCCCAAGCACCAGATTCCAAATAAATCCCAATAACCAAATCCTAATTCTCAAACCAAACCGTTTTGATCATTGGATATTGGAAATTCGGGTTCATTTGGTACTTGAAGTTTGGAAATTGAAATTTAATTAACCTTCTGGAGTTGAAGAAGCTCCTCCTTCTTTGGCTCCTTCTGGCCTAGGGGCCTCTGGAGTCACCACAGGAGGCTTTTCCTTGACCGGAGGCTTCTCGGGCTTCTTCTTACTCACCTCTTTGGCCGCCTCTGTCTTCACGGTCGATGTGGAAGGTGGCAAGAGCCCCTTGGCTCGAAGCTTCTTCCTCTCCTTTTTCCTTTTTCTCCTCCTGGCAATTTCCCGGTCCCTTTCACGTCTTGGCATAGAAACCTCCCTTTCTTCAAATTCGGAATTCGCCTGCCTGCCCTGCCTACCACAGGCTGGCGCAGGCAGGGAGTGCGGGATTCGAAGTAAGGATTTTCATTCCGCATTCTCCATTCCCTGCCCGTCCGCCAGGCGGGCGCAATCCGCATGAGACTTCGGTAAGCGGCACAGACGGCTGATCTCTTCCATCACGCGGCGGGTAAGGGAGACCGCATCCGATTCCTTCTCTGCAAAAAGGGGGGGGCCCATGCGTACCTCTACCCGTCTTCTCCATCCCAACCTCTCCCCATATCGTATGCCCACGGGGACAAAAGGAATCTCGTGCTGCAACTCCTCCTGAAAACCCAAGATCATCCGAAGGAGTCGGCTCTTGCCCGATCCCACGCCATCTCGGAAATAGGTTCCTTCCGGAAAGATGACGATCTTCTGACCGTCCTTCAATAAAGAGAGAAGAGACCTGAAAGAGTTCAAGGTGCGGATCGTCTGTTGACGATCGACCGGAATGCCTCCCAGAAGGATCAGGTAATTTCGAATCAGCGGATATTTAAAAAGCTCCCTCTTCGCTACAAAGTGAAGCAGAGGTTTGACGGCTAAGCTGACGACAGGGATATCCGTCCAGTATTGGTGCTTGGGGAGGATGATCACGGGTCCCTGATCGGGAAGAACCTCCTCTTTCTCCGTCTCAATCCGATAAACGCTCTTAAAGACGACCCGGGCAATCCATCGCGTAGCCAAGTAGACAAAAGGATTTCTTTCCATTGAAAAATCGTTGGGTCGTTGAGTTCGTTATGTCCCTGCCTACTGCCTGCCGGCAGAGGAGGCGCTTGGACCGTTCGTATCGTTACTCGTTCAGTACCAGTAAGAAAGATCGGAACGAGATGAAATGATCTCAACGATCTTTGAACTTAAACGATCTTAACCATCTTAACGTTCCAAACGATCATAACGTTTAATAGGAATCGGAACTGTCCTCTTTGGGAATCATGGAAGGCGCTTCCGTGCCCATCCATTCCTTCTTGGCTCGTTTGGCTGCAGCGATCCCCGCTTTGAGTGCATCTCGATTCAATTTCTCTGTGCCTTTGGGCACCCGGCCAAGCACGGCGGATTCCACCGCTTTTGGGGAAACAATGGGCGTTAATTGGGTCAGGGCGCCCAAGGCAATGATGTTGGCGACCATCTCTCTCTTGAACTTTTCCCGAGCAATTCGGGTAAACGGAATCTGGAAGGCCTTCGCAATGGGGAGCTGGGTGACGAAGGTCGAATCGACAATGAGGACGCCCTCGGGCTTGAGGTCGGAATAAAAGTCGTCGCACGATTTTTGGTTCATCGCGAGAAGGAGATCGAGTTTCATCGCCTCCGGATAATCGATCTCCTCATCGCTCACGATCACCTCTGCTTTGCTCGACCCCCCTCTGGCCTCTGGCCCATAACTCTGGGTCTGTGCCACATATTTACCGTCATAAATTCCAATCGCTTCCGCCAAGATAATCCCCATCAGGATCAATCCCTGTCCTCCTGAACCGCTCAACCGAATTTCGTACCGAGAACCCATTCTTTCTGCTCCTCACATCCAAAGATCCTTTTCAGATCTGGTACGCCTGAAACTTCGCTGATCTTCGAAATCATCTGCCGAATGCACGACACTCAAGTTTTTAGACTCCCGGTGGCAGCTTTGGCCCGCTCCCGGACCTTTTCGTATTCATCCTGATACACCGGAAGCTCTTTATCCACCAATACTCCGATAACGATCTTATCCTTCAATTCCTCTGGCTTCATCTTGGCAGCCTTCTCCACAGGCACGGCATAATCCCGTTGCCACTCCATCATCTCAACCGCCGAACCCAAACGGTTCTGTCTTCCATACTGGGTGTGGCAGTGGGCGATCACCTCCACCACGGAAAAACCCGGCTTCAAAAAAGCCTTCTCCATCAGGCTATCCAGAAGTTTGGCGTGATAGACGGTTCCCCTTCCGACAAAGACCGCCCCTGCCGTGACGGCCAATTCAGAGATCCTGAAATCCTGCTCGATATTGGAATAGACAGTGGTCGCCGACCTCATTCCATAAGGGGTTGTCGGGGAGTATTGTCCGCCGGTCATTCCGTAGATGCTGTTATTGACAATGATGGCCGTGACATCGATATTTCTTCGGGCTGCATGAATGAAGTGATTTCCTCCGATCGCCACGGCATCGCCATCGCCCATCACCACGATCACCTTGAGGCTGGGCTTGGCCAGCTTTACACCGGTGGCAAAGGCGAGGGCGCGGCCATGAGTCGTATGCAGGGTGTTAAAATCCACATAGACCGGAAGTCTTCCCGAACATCCGATTCCGGATACGAGAACGATCTCGTCCTTTTGATAACCGATCCGATCGATCGCCCGGATCAGTGCACCCAGCATAATTCCGATCCCGCAGCCCGGACACCAGACGTGCGGAAATTTCTTGTCATGGCGAAGATATTCATGGATCAACTTGGTAATCTCCGGCATCAGGATACCTCCCTGATTCGATTCAGGATCTCCTGGGGAGTGATGATCGTCCCGTCCACTTTGTTGAGGGTGAACACCTTTGCAATATTTCGGTTCACCCGTTTCACTTCCCTTGAGATCTGACCCATATTCATCTCGGGGACCAGAAGGATTTTCGATGTTTGAAGGACCTTCTCCACGGCGCCTCTCGCAAAGGGCCACAGGGTGATCAGCTTAAGAAGCCCCACCTTTATTCCCTTTTCCCTCGCCTCCACGACGGCCCTCTTCGCCGATCGGGCCACACAGCCGTAGGCAATGATCGTCATCTCGGAGTCCTCCGTTTGAAAATATTCAACCATCTGAATTTCCAAATAATGCTGACTGATTTTACGATGAAGCCTGTCGATAAAAGGCCCGATCTCATCGGGTCTTAACGTGGGAAACCCTCGTATGTCGTGGGTCAGGCCGGTCACGTGATATCGATAACCCTCCCCGAAGCTGGCCATGGCCGGGACTCCGCTTGGGGTATCCTCGTAGGGAATATACCATTCCGGCGGCACCGTGGGTTTGATCCGATCGACAATCTCCACCTCCTCTTTTTCTGACAGAACCATCTTCTCCCGCATATGGGCAACGACTTCGTCGATTAACAGGACGACTGGGTTTCTAAATTTCTCGGACAGATTGAAGGCCTTGATGGTCATGTCATAACATTCGCGGATGGTCGAAGCGGAAAGGCCGATGATGGGATGATCCCCATGGGTTCCCCACCGGGCTTGCATCACATCGCTTTGAGAGGGAAGAGTGGGAAGGCCTGTGCTGGGCCCTCCTCTCATCACATTGACGATGACACAGGGAACCTCGGCAATCGCTGCAAATCCCAAGTTCTCCTGCATCAGCGAAAATCCCGGCCCGCTGGTCGCTGTCATCGACTTCACCCCTGCCAGGGAAGCGCCGATCACGGCACCGAGGCTTGCGATTTCATCCTCCATCTGGATGAAGGTTCCGTCCACTTGGGGAAGCTTGACCGATAGTTTTTCGGAGATCTCCGTGGCCGGGGTAATGGGGTATCCAGCAAAGAAACGGCATCCGGCCCGAAGCGCCCCCTCTACCACCGCCTCATTACCCTGTAGTAAAACTTCTTTCAGATTCCGTTTCCTCACTCTTTTCCTCTTCTTTCTTCTTCTCCTTCGTCTTTTTTTCGACCGTGATGGCGAAATCCGGACACCGGATTTCGCACCATCCGCAATTGATGCATTTCTCAATCTCCCTTACATAAGGATACCCTGCTTCATCTTTGGCCAGAACGCCGGTTGGACAAAATGCAACGCAGATACCGCATCCCTTACACCAAGCCTTATAGATGTCAATCCTCGATTCTTCCTTTTTCTTCCTGATCTCTGCCATAAGACATCACCTGACTTTGTGAAACTTCTCTCACCTATCTTGTCTCACCTATTTATATATGAAAGTTACAGGGGTTGTCAACATAACCCAAGCCCCCTTGACAAAAAATTTTCTGTTAGTTAAACAGACTCAAGCTCGAACCTGTTCATTCGTAATGATTTTCAGGGGAGCAATCCTTAGAGATTGTTTTCATCAATATGGATTGGAGGATTTGCATGGAGATTTCAGCGCGTTATGTATTTCGGTGTACCAATTGCGGCAAGAAGATTCCGTGGCCCCTTTCCAAGAGCGATCTGGGCATTTCGGACTGGGAGGAGCCCGGGGGCGGGAGCCTCTATCCCTACGAGAAGTGCTGGTGCGGCTGGGGTAAATTCATCCGGTGCGAAGACCTCGAAGCGGCCCGGGGCCAGGAGAAGCCGAGGCTGGAGGCCCAGATCAAGGTCAAGACAGATCATGCGAGGTACGAGAAGCTGCCGGTTGGGCAGATTCACCCCAATCCCAAGCAGCCCCGGAAGTTCTTCGATAAGGTGGCCTTGCAATCGTTGGCCAATTCGATCGGGACGATTGGGTTATTGGAAGATATCCTGGTTCGGCCGGATAAGGGCAACGGGGGCTATGAGATTGTGTTGGGCGAGAGGCGGTGGCGAGCGAGTCAGCTTTCGGAGTCAGGGACGATCAGCAGCAAGATTGTGGATTTGACGGATGAGGAGGCGCGGTTGATTTCGTTGGTGGAGAACTTGCAGCGGGAGAATCTGACGGAGGTGGAGGAGGCCTTCTCCTTCAAGAGCTACATTGATGGGGGGATGTCGGTGGAGGAGGTGGGGCAGGCTCTGGGGAAGATGGATGACCGGGTGGCGGGCAAGCTCAAGACGTTAAGCACGCATTATTATGTGCGGTTTCAGGAGAATCGGATCGAGGAGTTGACGAAAGACAATGAGAATTTGAAGTCGGAGTTAAGGGCCTTGCAGAGTCAGCATCGGGTACAATATGCCACGCAGATCCTTTCGTCGAAGGAGGGTTTGGTGGAGGCGATGAATGAGGGATGGGAGTTTGTGGCTGAGCTTTCGGGCGGAGCGTTCGTCAAGGCCGCAGAGAAAGAAGGCCAGGTGAACTGGACGAGCACGTTCAAGGACGATGAGGTGGCTCCCTTTCTTAAAGCCTTTAGCAAAGATTATCCCAACATCAAGATCTTTCATGAGAGGGAGCACGGCGCAGAGGCCATGGAGAGGCTCTTACGGGAGATCGTCAGCGGAGCGGTGGTAAACGATGTGGTGCAGATTCATCTGGAGTATGAACGTGACTTTATAGGAATAGACGCATTGGAGCGTGCGAATTGGGCGGATTGGAAGGTCCTTCCGCAGCTGGTTTCCGAGGACGGCCGTCTGGTCAATATGGCCGCCTTCCCGTACTGCATCGGTTTTAACACCAAATTGCTGAAGAAGGAAGACGCTCCTGCGACCTGGGAGGCATTGCTTGATCCCAAATGGAAGGGAAAGGTTGTCATCGATTCACGGCCCCAGTGTTTTCTCAGTCTGGCCGGGGTATGGGGCCCTCAGAAGGTTCTCGACTATCTGAAGAAGCTCGGGCAGAATTCGCCCGTTTTTACGAGGGGGCAGACCGAGCTTGCAAACATGATGTCCGCCGGGCAATATATGCTTTCAGGCTCGTCGATGCTCCAGGCCCTTGTTTACGTGGCCCAGAAAGGCGGACCTGTCGCCTGGAATCTCGCAGACCCAATTCCCATCAACACGGTTGACTTTGCCGTTCTGAAAAAAGCGCAGCACCCGAACGCAGGCAAGGTGCTGCTCGCATGGCTCGGAAGCAAGGGATACAAAATGTGGGACGACATCAACTGGGGGAGAAGCGTCCCTTATGGCGGCACTCTTTTGGAAAAGGCCGCCCACGGGAAAAAGCTATCTTTCGATCCTCCCTATGAAGTGATACCTGACCGCCAGAAATACGAAGGAGAGATGATCAAGGCCCTCGGGATTAAGAAGTAAGGAGATTCCAGAGAAAATAGAAACAAGTATCACGAATGTAGCCACGCCAGCCTTGCCTTAACTCCCCCTTCCCCCTCTTAACCTAAGAGGGGGAGAGCGGAGGGGGCGTTAGGAAGAGGAGGTAAGGAGGGGTTATCATTCGTGTCATTCGTCTTTAAACTATCGCAGGAGGGGATGACGATGAGTAAAGATCTGCAGAGTTTTATCGCACAGGAAGAAAAGAAACGGCCGGGGTCAATCATCCGTGTCAAGGACCGGATCGATCCGAATAAATTTGAGACCACCGCTTTCCTGAAACATCTCGATATGAAAGGATTGCGCAAGATGGTTCTCTTCGAAAACGTTCTGACGCTGGGGGGCCAACCCTCTCCTTTCTCGCTTTTTTATAACCCTTTCATCACCCGCCAGCTCTGCGCCGACGCACTGGGCATGGCTGAGCTCAAATCGGATATGGATCTGAGCCTGGAGTTTGCCAGGCGGGAGCTCCAAAAGGGAAAACTGAAGACCGTCGCCCCGGAAAAGGCGCCGTGCAAAGAAACGGTGGTCAAAGGCAAGAAGGTGGATCTCAGAACCCTTCCCATGCCCATGCACCACAAGGATGATGTGGGCCCTTATTTTACGATGACCTGCATCATCAAGAGCTTCGACAGTCAATTCTACGACATCACCTTTACGAAGAATAAGTACATCGATCCGCAAAAGATGGCGATTTCAGCTCATCCTCACCACCACCTTGAGGCCATGATCCAGGAATACGAAAAAGTGAACCGGCGGACCCCTGTCATTGTCGTCCTCGGTCAGCACCCTGCCTTTTACCTCTCGAGTTGCTGCATGACCTCTTTTGGCAACAACGATTACGAGACTGCCTCCGCCTTCCTCCAGGAGCCTCTGAGGCTCGTTCCTTCCGAGACCTGGGGAGAAAAATTTCTCGTCCCTGCAGATTCCGAGGTCGTGATCGAAGGAGAAATACCGCCCCATGTCAGGGAATCACAGAACCCCTTTGGAGAAATCCTGGGCTATTACCAGCGGGAGATGAAGGTGCCGGTGATTGAGGTGACGGCGATCACCTCCCGGAAAAATGGCGTCATGCAGGATATCTGGCCAGGCCAGATGGATCACTGGAATCTGGGCGGAATACCCAAAGAAGGAAGCATCTTTAATGTGATCAAAAAGAACATTCCCGGAATTCAAGCGGTTCACCTTTCTCATTCGGGCTGCGGCAGAGTGATCGCTTACATCGCCATCAAGAAAGAGTTTGATAACGACCCCCGAAAGGCGGCCATGCAGGCCTTTGTGGAGATGCCCAACCTCAAATTGGCCGTGGTTGTGGACGAGGATATCGATGTCTTCAATGAGCGCGAAGTGATGTGGGCAGTGGGAACCCGGACCTACTGGGATAAGAATCTGGAGGTGATCCGTAAAGTCCAGAGCGTCCGGCCCTACCTGGGAGACGCGGTCGCCATCATCGATGCGACGATACCTCTGAAAGGCGATTTTCCCAAGAAGAACGAAGTGCCCCAGGAGGCCATGGACCGCGTCGACATCAGTAAATACATCTAACCCTTCTTTTCGGCGCTGCTTCGTCTGATCTTAAACCGTTTGGAAAGGGGACGTCTTCTGAGGAGGACATAGGTTGCCCCTGCGCCGCCGTCGCAGCGCCTTGCGCTCGAATAGGCGACCACCCATTTTCGCCACGGGCCGTGGGTCAACCACTCGATCACCTTTTTCTTTAGGACCGGCTCTGAAGGCGAGGATAGCCCGCGACCATGGACGATGAGAACACCCCTCTTGCCGGCAGTCACCGCCCATTTTAAAAACTTCTCAAAGACTTCCCTGGCATCCTCCGCATATAAGCCGTGAAGGTCCACATAGGCTTGAATCGAGAAATCTCCCTGATGAAGCCGCTTTGCAATCGATGGATGGACATGATACCCCGTGCCTTCGATATATTCAGGTGTATCGGAAACATTAAAGCCCTCTCCAAATCTCACAAGATTCTTAAGCTTCTTCAAAATCTCAAGATCTTCGCTGTCTCGGGTACCTTCCGGCAGCTCGATCTGGAAGACCCTCTCAACCGTCTTATCCCTTGAGATCGGTTTCACCCCGTCCATCGCCTCCTTAAAAAGCTCTTCCTCCGATTTGGTAGGGGGCTTGGGATCACGATCGGGCATATCCGCATGGCGACGCTCAGGAATAGAGAAGGACTCGTCTTTGAGCAGGGCTTTCAGGTCTTGGAAGGACTTGGTGGTAATTGAAGATTTTTTGGACTTCATAAAAAACCTTCATCCGTCGAAGAGGCAAAGAACAGAGCTAAATAATTCTAAACAAAAATAGACCGAATATCAAACTTTCTCCCCTTTAGGTCCTAATCCCTCGCTCTCCGGTGGTATCTTGAGGAGATCTGGCAGGGATGTTAGAGAAAATCTTATAGTGGTAACCTTGGCTTGTCCCAAAACTGACAAACCCGAACCAACGACGCAAGGAAAGTCCTATCGATGGAGAACATTACCCATCCCCTTGAAATTTGAACTGTCCGCTTGATAAGATTTTCGGAAACAATCCTGCCGGATCGATGGACCTCATCCAAGCTTGAGTGAATTATTCTTTCATTGAAATTTTTGGAACTTTTTTCTCTCTCCTGTGTCTATTGACTCAACTGCAGAAACTCAAAAAAAGGAGGAAGCCCACATGTCTATCAAAAGGAAGACCATTGTTCTTTTCGTCCTTTTATTGCTCATGCTCAGCGCGGCAGAGGGTATAGGAAACCCGATGGAGGAGGCTGACAAAACACTCTCTCCCTATTTCCTCGTCAAGAGTGATGATCCGAGCCTGGATCAACTGCCCCTGAAATCGACATCGGCAGATGTGAAAGTGGCAGGAGTGATCGCGGATGTCACGGTGACACAGGTCTATAAGAACGAAGGGAAAAAGCCTTTGGAAGCGATCTATGTCTTTCCTGCATCGACACGGGCAGCCGTCTATGGAATGAAAATGGTCATCGGAAAGAGGACGATCGTTGCCAAGATTGAGGAAAGAGAGGAAGCGCGCCGCCAATACGAGCAGGCAAAAAAGGAGGGGAAGAGTGCCTCTCTCCTGGAGCAGCAGCGGCCCAATGTCTTCCAGATGAATGTTGCCAATGTCCTGCCCGGGGACGTCATCCAGGTGGAGCTGAAATATACCGAGTTCCTTGTCCCAACCCATGGCCTTTATGAATTCGCTTACCCGACCGTGGTAGGCCCCCGTTATTCGAACCAGCCCGAAGCAACCGCTCCCTCTTCTGCCAAATGGGTGGAAAACCCTTACCTTCATCAGGGAGAATCTCCTTCTTACACCTTTGGGATCTCAATCAACCTTGCTGCCGGTCTCCCCATCCAGAGCATCACCTCTTCTTCACACAAGGTGGATGTCCGATATGACGGAACATCCCATGCCCTGATCAACCTTGATCCGTCCGAAAAAAATAGCGGGAATCGGGATTTTATCCTGAAGTACCAGCTCGCAGGAAAAAAGATCGAATCCGGGGTCCTTCTCTTCGAAGGGAAGAAAGAGAATTTCTTCCTCCTCCTGTTTCAGCCTCCGAAAAGGGTCTCACTCAGCCAGATTCCACCCCGTGAGTATATCTTCATCGTCGATGTTTCCGGCTCCATGTACGGATTTCCTCTGGACACGTCCAAAAAGCTGCTCAAAGATCTTATCGGCAACCTCCGTCCGAAAGATAAATTCAACGTGCTCCTTTTTTCAGGCGGCTCCTCCCTCATGGCAGAAGAGTCTCTGTCTGCCACTCCCGAGAACATTCATCATGCAATCAATCTGATTGATCGGCAGAAGGGCGGAGGCGGGACAGAACTCCTTCCGGCCCTGAGACGGGCCCTATCGATCCCTCGACCCGAAGGATACTCCCGAACATTCATCATCGCCACGGACGGTTACGTAACGGTTGAAGAAAAGGTCTTCGATCTCATCCGCAAAAATCTCGGCAATGCCAATCTGTTCACATTCGGGATCGGCTCGGCTGTGAATCGTCATCTGATCGAAGGGATGGCCCGGGTTGGAATGGGAGACCCCTTTGTCGTCACCAAACCCCAGGAGGCTCGAGAGAAGGCTGAAGAATTAAGAAAGGCGATTGAGTCCCCGGTGCTGACAAACATCAAGATAGACTTCGGAAAGTTCGATGCTTACGATGTGGAGCCCCTCAGCATCCCTGACCTGTTTGCTGAAAGACCTGTCATCGTCTTCGGGAAATGGCGTGGCAAGCCTGCCGGCGAAATCACTCTCCGGGGGACGACGAGCAACGGTCCCTATCTTCATACGATTGAGATCGGGAGAGAAAAACCTCTTGAAACCAACTCTGCACTTCAATATCTCTGGGCACGACATCGCATTGCTCTTCTCTCCGACTACAACATCCTCCGACAAGACGCCGAACGTGTCAAGAAAGTGACGCAGTTGGGTCTCACTTATAATCTGCTGACCGCTTACACGTCCTTTGCCGCCATTGATTCGGAGGTTCGAGTGGCCGACGGTCAACCGGTCACAGTGAAACAACCCCTGCCGCTGCCCCAAGGCGTCTCAGATTATGCGGTCGGAAATCAATTCTTTGCCAAGAGTGCTAAGACTGCGGCGCCTCCCGTGGCCTACCTCGGTGACTTCTCCGTGGCCGAAATGTCTCTTCCGAAGAAGGAGTCCAGGTCTGCAAATCTCACACGGGCTACGATTGACCTGAGGGACGTCTCCACGACTGGTCGTTTGTCAAAGGAATCTGTCCTGAAAGTGGTGCGAGCTGAGATCCCATCGATGGAGTCGTGCTATCAATCCGCATTGAAATCGAAATCGGACATCGAAGGTGAGGTGGTCCTCCAAATCAACATCGACTCAAATGGCCGGGTTTCAAGGGTCAGTTTGATTTCAAGTAAAATAAATGATAAGCTTCTTGAGCGATCAATCATTCAAAAGATTAAGGAGTTGGCCTTTCCTCCATCGGGAGGCTCCGAGAAGGTGACCCTCTCTCTTTTGTTGAAGTTGAAAGCATCCTGATTCAAACGCCTGCGGGACAAAAAATATGACGGTCGGGTGACAATTAATGGCTTAGATTGATTCTCTAATTGAACACTTGTCCAAAAACATATTAGATTTCAAAGGATTGGATGCCCTTGGTTAAAAGGCACAATCTTTGCTTTCAATGTCGGGAATGGAAAAAGCTTTAAGGAGAGAGGCCCTCATGGATGAGTCCGAAAGTAATAAAGAAAAGAGAAAAGCTCCAAGGGTTTATATGGACTTTCCTCTCGAATATCGAATCTTAAATGCCACTGACGCCTATGGGGGTGTGGTTGTCGATGGCAGCGAGATCGGCCTCCGTATTCATTCCGTCAAGAACCTGCCTGTCGGCACCAAACTGAATATCGCAGTCATTTTCCCCGAGGATTTCCAGATGACCAATTTCGAAGTCGTTGCTGAAGTCATGTGGAAAGACGTCTACTTGACCGAGGACTGGAACGGGTATCAGTATGGACTGAAATTTCTTGCCATCAAAGAGGATGATCTTCAGAAACTAAAACAACTCCTGAGCGAACAGTTTCAGACGTAAGCCCCGTTAGAAAAGCCACTATTCTCCAACCTCCCCTCTCTCAGAATTCACTCCGACCGCTCCTCTTTATTCACTTGAAGGAATTCCATATCTTGCGAAGATGAGCAATATCCCACTATTGAGGGATTGATTTATTCCTAAAATAAGGATTAAATTGGTACGCAATTATAAATTTCAAATCGTTGAGATAGGGACCGGTAAGGAGATCAGAGACGTAGAAAGAGGAGAAGAGGGAATTCCCAATAATTGTCAATTATTGTACAAAAACCAAATTCTTTCCTCTCCTTTCGAAATAGGTCACGACTTCAAGATCTTCTGGCCATGTCCGATGAAAATAAATGATTCTAAATAATTACAATATCTTACTCGGGCATAGACCCTTTCTGCACAAGTTGGTACAATTTATGCTCATGATAAATTATTTGTCAGAAGGAGGGACAGAAGCGTTCTTAGAAAATCCACTTAGAAGTCACTAAGACTTTCCCAATACGGAAAAAATTCGACCTAACCAGTTATCAGATTCGGTATCTTTATGTTATCCTGGGTTTTCAGATACCTTCCATTCAATCACGGGAGTCAAAAAGGTTCTCAAGCCTGGACCCTCGTGGAACTCCTTCTCATGCTGTCAATATTGGGGACCCTCGCCGCAATCGCGGTCCCTACGTATACCGGTTATATCGATAAGGCAAATAATACCAAAGGCCTCGCTGATATCCGGGAGATCGAATCGAAGCTGGTCGCCTATCAGGTGGAACACGGATTTCCGCCCGACACCCTTGACCAGGTTGGACTGAGCAATACTTCGGACCCCTGGAGAAGACCATACCAGTATTTAAGGATCTTGGGAGTCGACCAAAAAGAGGTCAAAGGCAAGTGGAGAAAGGACCGGTTCATGGTTCCGATAAATTCAGATTTCGACCTTTACAGCATGGGCAAAGACGGAAAAAGTCGACCTCCTCTTACAGCCAGGGCCAGCCATGATGACATCGTGCGGGCAAATAACGGGGGCTATGTTGGCTTGGCATCGGAATTCTGACAGAGGCAGCCACTGATGAAGTTCGATCCGACCTTTCTTCGCAGCAAGGTAGCCCAAAGAATTTTCATCCTCTTCATCCTCTGCGCCCTCATTCCTATCACGGCTCTTGCCATCCTTTCCTTCAGCCAAGTGACACAACAGCTCAACGAGCAAAGCAGGGACCAGCTTCGTCATGCGACCAAAGGTCTGGGTCTGGCCGTCTATGAGCGGTTGCTCACTCTTGAAGACCAGATGAAACTCGTTGCATCCAATATGGCTCTGGGGTCCGGCGCTCCCCCCCCTGCCTTGCCCTACGACCTGAGCGAGAACCTGAGCGAGCGCTTCAAAGGCTTAGTCCTGATTAAGGGAAACGAAAAACCGTTCCCCTGCTTCGGTCATATTCAGGACGCACCCGCACTGTCTCCTTCAGAGAAGGACTACCTCCGGGCCGGAAAGACTCTCGTGACGACTCAGTCGAATTCAGGTCTTCCGGCATGCATCTTCATGAGTCGGGTCCTCGATCCAAAGGACCCAAAGGCCGGACGTCTGCTCGGACAGATCAATCTCCTCTACTTGTTGGATTTAGATGAGGAGACCAGCATACCCCTTATGGCTAAGTTGTCTGTCCTGGATCAGTCAAACAATCCCCTCTATTCTTCACCGGAGGTTGGATCATCAATCCTTCAGCAGGTTGCATCGACCCTGCACCGATCCAGTGTTGGACAACTCGAGCTGGAAAAGGATGGAAGCGAATACATCGTGAGCTATTGGACGGTCTTCCTTCAACCAAGGTTTTTCGTTCCGAAGTGGACAGTGGTTCTAACCGAATCAAAATCAGATGTCCTTGCACCCATGACCCGGTTCACCCGAATCTTCCCTCTGGTTATCCTCTTGTCTCTGTTGGTGGTGGTCTATCTCAGCGTGATACAGATTCGAAGGAGTCTGATCCCACTGGAGAAACTTCAGGAAGGAACCAAGCAGATCGCAAAGAGTGATTTCGAAAGTCCGGTGACGATCCAAAGCGGTGATGAGTTTGAAGACCTCGCCGCATCCTTCAACGCGATGGCGAGCCGATTGGGCAAACAATTTAAGGCATTGACCGCGATGTCTGAGATCGACCGGGCAATTCTTTCAACATTGGACACTCGGAAAATTGTGAACACATTGCTCACCCGCATACCCGATGTTTTTCCTTGCGACTGTGTCAGCGTCACCCTCATTGAACCCGATAACCCCTCTTCAGGACGAATCCATCTTCGAGCGAATAAGCCTTGGAGCGAAATCCGGGTGAAGACGGTCCGGTTTCAACCGGAGGAGATCAGAAAGATCCATGACTGCGCGGAGAGTTTCTTTGTCACCTATGAAGACCTTCCGGAACACCTCGCCCCCCTGACCGAATTCGGGACCAAGTCATTCTTAGTCCTGCCCATCTTCATCAAAGATAAAATGGCAGGGATCATCCATCTGGGGTACCTCATCCCACCCGTACTCATTCAGGACGATCTGGACCAGGTCCGTCGGTTAGCCGACCAAATGGCTGTCGCTTTGTCGAATGCCAGCTTGATCAAGGAATTGAATCAACTCAACCTGGGTACGCTCATCGCCTTCGCACGCACGATCGATGCCAAGTCTCCCTGGACAGCTGGCCATTCCGAACGGGTGACCAACTTGGCTCTCGAAATCGGTAAGACCCTCGGGCTTAGCCCGAAGCAACTCGATGTCCTTCATCGAGGCGGACTCCTCCACGATGCGGGCAAGATCGGTATCCCTGCAGAAATCCTCGACAAACCGACAAGGCTGACGGATGAGGAAAGCCGGATCATGCGCGAACACGTTCGCATCGGTGCCCGTATCCTGGAACCGATTGCCGCCTATGCGGATGTAATGCCAATCGTACTGCAACATCATGAATGGTTTGATGGGGGAGGTTACCCTTCCGGCATCTCCGGAGAGACCATCCATTTAAATGCCCGTATCTTTGCAGTGGCTGATTACTTCGATGCCATGACCTCCGATCGGCCCTACCGGATCGGTATCGACGATAAGGAAACCATTCACACGATCCAGCAAAAGGCGGGCAGCCATTTTGACCCGAAGGTAGTCGAGGCATTCTTAGAAGTCATGGCACAGCGAGATCGGGAAGGAGGTCGGTCATGAGAATGAAGAAAGTTTCAATCTTATTCCTCTCTCTCATGCTCCTATGCTTCGGACCGCAATGCGGGAAGAACAAGAATGTGCCAGATCATTTGCTCGGCGAGTGGACGACCTCCGACCCCAAATATGAGGACCGTTTTTTTGAGATCGATCGCGCCACCATTACCTTTGGAGTCGGGGAGGGCCAATCCGATACGCACTCCATTACGAGCATCGAAATCGAAAAAGAATCTTTATATACGATCTATTACAAGAATGGAGAGGGACTGGAATCCAAGTTTTCCTTCACCTATCAGCCCACAGGTCAGGGTGAAATCAAATTGAAGAATCAGGATCAGTTCGTGTGGACGAAAACAAAAAAATAATGATATAAATAGATCATGCCGTCGCAAGGGAAAAGGGGCCGCAAGATCGCCCTTTCAATCTTTCTCTTCCTCTTCGCCCTCTCTCTCTTCATCGTCTATATCCGCTACCTCGATCTCAAGAAGGCACTGATCGAGAAGGGTTCTGAAAAAGTCTCCTCCGTCATTGGACAGAGGATTCGTATCGAAGACCTTTCTCTGAGCCTCCCTGGAGCCATCAATCTTTATGGCATCACCATCGAGAACCCGGAAGGGTTTCCCCCTGGGCCCCTTCTCCGAATCGGGAAACTTCACCTGGATCTTCGGCTCAGGGAACTGATCGGAGGAAGACTCTCCCTTCGTAATGTGATTCTCTATTCACCGGAGCTGACATTAAGGAGGGATGAGCAAGGCAGATATAATATTTCGGACAGGCTCATGGCCCTTTTTCCCGGAAAATCGACAACCCAATACCAGTTGGAGGAATTCAGAATAGACTCGGGCACCTTTGATTTGAACCGGGGTGAACGGAGCCGGATCAATTCCATCAATATTCGTCTGAAGAACATCTCCTCCGAGCCGAGCACAAGAACCGAGATCCGTGGAACCGTTCTTTATGCGGGAAACAGGGTTCGGACGGAGGGATGGGTCACCCTCAATGATCCTGCAAAGAGGGCTCACCTCACAATCTCCTGCAAGGACCTTCGGCTCTCTCCGTTCAGAAGAAGCCTTAGACTCTACAAGGTCGATACTGAAAAGACAAGGATAAGCGTCGATTTACAGATCGATGGCGACACCGAAAAGGGTTTTCGTATCATCCCAAGCCTTCAGGTCGAACGGGTAGGAGTTCCCCTGCTGACCAGAGAAGTCAGTGCCCTTCGCCTCCAGGGAGATCTCCTCCTCGCCCTCCGCGACGACTCCCTGATTGTCCAGAATATGTCTCTGCTTGTGAAGGACCTCTCAAAAGCTACGTTGAAGGGCGCCGTGACCGATTTGAGGAAAAACCCTTCCTACAATGTCGATATCAAGATCGACAGACTCGATCTTTCCAAACTCGGCTTCATGAAGGGCTTGAGGGTCAGGGGCATACTGAGTTCGACGGCCCTCCGCGTCAAAGGGAGATTTGAATCGGGGGCTCCGGAACTTTCCGGTTCTTTTCAACTCAAAGAGGCCGGCATCGAATCGCCTGACGGAGTCATCGAAAAGATAGACGCCGATTTCATTCTTTCATGGAGCAAGGGGATATCGATCAAAGGAGAAGGTCTCGCAAGGGTCGTGAAGGCGGGGCCCTATTCCCTTCTCAAGCCTCTTGATGTGAGGTTGTCAGCAACCCTGAATGGGGTTCAAGGAGGTATGGACATCCTTTCTTCCCTCACCCTCTCCTCCGCCGAAATCACGTTTAAGAACGAGAAGACTCTTTCCATAGGAAGCGGAAGTGTGAGGATCGATGGCACCCTCAAAGACCTTGATTTCTCAGGCAAAAGCTCTTTTGAATTAACCCAGATTCAGTTTCCCGGCGGCACGATTCCCTGGTTCAAGAGCCGGTTCACGGTGGACTCCCAAAAGGGTGAAATTATCCTCAGAGACCCGGTGGCCGAAACCGAAGACCTGAAGACATCTGCCAATCATATCTGGATCAGGACGACTGAATCGAAGAGCGGCTATCGCATCGAAGCAGGGAGTCTCAATGCGGCCTATCGAGCCACAGAGGCTCTGATCAAAGAAGGCGATTTTGAGCTGACTTTCTTGCCGAATCAGGAACCCGTTACGGGTGATCTCCGTTTTTCAGCTAAGAATATCCTCTTCCATGGAATACCTTTGGCTCAGGTATCCGGAATGGGAAGGTTTGACGACAAAACTTTCTCCGTCGATATCGGCGGTGTCGAGTTCGCCGGCGGACGGGTGAAGGCTGCGGTTCAGGGAGGGATCTCAGAAGGTTTTTTCCCGTTGAGGGTGACCTTGGGGGGAGAAGGCATCGATTTCGGGACCCTATGGAACTTAGCACCGAAATCGATGAAACCTCCCTACCATGTCGCCGGCGAAATCAAGAGGGTCTCCTTTGAGGGAATCGTCCATTCTCAGGAATCCCTGAGTGGGCACGCTGCTCTGGAGGCAAGAAAGCTTTCCGTCTTCAATCCGGCAGCCGGCCGAACTCTTTTTAAGGACGCTTCCTTCACTGGGAATGGGGAATTTAAGGGGAGTGATCTCTCTTTTACGGGAGAGGCAAGCGCGGGCAACGTGGTCGCCCGGCTCTCCGGTGTCGCAAAAGGTTTGATGGCAAAGGCCCTTCAATTGCAGGCCAAAGCCGCCCTTACCGAGGTCCCGATATCCGACATCCGAAATACGTTCTGGGATATCTTTCCGGATAGTCTTCTTTATGTTGGGCTGCAAGGTTCTGTCTCTTCAGAGGCCTCTGTCACTTATGGCCGGGAGGGCTTGGAAGTCAACGGAAGTCTACTCTTAAAAGACTTTACCCTCGAAGGAGAGAACCGCGAGTATTCCATCGGGCCGATCCGGGGTACGGTTCCCATTCAATATGGAAAAGACCGGGCCGCCAAAGAAGGGATGACTCTCCCTTCTTTCGAGAAACCTCAGTTCGAGCAACTGAGCCGTACCTATGCTCAGGAAACCTCAACAGAAGGTCTCTACAGGTTGACCGTTGGCTCCTTGAGGTATGGTTTCCCTTTGTTAGAAAATATCACGCTCTCCTTCAAACCCGGACGGAACCTTTGGAATATCGAGCGTCTCAGTGCAGATGTCTTTGGCGGGAAACTGAACGGTTCTGCTATAATAGACCTCTCCGCTGGATTTCGGTGTCGGGGGGGGCTCTTACTCAAGGCCGTAAGCCTGAGAGCGCTTTGCGACGGCATTGAACCGATTAGGGGATTCATGTCCGGCAAGGCGGATGGTATTGCAAATTTCAGGGCTTCTGAATTCGGTCTCTCTCAACTGATGGGGATAGCAGATTTCTGGACATACTCCACCGGGACTGAAAAGACCATGATCAGCAAGGAATTTCTTCAGAGGGTGGGAGGGCCTTCCATGAAGGTCTCTCTCAGGAACCGGGATTTCGATAAGGGAATCTTGAGTCTCTACATGAAGGATGGAGATCTTATCTTTAAGGATCTCGAAATATCCAACAGAAACTTTTTCGGTGTGACGGATCTCTCCGTTAAGGTTGCGCCTTTAAGCAACAGGATTTCCATTGACCATCTTATGGGGACGATCGCTGAGGCGGCAGAAAGGGCCAAAAAGAAGTAATGTGATTCAGAGAGTAAGACGATCGAACGTAGATATTAGATGGTTGACTGATGATTGTTGATTGTCTAAGACGTTCAATCATCAATTATCAATCCTAAGAGGAGGTATCGGATATGAGAAAGAGAATGGTGATCTTCGCAGGCATCCTGTTTTTCACGATGGCTTCATGTATGGTTATAACGGTCAACATCTACTTTCCCGAGAAAGAAGTGAAAGAGGCGTTCAAGGCCCTGGAAAAGGAATTGATGACCCCTGAAAAAGAAAAATCAGAACCCAAGCCGGATGTGAAGCCAGGAAGCTCCCGAAGGTTTGAGTGGGTGACTTCCGCCCATGCTCAGGAGCCCGGCCTTTCAGACAAGATCGCCGAAATGGTCAAAAAGATGCCCGATGTGGTCAATGCCTATAAGGAGATGGGCGCCCGAATTACAGATATCGACAGGCTGAGAGACAGCGGGGCCGTCGGAGAAGGGAACAACGGCATGCTTGTGATCCGCGATGAAAAAGGATTGCTCCCCGATCACAGGAGCCTCATTGCTTCGGAAAACGAGAACCGAAGAACGGTCATCAACGGCATGGCAAGGGCCATCATCAGAATAAACCGCGTGCCTGAAAATGACCAGAACTTCAAGCAGGTGCTGCCGCAGGCCGTGCAGCAGTTTGCTTCCATTCGGCGGGAGGCTGCAAAAAGAGGCTGGTGGATTCAGTCTCCTGACGGCAACTGGAACAGGAAGTAATTCCTTTATGGAGACTTGAATCGACGACAGCCTAACGAAGCTTGAACCGCTGGGTCTTGCCCGTAGCGCTTTTTGGCAGGTCCGAAATGAATTCGATCCACCGCGGATATTTATATTTTGCCAACCGGTGAAGCTCCCCGCCCACAGGGCGGGGATTGCGGGGCACTTGCCGGTCAAGACCCCATCGTTTACATCAGCGGTCCGCAAAATAGTCGGCCGCATTGAAAAGTTCTTCGGGTTCTTCGCGAGCCATTTTCTCCTCCTCAGGCCTCAGAATACCAATTTTTTTCAAAAAATGATATGTCCCATTAACTGGAATATCAACCAAACCCCCAACCCTCATCCCGTTGCCGGTTCCCTTAGAGGCAGTATTGGTATACTTTTTGCTCATACCCCTATTTATTGAATCAGCCAACGGCTTGCCTGATATAAGAATTACTAATCGGATGGTACCCCGATTTGAGAATTCACACGGGACGTTTTGGCTTTTTTCTCAATAAAATAGAGAAGTTAAATAATTTTGATATCGGTATCCGGATGGTTTGATCGCTGGTTCTAATAGAGGGAAAGGGGTGAATACGTTATGTACGCTTTCGGATCTCTTTGGATATTTATAGTATTATTCATACTTGCAGGGTCTATCTGCGGTATCGTCGCCCTTAAGAAGGTTAAACGGCTTTTTAGGGATCTGGAGGGTTTAAAAAAGCAGTTGAGATCTCTGGAATCCCGGTTGAAAGAACCGGAAGTCCCCACTCCTACCGTCAAAAAAGAAATTCTTACTGAAGAACCACTTCCCTCCGTAGGTCTCTCTGCGGGTGCCACCGATTCCTTGGATCTACCTCCCTCTCAACCGGCTCCTGAAGCCCATCAGGTTCCACCTCTGCTTGAACGGGAAAGCATTCCATCCCCACCTTCCACACCTGGGGCATCACCTCTATCTCTCGAAATGAAACTCGGCACCAAATGGCTGAACTGGGTTGGCATCGTAATGCTGTTAGTGGGGATCGGCTTCTTTCTCAAATATGCCTATGACAATGCCTGGATCGGTCCGAAAGGACGTTTGGCGATAGGGATTCTTTTTGGCCTGGTCGCTTTGGGACTTGGAGAGCGATTCAAGAGAAGAGATTGGTCCGTATTGTTTCAGGTGTTGACAGGGGGAGGACTGGCCACCTTCTATCTTTGCATCTACTTCTCTTTTCAAGTTTACCGGATATCCGACCAGACCATCTCGATGATTCTGGCGATTCTGGTGACTGCTCTGGCAGTGGTGATAGCCGTGGCAAACAATGCTGTCCCCATTGCGATTATGGCTCTTATCGGAGGCTTTCTAAGCCCGGTGCTTCTCTCAACCGGGGTCAATCGGCCCTACGCCTTTTTTACCTATATAGCCATTCTCGATATGGTGGCCATGGGAGCAGCATACTTCCGAAGATGGCGCATTCTCGACCTGTTATGCTTCGCGGGTACGGCCGTCATGTACTTCGGTTGGCATGAGAAGTTTTATCGATCCGACCAGATGGCGCCGGCGCTGATCTATACGTCCCTCTTCTATCTCATGTTTCTACTCATCCCCACCCTTCATAGCCTGGTGCGTCGCCTTCCCGAAACTCCGGAAGGCCTGGCAATTGTTCTGCTCAATGCCGGATTGTCACTCTTGTCATACTATGATGTGCTGTTTCCGGATAATCGATATGTCCTTGGTTTTGTGATTCTTGAACAGGCGGCCCTCGTCTTCCTGCTTTTCCACGTGTGGACAAAGCGGGTTGGAATCGATAGCCGCATATCCGTGAGCTTCCTCGCCATCACCCTGGGCCTTGTGACCCTTGCCATTCCGATCCAGATGAAACTCTACGGTATCCCCATCGCTTGGGCCATGGAAGGTGCGGTTTTCATATATCTCGGCATTCGGTTCCGGCAAATTCTATGCGAGATCGCAGGAGGCGTTGCCTTTATTCTCGCTGTGGTGGGTTTACTTTGTCGGCTTCCTCTTCATAAAGTTCTTTTCACCCCCGTGTTTAATGTGCCCTTTGGCTCCTGGTCATGTGTCGTTGCCGCGACAGCCATTTCCGCCTATCTATTGCATCGAGACAAGGAGAGCGAAGATCCTTGGCGCAACTTTCTCACCGTTTCATCCTTTCTGCTCTCTTTATCTCTGGCATGTTCACTTCTCAGCATGGAGCTAGCCCAGCTTTGGAAGGTGAACTATCGAATCGCACACTATCGCACTTATGAGTCAAGTTCACTGGTAATCCTGTGGTCATTAATCCCGACAGCCATCGCATGCGTGCTTGTCAATAAGAAATCGAAAGCATGGGTACCCCTTCCGGGGATTTGTTTTGTCATTGGTGTGATCATTTTATTCACCGGCCTGACAAACGATCGATACCCCTCGCCCTGGCTTTTCTTGAATGCGGCCTTCTTACCGAGGCTCGTTCTTGTAATCTCTCTCTGGTATACTGCAAGACTATACCGGAGGCTCGACCTTAAGATAGAACCCGATGTACATAGCTTAGCGGGTCACGGGATCTTAGCACTTCTGGTGGCCTTTGAGTTCGCCCGTTGGGGCGGGCACAGCCACCTCATTACCCCTAAGATGAGCATCAGCTTGATTTCGGCAGCCTGGGCCGTGCACGCCTTTGTCGTCATCTGGATTGGGTTGGCAAAACGAAACCAGCTCCTTCGGTATCTTGGGTTTGTCTTGTTCTTCCTGACGATCGGCAAAACACTCATCATCGATATGAGCGAGCTGGAGAAGGTCTACCGAATCGTTTCATTTGCGGCAAGTGGCATACTCCTCGTATCTGCCGGGTACTTTTATCAGCGTTACAGTTCAAGGCTCTTGGAGCGACCAGAGCCGGGGACATCATCATGAAAAAGCTTGCGGTCATCTTCCTCCTTCTGGGTGTTGCCACGGCGCTTCACGCAGGTTTTGACTTTACCGGGTGGACATGGCAGCGACCGATCGACGCACAGAATTTCTCAGGATTCGTCCGACTACCCATTCCTTCTGACGTTTTCAATGAAAGTCAACCGTCACTGAATGACCTCCGAGTGCTTGATGAGAGCAGTTCCCTCGTCCCCCACATCATTCATTGGGGCAGAATCCAAGAAGTTCGACAACTGGAGTGGAAACCGGCTCGATTGCTGAATGCAACATTCGTTCCTGGGAAATATTCAAGAATGACCGTAGATTTCGGAGAGAGGGTTGAAAAGAACCTTTTGCAAGTAAACCTTTCCGGCCGCAATTATCGGCGCCGAGCGCTTCTTGAAGGAAGCGATGACACCAGGAACTGGGAGGTCATTGCGGAAGATTTGTGGCTTTTTGATGTGAGTGTGGAAGGCCAGAACTTCAAGGTTGACACCCTCAAGTTTCCTGCCAGCAATCTCCGATATCTTCGGTTAACCGTCTATAACATGTCCGACGACCCGAGGCGGATTACGATTGAGACGGTCAGAGGTGCTTTCCAACGGATCGAATTAGAAAAAGAACTCGTCTCCGTCCCTGTGAGGCAGATGGTCCCGTCTCATCAGGAGGATAAGAAAGAGTCGGTCTTTGATCTGGACCTCGGATTCCGTAACCTCCCGTTGGTCGGTTTGCAGTTCGAAGTTACAGATCCCTACTTCTATCGCGGCTACGAACTTTGCGGACGTAATGAATTAAGAGAAAAAGTTCGACGGAAAACCGAAACAGGCGCAGACTCTATCGAACGTGATGCGCCCTGGAGATATGTGCAGCGGGGAGTGCTCTACCGAATCCAAGACAAAACGAAGATCAACGAGTCCCTTAAGGTAGAGGGGATCCATGCCCCTTACCGTTACTTACGCCTTCGTATTTTCAACGGGGACAATCCGCCCCTCCAGATCAACGGAGTATCGGTGCGTCGGCGGGAAACCAGCCTGATGTTTCAGGCTCAAACAGGTAAACGTTACGTATTGATTGGAGGAAAGCTTAATGTAGGCAAGGCCGACTACGACTTAGCCAAAGCCGTTCAAGGCCTGGATGAGTTGAAATTGCCGGGTATCCGTCTCGGTTCTCCAACCATCCTAACTCATAAGGAACAACTACCCCCTTGGACAGAGCGATACGGGATTATCCTCTGGATCGTTTTAGTCCTTGCGGTCAGCGTGATGGTTTGGCTCATTGCGAAGAATTTGAAGAAACTTCACACCTCTCAAAGCCAACGATAAAGATTTGCCTCTCTTCGTTTAAGACAATAATCGATTCCTCTATCTGCGTATTCATCATGATCTTCCCAGTTTCTGCCTCTGCAAAACCGTTCTCTTTCTCCATGCTTGAAGTTACTACGATAAGCTGTTAAGAAAGGGAAAAATGAAGGGGAGAAGGCGGATTCATGAAAGGAGATACGATGGAGACCATAAAGATCATGCCATGCCTCGATATGAAAGAGGGCCGTGTCGTCAAAGGGGTCCATTTTGTAGATTTAAGAGACGTAGGTAATCCTGTGGAGAATGCCGCCTTTTATGAAAAAGAAGGGGCTGATGAGCTAGCCATGCTCGATATCGCTGCCACGCTGGAAAACCGAAAGACTAGGCTCGAATGGGTCAAGAACGTTTCATCGGCCATCCACATCCCTTTGACGGTGGGTGGTGGCATCTCCACGCTCGAAGACATCGATCTGGTCTTAGAGGCAGGGGCTGATAAGGTCTCGATGAATAGCGCTGCTGTCAGGGATCCAAATCTCGTGAAACAAGCCTCTAAGAAATTCGGTAAAGACAAGATCACCATAGCCGTCGATGCAAGAAGAAACAAGAAGATGCCATCCGGATTCGAGCTGGTCGTCTCAGGCGGAACCAAGGCGATCGGCAAAGACGCTGTGGCCTGGGCCAGACAGTGCCAGGAATTGGGTGCCGGCGTGATCCTGCCGACGAGTATGGATGGCGATGGAACCCAGGACGGCTATGATCTCGAATTTACGAAAGCCATTTCGGATGCCGTCGATCTGCCGGTGGTTGCCTCAGGAGGAGCAGGAAAGTTGGAGCATTTCTATGAGGCTGTGGTTCAGGGAGGTGCCCGGGTTCTTTTGGCGGCTTCAGTCTTCCACTACCGGATCCTGAGTATTAAAGAGGTTAAAGAATATTTGCGAAAAAAAGGACTACCCGTCAATCCGTAAAATGGGTTGGTGCCCTGGTCTGAGCAGATCATTGATCGTCTTCACCGGATTGAAGGTCATCCTCGGCACTTCAATAAAGAGAGTGATCCAATCGAACATCGCCCCGTTCCATAAACCGGGCCATTCCAGAGACTTTAGCGCTTGACCGTCCTTCGATTTCTGTGAGATAAAAACCGCTTCCGGATCTCCATAGCGATGAAGATCAAAAGGTCTTCCCTCAAAGTCTTTCAAGCCACAGACTAAGTCAACGGGATTAAAGTGGGTGGATGCGTTCCAAATTTTTTGTTGCTTGGAGGAGGTCGAATCCACCTGGGCACTTTCAACGATCTGAAGGGATAATCTCCCATCCCTTCCCTTTACCCAGAAGGGTGCTCCCCCGGGTTCTCCAGCGTTTTCAACCATACCGCAAACCCGGATGGGGCGGTTCAATCGGTTCAAAAGAAAGTCCCGCTGTCTTTTCGGCGTCCACCTCTTGAAACCCTGAGGTTCGGGTATAAGAAGTTTCTCCCGGACAAAGGTCTTCGCCTCTTCGATCAGTCCGTGGTCATCCCCGCTTTCCGTTAACTCTTTCACGTACCGATGGACGATTCCCTGAATCTTCACCAGGATGCCACCCAAGGCCTTCTTCCAGGCGATGATGGCCTCATTCAGTCGATCGCCCGCAACATTATCAATATTCCTGACGTAGACAAGGTCTCCCTGAAGGTCGTTGAGATTGACCAGAAGGGCTCCGTGGCCGCCTGGCCGGAAAAGGAGCCTCCCATCTTTCTCCCGGAAAGGGCGATTCTCCAAATCCACTGCAATCGCATCGGTTGAGTGTTTCTGGATCGAGAAGGCAACCTCGAAGCGGGCCTGGCAGAGCTGCTCATATTGGGGTTTTATTCTTTCAAAAAATCGACGAAAGGCGTCTTCGTGTTCTGGCGAAACGGTAAAACAGAGATGGCAAATCCCTTCCCGATCTCGAACCGTGTGGCCCGCTTCGATCAGGTGTTCTTCAAAAGCTGTTCGGCTGCCGGATGGGCATCGATGAAACTTCAACAGGCCTTTGGGAAGTGCTCCGTAGTTTAATCCCTCCTCGGTGAGCAGATATCTAAGAATCTCGTGCCATTGACCTTGGGCGATCAATTCTTCCACCTGGAGCCCGTGATCGGCCATCAGGTGTTTGAGATCGTCGAAAAAAGCGAACCGTTTGATCCCTTCCTGAAAAGAAATAAAGCCTCTTGCCTCGGGAACCTCCCGGTCAGCCGGACCAGGGAGTGGGTCCTTTGAGGAGCGTGGAGGCTGATAATAGACCTTGAATAGAAGCTGGAACATGCGACTGGCCACACCCGAGGCGGGAACAAACTTCATAAACCGGCCTTCCCCGGCAGCCCTTTCCTGCAATGCAATGTAGGTTTTCAGATCCTCTGCGTTGATTTGTTGAATCCCATCTCCAACCGTACAGGGGCGATGAAGCCGGATCCGTGGCGGAGACAGTTCAAGGATCTGGATCTGCCGGCGAACCTCTTCTTCGGATAGGCCAAGAGACTTTATTTGCAGCCGATCTTTCGCACCAAAAGTCTGGTTTTTTTCCAGGGAGGAGGAATTCATCTAACCGCTCATCTCCCCGTCTGTGATCCCCAGAATATAGAGAATGTTCTTCAGGCGGGCCCTGCCCAGACTCATATGGGCCGCGCGCTCAAGCGACTTCTTCGCATTATACGCAATGCCTAGGCCGGCCTGGCCAAGCATTAAGATGTCATTGGCCCCATCCCCGATGGCCACGGTCTGATCAAGAAAAACGCCTTCTTCATCGGCAACGAGGTTGACAATTCTTGCCTTGTAGGTGTTATCCACGATCTTTCCCAAGATTCTGCCCGTAAGGGTTGAGTTCTTCATTTCGAGTTGATTGGCGAAGGCGCGATCCAGTCCCAGCTTCTCTTTGAGAAAGTCAGCAAAGTAGTGGAATCCTCCGCTGACCAGGACCAATTTGTAGCCCAACTTCTTGAGGGTCGTCACTAATTCTTCGGCCCCTTCAGAGAGTCTCATCTCGTTCCGGATCTTCTCCATCTCCTTCACCTTCAGTCCTTTGAGAAAGGCCACTCGCTGCAGTAGCCCTTCTTCAAAATCGAGGTCCCCTCTTCCCACCTTCTCGGTGATTCTCGAAACCTCCTTGAATACGCCTGCCCTTTGGGCCATCTCATCGATCATCTCCATATCGATCAGGGTGCTATCCATATCGAAGAAGATTAAGCGCTTGTTCTTGCGATAGGCCTCCATGTTCTGGAGGGCGAGATCGATATTGAGCTCGTGGCTTTTGGCAATCACTCTCTCTTTCAAACGGCTCAGGCTTTCAACCTTGTTCACATCGATGGTCAGCTCCACGCAACTGGCACGGTGGCGGGTGAGATTGCTGATCATCTCGATGTTGGCGTTCTCTTCTCCCAGGATGCTCGTCAGCTCAGCCAAAGCCCGGGTATCCCCGAAGTATGTGAGGACGAAGAGATTCTTATTATTCCTGGCCTTCACCTCTTTTTCAGAGAAGACTTGAAAATTGAGCGTCAGATGGAGCCGGTTGGCTTCAAAGAGAAGGTCCTTGAGAACGCCGTCTTTCGATTGTTTGGCTTCGCTCATGTCTAAGAGAAAGGAAAGACCAAGGAAATCCTGAAGGGAGGCCTGCTCGATATCCACAATCTCCACATGATTTTCCACGAGGATCTTGCTGAAGGCAGCGGTGATTCCAGGGTGATCCGGACCGGAAGCGGTCACCATCACAAAATCTTTTTCTTCATCCATTCTCTGATCCTTCTCATCGATTCCGTATGAGGAATTGCACCGAAAACCCAACCGTGCTCAAAACTTATCCAAATATGACGGCGTTGTCAAGGTCATTAGTAGCCGATGTAAGCATCTCTTTTCCGTGACGATGCTCACCTTCGATGAGGAAGACAGTCCGGCTGAGAAAGTTTTGGAGCGAAACCTTTAACAGATTCAGTATAAGCGTTGCAAAAACTCATGAAAACCCTACATTTAAACCAACAAGAAAGTTATCCATTCCACGATAAGAAGATCGCAATTCCAAAACTTTGGAAGTCTGGACTGTCTTCTTCGGCATTCTCACGAATTTGGAGAAGCTTCAGTAGCCGATCGCACAGCCATCCTTTCTTCTGTCAGACGCTCCCAGGAGAACATTCTGGTCCCGGTCGAAGTAGATCGCCTGTCCGCCGCCAACCTGATTGACCTCGGGAAGGTCTGTCAAGATCTTGTGGCCTTTCCTGGAAAGGGCGGCGATCGTCTTCTCGGAAATCCCGTCTTCGATATAAACTTCTCTCTCTTTAAAATGCCTCACCCGCGGAGCATCCACAGCTTCCTGAAGATTCATTCCGAAGTCGATCAGGTTCGCAAGAAACTGGACATGGCCCTGTGGCTGCATATCCCCGCCCATCACGCCAAAACTGATCAAGAATTGATTGTCTTTAAAGACCATGCCCGGAATAATCGTATGCATCGGGCGTTTGTGGGGCTCAAGCCTGTTGAAATGTTTAGGGTCCAAAGAGAATGACTTGCCCCGGTTTTGCAAAACAATCCCCGTGCCATCGACGACGATACCCGATCCAAAGGGCATAAAGATGCTGCTGATAAAGGAAACCGCATTTCTCTCTTTGTCAACGCAAGTCACATAGACCGTTTCAGAGGCTTCCCTGTTGAAAGAGAAGGAAGAAGGAGGGGAAGCCTTGCGGATATCAATCTTTTCTCTGATTTTTCTGGCGTAATCCTTCGAAAGGAACCGCTCGACAGGAATCGTTTCGAATTCGGGATCGGTGATAAAACGATCCCTGTCTCCGAAGGCTGCCTTCTTGGCCTCGATCAGCAGATGGAGATATTCAGGGCTGTTCTGTCCCAGGCTTCCGATATCATACCCCTCCAGGATGTTGAGCATTTCCAGGGCCGTTATCCCCTGACCGTTAGGGGGCAATTCAAAAATGGTATATCCGCGATACTCCGTCGACACCGGCTCCACCCAGGTTGTCGAATGGTCTTTAAAATCCTGACGGGAGAGAAATCCTCGATACCGGTCAGAAGCCTTGACGATCGCATCACAAATCTCTCCTCCATAAAAAGTCTCGATTCCATCTCGGACGATCTTCTGATAAGTGCGCGCAAGATCCTTATTCAGAAATATCTGCCCGGGCCGGGGGGCTTTCCTGTCGATGAGAAACGTCGTGGCCGAGCTTTCAGAAGAAAGGAGAAGGGGTTCAGCCTCTTTCCACTCTCCGGCGATAACCTGAGTCACGGGAAAACCATTTTCCGCGTGGTCAATGGCATCCTCAAATACCTCACCGAGGCTGAGGGTCCCGTGGCGCTCCAATGCCTGAGCCCATCCATGGAGGGCGCCCGGGACGGTTACCGTTAAAATACCTCTTTCGGGAATTTGTTGAACGCCTCTCTCTTTGAAGCATTGAACCGTTGCCCGATAAGGGGCGCGACCACTTGCGTTCATGCCGACCAGGCGTTTCTCTCTTGCCAAATAGATCAGGGCAAAGGCATCGCCTCCCAGTCCCACAGAATAAGGCTCGACCACACTCAGGACACTGACCATGGCGATGGCCGCATCGATGGCGTTTCCGCCCTTCAACAGCTTTTTATACCCCGCAAGAGTCGCAAGAGGCTGACTCGCTGCCACCATCCCATGTTTTCCCATGAGTACCGATCGCTGCGAAGCGTGCTTCCATTCTCTCCTTTGCGGATAGGTAAATCTCACTCTATGTTCTCCTTTCCCCTTCCCCCCTCCTCCCTAACCTTCCCCCCCTTCCCCCTTTTATCCTAAGAGGGGGAGAACGAAGGGACCGTTGGAAGGAAGGGGCAGGAAGGGTTATGAAATTGATCAGTTGACTGCGGCTCCCTTTTTTTGATATCAAATAATATAACATAAAACAGGGGGATCGTAAGATGGCGGAGTTAACGAAAGAAGATTTTATATCCGTGTCCAAGGTCTTTGGTCTCAATATCAATGATCCGCATATGGAAGAACTATACGTCTATGTCCGGAAGATCTTGCCCACTCTTAAGAGGATTGAAGAGCTCCATTTGACCGATATGGAGCCTACGATACCCCGCGACTGTTTCTCCCCCTCCGGAGACGATGCCACAACGTCATCGCGGGGGAGTAAAATGACGAAGTCTTCTGTCAGGAAGAAGAGAGTGGTGGAGAGGGATTCGGCAGGGCTTTGCTTTCTCACCGCAGGAGAGCTTTCGAGGCTCATTCAAAATAAGGAATTATCCCCGGTGGAGGTGGTCAGGGCCCATCTCTCCCGTATCGAAGCCTTGGAGCCCAAATTAAACTCTTTTATCACCCTGTTAGCCGACCAGGCGCTCTCTGCCGCTAAAAAGGCAGAAAAGGAGATTCAGGCAGGCAGATCCCTCGGCCCTCTTCATGGGATCCCTTTCGGGCTGAAAGATCTTTTTTATGTCAAAGGAATTCGAAATACCTCTGGCTCTAAGATATTCGATCGATTCATCCCTGATTTCGATAGCACGATGGCTCGAAGGCTGAAAGAAGCGGGGGCGATTCTCATCGGAAAGCTGAACCTGCATCCTCTTGCTTACGGTCCCACAGGAGAGAATGAGGACTATGGCCACATGCACAATCCCTGGAACCCGGCGCGGATTGCCGGAGGTTCTAGTGGAGGTTCGGGATCCTCTGTGGCTTCCGGCCAGTGCACTTTTGCCATGGGCAGCGATACGGGCGGCTCCGTTCGAATCCCGGCTGCTCTATGCGGCATTGTGGGTTTTAAACCCACCTACGGCCGCCTCAGCCGCTACGGGATCACTCCTCTTGCCTGGAGTCAGGACCATGCGGGTCCCATGGCTCGCACCGTTGAAGATTGCGCCTTGGTCATGAATGCGGTTTCAGGGTATGATCCCAATGACCCCGCCTCTGCTCATCTCCCGGTTCCCGATTACACCAGGGCTCTCACGGGCCGACTGAAAGGTTTGCATGTCGCCATGATTAAAGAATTTCTTGAAGGGCCCCTTGAACCCGAGGTGGCGAAATGCGTTGAAAAGGCGGCGGAGAAATTAGGTGAACTCGGCGCAATCCTCTCTGAAGTCTCCTGGCCGATCTACGATTATGCGATGCCGATTGCAAGCGTCATCCAGATGGCTGAAGCAACCGCTTACCATAGCAGACTCCTCCGAGAAAAAGCCTCCCAGATAGATCTCTCTGCCCGACTCCGCCTGGAAGCAGGTATTTTCATTTCTGCCACGGATTATGTTCAAGCCCAAAGGGCACGCACCCTCTTTTGTCGCCGAAGCCTCGAACTCTTCAAGGAGACCGATCTGCTTGCAGTCCCGACCGTGCCTGTAACTGCATTTCCAATCGGTACGACCAAATCAGAGGTGAATGGCCAAAAAGTGAATATTATCTCTTTGCTTACCGGGTATACCCGTCCCTTTAATCTCAATGGCTTTCCCGCGATCACCGTGCCCTGTGGGTATTCAAAGGAAGGCCTTCCCGTTGGCCTCCAGCTTGTGGGCCGCCCCTTCGACGAGGAGACGGTGTTACGAGCCGCCCATGCTTACGAGCAGGCCACAGATTGGCACATGAGAAGGCCACCCCTTTAGGTCTATTTGCCGAAGCCCTTCAGGAGATAGGAAAATTTCTCCCGGGATTTACGGGCCACCTCCGGACTCGGCATGTTGACCACAGGAAAGCGATCGCGCCATTCATAGGGACGAGTCGCATCGATAATGGCCCTCGAGTTGGTCAATTTACCCTTCGCCTTGTCCTCGGGATGGATACGCGGATCAAGGGCGGTTGACCAGGCATGATGGATGATATCGATCGAATTCGCCGGATCGGATCGAGTCAACATGGCCCACATCAGCTCTTCAAGGTTGGACACGTCGATGTCATCGTCCACCACGATCACATATTTCCCCGCATAGGCCCCTACGTGACACTGGGAGGCAACATGTCCCACCTGGGTGGAGTGACCTCCGTACCGCTGCTCAATGGCAATGGCGAGGAGCATTCTCGAATTCCCGACTTCGTGGGCCCAAACCGCTTTAACCCCTGAGAGGCCTGCCTTCTCCAGCTCCTGTTTAAGAAGGGAGGATCGGACAATGGCCCGGAACCGTGCATGCTCGTCCGGAGGACGCTGGGGAGAAACCCCAAGGAGGATGGGATTGTTCCTGTGATAGATCGCTTTGACCTCCAGGAAGGGCTCATCGCGGACGTCGCTGGCATAATAGCCTGTCCACTCGCCGAAAGGGCCTTCTTTCCATCGCTTCTTAGGATCAACATAGCCTTCAAGAACAATCTCCGCATGGGCGGGAAAGGGAAGACCGGTCACTTTGCCCTGGATGACAGGATAAGGTTTTCCTCTCAAGGCTCCTGCAATCTCGTACTCGCTGATTCCGTAGGGAGCTTCATTGCTGGCCATGAGGAAGAGGAGCGGGTCGCCGCCCAGGACGATCGCCGCCGGCATGGGCTGATTGCGGGCGATATACTTGTCACGGTGGACACGGCCGTGTTTCCCAGGCGATATGTAAAAACCGACGTTCTTTGCGTCATGGGCCATCACTCGATAAGTCCCCACGTTTATCCACTTATCATCCGGATCCACGGTGACGGTAAAGCATCCGGTCCCTATGTAGCGTCCTCCGTCCTTTTCGTGCCATTTGGGTGCAGGAAAAGAAAGAACATTGACTTGATCACCTGTCTGAATATTCTCCAGCACAGGGCCGCTCTTGACGACCTCGTAGGGAACGGGCTTCCCCTCTTGAAAAGCCTTGTGAACTTCGTCGGAAAGCTCAAGCTTGGATAGCTCGGACGGGAACCCGAAGGTCATATTCTTTCTCTGCCCTCCGAAGAAGTTAACCAGAACCCTGTACCCCTCGGGGTATCCCGGAATCTGATCGAAGAGGGCGGCTGGGGCAGGATCCGCATGTTGAAGAACCTCAGACGCCATACCAATATCCTCTTGCCATGTGGCTCCTTTCACATCCCGCACTTCGTCCAGCTTTCTGGCCTGATCGAGCCATCCCCTCAGGTCATCATAAAGAAATTTGGGTTTCATCTGTCATTCTCCTTTCTATTTCATGCTATTGAGATGCCATTAAATACTTTTCAAACCATGCAAATATCTTTTGCCAACCATCGACGGCAGCCTCAACGCGGTAGTTTGGCCTGTCTACGGAGAAAAAGGCATGACCGGCATTCTCGTAGGTATGAAACTCGTATGTTTTGTTGAAGCGTTTGAGCTCTCCTTCTATACGAGCCACATCCTGAGGTGACGGTGATTTGTCTTCCGCGCCGAACAAACCCAATACAGGACAGGCGAGATCCTTTGTCATGTCAATGGGAGCGACCGGCTGACGCTCTGTAAGATCCTCGGGTTTGGCAACGATCTTCCCTCCGTAGCAAACGACTGCGGCATTGATGCGCTTGATATTACAGGCCACGAGGTAGGCCTGTCGCCCACCCGAACAAAACCCGATGACGCCGACTTTACCGTTGTGACAAGGCTGCGTCTCCAAGTAGTGAATAGCTCCTTCGATGTCGCCGATACATCGTTTGTCGGGCACCAGGCCAGCAGCCCGGACCTTTGCGGAGATTTCTTCAGGACTTCCCGGTCCCTCCCGATGATGGAGGTGAGGCGACAATGCCCCATATCCGTGATAGGCCAGCTTCCTTGTCATTTCTTTCGTGGCCTCATCCCAGCCCGGCATGTGATGAATCACAATAACCCCCGGGTAAGGTCCGCTTCCAAGGGGCCGCGCCAAGTACCCTTCAATCGGATCGCCGTTATGGCCACAAAAACCAATTTTCTCGGCTATCATCCCTTCGTACATCGCTCCTCCTTAATGAACGTCCTCCTCCATCTTCCCCGCCCATAATAATCCCACCCACCCTCCCCTTGCATTAAGGCATGCCTGCCGCCTGCCTCCGGCAGGGGCAGGGGAGGCAAGGAGGGGTTAGGAGAGTTGAGTATAAGAAAAAGGGCGGTTGTGTGTCAAGGCAAAAGAACGCGCGCCCCGATCCTTGATTACTATGGTTGTCAAGCTCCGGAAAGGATGAAGGGCAAAAAATCCGGTTGACCTTGGCTCTTTTTTTCAGTATAGTTGTTTCTATTATCCATCTAATTACTCACCCTTGGAATCTAAAGATAAACCGATCTAAAAGAAAGGAGAAGAACTATGGATCAGAAAATCATCGACCTCTACAATGAATACGCTGGTGGATTGTTAGATCGTCGGGAATTCCTTAAGAAATTGTCTGTTCTTGCCGGTAGCACTGCTGCCGCCATGGCGCTGTTGCCTCTGCTTGAAAACAATCCTGCCAGAGCCCAGATCGTCCCAAAAGATGATCCCCGCCTTTTTACGGAATATATTAAGTATCCCGGCGCGACAGGGGAGGTTCGGGCCTATTTAGCAAAGCCGAAGGCAGATGGCAAACTTCCCGGAGTGGTCGTCATCCATGAAAACGTCGGTCTCCAACCCCACATCGAAGATGTTACCAGACGGCTTGCTTTGGAGGGATTCTTAGCTATAGGTGTTGACGCTTTAACACCCCTCGGAGGCACTCCGGAGGATTCGAAGAAGGCTACAGAGCTGATCGGCAAGCTGGACCGCAAATCGACGATAGAAAATTATGTTGCCGCGGTAAACTACCTGAAGACAAACCCTCTATCGACCGGAAAAGTCGGGGTCGTGGGCTTCTGCTGGGGAGGAGAATTCGCAAACCAGGTTGCAGTCAGCTCGCCCGATGTCGTAGCGGTTGTTCCCTACTACGGAAGGCAGCCCGCGGATGCGGATGTTCCCAAAATCAAGGCTTCCCTCCTTCTCCACTATGCGGGCGATGACGCCGGAATTGACAAAGGAATTCCCGCATACGAAGCAGCCCTGAAGAAGGCAGGTGTGGATTATAAGATCTATATGTACGAGGGTGCCAAGCATGCATTTAACAACGATACAAGGGCTGACCGATATAACAAGGAAGCAGCCCAGCTTGCGTGGCAGCGCACGATCTCGTTCTTAAAAGAGAAACTAAAGTAAAGCTCGCCGCAAGGGCCGGGCTCCACAGATAGATCGCCGGGGCTTTCCAGCCTTGGCGAAAATGTCGGCGGGGCAGGAATGTCCCGCCCATCTATCAAAACCGAGTTTCCGTTGCCTGACTCCGAACCGTGCCTCTTAGGATGGCGACCATTTTACGTCCGATCATTTGCCCAGGCAGCATCTCTTGTACTTTCGACCGCTGCCGCACGGGCATGGGTCATTGCGGCCCGGATTGGGAATTGCCGAAGCCTTCCTGTTTTGTGCCAGCGTCACTGGTTCCCCAGAGGATCTCCGCTGCCATAGAGCGGATAACTCTTGAACGAAGGGTTTGCAGCGGCTGAAGAAACTTTTGTAGCCGGCGCAGAGGTAGTTCAGGCCTGCCTCCCCGTCCGGCGTATGAAGAATGCGATCCTTCGGACACCCGCCATGACACATATCCAGGACCTCGCATGTCTGACAATAGCGAGGTAACGTATCGAGCTTCGCTTGCCCGAACGCTCTCTGCTTCGGGCTTTCAAGAAGATCGACCAGCCGAGTCTCCAGAACGTTTCCCAGATGATATTCCGGATTGACGAAGTGATCACACGAGAAGAAGTCTCCATTATGTTCGATGACGGGGACATCACCGCACGTCTTCCGGAAGATACAGAGGGAATGCTCCTGGCCGAAGGCGGTTCTCGTAGCCTCCTCGAAGATCTGGACTTTGATACGCCCGATATCCTGTCGCATCCATTCCTCAAAGATCGTGCACAGGAAGTTGCCCAAAGCCTCAGCAGGCACACTGCGGTCGCTGACGCCGCCGTCCTCCCCCGGTTTCGGTTCGACTAGGGGCAGAAACTCGATGTAAGGAGCCTTGATCTCTTTGAAGAATCGGTAAACCTGGGTGGGATACGGGGCATTCTTTGCATGGACCACACACAGGATATCGCAAGGGACGTGGTGCTTCCGCAAAAGCCTGTATCCACGCATCGCTTGCTTGTGGGTGGGACTACCGCCCTTGGTGACGCGGTATCGGTCGTGCATCTCCTGTGGTCCGTCCAGGCTAAGCCCCACGGTAAAGCCTTCCTCGGCAAAAAAGCGGCACCAGTCCTCATCGAGGAGCGTACCATTGGTCTGTATCCCGTTGGTGATACGCTGGTTTGAGGATTGATGCTTGCGCTCGAGCTCTACGATCTTTCGAAAGTATTCTATCCCCAGGAGAGTCGGCTCTCCACCGTGCCATGAAAAATTGATCACCGGACCGGGCGAGGCGTCGATGTGCTGCCTGATATACTCCTCGAGGATGTCGTCGGACATGCGAAACGACTCACCCTTCGGATAGAGATCTTCCTTCTTCAGGTAATAACAGTAGTGGCACCCCAGGTTACAGATGGAGCCGCCGGGCTTGGCAAAGACCTGAAACTCGCGAGAAGATTTGGCCATGGGGTAATTATAGGCGGATTGACCTCTTCATTCAAGGCAGGAAGACCACCGAGAAAGAACGATTGTTTGAAGATTGCGAATGTGCTAAATTACCTTTTAATGAAAAAGGTCTTTCCTGCCCATGGGATCTTGGGAATCTCTCTTTTGATTCTTTCGGAGCTTTTCCTCTTTAAGAAAATTGAACCCTTTTACAGCTGGTTTTACTGCTTTGCCTGGTGGTCGTATATCCTCACCATCGATGCGATCATCTACCACTTGAAAGGAAACTCTCTCATCCTCAGCCGAACCAAAGAATTCTTTCTGATGATCCCTTGGTCGATCTTCATCTGGCTGATCTTTGAGGCAGCCAATCTCTCCCTTAAAAATTGGTACTATATCAACCTGCCGAACTCCACGGTCGAGCGGTGGATGGGGTATGCGGTTGCTTATGGAACCGTCCTCCCGGGAATATTTGAGACGACTGAATTATTAGAAACGATCGGACTATTTAAAGAATCAAGAGTGAAAAAGGCGCGATTCTCCTCAGGGGATCGAGCATTCTTCGTTCCGTTAGGAGTGCTCTGCCTTATCTCCTCTGTGGCGATTCCGAAGTACTTCTTTCCTTTGATATGGGTCGGCTTCATCTTTCTCCTGGAGCCTGTCAACGATCGATTCGGAGGAAGATCTCTTCTGAAGGATTTGGAGGAAGGAAACCCAAGAAAGATCTACCTTCTCCTCACCGCCGGATTGATCTGTGGTCTTCTTTGGGAGTTCTGGAATTTTTGGTCTCTTTCAAAATGGATTTACACCGTTCCCTTTTTCGAAGAGATCAAAGGATTTGAAATGCCCGCTCTCGGCTTCCTGGGGTTCCTCCCTTTTGCAGTTCAAGTCTATGTCATGTATAACTTCGTATCCTTATTCCGTTCCGGAAGGGGATGGGAGGAACCGACTTATTCTCTCCATCCCGAGAAGAAGACCAGGGTTTTTACTGGCATTCTAATTGCAATCTTCCTGATCAGTTTCTGTATTCTCATCTTCAAGTCAATCGATCTTAGGACTGTTGATTCTTACGAGGTCCGCCTGAGGGATGCCTATTGGATCGAACCCCAATATCGAAAGGAGCTGCCGCGAGTGGGGATCGCCACCTTGGGCGATCTTATTGCGAAGACTCGTGATAGAGAGGAAAGAGACGAGCTGGCTCTCCGCCTCCTCATCCCCAGAGAGAAGCTGATCCATTGGGTTGAAAAAGCCCGGCTCGTCCGGTTAAAAGGATTGGGGACTGAAAATCTTTCGTTTTTGGAAAGGGTGGGGATCCATTCGGTCCCGGCCCTCGCCTCCGAAGATCCGGAAAGGCTCTATGCAAGAATAGAACGGACTTTTCAAAGAGGACCTATTCCAAGAAAGTCGAAGATTCGGATCTGGATTAAAGAGGCCAGAAAGAAAGTTCGGAGTTAAAAGCTAAAAGCTGAAAGCTCAAAGTGAGAAGTTTGGAGTAATGAGTCAGAAGAACAAGATTTGAGTTCACAGTTCATGGTTCGTAGTCCACAGTCTGCGGAGCAAATTATGAAATACGGTGCGATGAACTTCCCGGTTAAGCCTCTCCTCGAAGAAATCGAAGAAATCGGGGAGATGGGGTTCGATTACGTAGAGCTCACCATGGATCCACCGGAAGCCACTCCACAAAAAGCCCTGGCACAAAAAAAGCCGATTCTGGATCTCCTTCATCGATACGGCATGGGAATCGTAGGACACCTCCCCACTTTTGTCTGGACGTCAGACCTTTATGAAAGTTTGAGAACGGCCTCGATTCAGGAAACTCTCGATGCTCTGGAGGCAGGAGCAGAATTGGGCGCAAAGAAATTTGTGCTCCATCCGGGATATATCACCGGACTGGCAAGATTCGTTTTGGATAAGGCAAAAGGATACGGAATGGAATCGATTGAGACCATCCTGAATCGGGCGACAGGTCTGGGCACGACTCTTTGCCTTGAAAACATGTTCCCTCAAGCCCATTTTCTTTCCAAGCCTCACGAATTTCAAAACATTTTCGAATCCTTTCCAGACCTCCGCCTCGCCTTGGACGTCGGCCATGCTAACCTGGGAGGCGGGAAGAATAAATCTTCTGAGTTCATCCATCAGTATGGATACCGAATCGCTCATATCCACGTCAATGACAACTTCGGGAAAGAGGACAATCATCTTCCGATCGGCGCAGGGATCATCGATTTCGAAAAGATACTCCGAGAACTCAGCGAGACTCAATACGACGAAACCCTGACCCTCGAGGTCTTCTCGAGGGACAGGGATTATCTCAAGATCAGCAAGGACAAGATCAAACGAATTTGGGAGACCCTGTGATTCTTGCCCTCATCTTCTCTCTTCTGGTTGCGCTCTTCTGGCTCAAGAAGTTTCGAAAGATGGATAAATACGAACAGGAACCCGAGCGCGCCATCTACAAGGCTTTCTTTGCCGGGGTCCTGGCCACGGTCCCGGCGGTCATCTTGGAGACCCCCCTTCAAGGGGATACGTTTTCCCATCCTTCGTTCTTTTTCTCCTTCTTGTGGGTCGCCATGGTGGAGGAGTTCTTCAAATATCTGGCGGTGAGGGTCACGGTTTACCGGTCGAAGGAATTTAACGAAGTGATGGACGGAATGATCTATATGATCTCCGCTGCCTTGGGATTCGCGGCGGCTGAGAACGTGGGATACATGATGGGATTTGGCTTCTCCGTAGGGCTTCTTCGGGCCGTCCTCTCCTACTTAAGCCATGTCTCCTTTTCGGCTATTTTAGGCTATTATCTGGCCAAGTCAAAGCTTGAGAGACGCGGCAACTGGCTCTGGAAGGGCTTTGCCATCGCCATCTCCCTGCACTGGCTTTACAACTTATTTCTTCTGGCCGGATCAAACATGGCATCCGGAGGGTTTCTTCTCCTCGGCCTCATGGTCTGGGCCTTCGGGTTGATTCTCACCCTCACCCTCTTGAAAAAAGCACAGGCGGTCTCCCCATTCCGGACCGCTCATATTCTTCCAAACAAATTAACCCGGCCCTGTCATGCCTGCGGGAAGACAACCTCGGCCAGGGCCCTGGTCTGCCACCATTGCGGAAAATCACTGATTCTTGACGAAGAGGAGATCACTCTGAGAGCTTAATGAGAGCCCCGGTCCTCCTTGCCCGCTGAAGCACAACCCTAAGAAGGAAGAGCTCCACGACGACGTAGAAGCCTGCCAGGCCGAATCCCCACCCTAAGACGTTTCTAAATCCCTCGTCGAACCCATAAAAGGAGCGAAAGTATGCCAGAAAATAGGTCAGGGGAATGGCCTGTGCGATTTGCGGCAGGGGAAAAGGAAGGATGAAAACCGGATAGTATATCCCGCAAACCAGGGCCATCAGGCTGCTCAATGACCACGCTGCCACATCAGCCATATATCCGAAAAGGAGAACCAGGATACAGACGCTCATCCCCACGGATGCCGCAGTGAGGAAGAGGCCCAGGAGGAAGAGCGAAAGAGGGCCGACCCCGGGTCGAAAGAAATCTAACCCGAAGGCAAGGCTGCTGAAAATCGCAAGGATTAGGAAGACGCAGAAGGAACGGATCACGCCGATCAACCAAGACCCGAAAATCAGGTGAAAGGATTGGACAGGGGCAATGAAAGTATGTTTGAGCGATTTCGACCAGAGGTCATAGAGGAGGACATAGGCCACATCGATCTGACAGACCTGTATCACACTCATGGAGATGATGCCCAGGAGAATGAAACCGGTCTTGTTCGGATCCAGTTCCAGAAAACTGGTCAGGAGCCCTACGGAAAAGAACCCGACCACCGGCCAGAAGAGGATCTCGAAGAGGCTGAAGATATTCCGCTTCGCAATGATCCAGTTCTTAAAGACGAAGGCCCATATCTGAATCAGTCCCTTTTGCGAATTCGACGAAGACATCTTCCAAGTCCGTCTGTCCAAGCGTGACCTTTCTGATCTGGATGCCACCCTGGGAGAGCAAGCCGATTAGGCTTCCCAATCTCTTCTCCCCGCTGTCCACGAGGATCTCACATCGATTACCGGAAACCGTCAGATTGATCACGCCATCGGCCCGGAGTATTTCATCCTCCGAAATCATACCCGTGAACTCAATCTTGATCAGATCCCCTATCCGGACCATGCGCTTTAAGGTCTCTGCCGTTCCGATCGTCAGGATCTTCCCTTCTTTCAAGAAGGCGATGCGTCCACAGAGAGACTCGGCCTCTTTCATGTTATGGGTGGTGAGAAGGATGGTCACCCCCCTTTCCTTATGAATCGAGAGGATCTCTTCACGAATTCGGATGGAGATGTCCGGATCGAGGCCGACCGTGGGCTCGTCCAGAAAAAGAACCTCCGGGTCGTTGATCAGGGATTTTGCGAGAGAGAGCCGCTGCTTCATCCCGGTGGAGAGTTCATCGAAGGGGATCGCTTGATACTCTCCAAGGTTGAAAAGATCGATTAAAGCCTTGACCTTCTTGTCCCGCTCGTTGCCTCTCAATCCGTAGAGCATGCCGTAGTAGCGGAGGTTTTCCTTGACCGTCAGGCTCCAGAGGAAGTTGGCATTCCCGCTGACGACGTTCACCCTCTTCCGGATCTCCTGGCCGTCGCGGACGCCATCCAAGCCCAGAACCCGAACACTCCCGCGGTCAGGAAGAAGCAACGTGCAGAGAATCGATAGGAGCGTGGTCTTTCCTGCCCCATTGGGGCCCAAGATTCCAAAGACCTCTCCTTCTTCGATCTGAAGATCGATGCCTCGAAGGGCTTCCTTATGCCTCTTCCAGCACCAGCCCGACCGAAAGGTCTTGAAAACTCCCTCTGTTCTGATTGCCAGTGCCATTGAAAACCCGATGCCCTCTCACAAGATGTTCATAATCACCGAGCGAACAGCACAATACCGGTTGCCGCTGAGCCGACCGAGGACATCCAGACCAAGCCAATCCACCTCTCTTCCGTTCTTCAATAAATCGTCTCTCACATGAACGAGCTGGATCCGGCCCAGAATCAGATTTCCCGCATCAGCGCCTTCCCCTACGGTAATGATACGTACCAGAGCACATTCAAAGGCAACCTTCGCTTCCTGAACCCGGCGAGGCTTTATCGTTTTAGAAGATAGCCAGTGAATACCGGTGATTGCAGTCTCGTCGGCCCCATAAGCGATAGGCTTTGAGGAATATTCCATGGGGGAAAGGAGATCGACCGACACAATGTGGACAACAAACTCCGGAACTTCTCGAATATTCATCACCGTGTGCTTCATCGTCCCGTCTGATCGGTTGACCACTGAAAATGCAAGAATGGGAGGCGACCAAGATACGCCGGTGAAAAAACTGAAGGGGGCCAGGTTGGTCTGCCCATCTTTGTTCACAGAGGATACCCAGGCAATCGGTCGGGGTATGATGGCACTTGTAAGGAGATCATGCGCCCATTTGGGGTCCAACTCCATCAAGTTAATTTCCATAGCACCTCATTTCTTCCACAATTTATCGGGATTGCCGAGTTCACCAGAGCGATATTGATCCCTCCTTCAAAAATACGCTCATTTCGGAAACCCCGCTAAATACTCCTTCAGCAATAACTCATTCCTATTTTGAACTTTCTGCATCTCGCTGAGAGTCACATTTTCAAAAGGCATCTTCATCCGTTTGCTCCGGAGCCTTGCGATCTCAGCGTCCAGGTATTGAATGGTATTGACCATCATCTCTGCCATGCTGGCGATCGAGGCCTGAGCATTTTCAAAAGCCTCCTTATCCAAATAATTTCGATTCAGGAGATGGAATCGTTCAAAGAGTTTCTTGAGCTTTTCTAACTCCTCTTCCTTTCCCTTCTTCCTCTTATCCAACTTTTTTGTCAACTCCAGGAATGTTTCGGTATCCATAAGATCTCTCCTTGCCCCGGGGGCAGTCCCTTTCAGATTTTCATCAACCATAAATTTATGAAAATGGGGATGATTTGTCAACCTTTTGATCAACTTCGGCATGAATGCCGGCGCTTGCTCAAGGTTGACCCTGAGCGGCGCTTCCCTTCGCCGCCCTAAAAGGTAAGGACTTCGGCGTGAGCTCCGCCCAAAGTTTAGCGCCGTCGAAAGGGTCAATTTTTTTGTGGCAGGCAGTTGATCTCCGCTCCTTTTTAACCAGCCTGACTAAATTTCAGCAGCAAACCGCTTTCAGATGAGAATCTTCGCCTTGCCATATCTTTAAAACAGATTCTCAACAAGTGTCCGACACCCTTAACAAAACTCGACCGGAGAGCGTTGACCAACCAAATGGCATACGGATTGCTAATTCCCTTTTCACAGAAGGGATGACGAAATAGGGGGCTCTTTAAAAAAATTTTCTTTCTCGAGAGGAGTGGTGAAAGATGAAAAAAGTTCCGATTCTGTTGCTGAACATATTCTTTTTATCCGCAGGAACTGCCTTTGCAGAAATGTCATCTCCGGCCAAAGTCGATTCAGGAGATACATCCTGGATTCTGATCTCTTCTGCTTTGGTCATGTTGATGACCCCCGGGCTGGCGCTCTTTTATGGCGGTATGGTCCGGAGCAAGAACGTGCTCGGAACCATCATGCAGAGCTTTATCGCCCTGGGAGTGATCACGATCCAATGGGTCCTCTACGGGTACAGCCTAGCCTTCGGTCCTGATATCGGACATGTGATCGGGAGCCTCGATTGGATCGGACTCCGGGGAGTGGGATTGGAACCTTTCCCGGACTACTCCGCAACGGTCCCTCACCAGGCCTTTATGATCTTTCAGATGATGTTTGCCGTGATCACACCGGCTCTGATCACAGGCGCTTTCGCGGAAAGGGTTAAGTTTAAGGCCTACCTCATCTTTCTGATTCTCTGGGCAACATTTGTGTATGACCCCCTTGCCCACTGGGTCTGGGGTGTGGGCGGATGGATCAGAAATCTCGGCGCCCTCGATTTCGCAGGAGGATTGGTCGTTCACATCAGCTCCGGAATGGCTGCACTGACGGCTGCCCTTGTTGTAGGGAAGAGAAAGGGCTACGGCGATGAGCCCATGCCTCCTCACAACCTGACCATGACCCTCCTGGGAGCGGCGCTTCTCTGGTTCGGTTGGTTTGGTTTCAACGGAGGCAGCGCTGTGGCATCCGGATCTCTTGCAACCTCTGCCTTTGTCGTCACACATATTTCAACCGCTGCTGCGGCCCTTTCATGGATGATGGCGGAATGGGCATACAGGGGCAATCCGACCGTTCTCGGGGCTGCATCGGGTGCAGTGGCGGGTCTCGTCGCCATCACACCTGCATCGGGTTTTGTCGGACCGGTATCGGCCATTCTCATCGGCCTGGCTGCTGGGGTGATATGCTATTTTGCCATCAATCTGAAGAGTAGACTCGGGTACGATGATTCCCTCGACGTCGTTGGTGTCCATGGGGTTGGCGGCACATGGGGCGCTCTGGCCACCGGGCTGTTCGCCTCCAAGGCGATCAATCCGGCCGGAAACAACGGGCTGTTTTTTGGAAACCCGTCTTTGGTCGGTATTCAGGCATTGAGTGTTGTTTCCGCATGGGTATATTCATTCGTGGTCACCCTGATCCTGCTGAAGATCATTGACAAGACCATGGGATTGAGGGTAAGCGAAGAACATGAAGTGAACGGTCTTGATTTAAGCGAACATGGCGAAGCAGGATATAGTTTTTGAGGTTAAACGGTAAATGCAAAAGGTAAAAGGTTATCGACTTACAGGGGTCCCTACTTCATATGAGGTAGTCACATGTTCCCTTTCACCTTTTACCTTTCACCGCTTACAGTACGGGAGGCGATATGAAAAAGATTGAAGCGATTATCAAGCCTTTTAAGCTTGACGAAGTCAAGAATGCGTTGACCAAGATCGGTGTCCAGGGAATGACCGTAACCGAGGTCAAAGGATTCGGGAGACAAAAAGGTCATACCGAGGTTTACCGGGGGGCCGAATACAAGATCGATTTTTTACCAAAGGCGAAGATCGAAGTGATTGTGACCGACGAGATGGTCACCCCGGTCATTGAAAACGTCGAACGTGCAGCAAAGACAGGAAAGATCGGAGATGGCAAGGTCTTTGTTTCTCCCGTTGAAGAAGTCATCCGGATCCGTACCGGAGAGCGCGGCAAAGATGCCATATAAGAAATGGGGACACATACCATTTTCTTTGAACCGTTACTGGACACCAGAAACACATTATCATCTCAAAAATGGAATGTATCCCCATCTTTTCGCCAAAATACCGAGAGGATGGACAGCCTTGTGAGAAAAGCCTTCCAGGAGGCCCACTCACAGATCCCATCCCCATCGGTGTGCCTTGTGGCCGTGGGTGGATATGGCAGGCTTGAACTGGCGCCTTCTTCGGATATCGATCTTCTTCTCCTCTACTCCTCGTCCCAAAAAGAAAAACTTCCCCCTCTGGTTGAAAAGATCCTCTATCCACTCTGGGATTTAGGACTGGATGTCAGCTGCAGTTCCAGGTCCATCAACGAATGTCTGAAAATAGCAGAAGCGGACCTGAATGTGAAGACAAGCCTGATCGATGCACGCTACCTGGACGGTGAATACGAGTTCTTCCGAAGGCTATACGGCCTCTTCACCAGAAAGGTCCTCCATCGGAAGGTTCGAAAATTTGCCTGCGCCTTGGCGAAAGACCTTTCTGGTCGCCACCACAAATATGAAGATCCGATCTATACCTTAGAGCCCAATACCAAGGAGGGAAGAGGGGGACTAAGGGACTTTCAGGTCGGCCGCTGGATCATTCGGGCCAAATACAAGACAGACCGCTGGGACTCCATCCTCTTCCCCGACCGCTCCCGGATGCTGGAGAGAAGCCTTGAGTTTCTTTGGACCATTCGAAACCAACTTCATACTCTGAGCGGAAGAAAACAAGAAGACCTTTCTTTCGAATTTCAGGAAAAGATCGCCCCGCTGCTCGGTTTCTCAGCGGGGGCCAAAGGGATCGAAGAGATGATGAGGCAGTATCATCTCTCCACACAAAAGGTCTCAAACTTTGTCGATGATATCCTCGACCACGTCCTCCAGGAACCTTCGGCTTTGAAAAAATTCTTCCTCTCCTTCCGACGAAGAAAGATCGATCACATTTTCAGGATGGCTTACGGCGAAATCTATCTCCATGACCCCGTGATCTTCAAAAAAGATCCAACGCAGTTGATGACCCTCTTTCAATACTGCCAGACTTACCGAGTCAAGATGGATTTTCGGATGGAGGAGGCGGTGTTGGAGGCACTTCCTTTCATGGATGATCGCTTCAGGCTTTCGGAGAAAGTCAATCAGACTTTTCTCTCCATTCTTGGGAAAGGAGAACGGGTTGAAGCGATCTTGAGCAAAATGCATGAACTGGGACTCCTTTCTCGCTATATACCTGAATTCTCGGAGGTCGAGGGGAGAGTCCATTATGATCTCTATCATGTCCATCCGGTCGACATCCATTCTATTCTAACTGTGGGAGAGCTCCAAAAGCTAAGAGACGGCTGTTACCAAACCGACTGCGCCCTGCTCACTTCTCTGATCAGGGAGATCGAGAAACGTGAGATCCTCTTTCTGACGGCTCTTCTCCACGACATCGGAAAAGGAAGAGAAGGAGATCATTCCACGGTCGGAGCGGAAATCGCCAAAGACATTGGACATCGAATCGGACTTTCCAGTGAAGAAAAAGAGCTGATCGATTTCCTGATCACTCACCACCTCCTGATGATCGAAACCGCTTTCCGAAGAGACCTTCATGATGAGCAGGCGATTCTCCTTTTTGCCAATCAGGTAAAGACACCCGATCGATTGAAGTTGCTCTACCTCTTAAGCTTTGCAGATATTAAGGCCGTAGGACCCGGGGCCTGGACGTCATGGAAACACACTCTTCTCCTGGAGCTCTTCTTGAAGACCTCTCACCTTTTGGAAAGAAAAGGGAATGGGGTGATGAGCCTTCAAAGAGATGAGATAACCGGAAGGTTGAAGGAAACCTTGGGCGAAAGGATTGCCTCTGAATACGCTGAGCACCTTCCGGATCGATACCTATCCTCCTATTCTTTGAAAGAAATTGCACATCACGTTGAGTTGGCCTCCCGTATTGAAAGAGAACTTCTGGTTGTAGAGTGGGAGATGGAGAAAGAGACTCAGGCCAAGGTGACCGTCTGTACAAAAGACCGTTACGGTCTTTTCTCCAAGATTGCGGGTTCGATGTTTGGGAACCGTCTGAATATCATGGAGGCACAAATTCATACGTGGGAAAATGGGATTGCCCTGGATACCTTTTGGGTGGAAGATTCAACAACGGATTTGGAACGGCACCTAAACCAATTTGAAAAGGATTTCATGGAAATCCTGAGTGAAACGGTCTTATTCAAAGATCTTCTCTCGAGAGCAAAAGAATCCGACTCCGTTCATAAGAAAGTCGTGCCGAAGGTCCCGGCGGAGATCAGAGTCAACAATCAGGATTCCGACTTTTATACGATTGTTGAAATTGCCGGGGAGGATCGACTCGGCATCCTCTATGAACTAACACAGGCATTGACGGACCATGGGTGTGATATTCATTTTGCAAGGATATCGACGTTAGGGAATCGTATTGTGGATGTCTTCTACATTCAGGATGCATGGGGCGAAAAGATAGAAGAGAAACAGAAAGTTGAAAAGTTGAAAGAGACTCTGCTTCACCGATTAACGTCCTAAAGCGCCCCCTTTCAAGAGTCTCACGGATGATCGTTGACAGAACCTCCTGAAGGATGTACATTTGATTGGTAAATATCACCCTGACCCTGCTCTCTCCCCTGAAGGGAGAGGGTAAGGGGGAGACATGAGGAGAAATCGTGGACAAAATCAGAGATACCGGCCTTATTCAGGATGAACCTCTCCTATTCGAGCGAGGAAGGAAAGGGAGAAAAGCCTATTCCCTTCCTCGATGGGATGTTGAAGAGGCAGCGCCAAAGGAGCTCATCCCTTCTCATCTCCTGAGAGACGGGCTCAAAGGTTTTCCCGAGCTGAGCGAGGCGGAGGTGGTCCGCCACTTCACTCGACTCTCCCAGTGGAACTATGGTGTGGACAGCGGGCTTTACCCTTTGGGCTCGTGCACCATGAAATATAATCCCAAAGTAAACGAAGAGATCGCGAGGATGTTTTCCCGCATCCATCCCTATTCTCCTCAGAACCTCAGTCAGGGAATTCTCAAGCTGATGTTCGAATTGGAAGGTTTTCTTACAGAGATCACGGGGATGGATCGGACCTCTCTTCAGCCAGCAGCAGGCGCCCACGGGGAATTGACCGGAATGCTGATGATCAAAGCCTGTCTCCGGAATCGGGGAGAAAGACGGACCAAGGTTCTGATTCCAGACACAGCCCATGGCACGAACCCCTCCTCTTTGTCCATGGCTTCCTTTCAGGCGGTGGGAGTTCATTCGAATGAGAAAGGCGTGATCGATCCAAGAGAGGTGGCTTCGAAAATGGATGAAGAGGTTTCGGCCATCATGGTGACCAACCCGAACACCTTGGGCCTCTTCGAGGAACATCTTAAGGAGATCGCAGAAATCGTCCATGAAAAGGGAGGGTTCGTCTATTGCGACGGAGCCAATCTCAATGCCCTGATGGGGATTGTGAAATTAGGGGAACTGGGAGTGGATCTGGTCCACATCAACCTCCATAAGACCTTTTCCACCCCCCACGGAGGAGGCGGACCCGGTGCGGGCCCTCTCGCGGTCAAGAAGGAGCTTTCCCCTTTTCTCCCTGTCCCTGTTATCGAAAAGGAGGGAGCGACTTACCGGCTCAAAGAGGACCGTCCCCTCAGCATCGGCAAAATCAGGGCCTTCTATGGAAATGTCGGGGTTCTGATCAGGGCCTACGCCTATATTCTTTCCATGGGCGGAGAAGGATTGAAGAAGGCGTCCGAGATGGCCGTGCTCAATGCGAACTACCTGATGCAGCATTTGAAGGGATCCTATGACCTTCCTTATGACCGGCCTTGTCTGCATGAATGCGTCTTCACGGACAAGCTTCAAGAACGGTATCATATCGCAACCCTCGACATTGCCAAGAGGCTCATTGATTACGGTTTCCATCCGCCCACCATCTACTTTCCTCTCGTGGTCAAGGGAGCTTTGATGATCGAACCGACGGAATCGGAGAGCAAGGAAGGGCTCGACCGGTTCATTGAGACGATGGTCACCATCGCGGAAGAAGCGAAAGAAAATCCGGACCTTCTCCGGCAGGCGCCTCAGAGAGTGAAGATGAGAAGACTGGATGAGGTCTTAGCCGCCAGAAGGCCAAACTTGAGATGGAAGCCAAAGGAGTAATACCTTCCCGCAAACTGAGTCGAAAATACCGTTTTTTCCCTCTTAGAATACAGTCCTTCCCCTATTAATCGGCAATACCATTTGCGGTAGTTTAATTTTGTAGGGTCGCCGATTGCCCTCCCACGGGATAATACCGGTACGAATAGGTGATGCAACCGTTATGAAAGATTGCCATCAAAGAAGCCTCAAGAAGATCATCCTCTTGGGTTCCCTGATCGTTATTCTATCGGGGTGCTTTAAAGGGGGACCGGATTTCACTCGACCCCGGGTGAGCGTTTCGCAAACCTGGCTGGACGCGGGTGACCAGCGAGTGAGAGCAGAGGCAGCGGACGATCGCGCCTGGTGGAAGGCCTTTCATGATCCTGTCCTCGACGGGCTCATCGACCGGGCCTACCGGGAGAATCTCTCTCTCAGGATTGCCGGCGTGCGGGTGCTGCAGGCCCGGGCACAGCTCGGAATCACTGCCGGCGAAATCTATCCTCAGACCCAGCGGGCCTTTGGTTCCGTGGAGTACAACCGGATAAGCCAGAGGGCACCTCAGGAGGTCTCCGGACAGAACCCGAAGTATTGGCAATCCGAGATCGGCCTTCAGGCCAGCTGGGAACTCGACTTCTGGGGGAAGTTCAGGAGGGCGATCGAGTCGGACAGCGCAGCCTGGCTTGCGACGGTTGCAGACTACGATAATGCCCTGGTGAGCCTTACGGCTGACGTTGCCCGCTCGTATATCGGGATCAGGACCCTTGAGAGGCGCCTCTCCATCGCGCGCCAGAACGTACTCATTCAGCAGCAAAGCCTCGAAATCGCGGAGGCCAAGCTTCGGTTCGGCGCCACGTCGCAACTGGACGTGGACCAGGCAAAGACGGTACTCCATAACACCCTGGCTTCCATTCCCGCCTTTGAGGCGGGGCTGCGGCAGGCAAAGAATACCCTGAGCGTCTTGTTGGGCGAACCGCCGTCCGATCTGAAGGACCTCCTGCCGGAGGCCATTGAAATTCCTGTCTCTCCCCCCTACGTGGTCGTGGGAATCCCTGCGGATCTCCTCCGCAGGAGGCCGGATATCCGGAGCGCCGAGCTCCAGGCAGAGACCCAGTGCAGTCTGATCGGAGTCGCTAAAGCCGCTCTCTATCCGGCCTTTTCCCTCAGCGGGATCTTCGGATTTCTTTCGAGTGATGTGGGAAATTTCAAACTCAGCGACATGTTCAAATGGAAGAGTCGCACGATCCAGACCGGCCCCTCTGTCCAATGGAATCTCTTCAACTACGGCCGGATCACGAACGATGTTCGGCTCCAGGATGCCCGGCTCCAGGAGTTGCTCATCGCGTATCAGAACACTGTCCTCACAGCTCAGCGCGAGGTAGAAGACAATCTAATCGCCTTTCTAAAAACACAAGACCGTGCCGAGTCTTTGGCTCAAAGCACGTCGGCTGCTCAGAGTTCTTTCGATCTTGCCCTCCTGCAATATCGGGAAGGCATCAAGGATTTTACCACTGTCTTGCTGGCCCAACAGACTCTTTTGACCCAGCAGGACAATCTGGCCATCACCCTTGGCGACGTCTCGACCAACCTCGTGGGAGTCTATAAGGCATTGGGAGGCGGATGGGAGATACGGGAGGGGGAAGATCTGGTTCCTTCCGAGGTCAAGGGAGAGATGGCAAAAAGGACGAACTGGGGGAATCTGCTTGCGCCGGCAGCGTACAATCCGCCCGCTTCAGAGCAGCCCAGGTCCCTGATCCGGTCTCCCGACTGGTAACCTCCGGAGATAAATTATGTCTTTTGAAGAAAGATGGATCCTCTGGCAGAAGTCGCTCCGAACTGGAATAGGAAAATATACGAAACGGACCTTGTCCTGTATGGTGTTCTGCCTCGTTCTTCTCGCCGCATGCAAAGAAAACCTCCCACCGCCTCCGCCTCCTCCAAAAGTAACCGTGGCCCAGCCCGTGCAGAAAGTCGTGACCGATTATCTGGAACTGAGCGGCAATACCCAGGCGGTCAAGACGGTGCAACTGGTCGCCCGTGTATCGGGGTATCTGGAAAAAGTCTTCTTTCAGGACGGGCAATTCGTCAAAGAGGGCCAATTGCTTTTTCTCATCCAGCAGAATACATACCGGGACAACCTGCGCCAGGCCGAGGCCTCCATCCTGCAGCAGAAGGCCCTGCTCGATTATGCTGAAGTTCAATTGACCCGTTATTCCAATCTGCTGGATCAGAAGGCTGCCTCCCAGGCCGACGTTGACAACTGGAGATATCAGAAGAATTCCGCCCAGGCCAGCCTGCAGTCGGCGGAAGCGCAGCGCGACCTGGCCAGACTCAATCTGAGTTATACCGAGCTCAGGGCCCCCTTCGACGGCAGGATCGATCGAAGGCTGAAAGACCCGGGGAATCTGGTCGGCTCAGGCGAGAACACGGTCCTCGCCCAGTTGAACCAGATCGATCCGATCTATGTCTATTTCAACATCAGCGATCTCGATCTGGCCCGCCTGATGGAGGTCGCAGGGGCCGTTCCAGTTCAGGGAGCCGACAAGAGGCGGCCCGTTTCTATCGGGCTGCCGAATGAGAAGGGCTACCCCCATCAGGGCCAACTCGACTTTGCCTCGATCAGCCTCACTTCCACGACCGGCACCCTCCTGATGCGGGGGATCTTTCCGAACCCATCCGGAAAAATCCTGCCGGGTTTGTACGCTAGGATCCGCGTCCCTATCCAGAGGAAGACCGCTCTCCTCGTACCGGAGGTAGCCATCGCGAACGACCAGCAGGGCGCCTACGTCCTGGTCGTCAACGACGGCAATCTTGTTGAACACCGCGGCGTCAAGACCGGCTCCCTGGTCGATCATCTGCGTGTGATCGAAGAAGGCCTTCAAGGTGCGGAGCGGGTCATCGTCAATGGTCTGCTCAGGGCTGTCCCCGGACGCCAGGTTACCCCCGAGCAGGAAAGGACCGCGCCCGCCAGCCCAGGCTCTCCTCAACCTACCCGAGAGGAGAAGGTGAAACCGTGATTTCCCGATTCTTCATCGAACGGCCCATCTTTGCCAACGTGATCGCCCTGGTCACAATCATCATCGGGCTGGTGTTCCTCTATCAATTGCCGGTGGCCCAGTATCCCCAGATCGTGCCACCGACCATCCAGGTGAGCTCCCGTTACCCCGGGGCAAGCGCCGAAGTGGTGGCCGCAACGATCGGGGTGCCCATCGAGCAGGCGGTAAACGGCGTCGAAGGCTCTATCTACATGTCGTCCACGAGTGGAAGCGACGGTTCCTACGGCTTAACGATCACCTTCAACGTTGGCACCGACCTCAATACCTCTATGGCCCTCGTCCAGAACCTCGTCAACGGCGCCCTGGCGCAGCTTCCGGGCGGTGTCCAGCAGCAGGGCGTCACGGTCAGAAAGGTCTCTCCCAACATCTTGCTTGTGGTCAGCCTCTATTCCGACGATGAGCGATTTGAAGAGATCTTTCTTTCCAATTATGCCGTGATCAACCTGCAGAACAGCCTGGCCCGCCTCCCCGGCGTCGGCCAGGTGAGGGTCTTCGGCGCGGGTCCTTACAGCATGAGGATCTGGCTCGATCCGAACAGGCTCCAGACCTTTGGCCTGACGACGACGGATGTCCTCAGCGCCATCCAAGCCCAGAATGTCCAGGTCGTGGCCGGACAGCTGGGGGCCCCGCCGGTGCCACAAAATCAACCCTCCCAGTTCACGATCAACACCCTGGGCCGGCTATCCGATGTGAGCCAGTTCCAAGACATCATCATCAAGACCGCACCCGGCGAGGCCTCGCAGATCGTGCGATTGCGCGATGTTGCAAGAGTCGATTTAAGCCAGCAGAGCTTCAGCAATTTTTCGCGCTTCACCGGCCACCGGTCGGCTCAGATCGTCGTCTTTGCCTTACCGGATGCCAATGCCATCGCGGTTGCCGACCGGGTCTATCAGGCCATGGCTGACATGAGCAAGCAGTTCCCGGAGGGTCTGCAATATGCGATCCGCTACGATACGACGAAATTTGTCCGGGAGGCCATCTCCAGCGTCTATGAGACCCTGATCATCGCAGCCATCCTCGTGCTCATTGTGATTCTCCTCTTCCTCCAAAACTTCCGGGCGATGCTCGTGCCGGCCACGACCGTCCCGGTCACCATCATCGGTGCTTTCATTGCGATGGCAGCCCTCGGTTTCACTGTAAACCTGATGACCTTGTTCGGATTGATCCTGGCGGTCGGCATTGTAGTGGACGACGCGATCATCATCGTAGAGAACAGCTCCTACTACATCGAGAGAGGACTGCCCCCCAAGGAGGCCACCATCAAAGCGATGCAGGAAATGACAGGGCCTGTGATGGGTATTACTCTGGCCCTGGTTTCTGTCTTTTTGCCAGCCGCTTTCTTGCCCGGCATCACCGGACAGATCTTCCGCCAATTCGCCCTTGTCATTGCTTCGACTACGGTGATCAGCGCCATCAACGCCCTCACCCTGAAGCCGGTCCAGTGTGCTTTCTGGCTGAGGCCCCGCAAGGAAAAACCGCCCAACTGGTTTAACCGGGGATTCACCAGGATCTTTCAGGCCGTGACCGAAGGTTACCTAGGAATCGTCACCTGGATGGTGCAACGGCCGGTCCTCATGATTATCGTATTTGGATGCATCATCACTCCGTGCTTTTTGATGTTCTTGAACCGACCCACCGGCTTTCTCCCAACCGAAGACCAGGGATACGCCGTTCTGGTTTACCGCTTGCCGGAAGGCGCGTCACAGCCCCGGTCAGAAGAGGTGGCGAACAAGATCAATACCATCCTTAAAAAGACCGCCGGAGTCGAGTTCTGGGTCGTCATCGGTGGGCTTTCGATCCTGGATGGGGCCAACGTCTCCAACATCTCAACGACCTTTGTCGTTTACAGACCCTGGAAGGAACGGGGCTCGGCTCTGAACCAGGACAGGATCGTCTCAAGCATCAACCGCGAGCTTGCCGGTGTCCAGGAGGCGCAAGCTTTTGTGGTGATCCCACCGCCCATTCGGGGTCTGGGCCAGACAGGCGGCTTCCAGTTGATGGTGGAAGACCGAAGAAGGCTCGGTCTTGCCGAGCTTCAGCGGGCCGTAATGGAACTCGTCCAGGAGGGAAATTCTCAAACTGGTCTTCAGAACCTTGCCACCACATTCAGCGTCTCCAGCCCCCAGCTCTACCTCGATATCGACAGGACCAAGGCGGAGTCGCTCCAGGTTCCACTGTCAAATGTATTCAACACCCTGCAGGCCTACCTCGGCTCCTCCTTTGTCAACCTCTTTAACAAGTTCAACCAGGTGTTCCAGGTCTACATCCAGGCAGACAACCGCTACCGTTTGCAACCCAAAGACATCAAGAATCTGTATGTCCGAAACCTGAAAGGGGAGATGGTTCCCCTGGGGTCCCTCCTCGATGTGAGGCAGATTCAGGGACCCGAACTGATCACCCGCTACAACCTCTATCCGGCGGCAGCGATTTTCGGGTCCGCCGCTCCCGGATTCAGCTCAGGTCAGGCCATCCATCTGATGGAGCAGATGGCCAACCAGACCCTGCCCGAGGGCATCGGTTACGACTGGACATCCACGAGCTACCAGGAAAAGCAGGTGGGCAACCAGGCTTACTTCATCTACGCCCTTGCCATCTTTCTGGTTTATATGGTGCTGGCCGCTCTCTATGAGAGCTGGACTTCTCCCGGGGCCGTGATGCTGGTTGTCCCTGTGGCTTTGGTAGGGGTCCTTCTCTCCCTGATCATCCGCGACTACGAGAACGATCTCTACACTCAGGTGGGTTTGATTCTGATGATTGCGCTGGCGAGCAAGAACGCCATTCTTATCGTGGAGTTTGCACGGGACCTGCACCGGGAAGGTATGCCCATAAAGGATGCGGCCATCGAGGCGACCCGTCGCCGATTCCGGCCTATCGTGATGACCTCTTTTGCCTTCATCATGGGAGTCGTTCCCCTTCTGATCGCCTTTGGTCCGGGGGCGTCCAGCCAGCGCGCCATCGGGACGGTCGTCTTTGGAGGAATGCTCTCTTCAACGCTCCTCGCCATCCCCTTTGTGGCGGTTTTCTACGTGGCCTTGCAGCGTATGAGTGAAAGGCTGAGGAAGGGCAAAACCTAAGACGATACGTACTAAGAACTCCAAGAATACAGCCTCTCCCCCTCTTCAAATACGCGTTCCACCCTATTTATTTTCGGACTACTTTTGAGTCACAATGATAATAAAGGCAAGACCTCTGGCAAGAGAAACCAAAGGAAACCCGGATGAGAAGTGAGTTAATCAATAAGAACCTATCCTTTTATTACTGGCTCAGAGGACGGATCGGGAAAAGGACAGCCCTCAGGGTAGCAAGCACCGTTGAGAAGATGATCCTTTTCTTTGGAAGAGAACAGAGATGCACCGGGCGATGAAGACCCAACGGCTTGATGAGGTCTTAACCCTCAAAAAAAGAATATTAAAGTGGAAACCAAAAGAATAACTTCCGTTCTTCCAATTCGACCTCTTCCTCCCTCCTGAAAATCCCGCTTCAATGCAATACGGATACGTCTTCGTTGCTCCAGAGGCTGATTTCCAACGCTTGCTACGCAAGTGATGCGGGATCAATTTCTCCTTCATTCCAATCGATTCCTTCACTGGCCTGCGTATCCTCCCGGTTCCTGTAGATCAACCGTCTCCTTCCAAGAAACTCTCTTGACAATATTAATTCTTATATTATAATGGTTCTAATATATGAAACTAGCCGCCATAAAGCTCAAACAGATAGGGCTCAGAGTTACCCCGCAGCGTCAGGCTGTTCTAAAACTCCTGAAAGGAAACCCGACTCATCCTTCGGCAGAAGACGTCTATCATGAGGTTTTGAAAGAATATCCCCGGATATCATTTGCCACGGTCTACAATACATTGTCGAAGCTTGCAGAGGCAGGAGAGATTCAAGAACTGGATATCGACCCGAGCAAGAAGAGGTTTGATCCATCTCTATCGCACCACTCGCATTTCTATTGCAGGGTTTGCACAAAGGTTTATGACGTGGAGGAAGAACTTCCCATTCCAAAAGCGATTCGGCGGATAGCCGGACATGAGATTGAAGCCATACAAGTCAATCTGAAGGGAGTGTGTGATGCCTGTGCCGGCAAAAGAAAAGGCAAATGAAAGAGTTCAAGGCCGCAAATCAACTGCGAGAAAGGAGGGATTGGGAATTTTTGGAACGATTCTTCTTTGGGTAGCCTGATATCTTTTTGAGAATGACAGAAAAGGAGGGGAAATATGACCTATCAAGCTAAAGATTTCAATCGAATATTGGGGATGGAGGGATTCAGCGATACGCTTTTAAAGAACCATTTTACTCTCTATCAAGGTTATGTAACCAATGCGAACAAGCTGATGGATGGACTCAGCCAACTCTTAAAAGAGGGAAAAACCGGGGCTCCGGAATATGTCGAACTGAAGAGGAGGCTGGGCTGGGAATTTAACGGAATGAGACTTCATGAATACTATTTTGAAAACTTGGGAGGGAAAGACGGTATTCGTAAGGGTGGAAAACTCTATCAAAAGCTCGTGGAGTCCTTCGGGAGCTACGAGGCATGGGAAAAAGATTTCAAAGCCACAGGGGCCATGAGGGGAATCGGATGGACGATCCTCTATCAAGATATTCTGGGTGGGAATTTGATCAACTTCTGGATCAACGAGCACGATGTGGGGCATCCCGCCGGCGGAATGCCAATCCTAATTCTTGATGTTTTTGAACATGCCTTTATGATCGATTATGGCCTTAAGAGAGCCGACTATATCGAGGCCTTCTTTAAGAACATCCACTGGGAAGCCACGGAAAAAAGACTCTTACTTCACAAAGGATAAGAATCATCAACGGCAATTCTCAAAATATAGAAAATGAATAGGGGGAACATTGATGGCCAAGACAGAACAATTCTTAAAGGAAGCTTTTGCAGGAGAATCTCAGGCAAACCGTAAGTACCTGGCCTTTGCGGCCAAGGCGGACCAGGAAGGATTTCCGCAGGTCGCCCGTCTCTTTAGGGCAGCTGCCGAGGCGGAAACGGTACACGCCCACAGTCATCTGAGAGCCCTTCATGAGATACGCTCCACGAAGGAAAATCTCCAGGAAGCCATTAACGGTGAAACACACGAGTTTAGAAAGATGTACCCTGAGATGATCGAGGCAGCAAAAGCCGAGGGGCAGAAGTTGGCGGAGAAGAGTTTTGACTATGCCAATTCGGTAGAGAAGATTCACGCCCAGCTTTATCAGAAACTCCTGGATGAGTTCGGGAAGACGAAGGAGAACTATCCCTACTATGTTTGTCCTGTGTGCGGGTTTACTGTCGGCAAAGAGGCTCCCGGAACGTGTCCTGTATGCGGGACGAAGGGATCCCTGTTTAAAAAAATAGATTAAAGCGAAAAGCACTTTTCTCATAAGGGAGATGAATACGATGGATAAGGTTGCCTGTAAAGTTTGTGGATATATTTACGATCCTGCAAGGGGAGACCCTGATAACGGGATAAACGCTGGAACCAGGTTCGAAGATCTCCCCAGCGATTGGGTTTGTCCGGTGTGCGGCGCACCAAAGGAGATGTTCGAAAAAACAGTTTAAACGGGATGAGTCATCAACATGGAGGGATTACATGTCTGCCGATTTGAATCGCAAGGCGTTTGAGAATCTGAGCTATGGCCTTTATATTGTGACTTCTCGGAATGAAAATCGGCTAAATGGCCAGATTGTGAACACGGTTATTCAGGTGACCTCTGAGCCCGCTCGATTAGCCGTGATCATCAACAAGAGAAATTTAACCCATGAATATGTTTCTGAAAGCCGGCTGTTTGGCGTGTCTGTACTCGAAGAAGCGGCTCCCCTGGCCTTCTTTGGACCGTTCGGTTTCAGGTCGGGTAGGGAGTATGATAAACTCTCCAAAGTTCAGTCCAAGGAGGGAGTAACCGGCTGTCCTCTTGTAACGCAATACGCGCTTTCTTTATTAGAGGCCAGAGTCATTGAACGGATCGACCTTGGTACCCATACCGTTTTCATCGGCGATGTCGTAAGCTCCGAAGTCTTGAAGGAAGGAAAACCCCTGACTTACCTCTATTACCGTGAGAACCTGAAAGGAAAACCTTCCCAGAACAGCCCGACTTACGTACCACCAAAATAGGCACGGCAAAAGACGTAACCTGTTCTTGACTGGTCAAGGGAAAATTTAAGGTGACTGAAACGTAGAAGGAGGTATCCGTGCTAAAACTTGGTGAAAAAGGAACCATTTTGCAGAGGGACAACCAAACGTATGCGGTTGCGCCTCATATTCCGTGCGGTATGCTGACTCCCCAACTGTTGAGGCAATTGGCGGATGTGGCAGAAAAATACGGCGCGAAGGCCATGAAGATAACGGGGGCCACCCGCATCGCGATCGTTGGCCTCAAGGAGGAGGATATCGATGCGGTTTGGAGCGATCTGGGAATGGCCGCCGGGGCTGCCGTTGGCCTCTGTGTTCGGAGTATACGGGCATGCCCTGGGACCACATTTTGCAGGCTCGGAAAGCAAGATGCCATGGAAGTGGGCTTGACCTTGGACAAGCGGTATCACGGATTCCAGCTTCCCGGCAAGCTTAAGATGTCGGTTTCAGGGTGCATCTTGAATTGTGCCGAATCGTGGGTGAGAGACATCGGATTAATCGGCCACGAAGAGGGATGGATGCTCACGGTGGGAGGAAATGTGGGCGCGAAGCCGAGGATCGGACAAGAACTGACCAAGGGATTGAGCAACGACCAGGCGCTTGCAATGGTTGAAAACATTCTTCAGTACTACAAAGCAAATGCCAAAAAGGGAGAACGATTGGGCATGCTGATTGACCGGCTTGGCCCTGATGGTCTAAAGAGCCTTGTCCATTGATGCAGGGTCTTTGAGGCACAGCTCGAAACGAATATTTTTTCAGAAAGGAGGAAGTCATGGTTCAAAAGAAGGCGGCAAGAAAGGTGGCGAAGAAGTCTGTCAAGAAGGGCGATGTCTATCAATGCGGCGTCTGTGGTCTTGCTGTAACGGTGGATGAGGTGTGTGGCTGCGTGGATGCGTGCGACATCATCTGCTGTGAAAAAGAGATGAAGCCCAAGAAGAAAGTGTAATCGAACAATTTTGTCCATGTCTCTGTTGGGAACAGGTTATCGACGGAAAGCTTCACGATTTGTTGAAGCTGAGAAGCGGTAGGGGTGTTTGGACGGTTTGGACGAGCAGAAGGTTTGTCAACGATGGTTTGTTGCAAGAATGCTAACTTTAAAAGCTTCCCAATCATGTCACGACAGCTTTCATCTTCAAAGAGATTCTTGAAGACGGGGAGGAGCATCACGACGTCTTTACCACCATGCTCGAAGAGGTGTGAGGCAGATTGTTTTCAGGTGCGAGGAGGGTTAATGGGTTGGAGATCATTTTGGCCCTCCACGGATATAAACTAAATCTGAAGGAGGAATACAAGGATGGAGAAAATTACTTTGTCAGGAGTCAGCCGTCTGTTACCGTGTTCGGTGACACTCTTAAGTGTCGGATCAAAGGGAAAGCAGGACGCTATGACTGCCTCCGCTATGTTCGTCTCTGAGAATCCCCCTCTGCTAACAGTGAGTGTGGCCAAACACATCGTTTCCCATGATTTGATTGAAGAGGCGGGAGAATTTGTATTGAACATAGCCTCGACCAATCAGGTAAAATTAGCGAAGCAGCTCGGTTTTACGCACGGAGAACAAGTAGATAAGTTTAAAAGGTTTAACATTCCTAAGGCAAAGGCAAGCAAAGCCAAGTCCCCCCTGATTAGAGGATCTTTTGCAAACATCGAATGTAGGGTGATAACGTCTCTTTCAGCAGCCAACTATATTGTCTATCTGGCTGAAGTGGCGGCCTGTAAGGTGGATGAAAAGCAAATCCCTGTCGCCTGGTTCAGGAACAAATATTTTGCTTTGAATGAAGAGATACGTTGACGTTGCGCAAATGCAATCGCTCGGCTTTTCTAGATCGGGGTGAGAAATATCAAGCGGGTCGGTGGGCCGTGGATGCGTGCGACATGATCTGCTTTCAAAAAAAGAGGAAGCCCAAAAACGAGCCTGATTAGAATGCCCTGCGGAGAGAAAAGGCGCGCTGAAAATTCTTTGACGCAAGGAGGTGAGATGAATGACCCAGTGGAAATGTTCGAATTGTGGCTATCTATTGGGAGCCGACACCTTGCCCGATCAATGTCCTTCATGCAAACAGGCCTGCACTTTTAGCGATGTGACTTGTTACATCCCTGACTGCGGAGGGCCCGAGAACATTGACCCGAGGCTGGCAAGTAAAAAGGAGAGGCTCGATAATACGTAATACAACGGGGGGCTCCAACCGAAAACTTGCCGATTTCAATTCTCCACGAATTTTGGAGTACGGCGTTTAGCATGACCGAAGGGCTCCCCAGAGCTTCTCGATCAAGGGGGCCGACTCTTCCAGAGGCAGACAATATTTCATCTCCGTGAATCCTTTCCTGTACCGGGAAATTTCCGGGGCCAATGACTGGCCATGGAGTACCACCCGGCTGATGAAATCCGCCAACTCACCAAAATCATCTTCCTTCATTCCGAAGCGCGTCATCTCCTGCACCCCCATTCTCAGGCAACTGGCAGCCGTAAATCCTTCGTCATCCGGTGCACCCTGATAGTTGACGATGATATTATTCTCTTCGAGCCGGCTGGCCATAGCCGGACCCTTCCCGTATCCTACCCTCACAATCACCTGATGCGTCCCCGTATATCCGAGAGCAGGGTTTCCTTCCACGGCGATGCCCCGCTCTTTCAGGGCCCGGGCAAAGGCCTTGGCATTGGAGATAACGGCCTTCTGGAATTCCGATTTGAAGGCATTCATTTCATAGGCCGCCATGAGAAGGCCCAGGAGCGTTCCCAGGTGATGGTTGCTCACGCTCCCGGGAAAGACCCTCCGCAATATGGTTTCCCAGAGATCTTCACACTCCGTTCCCTTTGACATATTGCTCGCAATCACACCCCTCTGGGACCCGAAAAAAGTCTTATGGGTGGAGCTCGTCACGATATCCGCACCCTCCTTGAAGGGTTCCTGATAGTACGGACCTGCCAGACCCAGAACGTGGGCCATGTCGTAGAGGATGATCGGTTTCGGGTGCATTCCCGAGACCATCCGGCTAAGCTCCTTCAGAGGCTCCCGATAGATCATCATGCTTTTCCCGAGAACGATCAGCTCCGGCTTGTGGAGGTCCAGAAGCTCTCTGGTCTTTTGGAGATCGATCTGATAAGGGTCCCCCTCAAGAACCGGAAACTCAATCACAGCCGGCCTTTCCATCAAGGGGTCGATGGCAACAAAGTCCCTTAAGGCACCCATGGGCTGGGCGCTGAGATGACCTCCTCTGGTCAGATGATGGTTCATCACCTTCCTGATTCTACGAGGGTCACCCTTCCGATACATGCGATTGAGATAGTCTATCAAACCGCTGAAAACGGCCATATTCGCCATCTGACCGCTGATCACCCTCGTCTCCACTTCTGAGCAGCCGAGGAAGTCTTGAAACTCCTCCATAACCAGTGTCTCTACTTCCTCGATCAATCTTGTCCCCTGATAGTAGAAGACCTCTTTCTCCTCAAAGGCCTCGAATTTTCGGTGCTCGGCATACCTGCCGGAAGGATCGAGTATGGAAAAAAGCTTGACCAGAAGAGAAGGAGTCTGTTCCGAAGGAATGAGATTGAAGGAATCTTTCTGTCTCCAATCGTTGTTTTGAACGGCCTTGAGCATCAATTGAGTGGCCAGGTTCATTAGCCTTCGTTCTTCGCGTTTCTTCACCGGTTTCTCCACGACAAAGACCGGATGGGCATAAGGCGGTGCCTCGGGCGAAAGGTTCTTCTCAACGATCAATCCTTCAATCCTCTTTCCCCTGTAGGGAATTTCGATCTTCTGGCCCTCTTCAAGATCCGAATCGATGTAAGCAAGCCCGATCGGTCTCATCCTCTTTTCCCCGGTGGGTCTTCCACGGATTCCCGCCTCGTTAAAGACCCAGTAGGGAACCATGGTCCCGCTGGTCACATGTCCGACCATCCTTCCGTTTGCGAAGACTTCGTATCCTCTCCTTGCAATCCCCTGCCCCTCGATCAGAAAGGGCATAATGCTCTTTGGGACGAGGCGTTCCTCCCCGGCCTGGAGAGGATAGTCATTCTCTCTTTTGTTTACCTCTTCGAACTGGGCTCTCAGGGCCTCTTTCCCGATGAAATTTCCTTTCAAAGGAGCGAAACTGACCGTCACCCTGGCAGCAGGCAGCATGGCATAAATGGGAATTTCCTTCCCCTCCACGTCGAGGCCCAGCTCGTTTCCGTATAGAACAAGGCCCGCCTCCAACCGGAGGCTATCCCTTGCGCCAAGGCCTGCTGGAGCAATCCCCTCTTTCCCTCCCTTTGAAAGAATCGTTTCCCACAGATATTCCAGCTTATCTCTCTCGATGAATATCTCGAAACAGAGAGGCTCTCCCGTATAGCCCGTCCTCGAAACCACGACCCGCGCGTTTTCGATACGGCCAATTTTCAAACGATTTCTCCAGGGATCGGGAAGCTGTAAGACTCCTTCCAGGACCCTTTTGGTTGCAGGCCCTTGAAAGGACATCATGCCGATCTCTTCAGTCTTGTCTTCGACGATCAGATTCGAAAAACCATTTTTCTGCTCCATCAGCCAATTCCAATCCTTCTCTCTTGTTGCGGCGTTGACCACGAGGAGATATTCCCGGGGACCGGAATCATCTTCGTCCAGCCGGTAGAGGTAAGCGTCATCCAGAGCCCCCCCTTTTTCATTCGGAATGAGCGTGTACTGGGCCATGCCTGGATCAAGGGCAAGGGCGTTGTTGGTTAATACGTGAAGCAGAAAGGAAACACTATCGTTTCCGGATATGAAAAAGCGGCCCATATGAGAAATGTCGAAGAGTCCTCCGTATCTTCTCGTTCCAAGATGCTCTTCAATGATGCCCCTCCCATACGAGATGGGCATCTCCCATCCTCCAAATTCAACCATCTGTCCTCCGTGCTCGCGATGCCACGCATTGAGCGGGGTCCTTTTCAGCGTCTGGCTCATCTCTTTCTCCTTTCTCTGCCCTTACCCTACCATTTTACTACGGCTCGTTTTCGAGAATCCATCTTCTTTTTTCCCCGGCTGGATGAATAGGAAAATAAAGCGCTCCAATCAAGGGGGGAATAGAGGGGGTATGGAAAGGAGTAATTATCAATTTTCTTCTTTGTGACTATTTCTAAACAGCCTGCCTAAGTTTCATCATTCAGTCTCGATTCCAGCGAATTCTCCTCATCGCTGACCGATCCCGTCAAAGATATTTCCCTTGTGATGTCAATTGATTATGAAATGGCCTTAAAAGAGACCCAATGGCACGGCATTTGCTTTTAGACTTTGCAGTACAACGCGGTATTGAAACAGACGAGGGCGTCTCCACCTGTGATGGACAGGCAAAAAAAGACAAAGGCGTCTCCACCTGTCATCGACAGGCTAACGAGACGCCATTTTTTAAATCTTTAGGGACACATCCCAATTTTTTCCGAGGTGAAAAATTGGGAAGTGTCCCCAAAAAGGAGGCTGAAATGGAAAAGAACAGAGATTACGTAGTGAAGATGGCGAAGGAGAACGATGTTAAATTCATCCGGCTCTGGTTCACGGACGTCCTCGGGTTTTTGAAAGGCTTTGCCATTACCATCGACGAATTGGAAACCGCGCTCGAAGAAGGAATGGGATTCGACGGTTCCTCCATCCAGGGCTATGCTCGTATCGACGAGAGCGATATGATTGCCAAACCCGATCCGAAGACCTTTCAGATCCTTCCCTGGAGGCCGAAAGAGAATGCCGTTGCCAGCATGTTCGCGGATATTTACGAGCCGGACGGGACCCCTTATAAAGGCGACCCCCGGTGGGTCTTAAAGAGAAATCTCAAAAAAGCTCAGGACCTCGGCTTTACCTTTTATGTGGGCCCTGAGCTGGAGTACTTCTATTTCAAGGGCAGCAACGGAAAACCGGAAACATTGGACAAGGGAGGCTATTTTGATCTCACGCCTTTGGATGTCGCCACCGAGCTCCGCCGCGAAACCATCCTGAGTTTGGAAGCCATGGGGATTCACGTGGAGTACAGCCACCATGAAGTAGCGCCCAGCCAGCACGAGATCGATCTCCGCTATACCGATGCCTTGACCATGGCGGATAATGCCATGGTCTACCGACTCGTCGTGAAAGAGGTTGCACTGAGACACGGCGTCTATGCGACCTTCATGCCCAAACCGATTTTCGGACAGAATGGAAGTGGCATGCATACCCATCAATCCCTTTTCAAAGGCGACAAGAACGCCTTCTTCGATCCGAAAGAAGAATTCAATCTTTCCAGGGTTGCCAAGTCTTATATGGCAGGAATCCTGAAGCATGCGAAGGAGATCACTTCCATCACCTCTCAGTGGATTAACTCTTACAAAAGACTCGTTCCGGGCTATGAGGCACCGGTCTACATTTCATGGGCTCGCAGAAACCGCTCGACCCTCGTTCGGGTCCCGATGTATAAGCCGGGAAAAGAGAAAGCCACACGGATGGAATTCCGATCACCCGATCCGGCCTGTAACCCCTATCTCGCATTCGCAGTGATGCTGGCAGCGGGTTTGAAAGGGATTGAGGAAGGCTATGAGCTTCCTCCACCGGTGGAAGAGGATATCTTCGAGATGTCCGAAGAGATGAGGAAGAAACATGGGATCGATTCCCTTCCCGGAAGTTTATTTGAAGCGATTCAGCTGACAGAACAAAGCGACCTGGTCAGGGAGACATTGGGAGATCATATCTTTCAGAAGTTTATTGCCAACAAAAAGATCGAATGGGATCAATATCGAACCCATATCTCCCAGTTCGAATTGGATAAGTACCTTTCGATCCTGTAGGTTCAATCCGCTCTTAGAAAACGGCTTGACCTGCAAGTGCCCCTTGACTCCGCCTGCCTGCGGTAGGCAGGTAGGCGGGGAGCTTCACTGTGTCCCTTCCGGCAGGCAGGCGTGTCGCGTGTCCGTAACCTAACTCTTCGCTATTTCCCCTTAAATTAAGGGGGGATGAAGGGGGGTTAACAATTTTCATGGTATTGGGTAGGGGAGGCATTCGTCTTCCTCATTAGGAAGGCGACTAAAGTCGCCCCTACCCCGTTAGAGGCTGTGTCGCAATATCAAAAAGCCGTTTCTAAATCTTTGGAACCTGACTGCCTCTCCCCTCCAAGTGCAATGACGACACAGTCTCTTAAGGGAGCGTGAAAGAGTAAAGAGATGACCTACCTTGAGTTTTTTCTCCCCGTGGGTTATTTTTAATTTATTTTAGACTGCAAAGAAAAAGCGAGGTCAATTAACAGAGTGGGCAAGAGAAAGCTTAGAGTGAGTTGGAGAAGAGATCTTGAAAAATTTTTGCAGCAGAACTCCGACCTCAAGGTCATCGACAATCCGGAGAAATTCGAATACTACCGCAATGACCTGAACGTGGATCTCCCGCCTCTGATCCGCGATCTCACGCTCAAGAGCCTGCCTGATCTCATCTTTCAGCCTGCGACCGAGGAACATCTCTTACAGATCTTTTCCTTTGCCCGCGAGAAGAAGATCCCTCTCACCGTGCGGGGCGCTGGAACCTGGGGATACGGAGGCGCGGTTCCTACACGGGGCGGGATACTGATCGACCTGGGCCTCATGGACACGATTCAGGTGGACCCCGGTGCCCTTCAGGTTACAGTAGGGCCTGGAGCCCGGTTTCTCGACATCCACCGTGAGCTGGAGCGTCATGGACTCACCCTTCTCAGCATGACCTCCGGAAAAGGCGGCACCCTTGCAGGCTGGATGGCGACCGGAGGCATGGGATTCGGCACTTTCAGCCATGGTCCGGTCAGAAATCAACTGGTTTCCCTCCGGGTGATCACTCCCGAAGGGACTATTCGAGATCTATCACCGGAAGATCCCGAAGTGGGCTACTTCCTTTCAACCGAAGGACAGATGGGCATTATCACAAGAGCCACACTGAAGGTCGGCTCAAAGCCCTCCCAGTGGTATCCTTTCCTTCTCTCCTTTGAAACGATCTCTTCGGTCTACGAATTTGCGGTGGAGGTTTCTCACCATCCTTCCCTCAAACCTCATGATCTGATCATTTACCACACGGAATTGACCCGCATCCTTGAGATCCAATCAAACGGGAGGATGGCGGTTGGGGATCGGAATCTCCTCCTCATTGCATTTGCCGAAGATGAGCAAGCCCGTAGCTTTAAGGCTTATCTCGATAGACGCGGAATTGAAAGCGCCGACGAGGCCTCGGCGAAATACCTGTGGGAAGAACGGTTTCTCCCCATGTCCATCAAGTACCTGGGACCCTCCCTTCTGGCCATCGAAGTGATTCTTCCCATTGATCAGGTCGCTTCCTATTTTGAAGCAATGAGGGAGTGGGGCATGCGTCTGGGTATCACTTTCTACCCGTCCTCCCATCTCATCAATTCGGAACAGGTCTTGTTTCTCGCCATGATCGCTTCCGACCACCGGAGGGCCATTTTTTACGCTGATCTTCTTCTCGTCCCGATGCTGGTCAGGCTGGCTGTTCAGTTTTACCATGGAAAGCCTTATGGGTTGGGGATCTGGAACACACCTTTTCTGCAAGACCTCTACCCTGAAGAGGAATTGAAAGAGCTTCGGCGTTACAAGAAGGAGGTGGATCCCAAAGGCATCCTCAATCCGGGAAAATTCTTTGCCGTGTCGGGAAGATTGGGGCCCCTTCAAAAGGCTCTTTTCCATCCGAAGCTTTTCAACCTTGAGATCTCTTCAACCCAGTGGGTCCTCTTCAAGCTCTTTTCTCTCATTCCGGAAAAGACCCTCCGGAAGCGTATTCCGGTGGTCCCTGAAGGGCTTGAAAAGATTGCCCACGAAGTCATGTCCTGTGCCCAGTGCGGAAATTGCGTCAGCCAGTGTCCTGTTTATCGGGCCACCGGAGACGAAACCTTCACGGCAAGAGGAAAGCTCCTGATCGTGAAGAGGGCTCTGGAGAGAAAGAAGCTTGAACTCAAGAAACTTCTTCCCCTTTACTTCTGCCTCCATTGCGGACGCTGCGATGAGGAATGCCAAGTCAATTTGAAGCATCGACAGCTTTACGACCAGCTGGAGAAGCATTTGTCTCTCACCGTGGACTTCCCGGTCCAGCAGATTGCGGATTTCATCCAGGAAGTGGAGCAGAGCCCTGAGTTTTACCGGTTCCTCGACGTGGTCCGGACGGGCTTTGATCAGAAGATCCGCGAACAACGCCAGACTTTCCCTCGATACCATGTCCTCATCGATGAGGAGTATTGCCTCCACTGCGGAACCTGTGTCGATGCCTGCATGTACAGCGCGCGGAAGCGCGATGAGTCCGATCCCCGCCGCGTGGTGATTGCTGACGAAGCCCTCTGTCGAGGGTGTGGGGCCTGCCTGGAACGGTGTCCCCAGATTGCCAAGGGAATCGCAGCCACCACGGTGGAGCTCCATCCCAATTACCTCGCCCTGGATGACCCTTACTGGAATAGCGAGGTGGTCACCCGCATCGACCTGGAGGCGACTACAGGCAAGATCCCTGTCTCCGGAACCGGTCAGGGAGACCCTCATCGGGGCTTTGGCAACGACGGGATTCGCTTCGGGCACTTTCATATCGTGGGTCCCGCTCAGAATCTCCTGTATGAAAGCTCTGCGGATGCAATCGTTGTTCAACTCGGGAGGCGGCCGAAGTTTCTGAGCTTCGACGGAGAGTGGATCGAAACCCCCGCCCCCCGCCTGATCGGCCTGAAAACGCCTCTCATCCTCGATGTCATGCCAATGGACGGAGGCGAGAATCTATTGGAGGCCATGCTTGAGTCTGTTCGAACCATGGGGACACGCCTTACCCTTAGGCTTGACGCCGTGGAGAAGTACGGATCGAGGATCAAAGACCGAATCGCTTCTCTGATCCTACGGTTGACCCCGCAGGACATCAGGGACCTGGTCGCGGGAAAAAAGTGGCCGGAGATCATCCAGAACCATCCTCCCGATTTGATAGAGATCGAGCTCGACGAAACCATCCGGGCACAAGTGGACCCATTCAGGCGCCTCTTCCCGAAATCCACTGTTTTCTCGGCCGTCCTAAAGATCCGGAAAGGGGATGTCGATTCAGAGCTTCGACCCAGCCCACGATTCCAGGAAGAACTGGAATCCTTATTCCAGTCTCCCTTCGATATCTTATGTCTCTCCTCGGACTATGATCCCGATAAGGGATACTACCCGACAACGGACGCGGTGCCCGCCGTCCATCGCTTTCTGGTCGGCCGAAAGCTGCGCCATCGGTTTTCGATCCTTGCCGCAGGAGGGATCCGTTCCGCGGCCGATTCTCAAAAGACGATCCAGCGGGGCGCCAACGGAATCAAGATCGACTGGCCGGTCCTGATGACAGCGGACCCCATGGCCCGGCAGAAATTTCTGAAGAAAGAACCGATCCAGATTTCAAACGATGCCGGGGCCCTCGCGAAACGTATCGCCAACATCATCCGGGTCTGGAACGTTCAGATGATCGAAGTTCTCGGCGCTTCGGGGTTTAAAGAGATCAGAAAGACCGTGGGCGAGGAGAACCGTCTGCTCATATTCGACGACCTGGAGGAAAGAATCTACGATCACTTCAAGAATCAAGACCGCCTGGAGCGAAACCGCAAGACCAATCAGGCGCGGATTCAGAGAGAAGGGAACGGGTACGGATGGCGATACAGCCAGTTGAAGAACCTGATCCAGACCTCCCCGCTTCCCCACCGGTTTTACAATTGCGACCTCAGGCCTTCGTGTTATCGCATCTTCGACCGCGATCACGTCTGGCCGGCATCTCTGATCGCTTCCGTGGGGAGGATGGCCAGCGGCGATCGCGACACCCTCCTCCTGGGCCGTACGGAAGAACGGGGGAATCTCGGCGATGGTTTCGACTTTATCAATGTTCTCTTCCAGGACAACCCTGACAGGGTTCCAGAGGAAAAGCTCGACGAAGTATCCACCGGACTCCAGATCGCCCCGCAATTGAAACTGAAAGCCCCCTTCGTGGGAGCCGGAATGTCTGTCGGCTCCATTGGCCCGGGCACGTGGCGTGCCCGCGTCCTGGCAAGCCGCGCCCTTGAGACCCAGATGGATACCGGCGAGGGAGGATACCCCACGATCTTCATCCTCGATGCAAAGTGGAACCCTCTGGACCTCACGGACCATCAGGTGACCCTTTTGGGCAAACTGATGGAGGAAAGAAAACTGATCCCGGTGGAGGACCTGGTCAAACGGGTCCACCAGGAAATGGATGAGTCTCCTGAATATCAGGAGCTGCTGGATGCCCTGAGCAGATATCCGGCTTCGATGCCGGTCCAGTTCGTTCCCATCGTGACGCCCGAAGACCAGCCTTATGTCTCGACACAGCTTAAGACCGGGCTCTTCGGGGTAACGAAGGAGACGATTCGCCGGGCCCGTCGCGTGGTGATTGCTTACAGCCAGGGAGCCAAGCAAGGCGTGGGCGGCCATTTGCTGGGAAGGAAAGTCTTCGGACTCGTGTCCCGGCTGAGAGGGGTAGGCGAAGGGATCAGCCTAATCTCTCCTTTTCCCTTCCATAACTGTTATTCGATCGAAGACGTCAAGGCCTTCATCGATGCGGTGCGCATGATCAACCGCCACACCACGATCTGTATCAAGGTCTCCCCCTCCCCGGACATCGAATTCATCTGCGCAGGCCTTGCCCGGATCGCCAAAGACAACCAGATGGTCATCGAGATCTGGCTGGATGGGCCCCGCGGGGGGACCGGTGCAGCCCCCGATATTATCAAGGGCCAGATGGGAATGCACATGGAGTATGCCATCCCCATCTGCCACGAAAAACTGATGGATGATGGATTGAGGGATCATGTTGTCTTCATGGGAAGCGGTGGGTTCCGCACCTGGGGAGACGTCGTGAAAGGAGTAGCCCTGGGACTGGATGGCGTCATCCTGGGTACAGCCGACCTCGTGGCCATCGGTTGCGTCCGGGATCGAAACTGCGAATCAGGATGCCGGAGCGGTATCTCCACCATTGAGCCCAAGATGCAGCTCTTGCGCGACGTCGAAATCAACACCCGGCAGATCATCAACTTCCGGGCCATTCTCCAAGCCCAGACCGCAAGAGCTCTTGCCGCTCTCCACATGAAAGACCTGAGACAGCTCCGGGGCCGTTATGACCTGATCGAATGGCCTCTGCTCGAAGAAAGGGTCCGGCAGCGCCGCCAGCGGAGGGCCGAGGCCTTCTCGCCTCATCCCTCCGCCAGACAAGAAGAAGAGGGGCTGCGGCCGGAGCCGCAAAGAGAAAATACGATCCCCGTGCCCTCGGATTGCGGAGTCGCCGCGATCGTCTCCAACCATTTCATTCCGAGCCACGTCATGGATCTGATGCTCGACCGGATGGCGAACCGCGGCATGGACGGCGTCGGCATCTGGAAAGGAGGGTGCTATCCCTCTCATATGGATCGGTATGCCTTGCATGTTCTCATCAAGGGCAGCCTTCAATCCGACCTGGAACAGGAATATCAATCCCGAGATCCGGATATTGATCCTGCAGAAATACGGCGCCGGGCCAGGCAGGAGATCCTGGCCAAACGCTGTCAAATCATGAAGGGGATCTCCGACCACTACTTTAAAGGTCTCGAACTGAACGATTTCGGCAACGACTTTGAGAAGTGCCGTATCCCGTACAAGCGCGATCCAGAAGGTCACGAACAGGACTTTCGCCTCTTCGGTGAAAAGGATCCGGGGGATGTGTTTCGTTTCTTCGCACGGGTGCGACGGGAAGAACTCTATCGCTTCATCGAAAACGTCCTGTTGAACGATACCATCTGGCCGCCCCGTCAGATGCGCTATCGCCAGGTCACAAAAGAAAATTATAGAGGCTACACCGATTTTCTCTGCGAGGCTGAAGATGAGTATATTTACCGGCTCAGCCGCAGGATCACCCGCGAGAACTATGCCGAAGTTCGTGAGAAGAAGGCGGCGGTCCTTTCCTGCGGAAAAAACTCCGGCTGCTGGAAGAGTGACGGCCGCCACATCCCGTGGGAACTTCCCGAGGCACCGGTCAACGTCATCCACCGACGGCTCGCCACGGGCTCTGTGGTGGACCAGATGAACGCTCATCCTTTTGCCGAGCTGCACACGGCCCTCACCCATAACGGGGAAACAACCAATTACCGCACCATGCTGAACCGGGTCTTGCAGTTCAATCTCTCACCTCTTGCTCAGACCGATACAGCAGTGGCTTCCCTGAAGCTCCATCTGCTCAGCCAATACCTCCATTATCCTTTCGATGCCCTGGTCGAATCTTTCTCGCCCACGACCGGGTGGAACCTGACCCAGCTGCCGCCTGATGTGGCAGAGCGGTTCCAACGGGTGCAGGAAGTGGAGTTGGAGAGTGCTCCGGACGGGCCTTACCAGTATCTCTGCGGCCGCATCGATCCCTACCGCCGGGTGATCGAACGTTTGGATATCATCGACCCGTCACTGCTCCGACCCAATGTGGCGATGCTCTATGATGACGGGAAGAACTTCGTCAGCATCATCTGCTCCGAAAAGCAGGGGAGCGATGCCGGGATTCAGGAGCTTTATCGACTCGGATTGATGCAGAGCACCTTCCCTCCTCTCACCTTTACGGTCAAGACGGGCATGGTGAGCAGGGTCTTCTATGACGAGAAGGGACAGATCACAGGACACGAAGTGCTCGACAAATTCGGCCAACCCATAAAGATACCCTGCGGGAAATTTCCCGCTTCAGAGGCTTCACCTTCATCAGGCCATCAAGGAATCGAGGCCAATCTTGGACTGGATCCTTCAATCTTCTTTAAGGAGCAATTGCCTCTCTGGGGATTTAGTGAGTTTGAATCGGCATTGGAAAAATTGAAGAAGGACCTGCCTCCTTTGCGAACGGTTGAGGAGCTCACCCAAGTGTATGACCGTCTGCGTGCGTGGGATATCGGAAACAAAGACAGAGGGGCACTGCTGGACATTGCCCAGCGGCACATCTATCTCCTCTTGGATGGGATCGACGGTGGAAATGGAATGATCCGTGTAACTCTTGGGGAAGCGGAAAAGCTTAACCCGCCTGAAAATCCGGATCATGTGCTGGTCGTCGATGCAACGGGATTTAAACCCGAGGGAACCGATCCTCTTCGGGTATTGAGCTGTTTCTTGGACCATAGCCATCGCATGGGGTGGAGAAAGTTCATCGTTTACAGAGTGACGGGCCAGCGAGGCATCGGCATGGGAACGGGCTCGGGCTCAACCGTTGATACGGTCCTGGATGTCTTCGGAAGCCCCGGGGAGTACTGTGGGGCCTTCAACATGGGCACCTGGGTGCGGGTCCATGGCCATGCTCAGAACTTCACCGGCATGGTGATGCATTCCGGAACGCTGGAGATTCATGGTGATGTGGGGAAGGTACCAGGATATTCTTCAAAGGGAGGGACATTTAACATTCTCGGGAACGTGGTGGACCGAGGCTGGGTCTGTGCGGTCAGTGACCCCCGAGGTCCGGGTTTGGAAATCAATATCGTAGGAACGGCATACGAACACCTTTGCCAGGCCTTCATGGGTGGATCCGTCATCATGCTTGGGCTCTTCCGGGGAAGCGATGGAATCCTCCGTCAAATGGAGTCTCCCTATAGCGGAGCAAAGATCCTGGCGGGCGCCTCTGCCGGCGAGGCAATCTTCTACGATCCCCGCAAGAGACTGGAGGAGGCTCAATACAGAGGGTGTGTGGCACAGCCGATCGATGATAAGAAATGGGAGGAGATCGTCAGCCGCTTGATGAAGCTGGAGAATATCTTTGCCCTGGGCTTCTCCCGGGAAAACAGCCACCTCGCCGTAAAGATTGGCGGCCATCCCCGGACGATCAAACCCGAAGACTTCCGATGGATTATCCCAAAAGGAGAGCTGGAGGGGTATCATTAAAAATCGGGACACATACCATTTTCCCAGCACTTATCCTTAAATAGCGGAAACATCAAAAATGGTATGTGTCCCGATTTTTTACTTGAAATCACCTTGGAGACTTGGTAGGATATGAAAAAAAAGGGGGGTGATCGGTTATGGCAGTGAGGATTATCATTGATCGCAAAGTGAAGAAAGGGAAGGAATCTGATTTTGCAAAACTGCTCAGGGAATTGAGACTGAAGGCTGTTCCGTCAAAAGGTTATATTTCCGGCGAAACGCTTCGGGCCTTGGATGATCCCTCTAACTATATTGTGATCACCACATGGCAGAGCGCCGATGAGTGGAAGGAGTGGGAGAAGAGACCGGAGCGAAAAAAGATTCAAGCCAAGATCGAAAAACTGATGGCAAGGCCGACAAAAACGAAGATCTATTTGCATGCATGACTTGTCACCTACCCTCTCCACTCGAGAGGGTAGGAAAGAAACGGGAAATTTCTTGACAAAGAATTCGGGCCATGTTAACTTTTTCCGAGTGATTTGAGAAGATAATTTATGCTTGAGCCAGTAAAACGAAATCGAGGACCCTCGATCCTGGTCAATCGGGATCGGGGGTCTTTTTTTATGGAAAACTTACTTCCCCTTTAGTTGGCATGGGTATTTGTTAGGAGAACTTAATGAAGAACAGTCAAAAAGCCCTGTTGGCCCTGGAGGATGGAACTGTATTCGAAGGAAACTCCTTTGGGTTTGCCGGAGAAAGAGCCGGGGAGCTGGTTTTCAACACCAGCATGACAGGCTATCAGGAGATCCTGACCGACCCCTCGTACAAGGGACAGATCGTCATCATGACCTACCCTCTTATCGGCAATTATGGTGTCAATGAAGAAGATATGGAATCTCAGGAGCCGAAGGTGGAGGCCTTTGTCGTCAAGGAGAACAGCTCCCTTGCCAGCAACTGGCGAAGCGGCGCGTCCCTCTCCGATTATCTGATAAAGCACCGCATTATGGGCGTCGAGGCTATGGATACGCGGGCCCTCACCAAGCATATCCGGCAAACAGGGGCAATGAAAGCCGTTCTCTCCACGGCGGACCTCGACCGGAATCGGTTGGTCGAAAAAGCCCGAACATCTCCCGGCCTGATCGGATGGGATCTGGTCAAGGAAGTAACTTGCCAGGCGCCCTATTCGTGGACCGCTGGAAACGACCCCCTGTTCAAGAGCCCTGACGCTCAGCCCTCTTCCTCCAGCTTTCAGCCGAGGGTCGTCGTTTTAGACTGCGGTGTGAAGCAGAACATCCTCCGCTCCCTCCGGGACCGGAATTGCAAGGTCTTTGTCCTGCCCGCCTCTGCCTCTGAAGAATCGGTCCTCTCCTATCGACCTGACGGAATCCTTCTCTCAAACGGCCCGGGCGATCCGGAAGGTGTCCCCTACACCATCGAAACGGTCCGCCATCTCATGGGAAAAAAACCGATCTTCGGAATCTGTCTGGGACACCAGCTCCTGGGCCTCGCCATGGGTGGGAGGACCTTCAAGTTGAAGTTCGGCCATCGAGGAGCCAATCAACCCGTTAAAGACCTTAAGAGCGGAAGGGTAATGATCACTTCCCAGAACCATGGGTTCTGCGTGGACCCCGATTCGTTGAATCCGAAAGAAGTCGAATTGACCCAGATCAATCTCAATGACCGAACGTCGGAAGGGATGAGGCACAAGAATCTTCCCGTCTTCTCGGTGCAATATCATCCCGAGGCCTCCCCAGGCCCTCACGACACACAGGGTTTATTCGATGAGTTCGTGAAGATGATGGAGTTACATAGAAAATAGATTCTCAAATCCCTACCCCCCCTCCCATTACGAAAGGGAGGGCAACCTCCCCCTTTGGCAAAGGGGGATTGAGGGGGATTTACATGGAAATTGAATATTGAAATTTATTTGGAATTTGCCTGCCTGCGGTTGGCAGGGGATTTGGTTATTGGGATTTCACTTGAGGACGGCTTATGCCTAAGCGAACCGATATCAAAAGAATTCTGATCATTGGCTCGGGCCCGATTGTGATCAGCCAGGCCTGTGAATTTGACTACTCCGGGACACAGGCCTGCAAGGCCCTGAAGGAAGAGGGCTTCGAGGTGGTGCTGGTCAATTCCAACCCGGCCACGATCATGACCGACCCGGAAATGGCTGACCGTACCTATATCGAGCCGATCACCCCGGAAATCTTGGAAAAGATCATCGAACGGGAAAGGCCCGATGCCCTTCTCCCTACCCTCGGCGGTCAGACCGGTCTCAATGTCTCCGTTGCCCTCTATGAGTCCGGTGTCCTTTCGAGATACGGCGTCAAGATGATCGGGGCCAACTACGAGGCCATTAAGAAAGGAGAGGACAGAAAGCTCTTCAAAGAATCGATGAAGAAAATCGGCCTCGATCTTCCGAAAAGCGGCCTCGCCTATACTCTGAAGGAATCCCTTGAAGTGGCCAAGGAGATCGGTTTCCCCGTGATCATCCGGCCGAGTTTCACGCTGGGAGGAACCGGAAGTGGTGTCGCCTACAATATCGAAGAGTTCGAAAAGCAGGCTGCCCGAGGCCTTGAATGGAGCATGATCGGAGAGATCCTGATCGAGGAATCGGTTCTCGGCTGGAAAGAGTTTGAGCTGGAAGTGATGAGGGACCTTCATGACAACGTCGTCATTATCTGCTCCATCGAGAACTTCGACCCCATGGGGATCCATACGGGAGACAGCATCACCGTCGCTCCCGCCCAAACCCTGACGGACAAAGAATATCAGAGGATGAGGGATGGTGCCATCCGGGCCATCCGGGAGATCGGTGTCGAGACAGGAGGATCCAACATTCAATTTGCGATTAACCCTGAAGACGGACGGATGGTGATCATCGAGATGAACCCGAGGGTCTCCCGGTCCTCTGCCCTAGCCTCCAAGGCCACAGGATTTCCCATCGCGAAGATTGCAGCCAAGCTTGCTGTTGGTTACGCGCTCGACGAAATCCCAAATGACATTACGAAAAAGACGCCCGCTTCCTTCGAGCCCACCATCGATTATTGTGTGGTCAAGATCCCACGATTCACCTTTGAAAAATTTCCGGGAGCAGACCCCACCCTGACGACCTCCATGAAATCGGTCGGCGAGACCATGGCGATCGGCCGGACCTTCAAGGAAGCCCTCCAAAAGGGCCTTCGATCTCTTGAGATCGGGAGAGCCGGTCTGGGTGCAGACGGCAAGGATAAATTCCCCTTCCCTCCCGGGGTGGTTAAAGAGGCCCTCCGGAAGAGGACCCTTGAAGAGGTCAGAAAAAAACTGACCACCCCGAATGCGGAAAGGATTTTCACGATCCGGCATGCTTTGCTCCTGGGAATGAAGATCGAGGAGATTTACGATCTGACAAAGATCGATCCATGGTTCCTCACCAATATCCAGGAGATCATCGAGCTTGAAAAAGAGATCCAGTCCTATGGGACGGAGATGAAAGACCTCGAACTCTGGAAAGCCCAGGCCCCTCATCAGCCTCACCTTCCGGAAAATCTTTTGAAAAAGGCAAAGGAGTTTGGTTTCTCCGATCGGCAGCTCGGATATCTCCTTGGCGTGGATGAGGCAGCCATCCGAAATATGGTGAAAGAAAAAGGCATTCTCCCCACTTATAAATTGGTGGACACCTGCGGAGCAGAGTTTGAGGCCTATACCCCTTATTACTACTCCACTTACGAAACGGAGAGCGAGGCTAAGATCTCTTCGAGAAAGAAAATAATGATTCTGGGAGGAGGTCCAAACCGGATCGGGCAAGGGGTTGAATTCGACTATTGCTGCGTTCACGCCTCATTCGCTCTGAAGGAGTTGGGCTATGAAACGATCATGGTCAATTCCAATCCGGAAACCGTTTCGACGGACTATGATACCTCGGATAAGCTCTATTTCGAGCCCCTTACCCTCGAGGATGTCTTCCATATCGTTGAGATCGAAAGGCCCGACGGCGTGATTGTCCAATTCGGAGGACAGACGCCTCTTAATCTTGCAGTCCCCTTGGAGAAAATGGGAGCGAAGATTATCGGAACGACTCCTGACAATATCGACCGGGCAGAAGACCGAAAACGTTTCCAGGCCCTCCTCAATAAGCTCGGCCTTGTCCAGCCCCTCAATGGCACGGCGAGATCGATCGACGAAGCCAAGAGGGTAGCTGATGAGATCGGTTACCCTGTCGTTGTCCGGCCGTCCTACGTGTTAGGGGGAAGGGCCATGGAAATTGTTTATGATGAGTCATCTTTGGAAGGCTTCGTTCACCGTGCTGTGGAGGCTTCTTCCGAGCATCCCGTTCTGATCGATAAGTTTTTGGAAGATGCGATTGAGATCGATGTCGATGCCGTGGCCGATGGAGAATCCTGTATCATCGCCGGCATCATGGAACATATCGAACAGGCCGGGATTCATTCCGGAGACAGCGCCTGTGTCACGCCTCCTTTTTCTTTGAGCGACGAACTGATCGAAGAGCTCAAACAGAACACCTATGCTCTGGCCAGGGAGCTTCGTGTCGTGGGTCTGATGAACATCCAGTATGCGATCAAGAATGACGCCGTCTACATCCTTGAAGTCAATCCTCGGGCCTCCCGCACCGTCCCTTTCATCAGCAAGGCCACGGGCGTTCCATGGGCGAAGGTCGCAGCCAAATTGATGGTGGGAATGGGTCTCCGTCAACTGGGCATCGGTAAAGAGGTCCAAATCCGCCATATGGCTGTAAAAGAATCCGTCTTCCCCTTCAACCGTTTTTACGGGACCGACACGGTGTTGGGCCCGGAGATGAAGTCAACAGGAGAGGTGATGGGCATTGACGCCGATTTTGGAATGGCTTTTGCCAAGTCTCAAATCGGCGCAGGACTCGATATCCCTTTGAAAGGAAGGGTCTTCATCAGCGTCATGAACAAGGACAAGCGATCGATCATCTTTGTCGCCAAGAAGTTGATCGATCTGAGTTTCGAGATCGTGGCCACCAAGGGAACGGCTAAGGTTCTGGCCAATAACGGCATTCCTGTCCAGACCGTCTTCAAGTTCGGTGAAGGAAGACCGGATATTGTCGATAAAATTAAGAATGGAGAGATCGACCTCGTCATCAATACGCCGAGCGGTAAGAAACCCAAAGCGGACGAAGTGGCCATCCGGAGCGAATCCGTCGCCCATAACATTCCATGCGTCACCACCCTCTTCGGTGCGGAAGCAGTGGTCAACGGGATCGAATCCCTGAAAAGAGGAATGTCCGTGAAATCCATCCAGGAATACCATCTGGCCATCAAACAGGAAGAAACTTCCCGTGAAGTTTCTCGCCTCCATCAACCCTCTTCCAGAATTTAACCACCGTCTCGTCTTTATCATTCCGGACTCGATCTCGGTACGAGTCGATTCCGACCGAAATCCAGGGGGTTCCTTTCATGAAAAAAAGACCTCGGAGGATACACCGATCTTAGTGAATTCAAGGAAGGATAGAATTACAGATGGAACATTCCTTTTAAGATTGACTTGAGTGGGTCTATTTCTTTTCTTTCTATTGTTCCTAACTTCCTTATTACAAATCGCTTTTCTATTGTTGCCTGTTTACCGAGCCGAATATACGATTCCCCAAGAAGACCGCACTTCTTCCAATCACGAACCTTATAATCCGTTTCGCTTCTATATTCCTGAGTTGTTACTCTCCCAACAACGATATCCTGATCACCTGAATCAAACAAGACAATCGCGGGCCTCTTCGATACTCCCTGAAGATCCGTATGTGGGAATCCAATAAGAACAATGTCTCCAAAATTATAGGTTATCATAGATGGCGTCTTTCTCTGAATACCCCTTCAAGAATTGAGATATCGACAACTGATCCCATGTCTTTTCATCCTCGTCAAACAGAAGCATGACCCTTATCTTGGAATCCGCTTTAAGTTTGGCTTTGAGGTCCTCGGGCAGGGATAAATGTCCATCCGGCAGGATCTCGCCATAATACTCATAAGCTTTCATCAATCTCCCTCCGAATTGATTTTTGGTCTTATTATATCACATTTTAGCAATTATTTGTTGACAAACCTTCGGTTACGGAGGAAGTTTCAACAGCGGGAGAAATTCTGAAAATCTTGACGAACCTATGCTTTCTTGATACCCTCTGGAGTGGAGGTGACCTTCCGATACCGGGATCGCAAGGATAACGACAGGATCAAGTCCATGACTCTGGATGCTTCAGAGTTCATCCGGCGCTTTCTCCTTCACATCCTGCCCGATGGTTCGTGAAGATCAGGCATTACGGAATCCTGAGCAACCGGGTGAATGGGGTCAGGTCTTGCAATAACACATTTTATTTGATAGGGTATCTTCATGACAAGGCCTTTACGAATTGAGTTCGCGGGAGCTGTATATCATATCACATCCAGAGGCAATGCCAAGCAGGCTATTTTCATCGATGATCAAGATAGAGGTCGGTTTTTTGACGTATTATCGGTTGTTGTGGAGAGATTTAATTGGTTCTGTCATGCCTATTGCCTGATGGACAATCATTATCATATTTTGATTGAAACCCCTAGCGGAAATTTATCAAAGGGGATGAGAGAGTTGAACGGGGTGTATACTCAAGGGTTCAATCAAAGGCACAAACGTGTAGGCCATCTCTTTCAGGGGAGATATAAGGCGATAATAGTGGAAAAGAACAATCATTTAATGTCTCTCTGTCGATATGTGGTCTTAAACCCTGTGAGGATTGGTTTAAAAGAAAGACCTGAGCAGTGGAAATGGAGCAGTTATAGCTCTACTATTGGAACAGAGAAAAGACCTGCCTTTTTGACCACTGATTGGATACTCTCGCAATTTGATGGGAGAAAAAGAGTAGCCATGGAGAAGTATAGAAGGTTTGTGATGGAGGGGGTCGATAAAGAATCTCCATGGGAGACATTAAGGGGGCAGATCTTTTATGGGACAGATGAATTTATCAAACAACTCGGCGGCTTACTGGATGAGAAGGGGGATATAAAGGAGGTGCCTAAGCTCCAGAGATATGCGGCAAGGTCCTCTCTCAGTGAACTGTTTAGCGAGAAAAAAGCGAAGAATAGAAGAGTTAAGGATAAGATTATTCATGCTGCTTATGTTCGTCATGGTTATACAATGAAAGAAATTGCAGAACATTTGGGTTTCCATTATGCTACTATAAGCCGGGCAATGAAACGGATTGAGCAGAGATAAGATGTATGATTGCAAGACCTGACCCCACTTCATTTAGCCATCAAGCCAGGAAGGTAGAGAGGAGGTTCTCATGCGAATTGCAGTCTTTGGCCCAGGAGGTGCTGGCGGTTACTTTGGCGCACAACTAGCTCGTGCCGGGGAGGACGTTATCTTCATCGGTCGCGGGGAACACTTGAAGGCAATTCGCGACCGGGGCCTTCGAGTGGAAACTTCCAAAGGAGAGATTGTCATTCAGCCCGCCCAAGCGACCGATGATCCCGCTCAGGTGGGAGTGGTTGATTCCGTGATCCTCGGCGTCAAGACGTGGCAAGTGGCAGAGGCGGCACGAGCCATGAAGCCGATGATCGGGCCAAAAACTTTCGTGGTGCCGTTACAAAACGGGGTGGAAGCATCTTCTCAATTAGCCGGAGCCTTGGGAGCGGAGCACGTCTTAGGCGGTTTGTGCGGAACTTTGAGTTGGATTATGGAGCCGGGCCGTATTCGCAGTATCGGCGAGGCCCATTTCATCAAATTCGGCGAGTTGGACAATCGGCCAAGTGAACGAGCCGAGCAATTGCGAAAGGTCTTTGAGAGAGCGGGCGTGAAGGTCGAAGTCCCTCCAGACATCCACGTATCGCTCTGGGAAAAGTTCCTCTTCGTAGTCTCCTTTGGGGGAGTGGGCGCAGTCACGCGGGCGCCGATCGGGGTAATCCGCACCCTACCTGAGACGCGCCGGTTGCTGGAAGAATGCCTTCGTGAAATCTTCGCAGTGGCCCGGGGCCGTCAAGTTGCGCTTCCGGACGGAAGCGTTGAGAAGGCAATGGCGTTTCTGGACTCTCTGCCACCCGGCGGGACAACATCGCTTCAAAGGGACATTGCCGACGGCAAGCCCTCTGAGCTCGAGGCTTGGAACGGTGCCGTGGTGCGCCTGGGCAGGGAAGTCGGCGTCGCGACACCGGTCCACGAGATCATTTACCATAGTCTCTTGCCGCTGGAGTTGCGCGCCCGCGGCAAAGTCCAGTTTCCTGCGTGATGGAGTGCCATGATGAGACGTGATTTTGCCGCCAATGCCGGAGCATTTATTGCAGCCATTCTCTTCGGGGCCTCGGTCGTTGCCGTCCGGGTTGCGGTTCAAGATATTCCACCTTTGACGCTGGCAATCCTACGATTCGCACAGGGAGGCCTTCTCTTACTGATCTTTCTGCTCATTTGGTCGCGAAATCTTCTCCGTATCGGATGGCGCGATGTTCCCTACCTTCTTCTTCTCGGAGCCATTTTCTTTACCATCTTTCCGGTCACCTTTAACACCAGTCTCCGTCTGACCCAGGCGTCGCGCGGCGCATTGATGCTGGCAACGATGCCCCTCTGGAGCGTCTTGATTGCCCGGGCCGCTAAAAAGGAGCGCCTCAGCACACGGCAAATGTGCGGCGTCTTGCTGACCTTCGCAGGCGTGGGGATCGTGCTTGCGGAGCGAGGATTGGCTTTTTCCGGCACAAGCTTATCTCTTGCAGGAGATGGACTCATGCTGGTGACCGCACTCTGCGGCGCAGTCTATGGGGTCTTGGCAAAGCCGATGTTGACTCGCTACAAGGCTTTGACCGTAACGGCTTATGCGATGCTGTTTGGCACACTCCTGCTTGTACCAGCCGCTTTTTTCGAAGATCCTTTCTCCGCAATGGCACGGATGCATACCGATACCGTATGGCTCGTATTGTTCCTCGGAATATTCGGCGGAGCCATTGCCTATTTTCTCTGGACCTTTGCCCTGACGCGCCTTTCTCCGACCCAGGTCGCAGTCTATGTGAACCTGAACCCGATGATGGCGACTCTCCTGGGCGCAACCCTTCTCGCGGAAAAACTGACCGGCATCTTCACCGCCGGATTTGTAGCGGTATTGGCAGGAGTATTGCTTGTCAATTTACCCGGCAGAGTACGAACGCCGCTTCCTATTGAGAAATCTCAAACCATTCGCGGCTGAAGTATCTCTTGGAGATGAGGAAGGCCTGGACGAATTGCGAGAGATTCATAGACCACCAGACAGAAGCAGCACCGAAGCCGAAGAGAACAACAAAGATATAGCTCAAGGGAATTCTTACCAGCCACACGCTGAGGGCTATTCTTATCAAGACACTCTTCGTATCCCCTGCCCCGTTTAGCCCCCCACTGAGAATAACGCTCCACGCCATAAACGGCTCGCTGATCAGGCTGATAAAGATATATTTGACGCTTTCCTGGATAACGATTTCGTTCTTTGACAGGAACGACACAATCCACCTCGCATTTGAGACCACTGCGATGACCATCAGGCTTACGATCACAACCCCAATCGTTGCCGTGACAAGGCCACTCTTAAAAGCATCTTCTTCTTTCTTTTCGCCCAAATGGTTTCCAACGATCACGGCATTGGCCATATTGAATCCAAACACTGGAAGATAAATGGCTGACTCGATCCTCAGTCCGGCGGTCAGGGCCGCAAGGATTTCAATCTTATGCTCGGGCAGGACACTCAATATGAGGAAAAGAACCATCGAGGAGAGCTGCCACAGGACCTGCAGAACGCCCATGGGCCAGCCAATGCTCGCAATCTTCTTGACCCGGCCCAGGGAGAATCTCTTTTCACCGCTCATGAGGCTTCTGACACAGGTGAGATTGACCAGACACCCGATCAAGACACTTGAAGCCGTGGCCAATGCAATCCCCCTGAAACCCAGGGCCGTGTGAAATACGAAGAAGAAATTGAGCGAGATATTGACCCCGCATACAAGGGCCATGGTCCTCAAGGAGGACTTAACCCTGTTACAGGATCGGAGAATCCCATTACAGTTAATCAGCACATAGTGAAAGAGCAACCCGGCAGCATAGATGCGAATGAAGGAGATCGTCAGAGGTTTGAGTTCTCCGGGGATATTCAGGATCTGGATCATGGCCGGGCTCAAAAATATGCCTGCCACGGCAAGGATCGCCCCGGCAATCGTTGCTGTCACAATTGAGGAAAAGACCGATTCCGTTATCTCTTCTTCGTTCTTTGAGGCAAAAAGCCTCGAAACGACCGAGACAGTCCCCACGGTAAGTGCATTGGCAATGACGATGAAGATGAAATAGAGTTGAACGACGAAACCATAGGCAGCTTGAACCTCTTTGCCAACCCTGCCAGCAATATAGACATCGGTGAGGCCGATCAAAAACTCAAAGAACATAATCAACGTCATCGGCCAACTGACGGACCAGCTACGGGAGACGAAGGCCCTGGTATCCAAAGATTTTCTGTCAGGAGGCGTGATCCTTTTACGCTTTTCCAAAATCCTTTCCCATGATCCTCCAGAGAATCTCCTCGATTTCAGCCGACATCTTGGGAATTCTCTCCCCTTCCCTTCCCTTGATTCGAATCTCATACAGAGTTTCAAGCTGGGGAATGAGATTTTTCAGCTCAGGGGTCTTCTCCACCCTCTGGTTGATCAAGTTACGTTGTTCGGCCGCCCTCTCAAAATCCTTCTTATCGATCGGGATGCGATAGAGCAAGTTCAGGATCTCCAGGAGGCGCACCTTCCCAAGGTAGTCTTCCTCCAAAGAGACATACTGGGGCAGTGAGACAATAAACCAGATCGTCTCTATCCCGAAGTCGGGCGCCCTTTGCAAGATGAGAGTCATAATACTGGTCGGCCCCTCGTAATGGCTTGCCTGTGCTTCCGATTTCTTGAGATCGAGCTCCGTTTCTCTCCCGACCGCCCCTCCGTTCACAATGAAAGGCTTTGTATGAGGCACCGCGTCATACATGCTCCCCAGGAGGCAATATTTCTTAACCTTGAGAACCTTAAGGAGCCGTAAAACAGATTCCACATAGACCTCCGCCAAACCATGAGGCTCAAGAAGGCGGAGGAAAAGAAAGTCATTCCCTTCCTCCCTCTTGGCGTAGGAGAGAGCCACATTGGGGATGGAGACTCGCCGGGTCTCTCCCTCAAAATAGAGAGTCGGACGATAGCGGGTGAAATCGAAGAAGCAACCGGGCTTAGCCAGTCTGGCCAACTCCTTCGCTTTAAATTGAGCCTCCAATCCGTTCAGGATCAAGCTGCCGACATGATTGACGTCGATCCACGGGTTCAGGACTGCAAAGACATAAGGCTCGTTCAAATCCGGTATCGGTTCGTCTAAGACAAAGGCACCTATCTTCACTTGTTGTCCCTCCGGCATGAACTCTCTTTTATTCTATTATAAAGAATCCTTAAAATCCTTGGAAATAAATTTCTGGTGACAAGGAAGGATCCCGGAATTCACACTTGCGGCTTAATCTGTTCTGGATTGGATTTCAGTAAACACATTCTTTGCCGAGAAACCATCCATTCATATCTTCAGGCCTGAGGCAAGTTCCTGCAAGGCCTCGCGATTCAGGATAAGAATCCTGTTCTTCTTTACATCGATGATCCCCTTGGCCTTCATCTTTGCCAGGGTCCTTGAAAGGGTCTCACTGATCGTTCCCAGCTTTAAGGCCAACTGGGTCTTGCTCAAATCAAGTTCGACCTCCTTGGCGCTTTTCCCCTCCCTTGATAATTTCAGCGAAAGGTCGATCAGGTACTTTGCGATCCGGGAGGAAACTTCCTTCAGTGAAAGCTCCTCGATCAGGGATGCAAATCTCTTTAAGAACTGGGAGAGGGAGACGATCATGTTGATGCTGAGCTGGGGATTCTTTTCGATCAACCGTATAAAATCTTTTTTTGGAAAAAAGAGAAGTTGACTATCGCTTAGGGCCTCGGCAAAAGCAGGATAAGTCCCTTCGAGAAAAAGGGCTGCTTCGGCAAAAGAATCGGGAGCATTGACCACGTGGAGAATCTGTTCTTTTCCATCGGCCGAAACCTTATAGACCTTCACCTTTCCTGAAAGGATCACATAGAATCCTCGGGTCTCCTCCCCTTCGGCGAAAAGGACTGCTCTTTTTTCGACCTGCCTTACGGAGGCGATGGACCTTAACTTCTTCAGGTCTTCATCCTGCAATCCGGAAAAAAGAGGACATCGTCTTAAGAGATCAATGGACATAAGGGCCTCAGGCTTGAAGAGCGCTTCGCTTGAGGACCGCTTTGCTTGAGGCAAAATAATCACTCAACCCCAAGGCCAAAAGCCGCTCCTCAAATCCCGCTCTGCGGGTTGTTCCTCCATCCCCCAACAGACTTCAATTTATAGTCTTCTTGCCATTTTTGCAAGCAAAAAGAAGCCAACCGCCTTCCAGATAAAAAGATTATTAAATGATTCCAATTACATAGAGCATTATCCGGCCTTCTTCCTCCCTCTCTAAAAGTCATTCTCTCTTGCCAATATGATGTTGAAATAAAAAAGGATTTATGTTAATTTTAGTCAATACTTACCTCTGGAGAAAAAATCTTTGAATTCCCTTGTTAAAAACCTGATTTTTTGGGGGATTATTATTGCCGCGATGATCCTCCTTTTCAACCTTTTCAGCAAACCGCGCCAAACAATAATGGAAAAGAACTACTCCGATTTCATCTCTGCGGTTGAAGACAATAAGGTCCTTGAAGTCGAGAGCCGCGGCAGAAACATCATCTGGAGGGATGCTGAGGGGAAGCGTTACCAGACTTATGCACCCGAAGATCCTGAGATGATTAGGCTTCTTAGAGAGAAGAAGGTGACCATTACCGCGAAGAAAGAGGAAGAGTCTCCTCTCTGGCAGAATATCTTAATCTCCTGGTTTCCGATGATTCTTCTGATCGGTGTCTGGCTCTTTTTCATGAGGCAGATGCAAATCGGAGGAGGAAAGGCCCTCTCCTTCGGAAAGAGCAAGGCCAAAATCCTGACCAAGGAACATCATCAAGTCACCTTCGAGAATGTGGCTGGGATCGAGGAGGCAAAGGACGAGCTTCAGGAGATCATTGCCTTCCTCAGGGATCCTAAGAAGTTTACGAAACTGGGAGGAAGAATCCCCAAGGGCGTCCTCCTCATCGGCGCTCCCGGAACCGGGAAGACACTTCTGGCGCGGGCCATTGCGGGTGAAGCGGATGTCCCATTTTTCAGTATCAGTGGCTCGGATTTCGTCGAAATGTTCGTCGGCGTCGGAGCTTCACGGGTACGAGACCTCTTTCTCCAGGGAAAAAGAAATGCTCCCTGTATCATTTTTATTGACGAAATCGACGCGGTCGGCAGGCACCGGGGAGCAGGTCTGGGCGGCGGCCATGATGAACGGGAGCAGACCCTGAACCAATTGCTGGTCGAAATGGACGGTTTTGAATCGAATGAAGGCGTGATCCTGATTGCGGCGACAAACCGGCCGGATGTCTTGGATCCTGCCCTGCTCAGGCCAGGCCGTTTCGACCGCCAGGTCGTCGTGCCCGTTCCCGATGTGAAGGGAAGAGAGGAAATCTTAAGCGTTCACTCCAAGAGGACACCCTTAGCCGAGGATGTGAAGCTCGATGTTCTGGCCAGAGGGACGCCCGGTTTTACCGGAGCCGATCTCGAAAATCTGGTCAACGAGGCGGCTCTTCTGGCTGCCCGGCTGGGAAAAGAACGGGTTGAGATGATCGATCTCGAACAGGCCAAGGATAAAGTCCTCATGGGCGTGGAGCGTAAATCGATGATCATTCCTCTCGAAGAAAGGAAAATTACCGCCTATCACGAGGCTGGCCACACCTTGGTGGCCAGGATGATTCCGGGGACAGATCCCATCCATAAGGTGACCATTATCCCCAGGGGACGGGCCCTGGGGCTGACCCAGCAGCTTCCCCTCGATGAAAAACATACCTACCCAAAGGATTACCTCCTGAACAATATCACCATCATGATGGGCGGAAGGGCTGCAGAAGAATTGGTCTTGAACCGACAAACCACCGGAGCAGGAAACGATATCGAACAGTCCACGGGCATTGCCCGAAAGATGGTCTGCGAGTGGGGGATGAGCGAAAACCTGGGTCCCCTCAGCTTCGGCAAGCAAGAAGAGCAGATCTTCCTGGGAAGAGAGTTTGCCCAGCACCGGGACTATAGTGAAGACACAGCCCGCCTGATCGACAGTGAGATCAGGATGATCATCAATCAGAGCTATGAAAAAGCAAGAGAGATCCTCCAAAAGAACATCGCCATACTCCATCAATTAGCCAATGCCCTTCTCGAAAAAGAGGTCCTTGATAGTCGCGAGATCGATTCGATTATAAAGGGGGAGACGGTTTCGCTTTCATGAGATGAACTTGATCAGGTGCCTTCATATCACCAATGCCAGAGAGACCATTCACCAAATGGGGATGGTCGGGGTGGATGCCACTGGTATGAAGTTGATGAAGGGAAAGGCTCTTCATTTCAACCTCAGGGTTGAAGGAATCAATCCTCGAATTGCCAATCTGCTCAAACAAGAGATGCTTTCCCTGGGCGGCGATGCCGCTCTCGACAAGAGGGGGCTCGATTGTAGCACCGGACAGACGGATTCCATTCTTATGGGAACCCAGAAGCAGTTTGAAAAGCTCGTCCTCAAACTGGATCAGTACCCCAATCTCCGGCTGGTCGGCGAATCCCTGAGAGAGACCCTTGAGAACATTTCCAAGACCCGCTATTCGATCCGTTGCAGGAAGAAGACCTACACCCTGGGAAAACGAACCCTTCTCATGGGAGTACTCAATGTGACACCGGACTCTTTTTCGGACGGGGGTCTCTTCTTTGATCAGGAAAAAGCCATTGCTCATGGATTGAGGATGATGGAAGAGGGTGCAGATTTCATAGACATTGGAGGGGAATCGACCAGGCCGGGCTCAAAGCCTCTTGGACTGGAGGAAGAGCTCCGCCGGGTGATCCCTGTGATCGAGTCTCTTGCAAAAGAGGGGGAAGTCCCGATTTCGATCGATACCTATAAGTCGGCTGTGGCAGAGAGAGCCATTGCAGCAGGAGCTGAAATCATCAATGACATCAGTGGGCTACATTTCGATCCCCTTCTCGGGAAAGTGGCTGCAAAGGAAGGTGTCCCGATTGTCCTGATGCACATCCGTGGAACACCTGAAACGATGCAGAAGGACGTCCATTATGACTCCCTTTTCTCCGAAATCCTTCAATATTTGAAAGAGTCCATTCGAAGGGCGGAATCAGCCGGGGTGGACCCTCAACAAATCATTGTCGATCCGGGCATTGGCTTTGGAAAGAACCTCGAAGACAACCTTCTTATCATAAAACATATGCAAGAATTCCGGGTACTTGGAAAACCTTTGCTCCTGGGGACCTCCCGGAAGACTTTCATCGGGAAGATTCTTAATGCGGAAGTCAACGGTCGGCTTGAGGGAACACTTTCAAGCATCGCCATCTGTGCCATGAACGGAGCTCACATTATCCGTTGCCATGATGTGCTGCAGGCAAGAAAAGCAGTTGCCGTTGCAGATGCGATCCGTCTGGCAGGGGCTTAAGAGTTCGGAGTTGTAGGGAACGCAGATCTGCATTCCCTACAGCGGAATGAACGCTGAAAAGGGTTAGGAGGCCAGTCTGGTTTCTTTACCCCTTACGAAAGCCTTCTGTGATGAGGCTTGACCTTCTCAATAAATCTATGTTAACGATTTTCCAACTTTGTTCTCGACCTTAGCCGGAGACTGGAGAACGAATCAAAGTGAAAAAGACGACACGCAAATTATTCGGGACAGACGGAATCAGAGGGGTTGCCAATGTCGAGCCGATGACGGGGGAGTTGGCCATGCAGCTCGGCAGGGCCATTGCCCATATTTTCAAGGAAGTTAGAGGGAAGCATCGGATTGTCGTAGGAAAGGATACGCGCCTCTCGGGGTACATGCTGGAGACGGCCTTAGCTTCGGGCCTCTGTTCCATGGGGACCGATGTGATGCTGGTGGGCCCCCTTCCCACCCCTGGCATCGCTTTCATCACCACCAGCATGAGGGCGAACGCCGGCGTGGTCATCTCGGCTTCTCACAATCCTTATTACGATAATGGGATCAAGATTTTTTCCCGGGACGGCTTTAAGCTTCCGGACGAGATGGAACATCAGATCGAGGAGTTGATTTTTTCAGACCACCTCCGTTCCCTTCGACCCACGGCGAATGAAGTCGGAAAGGCCTACAGGATCGATGATGCCATCGGAAGGTATGTGGTCTTTCTCAAGAATACCTTCCCCAACGACCTGACACTGGATGGCCTTCGGATTGTCTTGGACTGCGCCAACGGCGCAAGCTACAAAGTCGCACCCATGGTCCTTGAAGAATTGGGAGCGGAAGTCATCCCCATCGGCGTGGAGCCCGATGGAGAGAATATCAATGCCGGTTGCGGTTCGCTTCACCCCGAAGTGATCAGCCGCCTCGTCCTTGAAAAAGGAGCAGACATTGGCATCGCCCTGGATGGCGATGGAGATCGAATCATCTTTGTGGACCGCCACGGAAAAGAGGTGGACGGGGATCACATCCTCGCGATCTGCGGCCTCCAAATGTTATCAGAGGGGCGGCTGAAGAAAAAGACAGCGGTCACCACGGTGATGAGCAATATCGGATTGGATCGAACCATGAAAAGATTTGGAGGGGAAGTGGTCCGGACCCAGGTGGGAGACCGCTATGTCGTCGAAGAGATGGTTCGGGGAAACTACAATCTGGGAGGAGAACAATCAGGCCATACCATCTTTCTGGATTACAACACGACGTGCGACGGCGTCCTCACAGCCCTCCAGGTTCTTGCCATCGTGAAGCAGAAGGATCGTCCCTTAGACGAGCTGGCCAAGGTGATGGAGTCCCTACCCCAGGTTCTCTATAACGTTGAAGTAAAGGAGAAGAAGGATCTCTCCCGGATTCCGGAGGTGGAGAAAAAGGTAAAGAAGATTGAAAAAACATTGGGCGAATCAGGAAGGATTTTAATGCGATACTCGGGGACCGAACCTCTCCTTCGGATTATGGTTGAAGGCGAAGATGAAGCCAGGCTCCATCAGTTTGCCCAGGATCTCGTAGAATTGGTCAAAAAACACCTTGGGAAAACACACAGTGGGTGACACGGAGACACGGAGATACGGTGAAAAGATCGCACGCGGTGTATTTCTGATACAGAGACTCGGAGCAAGATTCTCACCGTGTCTCGCTATCTCCCTATCCCCGCGTCATTTTTTTAGGAGGGGGATTTGTAATGAGACTGGGGGTTAATATCGACCATATCGCAACCGTGAGACAGGCCCGGGGTGTGGCTTATCCTGACCCTGTCACGGCTGCTGGGATCGTGGAGTTGGCCGGCGCAGATGGGATTGTATGCCATTTAAGAGAGGACCGGCGCCATATCCAGGATCGGGATCTACGGCTTCTCAGGGAAGTGATTCAAACCCGGCTCAATTTGGAAATGGCCGCCACCGAAGAAATGATCCGCATCGCCCTGGCCACCAAGCCCGATATCGTGACCCTTGTTCCGGAAAAGAGGGAAGAATTAACAACGGAGGGGGGTCTCGATGTCGTCAAGTCCTTTCAATCCCTGAAGAAGGGTATCCAGCGCCTCCAAAAGGGGGGCATCCCCGTCAGCCTCTTCGTCGATCCCACAAGGGACCAGATCAGGGCATCTGAAGGAGTGGGGGCCTATTCCGTCGAAATCCACACCGGCCGCTACTGTGAGGCAAGGACTCTCGCTCAGGCAGATGAAGAGCTTAAGAAGATCCTGGATGCCATAGGAGAAGCCTCCAAACTCAATCTGCGAATCGCCGCAGGACATGGGCTCAATTATGTCAATGTCCGGCGAATCGCTGAAATTCGGGAAATCGAAGAACTAAACATCGGCCACAGCATCATCGCAAGGGCGGTCTTCGTGGGACTGGATCGAGCGGTCCGGGAGATGATTGAGCTGATCAAATAAGATGCGGATTGTAGAGTGCGCCTGCCTGCCGCCTGCCTCCGGCAGGGGCTGGGAATGCGGAGCATAAATCCCTTATTCCGAATTCCGCACTCCGAATTCCGAATTCGATATGATCATCGGCACAGGCATCGACATCGTGAACGTCGAACGGATCCGGGGCGTAATGGCCCGTTGGGGGGATCTTTTTCTCGCCAGGGTCTTCACGTTAAGGGAAATCGTCTTGTGCCAACAAAGAACCCGCCCTTCCGAATGTTTTGCAGTCCGGTTCGCAGCCAAAGAGGCGCTTCTTAAGGCTCTTGGAAGAGGTCTTCGCAACGGCATCCAATGGACTGATATCGAAGTCGAGAGCGACCCCCTTGGGAAGCCTCTCTTCTCCCTTTATCGAAGGGCGAAAGAGGTTGTCGAAGCCCAAGGAGTCCAAAAGACTCTTCTCACTCTCTCCCACGAGCGATCTTACGCCGTGGCACACGTGATCTTAGTGGGCGGACTCCGTAGGGGCGATTCATGAATCGCCCCTACTCCGAACTCAGAACTTAGAAAATGGGGGGAATGGTGATGAAGGTAGCGACGGCCGAGCAGATGCAGGAATTGGATCGAAAGAGCATCGAGTTGTTCCGGATTCCCGGGATCGTCCTGATGGAAAACGCAGGGAGGGGGGCGGCAGAGGCCATCGCCAGCACCTTTCCCGACATTCGGACAAAGAAGATCGCCATTATCGCCGGAAAGGGAAACAACGGAGGAGATGGCTTCGTCATTGCCCGGCACTTTCTGAATCAGGGAATCCCGGTGAAGGTCTTCCTGCTGACCGATCCCAAGTCTTTGCGAGGGGATGCGGAGAGCAATTTCAACATCTTCCACCGCATGAAGGGGGAGGTCATCCCTGTCCCCTCCACTAAGGATTATCAAAAGATCAAGAAGAGTCTGGAATCCTTCGATCTTCTGATCGATGGCATATTCGGGACAGGGCTCGATGCCGAGGTCAGGGGGTATTATCGGGAAGTGATTGACCATCTGAACACCCTGCAAAAACCCATCGTCGCCATTGACATTCCATCCGGATTAGATGCCAATACGGGCAAACCCCTGGGCGCAGCGGTTCGGGCGACCCTGACCATCACCTTTGGCCTGCCCAAAGTCGGGCACCTCATCGCTCCCGGATCCGATTATACGGGGACGTTGAAAGTGATCGATATCGGTATTCCAAAGAGACTGGTGGAGGAAGAAAAGATTCAGACCCACCTTCTGGAATATGATGAGATTCGAAAGGGGCTGTCCATTCCCCGACAATCCGATACCCATAAGGGAGACTACGGTCACCTGTTGGTCATCGCCGGATCGGTGGGAAAGACCGGCGCAGCCGCCATGGCTTGCGAGGCCGCTCTCAGGATGGGAGCGGGCTTAGTCACCTTGGCCATTCCCAAGAGCCTCAACCCGATCATGGAGGTGAAATTGACAGAGGTCATGACAGAGCCCCTTCCGGAGACCCCAAAACAGACATTGAGCCTCCGGGCTTTCAAATCGATTCTTCGCCTCTGTGAAAATAAGAAGGCCGTGGTTATCGGCCCCGGCATCGGAACCTACAAGGAGACCCAATCCCTTGTCCTCAAGCTGATCAAGGCATTGGAGGTCCCTATCATCCTGGATGCGGATGGTCTGACCTCGCTGGGAGCCCAACCCAAAAACCATCTCATCAAGAGACAGCCCCTCATTCTCACCCCCCATCCGGGAGAGATGGCAAGGCTGATCGCATCCACTCCCAAAGATGTCCAGGAGGATCGAATCGCTGCCAGTAGAAATTTCGCCCAAACCCACCATGTCTATCTTGCTCTCAAAGGACATCGGACCCTGATCGCTACCCCCAGAGGTGAGATCTTCATCAATCCCACCGGAAATCCTGGATTGGCTTCAGGGGGAACCGGCGACGTACTCACCGGAATGATCGGGGGGTTGATCTCTCAGGGATTTGATATTCTCTCTTCCCTTCAGATATCGGTCTACCTTCATGGATTGGCCGGAGATACTTTGGCCCAAGAATTGGGACAGAAATCTCTGGTGGCGACGGACCTCATTCAAAAGATCCCTTCCCTTCTCCGGGGAAGGATTTGATGTTTTGACAGTACGATATTCCGTCTCTCATTAAAGAACAGGGCGAAAACACTGCTCCGTACCAACTCCGGCCTCCGGCCCGAAGAGTTGATTTTCGGTCGCTCTTCTTTTAAGATATGAAACACATACCCCCTGCAATCCCCATCTCAATATCTTGTGGATATTTGCATGGAGTTTTTCTCGAAGGGAAAAAAAGGAGAGGGCCAATGTACGTTGAGATGAAAGTGAAGTTTCTGACCTTCGATTCCACGTCAAACGGGTTCGTCGTGCTCTTGATGGACCTGGCCAATAAGACAGGCCTTCCCATCTGGATCGGTCCCTTTGAAGCAAATGCCATTGCCATGAAGCTCAAAAAGATGGGCTCCCAGCGGCCGATGACCCACGATCTGATTCACTCCATTCTCAGAACCCTTGAGTCCCAGGTGATGAAAATCGTCGTCAATGACCTGAAGGAGAATACGTACTATGCCCTGATCCATCTCAATCGCGCAGGGAAGGAGATCATCATCGATTCCCGCCCCAGCGACGCCATCGCCATTGCCCTTGCGGTCAATGCTCCGATCTTTGTCTCTGAGCACGTCATTGAAAAAGCACGAACCATCGATTTGGAAAAGGATGGGGACCAATTGAAGGAATGGCTTGAAAAGCTCAATCCCGATGATTTTAAGTATAAAGCGTAGTCATCTCCACGGGATGACAAGTGCCAAATTACAAGCGCCAAATAACAAATAAATTCCCCTGTCTGCCCCCGCCGGCGGCAGGGGCAGGCAGGAATCACCAAGAATTGGAAATTCCAACCAAAATTGTTTCGGTGATTCGGATCTGGAAATTGTGATTTATTTGGGATTTGGAATTTGTGATTTGAGATTTGAAGGCGTCCAAAGGTGCTCCTTCATTCCAAGAGTGCATCCGAAACGATTCGCATCGGGAAATACATTGGGGGCCTGCTCTTGCCCGGAGATGTTGTGGCCTTATCCGGCGAATTGGGAACAGGGAAGACCCAATTCATCAAAGGCCTGGCTGCGGGGTTGGGGATCAGGAAGTCTGCAAAGATCATGAGCCCCTCGTTTACGCTGATCCATGAGTACGTCGGAAAGGTGCGGTTTTATCATATCGATCTTTACCGGCTCGAGTCTGAAAAAGAGGCCGAAGAATTGGGATTGGAGGAATATTTCCAGGCCGGAGGAATCACGGCGATCGAATGGGCGGATCGAATACCTTCCTTGCTTCCCCAAGAGGTTTTCTGGATATCCATTCGTTACACTGGAGAGCACACCCGATCCTTTGAAATGATCGGCAAAGGGAAACGATATGTAGAGCTTCTAAAAAATGCGGAGTTCGGAGTGCGGAGCATCTTATAGCTGAAAGCTCAAAGTTCAAAGCTCAAAGGTTTTTCACTTTCAACTTTGGGCTTAAGAAACTCCGATCTATCCCGCAGGGAGGTTTCAGCATGGCCTTGGTGGTTCAAAAGTATGGTGGCACTTCCGTAGGAGATACCGACCGAATAAAGAATGTGGCTTCAAGGGTCATGTCGACCAAGAATCAAGGGAATCAGGTGGTGGTTGTCGTTTCAGCCATGGCAGGAGAAACGGATAAATTGATTCGCTTGGCCCAGCAGGTTACGCCCAATCCCGATGAGAGAGAATTGGATGTGATGGTCTCAACAGGAGAACAGGTCTCCATCGCTTTGCTCGCCATCGCCCTCAAATCGATGGGTTGCGATGCAAGATCTTATCTCGGGTTTCAAATCAAGATTGCAACGGACAGCGCTTTCGGCAAGGCCCGTATTACAGGCATCGAGTCAGAGAAGATCCTTGACGACTTGAAAAAAGGACGGGTGGTGGTCGTGGCGGGATTTCAGGGGATCGATGAGCTGGATAATATCACCACTCTGGGCCGTGGAGGATCGGACACTACGGGCGTCGCCGTCGCTGCCGCTCTGAAAGCGGATGTCTGTGAAATCTATACCGATGTCGATGGGGTGTATACCACCGATCCCAACGTCTATCCGAAAGCGAGAAAGTTATCCAAAATCTCTTACGATGAGATGCTCGAAATGGCCAGCCTGGGAGCCAAGGTATTGCAGATCCGTTCTGTGGAGTTTGCAAAAAAATATGATGTTCCCATCCATGTCAGATCATCATTCAACGACAATCCTGGGACAATCGTTTGCAAGGAGGACGAAGAGATGGAAAGGGTCATCGTTTCCGGTGTCACTTACAACAAGAATGAAGCAAAGATTGAGGTCTTCCGTCTTCCCGATGTTCCCGGGATAGCGGCCAAACTATTCAAGCCCATTGCGGATGCCAATATCGTTGTGGACATGATCATCCAGACTTCCAGCACAGAGAAAGGTTGCGCCGATGTAGCATTCACCGTTCCCAAATCGGATTTTTCCAAGACCCTTCAGATGGTGAAGGGTACCCTTAAAGAGTTTGGGGAGAAAGAAATCAACTCCAATGAAGATATCGCCAAGGTATCGATTGTGGGAGTGGGGATGAGGAGCCATTCCAATGTCGCCGCGCAGATGTTTTCCGCCTTGGCAAAGGAAGGGATCAATATCCAAATGATCTCCACTTCAGAGATCAAGATCTCTTGTATCATCGATGCCAAGTATACAGAACTGGCGGTCCGTGCTCTCCATGATGCCTTTCAACTGGATAAACCGGAAGTGAAAGAAGAGAAATAGAACGATCATTGCAAAATGCGAAAGGAACAATATCCCGTTAGCAATGAATCAGGAGAAACATTGATTTACAAGAGGTAGTGTCATTCCCGCGAAACCCTTGCCTGCTGCCTGCCTGTCGGCAGGGGCAGGAGAATCCAGAAAAACACTGGATTCCTCGTCAAGCCAGGAATGACAAACACAGTGATCATACGATGACGGACTGATTAGCAAATAAGAGGGCTATCTTTGAGTAAGTTACCCGTTAGACTTTACGATACCACTCTCCGCGACGGTTCTCAGGCTGAAGATATCGCCTTCTCCGTGGAAGACAAGATTCGAATCGCTCAAAAGTTAGATGAGCTGGGCATCCATTATATCGAGGGCGGGTGGCCGGGCTCCAACCCGAAAGATCTCCAGTTCTTTCAGGACATCCAGAAGATCAAATTCTCCCATGCGAAGATCGTGGCTTTCGGAAGCACGAGCCGGGTGGGAACCCTGCCTGAAGATGATGTCAATATCCGGGCCCTGATCGAGGCTGGCACAAAGGGAGTAACCATCGTCGGGAAATCCTGGGATATTCACCCCCTGGAGGCGTTGAAGATCACCCTGGACCAGAATCTTCAGATGATCCATGACTCCATTCTCTTTCTCAAGAATCGGGTTGAAGAAGTGATTTTCGATGCAGAACATTTCTTTGACGGATTCAAGAACAATCCCCGTTATGCCCTTTCCACACTGAAAGCTGCCCAGGAAGCCAAGGCGGATTGGATCGTCTTGTGCGATACCAATGGGGGAACATTTCCCGACGAGATCCAATCGATCATCGAGAAGGTAAAAAAGAAGATAAGGGTCCCTCTCGGTATCCATGTCCATAACGATACGGAGATGGCTGTAGCCAATTCGATCCTGGCAGTCAGACAGGGCGCCACCATGGTTCATGGAACGATGAACGGGTATGGGGAACGCTGCGGGAATGCCAACCTCTGCTCGATCATTCCCAATCTCAAATTGAAGATGGGGATTGACTGCATTTCGGATGCCCAATTGAAGAAGATCACCGAGGTCTCCCGCTTCGTCTCAGAGCTGGCCAACCTTCCCCATCACCGGTATCTTCCCTATGTCGGGGAGAGCGCCTTCGCCCACAAGGGAGGGTTGCATGTCAGTGCGATCCGGAAGAGTGACGCCACTTATGAACATGTATCACCGGAGAGAGTTGGAAATCGTCAAAGGGTCCTCATCTCCGATCTCTCAGGAGCATCGAATATTCTTTACAAGGCTGCAGAGTTCAAGATCAATTTGAAGAGTAAAGATCCCAAAGTGAAGAAGATCCTCGACGACCTGAAGCGCCTCGAGAACGAAGGCTTCCAATTTGAAGGAGCAGAAGGTTCTTTTGAAATCCTGATCAAGAAGGCCCTCGGACAACATAAGAAATTTTTCGAGCTGATGGGATTTCGCGTGATGGTAGAAAAGAAGGAGGAGGAAGGACTCCCTCTCTCCGAAGCAACCATCATGGTCCGAGTGGGCGACCAGGTGGAGCATACGGCGGCGGTCGGAAACGGTCCTGTCAACGCCCTGGACAATGCGATCCGCAAGGCTCTGGAGAAGTTTTATCCAGAGCTGAAAGAGGTCAAGCTCCTCGATTACAAAGTCAGAATTCTCTCCACCAAAAACGGAACCGCTGCCCAGACCAGGGTCTTGATTGAATCAGGGGATGGGACTTCAAAGTGGGGGACCGTTGGCGTCTCCGAAAATATCATTCAGGCCAGCTGGCAGGCCCTCGTCGACTCCATCGATTATAAACTCCTCAAAGAAAAAAACGGATAGAAGCAATGTCAAATGCCTTACCCCCCATCGTCCCTTTCACTTAAGGGGGGGGATAGAGGGGGGTTACAGCAGCAGGGGATGCCACCCCACACGAAAGCGGGAAGCACCACACTTTGGCATTTATGAGATATCTTTCTCTTGGCCAGCAGAGGATCCTTTTCGCATTAGCTTTTCTCCTCCTCATTGCCCTTTATTTTCAATTCTACCATCGGTCCTCTACATCCATTCCGAAAAAGAATGTCAGAGAATTTGTCGTTGAGGTCGAAGGAGAGGTTCGCCGGCCCGGAATCTATATTTTTGAAACACCTCCGACCTTAAAGCAAGCAATCGAGAAAGCAGGAGACCTGAAGGAACCCGCAGAATTTGACCAGGGAGCATCATCAGAAATCTTAGGAACTGGAACTTTGCTCACCGTCACGAAAGAACCGTCAATAATCTCTCCATCCTCCCCTCACCCCTCTCCTCTCCCTCCAGGGGAGAGGGCACAGGGTGAGGGGCCTCTGTTAAGGGGGAACGATGGGGGGATGAAACGGGATCAAATAAGAATAAAGATCCGTAGGATGGCTGCCAGCAAATTGCTTGTCTTCTCCATTCCCCTCGACCTCAATCAAGCCACGGCGGAGGATCTCCGCCTGATCCCTGGAATCGGAGAGTCCTCAGCTCAAGAGATTGTGGATCATCGGGAAAGAAGAAAGGGATTCCGATCTGTGGAAGAGCTGAAAAACATCAAAGGAATCGGCGAGAAAACATTCCAGTCCATCAAGCCCTATCTTGCGGTCAGCCCCTAATCTTCATCATTGATTATTGTTGATTGAATTTTGGGTTCCAATCGTCAATCATAAGAAACCACATCTTTCGACGGTGACCAGCCAGCCGTGAATGATTGTCTCCCCACTCAGCCTCCCCTTAGATTAAGGGGAGGTGTGGAGGGGTTACTCTAAATGGGAATGCTTCACACTCCGTCCCAGTCGATAGCCGTTTTTTCTGACGGCAACGGTATGATGTAAACGGGTTTTCGAGTTCGATGCAATACGGCACTGGAGACACTTCCCAGAAAGGTATGTTTTAAGAATCCCTTCCCATGGGTTCCAAGGACGATCATATCGCATCCTTCATCGTCTGCAGCCTTCAAGATCTCTTCAACGGGGTGGCCAATCGGAACAAGGGTTTTTGAAACAAGGGTAAGACATGGTGGTCCAAATTGCGTTTCCACCTTTTGGCAAAATTTCTGCAAGTGTTTCTTAATCTCCTCAATGTCCTTCTCCCGCTCTTCCTCCTTGTTCTTTTCCAAGATTTCATAAACTCGGTAACCCCCTTCGGGAACCATATAGGGGCGAACGGGTTCAATCGTATGCAAGATGATAATCCTTGCATCATGTCTCTTGGCCATATCCATAGCGTACAAGAAGGCATAAGAAGAATTCTTGCTGAGATCAGTGGCGTAAAGGATATTTCTGATTTGCGGGATCATATCTCTCCTCCTTTTCTTAAATTTTAAAGCAAACGATCTATAAACAAATCAGTTAAAAACTGTATTTTACAGAAAGAAAGACCGTATTTTTGGCTGACCGGAACGTGCCCCGCGAGCCCCGCCTTGTAGGCGGGGTAAAGGGGCACAATAGGAACGATGATACCTTTCCGGGGAGCTTCACTTGAAACAGGCCGTATGAGTAATTACCTTTTTAGTAAGAAAGGAGTGATGGAAATGAGCAAATCATTAAGTCTTTTCGCTGTGTTATCCATTCTTGTGCTGGGGCTGATGGTTGCCCCTCTATACGCTTCCGAACCGGCTTCGAGGGGTTGGAACAGAGCCTACCAGACGAGCGAGATTATCGGATCATGGGTTATGAATCACGAGGGAAGATATCTGGGAAAAGTTCAGGATCTTGTGGTGGACGCGGAGGGTCGCATCATCTTCGCGATCGTTGGATACTGGCCATGGGATTGGAGAATCATCAACGATAATTCAGTGGCCGTCCCCTTCAATGATTTGACTTATGATCGCAGTGGAAAAACTCCGGTGGCCATCGCTGACATAACCTGGGAGAAATTCCAGTCCGCTCCCAAGTTTGCAAAATCCGAATTGACAGATCGCCAGCGGGCAGAAGAGGTTTATCGATACTTCGGGCAGCAACCCTATTGGACTCGCTAAAAATAGGGACACATACCATTTTTCTTGACATTGATCGTAAAAGGGATTTTAATGATCTTATGTCACGAATTGCCCGAATCATCGGAGCCGGGTATCCCCATCATATTGTCCAACGGGGCAACAACAGGGAAAAAGTCTTTTTTGATCCCGGAGACTACCAAAGGTATCTCTCCTTCGTCTCAAGATATTCAGAAGAGAAAGAAGCCGCTATCCTTGCTTACTGCCTCATGCCTAATCACATCCACCTGCTCGTGAGGCCCTCGGACGAGGAAAATCTCGCCAAGATGATGCAGGGGATCACACTCTGCTACAGCAAATATTTTAACGGAGAAAATGGGCGGACCGGAAGACTCTGGGAATGCAGATACCATTCCACTGTCATCGATGGGGAGAGATATCTGTGGGCCGTCAGCAAGTATATTGAGAATAATCCTGTCAGAGCCGGGATGGTCAAAAAACCCGAGGATTACCTCTACTCCAGCGCGAAGAATCATCTTTTGGGAATCGAGGATCCCCTTCTCAAAGACCCACTCTTCGATAGCAGCCAGCTGAAAGAATACCGAAGCTTCATGAAGTTAGAGGAAGGAAAAGGTATTCTGGAGGAGATAAGGAAGCAGACAAGATCGGGCAGACCTCTCGGTGATGAGGGATTTCTCAAGATTCTTTCTGAGAGAATGGGTTGCAGCATGTCTTTTAGGCAAAGGGGAAGACCGAGGAAGAAGACAGAAGGATGCTGACGACGCGGAGAAAGGATGACGCGGTGATAGCGAAACGAGGAGAGACTTTTTCTCCGAGTCTCCGTGCCTGCGCGCTGAAGCGCAGCGTGTCTCCGATTCCCGGTGTGAGAAATATTCTGCGTCACTCCATCTCGTCTGGATATTTTGACATCCTTAAAAATGGTATGTGTCCCGATTTATGAAGGTAACTCATTTTCCTAATGCGGCTTTTGATGTGGTGGCCATGGCCGCCTCTGCCGGCGGTCTCACGGCCTTGAGCAAGATCCTCGCCGCCCTGCCTCAAGATTTTCCCGCGGCGATTCTCGTCGTTCAGCACCTGGACCCGCGGCACCGGAGCCTGATGGCTGAGATTCTCAGCCGGCGCACACCCCTGAAGATTCAGGAGGCCAGAGAAGGAGATACCTTGGCCCCCGGGACCGTTTACATCGCCCCTCCGAACCGGCACCTCTTGGTCAACATTGACGGCACCCTCTCCCTTTCTCAGTCGGAATTGGTTCACTTTGTCCGGCCTTCTGCCGACTTGCTCTTCGAGTCCGTGGCAGCCATTTACAAGGATCGTGCGATCGCCGTTGTCCTCACCGGAACCGGAAGTGACGGCACCATGGGAGTTCAGGCGATTAAGAAGATGGGCGGTACGGTCGTTGCCCAGGACGAGAAGACATCGGAGTTTTACGGTATGCCGAGTGCAGCCATCCAGACCGGCAACGTTGATTTCATCCTTCCCCTCGATGAGATCCCCTCAGCCCTGATCACCCTGGTCATGAAAGGAGACGCCTTATGAACGCCGCCCAACCGGACAAGGAATTCGAAGCGCTCCTCGAATACCTTCAAAGCACCCGTGGGTTTGATTTCGCGGCCTACAAGAGGCCCAGTCTGATGCGTCGGGTGACCAAGCGCATGCAGATGATTAAGATAGATAAATTCTCAGACTACATGGACTACCTGGAGGTTCATCCCGAGGAGTTTGCACAGCTCTTTGACACCATCCTGATTAACGTCACCTCTTTTTTCCGTGATCAACCTGCCTGGGACTTTCTTTCCCAGCAGATTCTTCCGAAAATCCTGGAAGCGAAGAGGTCGAACGATCCCATCCGCGTCTGGAGCGCCGGCTGCGCCTCCGGCGAAGAAGCTTACAGCATTGCCATTTTGTTTGCAGAGGCCCTCGGCCCTGATGCATTTCGTGATCGCGTGAAGATCTATGCCACGGACGTGGATGAAGAGGCTCTCACCCACGCCCGCCACGCAAGCTACAGTGAAAAGGACCTCGATCCTGTTCCTCCGGAGCTTCGGGAAAAGTATTTTGAGCATGGGGCGAGCCGCCTGATTTTTCGCAATGACCTCCGCCGCTCCGTCATCTTCGGTCGTCACGACCTGGTCCAGGATGCTCCCATCTCGCGCCTCGATCTTCTCACATGCCGCAACACCCTGATGTATTTCAACGCGGAGATTCAAGGCCGCATCCTGGCCCGGTTCCATTTCGCCCTCAATGATCCCGGCTACCTCTTCCTGGGAAGGGCTGAAATGCTTCTGACACACACCAGTATCTTCACTCCGGTAGAGCTGAAATGCCGTATCTTCTCGAAAGTCCCCAAGATTCAGATGCGCGACCGGCTCCTCGTCCTTGCCCAGGCAGGAAACATGGAGGTCGGAAACCATCTGGCCAGACAGTTGCGTGTCCGCGATGTCGCCTTCGAATCGTCTCCCATGGCGCAGATCGTGGTCGATGCCGATGGAAACCTGGCCATGGCCAGCGAACGGGCAAGGACGCTGTTCGGTCTCACCCAGAGGGATGTCGGACGTCCCTTTCAGGACCTTGAACTGTCTTATCGACCGATCGATCTGAGATCCCTGATCGACAAATGCGAAAACGAGAGGCGCATCGTGAAGGCGGAGAATGTCCAACGTCAACTGTCGGATGGATCGCCCCAGTCTCTTGAAATCCAGCTGACCCCCTTGGTCGAGAACGGCGCAACCATTGGGGTGAGCATCGTTTTTAACGATCAGACCCGCTATCTTAAGCTCCAGGAAGAGCTTCAGCGCAACCAACAGGAGCTCGAAACCGCCTACGAAGAGCTTCAGTCAGCCAACGAAGAGCTCGAAACCACCAACGAGGAACTCCAGTCGACCAATGAAGAGCTTGAAACCACCAACGAGGAGCTCCAGTCTTCGAACGAAGAGCTGGAAACCATGAACGAAGAGCTCCAATCCACGAACGAAGAGCTTTCGACGATCAATGAGGAGCTGCGGCAGCGCACGGAAGAGCTCAACCAGACAAACGCTTTTCTTCAATCGATCCTCGGCAGCCTCCACGGCGGGGTTGCCGTCTTGGATGCAAGGCAAAACATCATCTCCTGGAGCCGCAGGGCAGAGGACCTCTGGGGACTTCGCCCCGAAGAGGTCCAAGGCCGGTCTTTCGTAAGCCTCGATATTGGCCTGCCCGTAGAAGAGCTGAAGACGGCGATTCGGGCCTGTCTCGTGGCAGATTCCGAATACGAGGAAGTCATCGTCGATGCGGTCAATCGCAAGGGCAGGACCATCAATTGTCGCGTCACCTGCACCCCCATTGTCGGAGCGGCCAAGGAGCGCCATGGCGCCATCCTGATGATGGAAGAGCTCGATTCCGGATGCAAGAAATAGATTCGGACACCGGCGCCCAGGATATCCCCATGAAGGCAACAAACAAGACCAAAGCAGATCTGATCGAAAAGAACAAGGATGCGGGGCGGAGCCTTAAAGAGGCCAAAGAGAAGCTATCAACTCACCGGAAAGATGAAGCTACGCTTCTCCTTGCCCAGGAACTGGCGCACACCATCCTTGACCAGTCAACAGAAGTCATCATGATCTGCGATGAAAATGGCAAAATTATTCAGGCGAGCCAGATGGCACACCGGTACTTCGGAGCAAAGATACTACGCCAGCAATTTGATTCTCTCTGCCGTTTGTCGATCACATCCCCTTCTCCCTTGCAACCAAATCAGTTTTCCGTCTCCTCCGTTTTGTCGGGCAAGATCATCCGCTCTCTGGAAGTCACTCACAGAGGAGATGATGCCAAAGAGTCCTATTTCCTCCTGAGATCAAGGCCCTTAACCCATAATGGAAAGAGAATCTTGGGTTGCGTCGTCAGCCTGACTGACATCACCGAGCGCAAGCAAGCGGAGGAGGAGCTCAGAAATTCTCGTAACGAGCTGGAAAGAAGGGTTCTGGAACGAACTGCCGAACTGTCAGCGACCAATGAACAATTGAAGACCGAAATCGACATCCGCAAGCAAACCGAAAAGGTTCTGGAAAAGATGACCCGGGAACTGTCGGAACGAGTCAAGGAAATAAACTGTCTCCATTCTGTCTGCTATTCCATTGAAAAGAGGTACCTTGGAGTAGATGAGAAACTTGAAAATATTGTTCACCAAATTCCGTCAGGGTGGCAGTTTTCCGAGATCGCCTGTGCGAGAATCACTCTGGAAGAAAATGAGTACCGAACCGATAACTTCAAAGAGACCCCGTGGAGGCAGGCGAGTCAAATCGTGTTTGATGGCCGCGAAGTCGGGGCGATCGAGGTCTACTATCTGGAAGAAAGACCCGAGGCGGATGAGGGACCTTTCCTCAAGGAGGAGAGGGATCTCATTAACACGATTGCCATTGAATTAGGAGAGATGATTGCCCATCTCCAGGCGGACGAGGCCATCAAAAGAGAACGGCAGCGATTTAATGATGTCCTGGAGATCCTGCCGGTTTACGTGGTCCTCTTGTCACCGGATTATCACGTGCCTTTTGCCAATCGCTTCTTCCGGGAGCGCTTCGGTGAGTCCCAGGGTCGGCGCTGCTTTGAATACTTGTTTGACCGAAGGGAGCCCTGCGAGGTTTGTGAAACCTATACCGTTGTGAAGACCCACGCCCCTCACCACTGGGAGTGGAAGGGCCCGGACAATCGGATTTACGACATCTACGATTTCCCCTTTACGGACACGGACGGTTCCCCCCTCATCATGGAGATGGGCATCGACATTACCGAGCGGAAGCGGGCAGAAGAGGCCCTGAGGACCGCCCACCAATACAACCGGAGCCTCATCGAGGCAAGCCTTGATCCCCTCGTTACCATAGACGCGAACGGCAAAGTGATGGATGTAAACAGTGCTACGGAGCGGGTGACCGGCGTTTCCCGCAACGAAATCATCGGCAGCGATTTCTCAAGTTACTTCACAGAACCGGAGAAGGCAGAGGAAGGTTATCAAAAGGTCTTCGCAGAAGGATCGGTCAGAGATTATCCCCTTGCCATCCGTCACGAATCGGGCAAGGTCACCGATGTCTTATACAACGCCGCCGTCTATAAGAACGAGGCCGGTGAAGTCCGGGGCGTTTTTGCTGCGGCAAGGGACGTGACTGAGCTCGCGGAGACCAGGAAGCATATCGAAGCGACCAATGCTCTCCTCAGTCTCTTTGTCAAGATGCGAGCACGGAGCGATTATCTCGATGCAGTCCTGAAGCTGATCCAAGCCTGGACCGGCTGCCGATGCGTGGGCATCCGGGTATTGAATGAAAGAGATTATATCCCCTATGAATCCTATGTGGGATTCGGCCGGGAGTTCTGGGAATCGGAGAATTTGCTCTCCGTGAAATATGACCAGTGCGCTTGCATCAGGGTGATCACCGGCAACCCCGATCCTCAAGATCTTCGGACCATGACACCGGCAGGCTCTTTTCGTTGTGAGAATACCTTTGAATTTGTCGGAGGCCTATCGGAAGAGGAGAAGGCAAGGTTCAGAGGCGTCTGCATCCAGAATGGGTTCAGGTCGGTTGCCATCATTCCCATTCGTTACCGCGATCGGGTCCTCGGTGCAGTTCATCTGGCAGACGAAAGAGCGGCCCATGTGCCGCTCACGAGAATAGAATTTATCGAATCCATGGCGCCCCTGATCGGAGAGGCAATGAACCGGTTCAATTTGGAGGAAGAATTGAAAGATTCGGAGAACCGGCTCCGGTATCTCTCTTCTCAGCTTCTGACCGTCCAGGAAAATGAGAGGAAACGGATTTCAAGGGAGGTTCATGACAGTCTCGGACAAACCCTTGCTGCGATAAAATTCGGATTGGAAAGCAAGCTGAGCCAGATGGGCAAAGGTTCCGCACCGCCGGGAGTCTCTGTAGAAGGTCTCATCTCTCTGACTCAAAACGGGATCGATGAGGCCCGAAGAATCCAGATGGATCTCAGACCTTCGATCCTCGATGATCTCGGGATCATCTCCACCCTCAGCTGGTTCTGCCGGGAATTCCAAAGGATCTATCCGGCGATCCGGATCGAAACGCAGATCGCTGTCCAGGAAGAAGAAATATCCGGCCCCCTCAAAACCGTGATCTATCGGGTGATGCAGGAGGCCCTGAATAATACCGCCAAACATAGCAAGGCAGACCGCGTCCGCCTTTCTCTGGGAAAAGCCGACTCTAAGATGCAGCTGATCATCGAAGACAATGGGAGAGGATTCGACCCGGAAGGTCTGATTTTAACCCAAGGCCCTGAGAGAGGAATCGGCCTCAGCAGCATGAGAGAGCGAACCGAATTTGCCGGCGGGGTTTTCACCATCGAAGCGGCTATCGGAAAAGGAACGACGATCAAAGCGAGCTGGCCCATTTGAATTTCAGATTTCAGATTTCAAATTTCAAATTTTAAATCTCAGATTGAAGAAAGACAAACCATTTGAATTTCAGATTTCAAATTGAAGATCCATCAGGAAACATTGCTCAATTGATCGCAGATTCAAATGCTTTCTTAAATGTGAAATGATTTCGGGAGGGCTAAATGGACCAGGAACAGCTGAAAGTAAGAACGAAGGAATTTGCAAAACAAGTGATCTCTTTGTGTAGACAGCTTCCTGCTACAGGGAAGGGAGACTGATTGGAGACCAATTTTTCGCTCGGGCACTTCGGTAGGAGCAAATTACAGGGCAGCCTGCCGGGCACGGTCAAGGCCGGATTTTATCTCGAAGCTCAGTATCGTGCTGGAAGAAACGGACGAATCGCTTTACTGGATGGAGATCCTTAATGAAAATAGGATTCTGAATTCAAAACCTCTTCCGGGGTTAATGAAAGAGGCAAAAGAACTCATTGCCATTTTCGTTTCAAGTCTGAATACGGCCAGGGGTAGGCAATAAATACCGCCCAATTTCCAATGCGTTTCATGTTTCAATCTGAAATCTGCAATTTGAAATTTGAAATTAGTTTTATTCTCGTGAGACCAGGCCTTTTTCGATGGCGAAGGCGGTCAGGGCTTGTACATTATGGAAGTCCAGTTTCTCCATGATGTTGGCCCGGTGTTTCTCAATCGTTTTCACGCTGATGCAAAGCTCCTGGGCAATCTCCTTATTCTTATATCCTTCTGCAATCATCTTCAGGACTTCACGTTCCCGGGGGGTCAGCGATTCCCAGGCCGTGCGCGTTTTCAAGGTTTTCCTTCCTTCCAGGTACCCCTCGATCACTTTCTCGGAAACCTCCGGGCTGATATAAGGTTTGCCGCTCAACACTTTTCTGACCGCCATCACTAATTCTGTGTGGGTGGAATCCTTTAAAAGATATCCGTCAGCTCCCGCCTTCAGCGTATTGAGAATATACTCCTCAGCCCTGTGGACGGTCAAAACCAGGATCCTCGTCTTCGGACACTGCCTCTTGATCTCCCGGATGGCTTCCATTCCATTCATCCGGGGCATGGAAAGATCGGTCAGGATCAGATCCGGCTTATGTTCCTCAACCTGTCGGATCGCCTCACGGCCATCTTCAGCCTCCGCCACGATCTCAAATTCCGGGTGAGAAGAGAGAAGGGATTTTAAGCCCTCCCTGAGGATGGTATGGTCTTCAGCGATTACAATTCGAAACTTTTTCTCCATAATGCCGGCCCTTCCCTTTCTCAAATCGTTGGAAAATACATGAAATCATCTCACCAAATACTGTCAATACCTTATTTAGCATTTCGTGAAGTAATAGTAAAGTAGAAAAAAATGCGAAAGGCTTTCGCCGTGTCCAGAATATTGATTATAGAGAACAGCACCATTTACCGACAATTATTAAAAGAAACCCTCCAGTCCCGATTCCCATCGGTGGAGATCCTCGAGGCAGTGGATGGAGAGGAGGCACTTCAGCAGATTCATGCCTTCTCCCCGGACCTGATCTTTATGGATATCAAATTGCCCGGAACCAACGGGCTGGAGTTGACCAGAAAAATAAAAGACCAATATCCTGCCTTGCCGATTGTCATCCTTACAGCCTATGACCTGCCGGAATACCGGGAGGCGGCATCGCAATCCAAGGCGGATTACTTTCTCGCAAAGGGTTCCGCGACAAGGGCGGATATCTCCACCATGGTTGGATCCATATTATCCACCCTGTGTCAGAACCGGACGGGTCCCCGAAATGGGGATTGACCTAAAAATAGGGTCTTTTTGTTCAAGAAATACTGGGTTTTACTGATTTACTCATCCGGCAGGCTCTGCTATTTATGACCAAAGAAAAACGGAGGGATAGCCGGGCAAAACCTTTTCGACCGACGCCGGTTTAGCGGCTGAACAAGCGAGCGAACGAAGATGATCGTTTTTTCCATAAAAATTCAATTCATCAAGTGGGAAATCCGGTTTCTTAAATTCAGATGGCGGAGATTGGAACAGGAAAGAATGCCTCATCCCTCACCCTTACGGAACGGAAGAGATCGTCCTTGTCTCACTGGAATCTCTGAATTTCGGGGCCTGTTATGAAATGCGCACAGCGCGGGTGCGGCCTCGGTTTCCGTAAAGAGAGGCAAGCCGAAAGATGAACGATAAAAGAAAGGAAGAGACCATGAGCGCGATGAAGGCGGGAGAAATATGGCTGAACAGCATCACAGGGGGAATTTACAAGATCCGGGACATCATAAACCAGATGGTCATCCTGCAGTCGGTCAGGGGGGCAAACCAGATCCTTACAAGCAAAGAATGCTTGAATCTTTTTTATGTCATGGTTCCTCGCGAAGAGGATTCCAGATTTCCTTCAGAAAGGGGCCGGCCTTCCCCGGCAGTCAGAAGAATCGAAGAGCCTTGCTGATCCATTCGAATGAAACGATTGGTTCTTAGCCGAAGAAGATTCTTAAACCTGTGGGGAGCCGGAATCATCTCCTTTTTGATCCGTCCTCAAGACATTTCCTTCGCTCAGGCGAGAAAGGAGGCACCAATGGCCTATACTGCCAAAGATTACAATCGACTTTTGGGAATGGAGGGGTTCAGCGACACCCTTCTCAAGAACCACTTCACCCTGTACCAAGGTTATGTCAACAATACCAACAAGCTGGTGGAGGCGTTTGCTCAGATGCTCAAGGAAGGAAAGGTGGCGACCCCCGAGTTTGCCGAGCTCAGGAGGAGGTTTGGATGGGAGTTCAACGGGATGAGACTGCATGAGTACTATTTTGAAAACCTCGGCGGAAAAGGAGGACTGGATAAGGCAGGCAAGCTCTTCAAGAAGATGTCGGAAGATTTCGGCGGGTACGAACCCTGGGAAAAAGAATTTAAGGCCGTGGGAGCCATGCGCGGGATCGGCTGGGCCGTTCTCTACCAGGACAGTCTCAACGGGAAACTCATCAACTTCTGGATCAACGAGCATGATGGTGGACATCCTGCCGGCTGCATCCCCCTGCTGATATTGGATGTTTTTGAACATGCCTTCATGATTGATTATGGATTGAAGAGAGCAGACTATATCGAAGCTTTTTTTAAGAATATCAACTGGAAAGGCGTAGAAGGAAGGCTGAAGTGAATCAATAATCCGCGTGTTTCCCCCTTTACAAAAGGGGGAGTTTCCTTATGTCCTCCCTCTTCTAAAGCCTGCCTGTAGGCAGGGGAGGTGCGGAGGGATTAAATTAAAAGGAGGTAAAGGACATGGCCGTTTCATTAAAGCCCGTGACTAAGGTGAGTGATAAGTTAAAAGGAATGTTAAACGACGCCATTGCTCGAGAGATTCAGGTGAGCATCCAGTACATGTGGCAGCATGTGCAGGTGATGGGGGTCAAGGGGGTCGCCGTGCAGGATCGATTCAAGCAGACCGCCATCGCCGAGATGAAGCATGCGGAGTCCATTGCGGAAAGGCTCTGGTATCTCGAGGGAACTCCCACCACAAAGCCGGCGGCGATCAAAGTGGGGGAGAATCTGAAGGAGTTTCTTGAGCTGGATACGAAGGCCGAAGAGGAAGCAATCGTGCTCTATAAACAGATTATCGAGCTTGCCCAAAAAGAAGCGGATGTGACCACCGCCTTTATGTTCAAAGAAATTCTCGAGGATGAAGAAGAACATCACGATCTCTTCACAACCATGCTCGAAGAGGTGTGAGACAGTCCGGTATGGCTTTTCGCCAATATCTGACCAGGAGGTACCCATGAAGTGCTATCGATGCAGCAAACATATGGTCTATGAGAAATTCTACGGCTATCAGGAAAATTTCTGGGGATGGAGATGCATCTTCTGCGGAGAGATCGTCGATCACGTGATCCTGGAGAATCGCCTCTCAGCAAGGACGGGCACCCCACCCAATGGCCGCGCCCGGAGAAAGTGAAGCTCTCCCGCTTACGGATGGCAGGGAAGCTTTCGAAGGGGACCTCCCCTCAAGCCCGGAGGGCTGACTGCATCCATCTATTCTTGGGAAACCAATCCCTTCTCGATGGCGTAGGCAGTCAAGGCCTGGACATTATGGAGGTTTAACTTGTCCATGAGGTTGGCTCGATGCTTCTCGACCGTCTTCTCACTGATACAGAGCTCATCCGCAATCTCTGTGTTCTTAAACCCCTCGGCGATCATTTTCAGGATTTCCCGTTCCCGGGGGGTAACCGTATCCCAGGGAGTCTGAGGCGTTAGGGCCTTCTTCCCTTCCAGATACCCTTCAAGCACCTTATCGGAGATTTCCGGGCTAATATAGTGGCTGCCACTTAGGACTCTTCTTACTGCCATGACCATTTCAGTGTGGGTAGAATCCTTCAGGAGATACCCGTCTGCTCCGGCCTTGAAAGTGGCAAGAATGTATTCATCTGCCTTATGAACAGTGAGGACCAGAACTTTTGTCTTTGGAAATTGCCTCTTGATCTCCCGGATAGCCTCCATCCCGTTCATCCGGGGCATGGAAAGGTCGGTCAGGATAAGATCGGGCTTCAATCTTTCAACGCACCGGATCGCTTCCCGGCCATTTCCTGCTTCTCCCACGATCTCAAACTCAGAATAAGCGGAGAGAAGAGCCCGCAACCCTTCCCTGAGAATCGTGTGATCCTCAGCAATAACAATCCGGTGTTTCGCCATTCCAATTAGCCTTTTTCCCTTCAATAATAAGGGCTTATTCCGGACCAAAGAAATTTTTTATTTATTTATCATATTATTTAAGAGGAGTAAAGCAAAAAAACTGCTCTCTTCCTCCGTATGGGAGATGCCAAAATTCGGCACTTTGCCCACGGGAATATGGGACTTACCCAATCGGATTTATGCATATTACGTGCGAGAATTGCCTTATCGCGTTTATGAATGGCCATCCAGAGATATTCTGTGATCTCCTAGTATCCTGGCCAACTCACACCCTGATGCCTGATATCCTGTTCAATATCCTTCTAAAATGAAGTCTGAGAATATGATTCTGTAGGTAACCACTGCGGCAAATATCAGGAATAGAACGATAGAGGCAAGGCTAAGCTTCTTCTGAACCGAGGGAACAACCTTCAAAAGACTCTTCGTATGCCTGAAGGGCATCAATACGCCCACTCCCATCCCCGTGATCGCACCCCCAAACAAGGATATGTAAAGAGGATAGCCGATATACCCATATTCTTTCTGAAGAATGCAGAAGGGACAGTGATGGGTCGGCAGTTCATAAAAATAGAGGGATATGAAAGAGAGGATGGACAGAATGGAAACAAACAAGAGAATGGCGCTCAGAGATGAAAATAGATATCCTCCCCTGCCCCTGAGGTAATAGTAGATCCCGGAAGCAGTAGTGGATATGACGAAGAGGTAAAAGATCACTTTCATCGGAACGCCCGACAGTAAGACGATCTCCGAGACGGAGCGAACGGATTCCCCGCTGAAGAGGCTTCCGCAGCAGGAGGTGATGATATCGGGCCGGAGGTGAAGAAAGTAGTTGTCCTGCATCACAATCTCTGCAAGGATCAGGGGGGTTAAAATCAGCAGAAGAAAGTACTTCTTCTTGATCAGGGGATAATCGTAGCCCCGGTTGTCCGTGTAGTTCAAGATGAGCCAGAGGCCTGCGAGAAGAAAATTGATCGTCTTCAGGACAAGGGCAGGATACCCATAGCTATTCACGTAGAGAGATCCTGCGGCGCACATTGCGCCCACAAAGAACGTATGCAAGTGGTCGGCGGTAAAGACATAGAGAAAGAGGGAGACGAGCTCGAACCCGAAGAGATAGGTGAGGAGGGTTGAGATGAGATAGGTCTTTCTTTCAAGAATGAGTTGAAGCTCGCTTCCGCTCTTGATGTCCCATTTTCTCAGGATCTGGACTCCGTAAGAAACGGAGTACAAAACCATGAAGCCGATCAGGATGGAGGACACGTAGAGCGCGATGATGCTCGGATGAAGGGTCATCACGTCCCTCCATCCACTCTTCCATCCCTGAGGTTGATCACTCTGTCCACAACTTTGGATTCAGAGACGATAGGGTCATGACTTGCGATCAGCACGGTCTTCCCTTCGTTCTTGAGCCTTTCCACGATTTCCATAAACTCCCGGGAGAGCTTGGTATCGAGGTGTGCTGTGGGCTCGTCAGCGATCACGACTGACGGATTATTGATCAACGCCCTCGCAATGGCCACCCGCTGGGACTCTCCGCCTGAAAGCCATTCCACTTTCGAGAACTCTTTCTTCGAAAGACCGAAGAGCTCAAGCAGGCCCATCGCCCTCTTCCTCAAAGAAGAGAATCTCTCCCCATTCGGGTAAGCAGGAACCATCACATTCTCCAGAACTGTTATCCCTTTAATCAGATGGAATTGTTGAAAGATGAATCCAAAAGTGGTCCGTCTGACCTCGGTGAGAAACCTCTCTGGGAGACTCGATATCTCCCTATCGAAAAGCGTGATCCTGCCCGCTGTCGGCCTTGCCATGCAACCCAGGATGCTGAGGAGGGTGGTCTTCCCGGACCCGCTCGGGCCCTTAAAAACGGTCACTTTGCCGGAGTCGATCGTCAGGGTGATCCCCTCAAGGGCCACGAATTCATTCGGGTTCCCCATGTTAAAAACCTTTTTGATGTTCAGCAATTCGATCATTCTTCTATGACCTCATGATTGAATCCGGATCGATGGTGGCGGCCCTCCACGAGGGCACAATCGTTGAAACGGTGTAGGGGATGACCGTGAGGAAAAAGAGGGTCCCCACTTGATAGGCGCTGATGAAGGGCGTCAGCCTGAAATCCGGATAGAGCACGGACCAGCCCTTCAGCACGGGTGAAAAGACGGCTGCGGATGTGAAGAAGATATGACCGTAAGCCAGCAGAATTCCCAGCAGAAAGGAGGTCAGTGAAACCGCTACTCCTTCCCAGAATTTCATGAGCAGCACGTCCGAAGTCTCCCATCCCAAGGCCTTCAAGATCCCGATCTCCCGCTTTTCTTCCGCGCTCAATCCTGCTGCCTTGTCCCATGCAAAGATGATGAAAGCCATCACCGAGCCAAGGAGGATGACAATAAGGATTCCGCCTCGCCAGTCAAAGACGCTGTCATAGGTCCTCAATATCTCATCCCTGAGGATGGGCCGGCTGTCCGGAAGAAGCTGAAGGATCTTCGTCGCGATGGTCGTCAGCTCTTTCTTGTTCCGGACGCTCACGGTTAAGTCAGTGAAATACCCTTTCGATATGCCGAAGAGCTTCCTGAAATCTTTCTCTGCCATTAAGATGAGATCTGAAGAGACGAGTTCCGAGTCGGAGGAAAGAATCTCCTGAATCTCTAAATTCAAGACCGCTCCGTTATAGGCTCGAAAGGAGAGGCTGTCACCCTCGAACGCCAGGCGGCTCTTCGAAATTCCCTTTCCGATGCTGATCCTTTCAGGACCGCCCGTACCATCTCCCGGCACCAAGAGGGTATAATTAGCCCCCACCACCGGATCGTAATAGTATCCCCAGAGGCGTCCTTTTACCGCGTGGACCCCTCTGATTCTCCTGATGGAATCGATGTAGCTCGCCGGAATCAGATCGTGTCTTCCGCCGCTCATGCGCTGGACAAGCATCTCAGGCGAATCTCTCAGGACGAAAGCAGCTTCTTTCTTTATCGAGTGAGTGAAGAAGACGGCCGAAGCCAACAAGAAGACAATCAGGGTGTAGACCGCAACCAATGCCCCATTCTTCCCTTTCTTCCTGAAGATCGAGGAAAGGGTAAAATCAATCACGTGCTTTTGTTTCCCGATCCAGTTTTCCATAAAAGTGCTCGATTCCTTTCGGAGGACCGATGATGCTCCCAGCGGGAAAATGCTCCATAGACATGGGGTAGTCCTGAAAGGCCGTATGGAGGTCAGCCTGCGACGGATGCCGGGTATATCGGGCTTCGGTGCAAAGACAGAGGTCGGTCAGTTCCAGTCTTTTGACCAACTGCGCCATCTCTTGAAGCAACGGATCATCCGCCCTCATCCGAAAGAAGGAATGGAAGAAGATGAGGCAAAAGAGAGAGACGCCGACCATCACGAAGATTAGAAAGGCATTCGATTTCCTCATTGTCTCTATTGTCTCTATTTCGGCGCCGATCCCTTACCCCTTGAGATGCCTGATTGACGATCTGAAGCGGTTCTGCTTAAAAAAGACTCGACAGGATTCTCTTTAGTCCCTCTTGGTTGACCTCACCGAGGACCTTAAATCGAATCACGCCCTTTCGATCGCAGAGAAAAGTGGTTGGAATGCCCGTGACGCCGTACTGCCGGGCCGTTCCCGAAGTAGAGTCAAGAAGAACGGGATAAGAGACTCTCATATTTGCCAGATAAGACTCGGCCGCCCCTCTATTCTCTCCCACGTTGATTGAGAAAGGAATCAACCCCTTTCCTCCGTAACTGTTGTAAATCGATTCGATAGCAACCATCTCCTTGATGCAGAAGGAACACCAGCTCGCCCAGAAGTGAACCAGGATCACCTTGCCGGGGAAGTCGCTGGGCAGAGTGATCTTATTCCCTTTCAAATCAGGCAGGGAAACCGTTGGAAGCGTGTCTCCGACCCTGAGAGATGCCTCGGCTGCCGCCGGCCAAAAAGCCACCGGGAGGAGAAAAGTTCCCGCTACCTTCATGCAGAACTTCCAGAGATCCCTTCTGGACAAGACTTCAACTCCGGTTTTTTCCATAAACCCCTCCCGTGATTAGAAAGCCCCTACGCAATATTCCAGATTCCCATCATTCCGAGGTCTTCGTGCTCAACGATGTGGCAATGGAACATGGACGTGCCCGCGAAATCCATCACCGACATGAGAATCCTCACGCTGCCCATGGCCGGGACCAAGACCGTGTCCTTCCACGCTGGCACGCTCGTGTAAAACGCGGCGTACTCGGGGTCGCCCCCGTTAATGGCCAGCACCTGGCACGGATTGACGTGATGGTGAAAGGGATGATCCATCATGCTGTGGTTGAAAATCTCCCAGACCTCGTAGGTGCCGAGCTTCGAGTGGATCGTATGGGCGATCATCCTGCCATGGGGATCGCCGGTCCCGGTGCCGTGGCCGTGGCCGCTCGAATCGTGAAGGAGAAGAGGACGGCCTTGATCCCCTGCGAGTTCGAATGTGATACCATTGATCGCGGCAAGTCCATGACCCATATTCGTGCCACTCATGTTCACGCCACCCATATTCATGCCGCTCATGTTCATGCCACGGCCCATACCCATCATACCCATGCCCATGCCGTGGCCCATGCTGAGGGTGAGTTGCTCTGTCTTGACCGGTGCCACCCGGACTCGAGTGGCGCCGGGGTTGACGGAAGCGGGCAGTTGGTCCGCAATGCGTTCCCCGCGATAAGAAAGGGTCAGGAGCGTGTGTTGCTGCATCGCGCCCATGCCTTGCCCACCGCAGTTGCCCATGCAGTGGCCGCTGCGGTTGTAAGGAAGCGAGAACAATCGGTAGCTCTTCTCGCTCTGGTCGGCCTTCACCAACAGATCCACGCGCTCGCCCGGTGAGAGGAGGAGAGAATTCACCGCGTAAGGCTTGTCGAGCAGCCCGCCTTCCGTACCGATGACGTGAAGGGGATGGCCCTCCAGGCTCAGCTTGTAGAAACGCGCGTTGCTGGCGTTGATGACCTTCCAGCGCTGGACCTGGCCCGGCTTGATGCTCATCACGGGGTTGACCTGTCCATTGACCATCACGACGTCGCCCTCTTTACCGTGCACGTAATCCATCATTGAGGTGTGGGCGCCGGGTTTTCCCTCCCCGATGCTGATGTCCTTGAGAAGGAGCAGACGAGTCTCGTAGCCGGCCAAGGCCTTGACCTCGTCCGCAACCTCCAGGGCCCCGGCCAACCCGCCCCACATCTGCTCGGCGACGGAACCGTGAATGTGGGGATGATAGAAATTCAGTGTGCCAGCCGGATGTTTCGACAGGTCATAATCATAGACGAAGGTCTCATCGGTCATGCAGATGATCATGACGTTGTCGGAATTGCCGGAGGGAGAGACGTGCAACCCGTGGGTGTGGAGGTTACTGATGTCCCGGTCGTGGCCCATAAGGTTGTTGCCCAGCATGGAGAGGGAATTTTTGAAGCGGATCTGCAACCGGTCGCCGCTCTTGACCCGGATCGTCGGCCCGGGATAACTGCCGTTATACGTGAGCAGTTGGGCCTCAGTGCCTCCGATACGGACGGGTGTGACCTTGGCTTCGAGGCTGACGATGACCTGTTTTGGATCATTACTTTGGTTGGCAGCGACAGGCGGTTCCTTGAATGGATCTCCCGGTGGCGGATCAATCACTGCCACCTGGCCTCCTCCCATCATTCCCATTCCCCTCATCCCCATCATCCCGCCTCTCATCCTGGCCATTGCCGGATCAGCCTTCAGGCCGAGATAGGCCCCTGCAAGACCCAGGGATGTGAGCTTAAAGAAATCTCTTCGATTCAAATTTCGCTTCTTCATGGGTGCCTCCTTGGCCGTTCTCTCGATAAGAGGATGATACTTACAAAACCCTCGCCAGACTACTGGTCGCCGCGAATCTGTCCGGAGATCATTTTCCTGTAGTCGGATAAGAGGTTCTTTGTCTTCTCCTTAATCCCATCCATCTCTTTTCGAAGGACCTCCTTATCACGACTATTCGTAGCGGCCATCAACTTTTCCTGGATCTGGACGACCTCGGCGATCACCTGTAAAGCATCCTGCATCGACAAGATGTAGAGAATATCGCGCATGGTCAATCCTTGGTCCATGTTATGACTCATTTCGGGCTGGTTCATCGGCATCGAACCGCTCATCATATTGCCCATCATGTTCCCCATACCACAGCGCATGGGCATCATCTGCATCGATTGGCCGCCCTGCATCATCCCTTGATTCATCCAGGATGGGTTCGGTTGATTGAATGGCCCCCCTTGCACCCCTGTCGGAGGACCGGGCACGGGTATCGTCTCCTGGGGACGTGCCGTTACCTGTTGCTGTGGCGTCTGGGCAAAGGCAGCACCGCAGGATACAAAGAGAATCCAAAACAGAATGAACGTTCTTCTCATATCATCCTCCTCCGTTCCTTTCTCTTCAATAACGAAGAGCGAAAGGGTGAAGTCCATTAATCGAGGCCCTTCACCAGATTGAATGTAATCTCCTGAAATTTTAGTACGGGTTTGCCTGAATGGTCTTTCATGAACTCCTTTGCATCGCCTTCGTTTTGGAAAGGAATGAGCTCTTTTCCCATGGGCCCGAAGACATTGCTTCCTGCGACGTAATAGGCCTTGTACCCATCCGTAAAAGTCAGGCTGTAGTAATCTTTGACATAAATGGAATCCGTTTTCTTCGAGGGTTGATGCTTCTTCAGGTTGAAGTAATACTTGAACATATCTTTTGCCCCGTCGAAAACAACATAGGTCCCGTCTGTAAAGACAATCTCGGCAAGCCAGTCAGGATATTTTGCAACGAACATCCCGCAGACCGGGCATTTGTCCTTCGGAGAAGGGTTGATCGGCTTTCTTTCCCCGCCGTTCACATCAGCCGCCAGCATCAGGACCAGAAAAATCGGGACACATACCATTTTCTTATTCATCCTTCGGCATTCCCTTCGTCTCTAAGATAAATTGCGTCTCGATGGGCTCTTACCCACACAAACCATTGACCTTCGACAGGCTCAGGCCGAACGGCGGTCCGTTGAAATGAAGTGATTTTTCCGTTCATACTGAGATTGTCGAAGCATAAAATCAATCTGGGCAACAGCCCCTCGATCTGTCACAGATGGAGAATCACGCTTCATGGATGCTTTTGCTCCATGCCTTTGTGGTCCATTTTTTTTTCTTCCATCATCTTCATGCGACGAGCCTGTCGTCTTTCCCGGATCATCTTCGTGTCAGCGTACATGTCTTCATAGGAAGCCTTAATCGCCTGATCAAAACTGGCAATCACACCACCATTCTCCTTGATGAACTTTTCGGCTTCTTCCTTCTTTTCAAAGGCCCACTTCGCCCGGTGTGTCATAACCCCCATCTTATTTCCGCCCATCACCCAGAAAGCCTTCTCCACATCGATCAGCGCCTTTGAGCCATAATCGCCCACCGTGATCGCCTTAGGGGTCTTATCCAGCTGCAGGGCAAGTTCAACGGCGGCACAGTGGATGCTGCATGTCCCAATCGACGTTCCATCGTCATACTCGATGAACACGCGGCTATGAGCATACTGCTGCCGGTTCATTCCGCAGTACTTGCAGGACGGGTACTTCTGAATGTCTTCCTGACCCAAAGAGATTCCTGTCATGCAAAAGCAAAATATGAAAGCCACTGTTAAAAAAATGTATATCCGTTTCATAGAGGTCTCCTTTCGAACGTAAGAAAGATCAGACGGGGAATTTTCCCCCGCCCTTTTCAGAGAAATCGGTCAACCCGTGAATCAACCCATTCATAATTTCGAACAGATATCCTGCCTTTCGAGTCGAGATTTCCTGCCTACCCATCGGTCCAGAAGTATTTCAGGCCCATCACCACCCCCTTTCAACCAACGGAAAATTCTCCCCTTTTCCACTTTTCTTTTTCCGTTTCAGTCTGAGATTCTTCCTGCCTGTACTCGCATTTCTCACATAGACCCTGCTCTTCAAACGAGACCTGGCAAAAAGTACCCCTCTCCTTCCAGCACGGTTTAGCACATCCCTGCCTAACGGACTGCCGCATGCACTTCAGGCAGCCATCCTTGAACCAACAGGGATAGAAGGTCAGGTGGTATGCCACACCAGCCAGATTGAGACCTTTATCAAGAAGGCCTTGAATAAAGGAAAGGCGCTTTAGATCTTGGTCAGTGTACAACCGATGATCGTGTTTTCGAGGAGGTTTGAGAAGGCCATGGCGCTCCCAGACGCGGAGAGTTTCCGGGTGCACGCCCATGAGATCCGCCACAACGCCTATTGTATAAAGAGGTTTTTTCTCCATCCAAAGACCTTCAAAAGAAACTTTGAGCTATTTTCAATACCCTTTTATAAGAAACTCTATCCGATTGGGATAAGCGTTCATATGGGTTCAATGATGTATTCTCGGGAAAAATGGACTGTATTTTTCGGATACTCTGACGAAATAGAGCAAGTGTAAAAAAAATGGTATGTGTCCCGATTTTTTAAAATACAGCGTCTATGGGTCGAAAATACATCATTCACCTGATTATTTTTTTAACGAGGCCGTGATTGAATGAAAGGTAACAAAGGCTGGCAGCTTTTCATCTCGCTTGAAATAGGTTATGCTGAGCACGGTACGGGTGCCCTTTTGACACCCCCATTATCAGAAGAAAGGATGAAGATGATCCTAAAGATCCTGATCGTCATCAGCTTGATAAGCTTCTCTACGCCTTGTTGGGCAGACATCTACAAGTATGAAGATGAAAACGGGGTGATTCATTTTACGAATCGGCCCAGAGATCCTCAATTTAAACTCTACCTTCAAGATAGGACCGGAAAGGGTGAAGAGATGCCAGGCGCTTCTTTCGAGACGGATCCCCCTTCTGTCGACCACCCTTACGAGGCCTTGATTTCTGCAGTTTCCAACAAATATCAGGTCGATTCTGCTCTGATCAAGGCCATCATTCGGGCTGAATCGGGATTCAACCCTCTTGCTGTCTCACCAAAAGGAGCAAGGGGGCTGATGCAATTGATGCCGGAAACCGCTTCACGAGTGAAGGTGTCCAATCCTTTTAATCCTCAGGAGAATATCGAAGGCGGGGTTCGGCATTTCAAGTATCTTCTCTCGCTTTTCCATAATGATGTCCGGCTCTCATTGGCCGCCTACAATGCAGGGGAGGATATCGTTTCCAAATTGAGAACGATTCCGCCTTACCGGGAAACCATCGATTATGTTCGAAAGGTATTGTACTTTTACCAACTCAACCAAGGGCAAAAAGCCATCATTTTTTAATTCCCCCCGTTTCGGTCTTGACAGAATACAGTATTTTTCTTGAAGAAATACTGTCTTCTACTCATTGCTCCATCATGGGATTTGTAAGAAAATGACGGCATTATAAAAGAATTGCCAACGAACCCGTAAACGTGATAAGAAAGCCCATGGATTTAAAATCCTTTGAATTTCTTGTACAGAGTGACAGAGAGGTTAAACAATACTGGATGCGGCAGTGCTGGAAAAACGACTTCCTCTTCTGTATACGTTGCCGGGCGAGAAGGATCTATCGGGTCCGGCGCGACCGATACCGTTGCAGCCAATGCGGTTATGAATTCTCCGATTTTACCGGAAGGTGGATCAATAGGGTGAAACTTCCGCTAAGAGACTGGCTCTGGCTGGTCAAACTTTTTGAGTTGGAAATCTCGGCCAGAAAGGTTTCTCAGCAGCTCGGTATATCCTATCCGACCGTGCTCAAAGCCTTTCACCTGATCCGAAAGGCGATTACCGCTCATGCGGATGGCCGCGATTCTCTCCTCAACGGGGAAGTCGAGTTGAACCAGACCTATTTTGAAGATCGTCGTCGCAATAGACCTTCCCATAAGATTCCTGTCTTCGGTATTCTTGAAAGAAAAGGCCAGGTCAGAGTGGAGATCTTGAAAGAAATCACTGCGGAGGAGATGCTCAACAAGACGGTTAAGACGGTGAGGAGAGGGTCCGTCGTCTACACCGATCGATTCAACGGGTACGATGCACTGATGTTCTGCGGCTACAAGCATATCCGGATGAACTCCGGGAAACGGTTTACCCGTAAGGAAGTCTACATCAATGGTGTGGACGGCTTCTGGAGTTATGCGAAGGAGAGGATCAACAAGTTTCACGGAGTCTCAAGGGAAAAGTTCCCTTTCTACCTGAAGGAGATGGAGTTCAGGTACAACCACAGGAATAAGCCGATTTTCGATAAATTGGTCTGCTACCTTTGTGATCTGGCGGTGGTCTGAGAATATCTGTCTGAGGCAAGAGCGATGGATTCCCATCAAGATCGGATGGCCTCTTATTTGATCGAAAAGGGGCTCCTTCAAAAAGAAGATTTGGATAAGATCCTTCCTCCGGGCCAGCCGGCCGGCGCCCTTTCTCTGGAGGAAAAGCTGATTCAATCTGGACTGATGGGCGAGGAGCAATTCCGGAAGGTGGTGGAAGAATTTTATGGGGTCCCTTTTTTTGCAGTCAAAGATCTGCCACCTGAACCCGTCCTCGTCAATTCTCTCTCGGTCGATTTCATGAAAGAGTCCAAATTCATCCCCGTTCGCTTCGCCGAAAACGAGCTGACCATCGCCATGAGTCATCCTCTCGATTTTTACACCATCGACGCCATACGGGTCGCCACGGGTCACCAGGTTCGGGTGGTCTATGCCATGGAGGAGGGAATTCTGTGGGCCATTGACCAATATTATGGATCGGGGAACACTTCCATGGAAAAGATCATTGAGGATCTGGATGCTGTCCCGGAGTACCGGGTCGAGGATGAGGAGAATATCGATCATCTTCGGGACATGGCGTCGGAGGGACCGGTCATCCGGCTGGTCAATCTCATTATCAGCAAGGCCATCGAGACCAGGGCCAGCGATATTCACTTTGAGCCCTTCGAGGACCAGTTCAGGGTCCGTTATCGGATTGACGGGGTGCTGCACGATGTGGAATCGCCTCCGAAGCGCCTCCAGGCGGCCATCGCCTCCCGTGTCAAGATCATGGCCAAGCTCAACATTGCGGAGAGACGTCTTCCGCAGGATGGGCGGATCATGCTCCGCGTGAAGGGAAAGGAGATCGATTTCAGGGTCTCTTCGGTTCCGACCATCTACGGGGAAAGCATCGTTCTAAGGATCCTGGATAAGAGCAGCATTGTCCTCGATATTGAGAAACTCGGTTTCCCGCACGATACGCTCACGGGATTCAACGATCTGATCCAGAGGCCCCACGGCATCATTCTGGTCACGGGCCCGACCGGAAGCGGAAAGACCACAACCCTCTACTGCGCCCTGGAGAAGATCAATGCCCCGGACAAGAAGATCATCACCATCGAGGACCCTGTGGAATATCAGCTCAAAGGGATCAACCAGATCCAGGTCAAGCCAGCGATCGGCCTTTCCTTTGCCAATGCATTGAGATCGATTGTCCGTCAGGATCCGGATGTGATTCTGATCGGAGAGGTCCGGGATGCTGAGACAGCAGAGATTGCGATCCACTCCGCATTGACCGGTCACCTCGTATTGAGCACGCTCCACACGAATGATGCGCCCAGCGCGGTCACCCGATTGATCGATATGGGGATGGAGGATTTCCTTCTCTCCTCGACCCTGATCGGGATTTTAGCCCAGCGGTTGGTTCGCGTGACCTGCCCCCACTGCCAGGTTCCCTATATCCCCGATCCTGCGATTCTGAAGGAAATGGATCTCCACGGCAGGGAGCCTGATCATTCGAAGATCGTGGGAGTCAAGGGATGCGAACACTGCGCCCAGACAGGATATTGGGGCCGGGCGGGGATCTTTGAATTTTTGAAGGTGACCGAAGAGATACAAAAACTGATCCTGGGAAAGAAGGACGCCAATATTATCAAGGAGGAGGCTCGCAAACAGGGGATGAGGACGTTGAGGGAAGACGGTTGGCTGAAGGTGAAGCAGGGGATGACCACCGTTTCGGAAGTCCTGAGGGTCACCCAGGAGGAGAGGGTCGGATAAAACCCATGCCGGAATTTCTTTACAAGGCGACCACCCGGTCCGGAGGAACGGTAGAGGGCCTCATGGAGGGGAGGGATGAAGAGAACGTCATCGAGGGGCTTCATCGGCTGGGGTACATTCCGATCCGGATTACCTCGGCTGAAAAAAAGGGAGGGGCCTTCGGTCTCTCCTCAATTTTCCCCCGGCGGGTGGGAATCAAGGACCTGCTCGTCTTGACCCAAGAACTCTCGACACTGATCTCCGCAGGGCTGCCCATTGACCGGAGTCTCAATATCCTGAGCAGCTTGGCAGAGAATGAAAAACTGAAGGAGGTGACGAAGGACGTGCTCAGCAAGGTCGAGGGAGGAAGCTCTCTCGCGGACGCTTTGAACAATCATCCCCGGATCTTCTCAAAACTCTATGTGAACATGGTTAAGGCGGGCGAGTCCGGTGGTTTTCTGGAAGCCATCCTGTCCCGTCTGGCCCAGTATCTTCAAAGCGTCAAGGAGATTCGAGAGTCCCTGGTTTCCGCGATGATCTATCCTCTCATTCTCACGATCGTCAGCGGGATCTCTGTAGCGATTCTGGTGACCTTCGTCATTCCCAGATTCGCGAGGATCTTTGCAGATACCGGCCAGGCGATCCCCCTGCCAACGCAGATCATGCTCGCGATCAGCCATGGAGTGAGAGGTTATTGGTGGCTGGGAGCTGGCGCGATCGCCCTCGGTTATCTTGGGCTCAGGATCTATCTCCAGCAGGAAGAGAGGAAAGTGAGATGGGACCGGTTCAAATTGAGATGGGTCTTGATGGGCGACATCATCAAGAAAGTGGAGGTGGCCCGTTTTTCAAGGACGCTCGGGACCTTGCTCCAGAGCGGAGTTTCGATTCTTCCGGCCCTCAACCTGACCAAAGAGATCTCCCAGAACAGAGTGATCTCACAGTCCATTGCCTCCATTCACGACCGGCTCAGGGAAGGAAAGGCGATCTCAAAATCGTTGGCAGAAACCGACGTCTTTCCGCCTCTGGCGGCCCATATGATTGGTGTCGGAGAGGAGACCGGAAGGCTCGACGAGATGCTGATCAAGGTGGCTGAGACCTATGAGGAGAATGTCCAGAGGGCGGTCAAAAGGGCCGTCTCCCTCCTGGAACCTTTCATCATCCTCTTCATGGGCCTTGTTGTAGGGTTCATCGTGATCTCCATGCTATTAGGAATCTTCAGCATCAATGAAATTCCTTTTTAACCCCTCTCCCGTGAGACGAGTGGGGCCATGAGGAGGGAGGGTCGATTCAGGGGGACAGGCAGTCAGGTTTCTCAGCTTTAGAATGCGGTCGTTTTAAGTGATCGAGGATTGGCTCTTGCAGAGAGGTGATTCTTTTCGTTAGCCGGGAGCTCCGTAGGGGAGCGATAAGGTTTCCGCTCTAGAGCTTCGTCACCCGACCGCCTGTCCCATGCCGAGTGAATAGCTTTTCTTTGATTACGACGTAGTCTCCCAAGGATGAGCAAGAGGAGAAGAGATGAAAGATAAGAGCGGGGCAAGAGAAAAAGGGTTTACGCTGATCGAGATTCTGGTGGTCGTCATCATCATCGGTCTGCTGGCGGCCTTGGTGGGACCAAAGTACTTTGGCCAGGTGAGCACGGCCAAACAGAAGGCGGCCAAGGCCCAGATTGAGCTCTTCGCCACGGCCTTGGATACCTTTCGTCTGGATACGGGAAGATACCCAACCCAGGAGGAAGGCTTGAAGGCCCTGAGGGAAAAGCCTTCCGGGTTGGAGAACTGGCAGGGACCTTACCTTCCGAAAGAGATCCCCATGGATCCGTGGGGGAAGCCTTATGTCTATAAGTTCCCGGGCGAGCATTACGATTACGATCTGATATCCTATGGACTCGATGGGGCGGAGGGAGGCACGGGAGAGAATCAGGATGTTGTGAGCTGGAAAGACGTAGGGAAGGAGAAATGAAGAAGAAGGGTTTTACATTAATCGAATTGATCATCGTCTTGCTCCTGGCGGGCCTGGCTGTATCGCTGGTCACCCCTTCTCTTTTCCGGCTCTCCAAAACGGCCGAACTGAGGGGAATGGCCCAAAAGATTTCTGCTATCCTCCGCTACTGCCGGAGCGAGTCTATTCATAAAAGACAGGTTTATCAGGTTCTTTTCGATTCCCATCAGAGGGAGGTAAGGGTTCGGTCCATGGAAGATGAGAAGGTCACCCGGAGATATGCTCTCCCCGAAGGGATTCAGATCGAGGAAGTCAAGATCCCTTCTCCTCAATATCTTACGGAGGTTCCGACAATCGAGTTTTATCCCAATGGGGGATCGAACGGAGGTTCCATTCTTGTGGGTAGCCGAGACCGCAAGGGATACATGATCAAGGTCCATTTTTTGACCGGGATCGTTGAAATCGAGAAGGTCTGACCGAGTGACTCGATGTTAAGTGTCAGAGCCCAACGCTCACATCCGAAAGGGTTTACCCTGATCGAAGTAGTCATTGCCCTTGCGATCTTGGGGATAGGACTGGTCGTGATCATGGAACTCTTCTCGGGAGGACTTCGTCTGGGAAGGACCTCGGGAGAGTACACCGTGGCAAGCAATTACGCCCGGATGAAGATGGAGGAGATCAGGCTAAACCCGTCCGTTCAAGAAGGGACAGAGGAGGGAGAATTCAACGGCCTTTATCGATGGCAGGTTGAAGTGAAAAAGATCGAAGTCTTGCCGCTCGAAAAGAACAGGGACTTTAATGCTCCGGCTGAACTTTTTCAGGTTAAGGTCCATGTCATTTGGAAGTCAGGGGGAAAGGAAAGGTCCATGGGTCTGGAAACTTATCAAACGGCCAAAGAGGAAGGGAATGGAAACATTTGAGTCTCTTCTTCTCATTGAGAAACGAAGGGATCGCGGATTCACCCTGCTTGAGGTGATCGTCACACTCACCGTTATTGGATTCATTCTTCTCATCATTTTCGGGGCCTTCCGTCTGGGCTTCTCTGCCTGGGACAAAGGGGAATCTCTCAAGGAAGAGTATCAAAGGACGCGGATGATCTCCCAGTTGATCGCTCAGCAGATGAAATCGGCCGTCCCGTACAAGATCAAGACCAAGAAGGCAGAAGGGGATTATCTCGCCTTCGAGGGAGATGACCATTCCGTGAAGTTCGTCTCGGCTTTCTCGGTGAAGGCGAAAGAATCCGAAGGATTTGTTTTTGCCGCCTATGATTTCAGAAGAGAAGGAAGGGAAGGAGGCCGTTTGGTTTTTTACGAGCAGAGGGCTCTCAACAAAGACTTCTTTGAAGAGAGACCCAAGGAGGAATTGGAAATTCAGCTGCTGGAGGGGGTTTCAAATGTCCAGTTCGAATACTATCGGGAGGAAGACCCGGATGAGAATCGGACAGAGGAATGGGTTCCAGAGTGGAATGCAAGAGAAGAGAAGGAGTTGCCCAGGGCCTTCCGAATGACGATCACCTATGCTGCCGCTCCAGAGGCGGGGCAGTCCGGGCAGACCAAGGAGAAGAAGGTCTCCATCCAGCTTCTCGCATCCATTCCAGCCCATCAATTGGAGGAGTTGAGAACCGCTCCACCCGGCATAAGGGGATTACAGCAAATACCCCAGAGAAGAGCGAATTAAATGGGCCGAAGAATCGAACTCGGAATCAGGAATCCTGCAATCGGCAATCGAAAAGGTGTGGCGATGATCATGGTGCTTTGGGTCATCGCCATCCTTTCGGTGGTCGTTTTGGAATTCTGTTTTGGCATGAGGACAGAAGCCAATATCGCCAAGAACTTTAAGGAAGACGTGCAGCTTTATGCCATAGCGGAAGGAGGCGTCGAGCGGGCCATTGTAGAGTTGATCTACAAACACGACCTCAGGGTTCAACAACTGAGAAGGGGTACGAAAACCGAAGAAATCCCTCCGGAGATGAAGGAATGGCTGACGGATGGAAGACCCTACCCTCTCGTCTTCGATCAGGGATCCTGTGAGATCAGAATCATGGCCGAAGGAGGCAAGGTCAATATCAACAAGGTCTCCGAAGCCACGCTACGAAAAATCATCGGGAACTTAGGTCTTGAAGCGGAACAAAGGGATATCGTGACCGATTCGATCTTGGATTGGCGGGATCCGGATGATCTCTACCGTATCAATGGGGCCGAGAATGACTATTATCAGTCCCTCAAGGAACCCTATCTCTGTAAGAACGACAATCTCGATTCGATCGAAGAACTCCTCCTCGTCCGAGGTGTGACCCCTGAATTATTCTATGGGAGGAAGAAGACTCTCAACGGAGAGGAAGAGAGCAAGGCCGATCAAGCCGGATTGAAAGATATCTTCTCCATTTATTCCTCGGGAGAGCAGATCGACATCAACAGTGCCACGTCTGTCGTCTTGAGGTATGTCCTGGGAGTGCCGGAGGATGTCTCTCGACCAATCGTTAAGGCCCGAGAGGAGAAGGGATTCTTGAACCAACAGGATCTGCTTCAAAGGGTGCCCGAGATCTTACCTTTTATCGGGGAAGTGGGAAAGATCGCTCTCTATCAGTCCATAACCCCCTACTACACCACCGAATCCGTGGCAAGGAGTAAAGAAGGAGGTGCGACTCGAGGCATAAAAGCCATCCTCAAGGTCGATCCGAAGGAGAGGAAGGGATACAAGATCGTTCAATGGATCGATGCGGTGGGGTATTCAACGGCCTCAAACCCTGATTTTTGAATCGGGCTTTGCCTGGGGGAAATCGAAGAGCTCCAGGGCGGTTGATTTAATGGAAGGTTCGCCATGATCTTTTATGAAACAAGTTTCGGAATCGATTTTATGCAGGACCACCTTGCCCTGGCCGTCTTGAGAAGATCGTTCGGCAAGATCAGTCTGGCGGGTTATGAAATTCATCCCATGCCTCCCCCGATGCCGGTCGAGGACCGGGAGGCCCATCTGATCGGCTTGATCAATGCATTTGTATTGAAATATCAGGTCGATAAAGACCGGGTCTCCATCTCCATCCCGAGAAGAAAGACCGTTGCCCGGTTCATCACGCTTCCGGTGGCTACGAAAGAAAACTTGAGAAAGGTGCTCGAGTACGAGACTTCCAAATATACTCCCTTTGAAAAGGGAGAGGTTTACTTCGACTATCTCATTCTCAAAGAGGAGAAAGAGTTGATCCATCTTTTCTCGGTCTTTGTGAAGAAGGAGGAAGTCGATCCTTACTTATCCTTGTTGAAGAAGATCGGAATCGAGCCGATTTCAATCCAGATTTCCTCCATGGGAGCCCTCAATCTCTTCTTTCATAACGACGGGGCAAAGAAAGAAGGGGCTTCGGTTTTGCTCGATATGTCAGAACCTTTTTCCGAGATGAACATCCTCCAGGGAAAGGACTGGAAGGAGAGTTTTCATCTCCCCTTACCTTCTGAGAAGAAGGAACTGACTGTCCTGAGCACCGTTAAGCGGCTGGGACTGGAAACCCAACTCTCCTCCAAAGGAAACCTCTTCGTTTATGGACTGGACGCCGACGAGAAGGTCCTGGAAGTCCTCAAAGAGACTTTTCCTGCCCTGGTGGTCTCTCCGCCTCCGTGCCATCGCATCCCTTTAGAACAGGGCGGGCCTTTTCCTTACAGGATTTACTCCTCGATTGGCCTTCCGCTTAAGGGCTTGGTTAAGACCCGGCTGGAACTCAATCTCCTGCCCTTGGAAATGCAAAAAAAGGTCAGACAGATAGGAAAACCGGTTTCCATCTTCCTGGCCTCATTGGCCTTACTTCTGGGTCTGACATGGGGCGCAGGAATCTTCTTTCGGTACCGGAATGAATTGGAGACCGTGAACGCGGAGATCAAGAAGAGAAAACCGGAAGTGGAGGCTGTTGAAAACTTACAGAAGCAGAAGGAGACCATGGCCAAAGAGATTTTTGACTTTGAGAAGATCCGTTCCGGGGAAACAAGCAAGATCGACATCCTGAAGGAGTTAACCCAGCTCTTGCCCGGCACGGTCTGGATCTGGAATTTCAAGTATAACGGAAAGGAGATCGAGATCAGCGGATATGCGGATTCTGCCCCCGAATTGATCTCTCTTCTCGACAAGTCCCCTCTCTTTGAGAGGGTCGAATTCTTATCCCCCGTGACGAAGGACAGACAGTTTAAACCGGAAGGGGATAAGGAGAAGGAAAGATTCAGGATTAAGGTAAGGATCGAAGGGAGGAAGTCGTGACCTGGAAGGAATGGTCCTTTATCAATCTTAAGACGTCAACATATTCCCAGAAAAAGGTATTGTGGGTCGGAGGGGCCGCCGCACTCTCTCTCCTCATCTATTTTCTCGGGGTCCTTCCTCTTTCTGACGCTGCCAGGAGAGCCCAGGAGGAGATCGTCCTGAAGAAGAATATCTTGCTGAGGTATAAGGAATATCTTCAGAATCGGAAGAAGATCGAAGAGGAGCTCGATCAGGCCCAGAAACGATACGCAGGTCTTCAACAAAGGCTTCTCTCCGGGGAGACACCCCAATTAGGAGCAGCCCAGCTTCAGGAGATCGTGAGGAGGCTTTCGGAGAAGAACGGGATTGCCATCAGAAGCTTTAGAATATTGGAGCCAAAGGAGACTTATGGCTTTACGAGGATTTCTCTTCACATTGAATTCAATCCGGTCAACAACATGCTCAGCCTCGGCCAATTCATTCACGATATCGAGCAACAGGAAAAGGAGCTGATGATTTCTGAAGCGGACCTTCTTGTCCCCAATCCGAGGATGCCCAACAGCGTTCAAGGAAGTCTCGTCATCTCCGGATTGATGAAAACGAGCCCCGTGAAGGAGAAGGGGAAGGAGGGATGATGTCACTCAAGTATCTGGTCTTCACCGTTATGCTTACTTTGATCGTTATCCTCCTGGGAGTGGAAAATTACGCCACCTGGACTCAGCCTCTTGAAATCTCACCCGGAAGAAGAATGGAAAAGAAGACGGAGACAAGACCCGAGACGATACCGGTCATTGCGGATGCAAGAGCTTCTTCTATCGCCTCCTATGTCTCTATCGCCGAAAAGAATATCTTTAATCCAGAAAGGAAGGAATTCCCGCTGCCAATGGCTGCGACCCAGAAGCCTCCTGCCCGGCCCCAGGTGATTCTATACGGAGTGACCATCCTTGCGGACCGTCAATATGCCTCCGTCGCCACCCCTGGCCGACCTCTCAAGAAAGGCGAGAGGGAGACGATCACACTAAAACCAGGGGAGAAGATTGGAGAATATAAGCTGACAGAAATATTGCCCGATCGAATTAGACTGGAGGCTTCCGGGGATAGTTTTGAAGTCCTTCTCTACGATCCCGCAACGCCGAAAAGAAGAAGCGATACGAAGACCGCGACGAAGAAGCCTCCTGGCATCCCAACCCCCGGCCCCGGGCCCATGCTTCCCTCTGCCGAAGCGCCGAAACCTGTTCCTCTCCCGGTTCCATCGCCGGTGCCAGCCGAAAGACCGAGGGTTCCGTCTCAAGAAACAGTGTCCCCACCCCCTTCACCCCCTCCTGTGACTCAAACTCCTGCGCCAACCTTTCCCCAGACCACTCCTCCTCCGGTCTATCCCGGAAGGACGAGAAGGGTGCCCTACCCGCCCCCAAGAACTCCATTACAGCAAGGAGGATCATAAGAGATGAGAATGGCAAATGTTTGGTCTAAGATTCTTATCTTGCTCTTCGTGATTGAGGCAGTCGCCCTTTTTGGGACCACTCAATCTTTAAAGGGACAGCCGACAGAAGGAATTCCGACTTCCCCTCCGGTGGGCCCTTCCACACCTTTAACTCCGACCCCTCCTCAATTCCCTGGTCCGATTCCAAAAGAATCGTCTCCCGCTCTGCCACCCATGGGGCCTGTTCCATCCCAAACGCCCCCTCAACTTCCCGGCCCGATTCCAAAAGAATCCTCTCCCGCTCAGCCGCCTATGGGGCCTGTCCCGTCCAAAACGCCTCCCCAGCCTCCCGTTCCAAGTCCTCAGGAACCTCTTGCCCCTCAGCCACCCATCCCCCCTGCTCCGTCCCAAATGCCAGGACAGCCTCCGACTGTCCCCTCCCCACCGAAAAAAGGCCCGGATACCCGGACAACGTCGGGGATTGTTTTTAATTTTGACAACGCCGATCTCTACGAGGTGATCCGTGTCATGGCAGAGGTATTGAAGATCAATTACATCATCGACCCAGCGGTCAAAGGGATCGTCAATATTCACACCTCAGGCCAGATCTCGGCCGAGGATACCCTCGCGATCTTCCAATCCATCCTGAAGTTAAATGGAGCAACTGCCGTTAAGAAAGACAATCTTTATGAAATCGTTCCCTTCGGCGACGCGAAGAAGCTCTACACATCTCCGTCAACCATCGAGGAGAGCAAAAAGATTGTTCCCGATGGAAGATATATGATCGAGATCGTCCCCTTAAAATATATCCCGGTCACAGAGGCTTCAAAGATCATCAAACCCTTTCTATCCGACGGAGCCGATATTGTGGAGCATCCGGCTCATAATATTCTGATCATGGGTGACGTTGCGCAAAATATCAAGAAGATCCTCGACATTCTCGCACTCTTTGATATTGACATCTTCACCGACTTGAGAGTCAGGATCTACCCTGTCTTGAATGCGGATGTGACGGAGATCTCCAAGGAAATGGAGCGGATCTTTTCCTCCTTTGAGATCTCGACGAAGTCGGGCAGGGGCGTGGGCATCACCTTTACACCGGTTGCCCGAATTAACTCGCTCCTGGTCGTCAGCTCCATCCCGAATATTTTCGGAAAAGTGGAGGGCTGGCTTAAAGAACTCGACAAGACCCCCCTGGAGACAAAATTCGGTGTCTTCGTCTACTATTGCCAGAACGCCAAAGCCAAGGATCTGGTCGATGTTTTAAAGGGCGTATTCATTGGGGCCAAAGAAAAGAAAGAAGAATTTAAGGCCAAAGTGACCGAGCCGACTCCCAGAGGAATCAGACAGCCCCCTGCCGCGACTCCTCCTGCTTCAACGCCTCCGACCCAGGAAGAATCCGCAACTGTGCCAGAAGGAGAAATCAACATCGTCGCGGATGAGGCAAACAATGCCGTGGTCATCCGGGCTTATGCCAGAGACTACAGGAGCATCCTGGAAACCGTCAAGAGGCTGGATATCTACCCGAGGCAGGTCCTGATCGAGGTGCTGCTTGCCGACGTCACCTTGAATGACGACACCCAGTTCGGCATTGAGTGGTCGAGATTTCTGACAAGCAAGTCCCCCAATGCCCAGAGCATCGTGATGCAGGCACAACCGCCTACCGACCCTTTGACCTCATCGCTTTCCGGGACGGTCACCGGCGGGTTTCGATACGCGATTGTGGACGTAGGGCAAAGGATTTCTGCTGCGATCCGATTGGCCGCGTCGGAAGGTCGCGTGAATGTGAGAATTTCACCGACCATCCTCGCCTCCAACAATAAGGAGTCGAAGATTCAAATCGGATCTTCACAACCCATCCCTACCGGCGTGTTCACTTCGACCACCGTGTCCGCTGCCGCTTCGGGTGTCGTTGAAACTTCGGTGGAATATAAAGATATCGGCACGATCCTCACCGTGACCCCGCGCATCAGCGACGGCGGATTGGTGACCATGGAGATCACCGTCGAGGATAGCTCGCTCGGCCCCTCTGTACAAACCGGGCCCCTCACCGCTGCTCCGTCCTTCAATAAGACGATTGCCAAAACGGTCCTTTCCATTATGGAAGGGCAGTCCATTGCGATCGGAGGGTTGATCCGGGATAGCAAGGATGTATCGAGGTCAGGAATTCCGGTCTTGAACAAAATCCCCCTGATCGGCTTCCTTTTCGGGAGTAAGACCCGCCTGATTGACAAGAGGGAAATGATCCTTCTTCTGACTCCCCATGTCATTACCGATCAGAATCAATCCAAGGCCGTGACCGACGAGTTCCGGGAGAAAGTGGAAGAGCTCAAGAAGGGATTGGACCTCGATAAAAAGAAAAAATGAGGATTTGATTTGAGTGAAGCTCCCTGGCCACAGGCCGGGGCTTCCCGGAAAGGTATCATCGTTCATATTGTGCCCCTTTACCCC
>JBHGBJ010000040.1:0-35753 GCA_041947025.1 Thermodesulfobacteriota bacterium
CCCATAACCTAAAAGATCCGCATTCTAAAATTTTGGAACCTGACTGCCTCTCCCTCTTTATTCGCCATTACAACACAGTCTCTTGAGGGGGAAGGGAGGGTGAGGGGCAAAAATTCTTTCGTCGTATCATTTGTATCAAAAAGTCAGTTTGGCCTTTTTGATAACGTCCACAACCATCTTATACTCATTTTCTATCTGTTGGCTGACCTTATCTCCCGGCGTGTACTCGTATTCGTTTCCGACTTCTTTAATCTTTTTGATGACCTCGGGATTTTTTGAGGTCTTTTCGATCACCGCTGAGATCTTTTCAAAGATCGGCTTTTCAACCCCTCTTGGCGCAAAGAAACCAACCCACATGGACAGGCTGGTTTCAGGGTATCCTTTTTCCGATAAGGTCAGTATGTCAGGAAAATCGGCCATCCTCTTCTCTGCGCCAACGGCCAATCCCCTCAAATCACCGGCCTTCACCAGACCGATGACCCCTGAAAAGGTGCTCGATAGCAGATCGACATGTCCTCCCAGGGTGGCCGTATTGGCCGGCGGACCTCCTGCGAAGGGAACGTGCTGGATGTCTATGCCTGCTTTCGATTTCAACAGCTCCAAGCTGAAACGTGAACTTCCCGTCGGCCCGGATGTGGCACATTTCAATTTCCCTGGATTCTTCTTGGCGTAGCCGATCAATTCCTCCAGAGTTTTGAAAGGGGACTCTTTTCGGACCAGAATACAGTTCGGTGTGAAACCAACGCAAGCAATGGGAAGAAAATCGGACGTCTTGTACGGGAGGTTGCCCGTGGTTGCAGGAACGGTGACAAAGATCGCGTTGTTGCCCACCAACAACGTATAACCGTCGGGCTTGGCATGAGCGGCATACTCGGTTCCCAGGCTGGAGCTGCCCGCCGATTTATTGACGATCACTGTAGGAACGCCAAAATTCCTGCTCAGTTCCTCATTCATCGCCCTGACCGTCACATCCAGAGATCCGCCCGGCGGGTACGGGACCACAAATTCAATCTGCCGGCTCGGGAACGCTTTCTCCGCAGAATGGGCCAAGGTCCCGGCCATGATCCACACAAGAAAGATCCCAAAGGCCAAAAGAGTACTTAAGAAAATCTTTTTCTTCATGGCTCCCTCCTTAAGTTCTTCTTGTCCATAAACCACAATTTCCAAGAAAGTCGTCATTCCTGCAAAAGCAGGAATCCAGTTCTGTAAGACGGTTTCCGACTTTCGTCGGGACGACGTCTGGATGCCGGATCGAGTCCGGCATGACGAAACAGGCCATTTGTGGACAGACACTATTCAATCCCATCTTCGGATGCCCTGTCCCGTGTCGCGGAAGGGCATGATCTTGGGCGGAGGCGGCAGGCTCGGCATGGCACCCTTGCTCTTTAAGGTCTCGTCCAAATAGAATTTGTATCCATAAGAAAGAGCTCCATTGTCGAGCTTTTTCAGTCGACGAACAACCATCTTTACGCGTTTCCCCTTCAGCTTCTCCCATAATTTATAGCCCGTGGGCTCAATCGCATTTTCGATTTTATAGGGGTACGAAATATTGACCAATTCCCCTTCCACCCAGGGACCATCATCGTCGAGCTTTACCGTTGCGAAAACGAGGGGAAAGACATCCTCAAATCCTTGAACCCCTCCCCGGCCAAAACACCCATGGACAATCGTCCCCGTACGGGCAAGCTCGATGTCTTTGACGTCCCTCGAATTGCAGTAGGAACAAACGTGATAGACCCGGGGGAAGATCTTCTTCCCGCACTGCTGACATTGACTCCCCGTCAGCCGGTAATTCTCCGGCTTGATTCTCCACATGTAGGTAATCGAATGGGATCCCCCTAATTTTGTGGTCGGCTCTGGAATATTTCCTGTGCTGGACATTTATTTTTCCCTCCTTAAGATACATACCACCGGACGTTCCGGGGACACGGTGGCCATGGCAAGGTAGTTTTTCATCTTGATCTGTCGCTCGGGGAGCTGAGCCTCTTCCCGCAACTGCTTCACATTTTCGATGTTATCATCCAAAAAGTGCACCGGCATCATATAGCCGCATTTCGCAGTCGCTGCACTGTTCAGGGGCAGAGGACCTCCCGGCATGGCATGTCCCAGGGCATACCACTTCGGGCCGTAACCGGGCGGCAGCTTCGGATCGTAGAGCTGGAAAAAGACATCCACATGGCTGAAATTGATATAAGGGGTGTTGTCATGAGGCTGATAAAGATCAAGGTCCTTCGGCTTGATCTTGGCCTGATCAAAGGCCGCCTGAAAGGCGTTACGCAAAACCCCTGCGGTCATCATCTCAAAACGAGTGTGCTGCAGGGAATGGGGATAGTAGGACGATTCATCCCTGCAAACCAGCGCCTCGATCGAAATTAATTTGTCGGTATGCCTCATGGCCACCTCTTTGGATGCAAGTATGATCGCGGTCCCTCCGTCCACCACCGTCGAACCTGCCCCAAATTTCTGTGGAGCAGCGTACCAGACGTTGTAGGGCAATTTACAGTAATCCTCGTAAGAAAGAACCCTGTCATGCTCACCATAACAAACGCTGATCGGGTTTCGGGTTGCATGCCAGTATTCGGTCTTATACCACCCGTAGATCTCTTCATCTCCCACCCCGTACTCCCTCGCATATCCTTCGAAATCGGCGTGTCCGAGCATGATCCCTCGCTCGACGCTAAACGGCCCATAGGATATCGATTCGTTCGTATTCCTTGACTGGAGAGAATCAAAAGTCTTTGATGCACTGAGCACCAGGACCACATCATACACACCGGAAGTAATCGCAAGCCTTCCCTCGTGCAGCGTGTGGCCGCTCGTCGCACAGGCATGCTCGATATCGGTCACACCGACCTTTGCCGATAATCCAAGGGCATCCACAATCATCTGACCAGGCGTAAATTGCATGTGCGCAGCCGGATGATAGGTGCCAAAGTAGACATGTTGTATGTCTTTTGCATCCATCTTGGCATCGTCGAGCGCCTTGTAGGCTGCCTCTGCAGCTAAAGTCCCCAACGCCTTCTGAGGAAAATGCCTCCTCGGGGTCTGACCAACGCCAACAATATAGGCTTTTCTCATACGCGGTCTCCTTTATCTGATTTTAAAGATATTCCTGAATAATCTTACGCTCCAGGCGCAAATAAGTCTTGTAGTCCACCTCGATTTTGTCATCGATCTGGGCGGCAATGCTTGGATGGTCCTTCCTCCTCTGCCTCGCCTCTTCAATCTGCTCCGTCACACGGAGGCTCAGGATATCGCTGCTCGCCCCGTAGCCATAGGAGGCAACAAAAATTCTGTCCCCGGGCTTGGACATGTCGAGGACATGGGCCAGACTGATCAAAGGAGAAGCTGAGCCGCAGTCGCCGATTCGGTCCGCCAGGACCCCAGGCTTAATCGCCCCTTCCTGAAACCCAAGTTCCTTCCCCACGACAAAAGGCAGCCTCCCCGTATTCTGGTTAAAGACGGCATACTGGTAATCCTGGGCCGTTTTCTTGAATTTCTTGAAAAATCCACGAGCCGCATTCTTGATGTGCTCGTTATATCCGATATCCTGCTCCTCCTCCGACACACCCCTTCGGAGATATCGATCTCCGTCAACCCTGAAAAAATCGGCTGTGTCCGTGGTATAAGAAAAAGTGCCTTCAATCTCTGCAACAACCTTCTCGTTACCTAAGACGAATGCCGCTGCTCCGGCTGAAGCCAGGTATTCCATAAAAGTATTCGGAGCGATATGACGGCTGAAAGAGTCTGACCCGATGGCCAATCCCTTTCGGATCATTCCAGAGCCAATCAGTCCCAAACAGATCTGAATCGCTGCGGTGCCCGATTTGCCTCCAAACTGGCAGTCGGCGCACATGATCTCCGGCCCCATCCCCACAATCTCCGCCACTGCCGCTCCTGAGGACTTCGTCACATAGGGATTCGTAAAGGAGCCGAAATATAACGCTTCGATGTTCTTGGGAGAAACCCCTGCCATTTCGATCGCGGCCATCGCAGCTTCCCCTGCCATGGTGACCGGGTCTTCGTCCCAGTTATTGACCGCCCTTTCCGTAGCACCCGATAAGACCCGGATTGAGTTGGGCGGAAGAAGAAAACACCACTCACTATAAATTTCATCTACCGAGATTCGATTTTGAGGAATTAGAACCCCATATCCTTCGATGCCTCTCATACTCATCCTCCATCATTCATTCTGGTTAATGACCACCCGGGTCTTTTGAAGCAACCCATTTCATGGTCCTCTTACTCCGTTCTTCTTGCATATTCTTCCAAGCAATGGCCCATCTTTAAATATCAGCCTTTCCCTCCTTCCTGCCTCAAGATTTAATATTCTCACAATGCAGCCGTCACATTTCTTCTTATTTCGGACTGAACTGCAAGATCAAGTCTTTGTATTTCGAATATATCTTGATATAATCTCTCACCATCTGCTCGGCTTGCCGGCCGTTCAGGGGGCCGAGGGGAAACTTCACATACTCCTTCATGATCTTCTGATACTCGGGATCCGCGACCGACTTATCGAAAGCCTCGCGCCAGGTCCTCAAAACATCATCCGGTATCCCAGGGGTTGTACCGACCATATAGTCCACCGTCACCAGATCCAATAAGCTGCTAAAGCCCAATTCACCAATGGTCGGGGTCTCCGGCAGCTCTTTCAATCGTTCCTTGTAGTAGACGACAAAGGGTAGTAAGTCCTTGCTGTCCACGATGAATTTTCTCAGGGTCGGGAAGGAGTGGATCACCAGATCCGTGTCGCCTCGGATCGTCGAGAGAATCGATTCCTGACTCCCGTCATGCCGGATGAGCTTGATCTTAAATCCCATTTCCTGAGCGGAAATAACCATGCCCAGATTGGCTGTGGAGGTCAAGCCTACCACCCCGACCTTCAACTGAGGCGCTTTCCGAAGATCTTCCAGTGTCCGCAACTTCGATTTGGGGGCCAGGGCCGTGACATAAATGGAATCGGTGATTCGGCCGATCCAGGCTACCTTGGTGAGATCAGCCTCAGCCAATCCCACAATCTGGGCCATAAGGTTTCCAGGAATGTTAAAGATGCACAGGGTGTGGCCGTCGGGTTTTGCCTTGTACATCTCCATGATGCCGAGCCGGGATTCTCCTCCCGGCACATTCTTAATGATAACATTGGGATGTCCGGGAAGATACTTCTTCAAGAAAGGCGCTATGAGTCGTGCGTTCGTATCGAATCCTCCGCCCGGTGTTAACGGGACAATAAACGTGATGTTCTTGCTTGGAAACTTTCCTTGTCCCTCCGCGGTCCCAACTGCCCCTCCAAGGCCCAGGATCAGACAAAGCGCCATCGGAATCAGAACAACCCATTTTTTTGAGAGCATCTCGTTCATCCTTTCCCCTACTGTTCCGTACCGGTATTGCTGATACCAGAATATGATTTGCGTGTCAAGCAAAAACTGGCTGTTCCTCAAAGCAACTCCATGCTTCGACCGTTCGACAGGCTCACGGCTCAGCATGAACGGAAAAATCTTATGACGTCAGGACATCGCCGTTCGCCCTGAGCTTGTCGAAGGATGAACGGCTCGCTCAGGGCTGGCGTGTCGGAGGGAAACGGTGGCTTCGGGCAACAGCCCGAAAAGACCCGACTCTGAGACTATTTGATAAATTGCTTATACTTGTTCAACATCTCGTAATTTTCGGCGATCAGTCCGCTGAGCTCTCCGGAGGACTTGAATTCAATGGCAATTCCGATATTGTCAGCCAACTTGTTAAACTCTTGAACAACCGTCGAATTGCGAACGGCCTTTTCAAGAATAGCCGTAATCTCTCTTGGGGTATTCCGCGGGGCCGCAAACATCCCGTATGCGGGAAGCACGGGTACGTCCCCATGCCCCAAATCCTTAAGATTTGGAACTTCGGGAACGATGGGATCGGGCTTCCGGCAAAGGACGGCGATCGCTCTCAGCTTGCCGGCCCGGATCATCGGTTTGGGCGTCGTGGTATAGGTGATGACGGCGTCCATATGTTTTCCCGCAACGGCGGCGATCGCTTCAGCCGAAGCATCATAGGGAACAAAATTGATCTTTATTCCCAGGGCACTCTCCAAAAGATAGGCGTGCAGAATGGAGATGCCTCCTATGCCTCCGAGACTGATCTTCCTCTTCTTCCCATCGCTCAAAAAATCGGCGAATGTTTTCCAACTATCCGGGTGGACTCCGAGAATTTGATTCTTGACGTTCCAGGCCGCAATCGGAGAAAGGTTCTTTACCATGTACCTGGCACTTTCCCTGGTCAGTTCAAGCGTCACGGCCGACGCCAAACTGAAGTAGGCAATGGTGTAGCCATCCGCCTTCTCTTGGTAAAATTTATTGTACGCAATGATTCCCTCGGCTCCGGTGATATACTCGATGACCGGAGCGATCCCAAGATTCTTTTCGAGAAAAGGAGCGATCATCCTGGCCTCTTGGCCCAGGCTCCCTGCAGCGCCCGCAGGAACGATGATCTTAATAGGTTTGGAAGGAAACTTAGCCGTTGGGTCTTTGGCTTCGGCGATTTTACCCCCCTGAAAGGACAGGAACGTGAATAGCAGCAGACAGAAACCGATCAGATAAAATTTGTCTGACACAGACTTTTTCTTCGAATGCTTCATCATCACCCTCTCCTCCTTTCTCTCCCTTCTACCTCCGTTTCGAGTCCTCCCTGAAGGGAAAGGGGTTAGACGCCTCATGGGTGCCTATCAGATTGGCTGATTCTTTGCCAAACGTTTCTTTAGATAGGCGACCGGATTGGGAGCATAATCCTTCAGATACTCTCCCTCACAGTTGATGCCCGGTATGGGCGGAACCCAGTCATAACTGAGCAGCTTGTCCGGGTCGCCGTACTTCGTAGCCAAACACCTTATATCCGGATCCGACATGGCCGTCAGCCATCCTTTATCCACGATCTTATACCAGTTCTCGCTCCCATGGAGCTTGATTTCATAAGTCACGAAGTAATTATGAACGTGGATATGCCCTAATGGAATCTTATTCTTTCTGGCAACCTCCAGATGCTCCGATCGATGTCTTCGCGATCCGATGCCGAGATGAAATACCCCTGCCCTGTTCCGCTCCGAGATGTTCGGAAATCCCCAGCGGCTGTCAAACATGTCCGAGGTGCGGCGAAACGACTTTACAATCGTGCAAAGGGCACAATCGCAGAACCAGAAGAATCCTTTTTCGGGATAGCCCGGCCAGTGGACTTTCTTATATCGCTCCATCATTTCCCCGATCAGCTCGCCGTAGCGGCCTCCCTTTTTTACTTCCACCAGACGGCCCTTCTCGAAATGGAGCTCGATGCGCGGGAAAAATCCCCGATGATTCGAGGTGCCGGCTAAGACACCGTTGAGATTGCGAAATACCGGAGGAACCTCTTCGGAATGGGGTACCCTCTCTCCTTCTATTACGGTTCCCATAAGAGGGTCCATGTAGAGGTGGCCTCTCAGCCAGGCACCCATTTGCCAACGTTTGGCTTCCTCAACGGTCAGGGGAAATTCCAGGAAAGTCCCTTCCGGATCGGTGATTCTCACCAGTTGCGCCTTCCCCAACATGTCGATAATCCTCTTTTCGATCTCCACGGAAAGCTCGTCGGGAAAGATCCACGCCCTGGACAAAAACTCCTCCCAGTTGTTGAATAACCAGTTGGCTTTGAACTTCCCACCGTACTTTCCAAGGACATGAACCTTCTGGGGCCTTGCGCCCAGGTCCCAGAATACTTTGGTGTATTCCTGATGCTTTTCCAGATAGTCGTAAAGGGGCTTTGCCACATTCATCCCGGAAGCCAGATCCGCCGTTTCAGGCGAACCCGAAGCGATTCCTTCTTCGAGCATCTTGGCCTCCTCCCACCCCTCTTCGACACTGAACTTCTTCTCTTTCTTTCCGGTCAGCTCGCTGGGGAGAATGAATTTGACCTCGGCTGCACCGGCCTCCTTGCAAGCCGTGACGATCGCTTCCTTCACATATTCGTTCTGGTCAGGAAGGGTGATAATCAAAATGCGATCTCCCCGGATCACAGGGCCCATCGCCATTCTTCCATGCTCTTTCTTCACGATCATTCTCGCCTGGGGCAAACAATCCTTCACACTTTTCGGTTCCTTATAAACAGGTGCTATTGGAGCAGGGTAGTTATACTGGGTCATCTTAAGCCTCCTCTTTAAAGTTTGTTATTCCGGACCATCGGTCTTGATGTTTTACTCCCACGATATCAAAAGGCCTTTCTAGACAGAAGTCGTAGGCCTTTTTCGTCTGATCCTTTTCTTAAGCGGCTCCGACAGATACGGCCATAGCATAAAGACGAAGGTGATCAGCAGCAAGACCCGTGCGATGGGTCGATTCAGGAAGACCGTATACGAACCATCGCCAAGGGCCAGTGCCCGGTGGAAGTTCGATTCCACCAGATGCCCCAATACCAAACCCAATACCAGGCAGGCCGAAGGCCATCGAAGCTTATAGAAAAAGTATCCGATCAGACCGAATACCATGGTGATGATCACGTCCTCCAACCGATTTCGCATCGCGTATGAGCCTATGAATGAGAGGAAAATGATGATCGGCCCAAGGATCGCATTGGGTATGAATACGACCTTGGCAAAATAGCGGGCCAAAAATAATCCGCTGAAGAAAAAAGCAAACTGTGCCAGTAAGATGCCTGAAAATACGGCATAGGGCTCGACACCGCTCAGGAAGAAGCGGGGACCCGGCTCCAAGCCATGAATCGTTAAGGCCACGAGCAATATCGCCGTGGACACAGAGCCGGGGATACCGAGAGTAAAGGTGGGAATCATATCTCCCACTCCGCAGGCGTTCTTGGACACCTCGGGCGCCAGGAGTCCGGCCGGATTCCCTTTCCCGAAGGTCTCAGGTTCTTTGGACGATCGTTTCTCAAGAAAATAAGCGATGATATTGGCCGCAGCCACTCCCAGGGCAGGCAGGATCCCTATCCAGATGCCGACCAGGCCGCCACGGACGATTGTCAGCGGTCGGCGTATCGTTTCTTTAATCCCTTCCCACAGGCTTCCCGATAACCGGATGATCTCCGCAATGGTCCCGCCCTTCTCCACAAGCAACATCGCCTGAGAAAGGGCAAAGAGACCGACCGTGACCGACACCAGAGGCAGTCCATCCTCAAGGAATACGCTTCCGAAGGTGAACCGGTAATTCAAACCCTCAATCGGGTCCTGGCCGATAAAGGCCAGCAAGAGTCCTAATCCGCCCAGAATCAATCCCTTGATGGTTTCGCCTCTCGCGGCCAGGGAGAGCAGGGAAAGGGCCATGATTCCCAGCATAAAGTTCTCGGCTGCACCAATCTTCATCGCAAAAGCTGTCAGTAGCGGTGCGATCGCCACCAGAGTCAGCCAGCCGATGAGACCCCCTAAAAGTGAGCCCAGGGTGGAGATACCCAAGGCCACAGCGGACTTTCCCTGCTGGGCCATGGGATAGCCATCCCAGCACGAGGCCACGGAAGCAACGCCACCCGGCGTATTAATCAGGATGGAAGTGATGGAGTCGCCATAGATCGAGGAAGCGTGAATCGCTACGAGCAGAATGATTGCGGTGACGGGCGGCAGCCCAAAGGTGAAGGGCAACATCAGGGCCATTCCGAACATGGCGCCCAGGGCGGGGAGTACTCCAACAAATAGACCGATTGCCGTGCCCAGCAGAAGATAAAAGATATTACTCCCTTGAACAGCTATGGCGAACCCTTCTAACCACACTGGACCCTCGTCCCCCCCCCGCCCTCCCCTCCCTCTCAAGAGGGAGGGTTAGGAAGGGGTAATGTCGCTTTATTTAATCCATCCTGTATCAATCAAAAATAGCTAACAGTATTCCGCTGGGAAGCGGGATCTGCAGAAAAAGGCTGAAGCTAACCTCAATCAGTATGGCTGTCACAACAGCAACGATCAGGGTAACGAGCCAGCGCTTGTAGCCGGCAGCAAAGGGGAAGAACATTAAAAAGAGTCCCGTGCCCCACACGAATCCGATCAGACAGATAAGCCCAAAATAGAGGAGAATGAGAAGAAAGCTCCAATGCCATCTCAGGCCCTGAGTTCTCTTCTCGCTTTCTTCCGCTTTACCCCCTCGGCCGGCAACTGTCAGCCAAACGTTTTCTCCTAATTGATAAAAGGAAAGAAAAACGACGACAATACCCACCAGACGGGGAAAAAGAGCCGCAGAGGGACGGTAGCCGTAGGTCTGGACGATGAAGACGACCCCGAAGGCACCCAGGATGCTTAAGATCCAGTTCTCAGAATTCTTCAACAACCGAGCGAAAGTCTCACGCATGGACCTGCACTCCCATCCCGTTTAATCTCACCTGCTCGCGATAATCCACGGTCCGGTGTCTCCTGAGGAAGTAGACCGTCTCGCTCCGTCTCTAATGCACGATCCGCATAAAATCCTTGAAAATAAAGATTGGGTTCCGGGAATGAATGGTGATTTGAAAAAGGATCAATCTCGGAGGCATGGTCAAAAAAGGCCAACTTTGCCCTACCCTTCTCTGAAAATCCCCCCTTTTATGTCAGTCTGCTATACTGAATTCGTTGGTGCCAAGGGCCGGACTCGAACCGGCACGTCCCGCACGAAGTTCAGACGGATTTCTCAATCCGCATGCGAGCAATTTACCATACGATTCACAAAATGGCAAGCAATCAAGGATACACGACTATGTCAAGAATGCCGCCGCTTGCCACCACGCTTGATCAGGTCTATCGACGAGGGCTTACGTCCTGCCCTTTCTCCCTGATCTGTTTGCAGCCTCTTACGCATCAAAATGGTTGTCGAACCATTGAGGCCAAAGCATCCTCACAGAGAAGAGTTCACATAGAAGAGTTTTGACTCCCTTCTCCGGTTTTGTTAAAGTTTCTGAAAATGCCTACTATTTACGGCCTCATTGAGAGGATAACCTACCACAACGAAGAGAATGACTTCATCGTTGCCAGGCTCCAGGAGAAAGGCAAGAGGGAGTTGACCACCATCGTGGGAAACTTGTCCGGTATCAATCCGGGGGAATCGTTAACGCTTACGGGGAGATGGGTCCATAACAGGAAGTTCGGAGAGCAGTTTCAAGTCGAGAATTACGAAATCACTGTCCCTGCTACGGTTCACGGCATCAGGAAATACCTGGGATCGGGCTTGATCAAAGGCATCGGCCCCATCATGGCAGAAAGGATCGTCAAGAAATTCGCTCTGGATACCCTGGAGATTATAGAAGAGACGCCAGAACGACTCTCTGAGGTAGACGGCATCGGCCCCAAAAGGATTGCCATGATTACAAAGGCCTGGGAAGAACAGAAAGAGATTAAGGAGATCATGATCTTTCTTCAGGGTCACGGGGTGAGCGCAGGTTATTCAGCAAAGATTTACAAAAAATATGGGAAGTGTTCAATAGAAGTAGTGAGGGAGAACCCCTACAACCTCGCCCGCGATATCCATGGTATCGGCTTCATTACGGCAGACAAGATAGCCCAAAACATCGGCATCGACCCGAAATCGTTAATCAGAGCGAAAGCAGGCGTGATTTACGTTTTGAACGAATTAACCGACGAAGGCCATGTCTACTACCCCGAGAAAGACCTGACCCGCAAAGCCAAGGAGATTTTGAAGGTTGACGAGGAGATCATTGCCAGAGCGATTACGGAGCTCTCGGGCGAGAAAGAGATCTTCCTTGAGGGCATAAACGTCGGAGAGGGTCACACGGCTGTCTATCTTGCCCCATTCCATGTGGCAGAAACGGGAATAGCTCAAAGGCTGAAAAAGCTGAAAGAATCTCCCTCAAGTATCAGGCCGATCCATCCCGAAAAAGCAGTAGACTGGGTCCAGCAGAAACTGAACATAGAACTGGCCGAAAAACAGAAAGAAGCAATTACCCTCGCTGCAACCTCAAAGGTTCTTGTTATCACCGGAGGTCCGGGGACCGGCAAGACCACCATCATAACAGCGATACTGAGGATCTTTCAGCAACTCAAACTCAGAATCTTTCTTGCAGCTCCTACAGGCAGGGCAGCCAAGAGGATGAGCGAGGCAACCGGCTGGGAAGCTAAAACGATCCATCGATTACTTGAATACTCTCCTCAGAAAAGCGGCTTTAAGAGGGACCAAGACTACCCGTTGGAAGCAGACATTCTCATCATAGACGAAGCCTCTATGGTGGACACACTCCTGATGCATCACGTACTGAAGGCTATGCCGCCACATGCCCACCTGATACTGGTTGGTGACGTAGACCAGCTTCCATCGGTCGGAGCCGGTAATGTGTTAAGAGACATTATAGACTCTGGTGTTTTCACCGCGGTTAGACTCAAAGAGATTTTCCGCCAGGCCCGGGAGAGCATGATCATCGTGAATGCTCACAAGGTCAATCAAGGCGAGTTTCCGATTCACCGAGACCCCGAACGAAGGGAGCCCTCTGATTTCTACTTTGTCCAGGAAGAGGATCCGGAAAAGATCTTGGGCCAGGTCATCAGCCTCTGTGCCGAAAGAATCCCGAACCGTTTTGGTTTCCATCCGATAAAGGATATCCAGGTGCTCACTCCCATGCACAAGGGAGTCATCGGGGCAATCAACTTGAACATTGAATTACAGAAAGCACTCAACTCCAACCCGCAAGGTATCTCCCATGGAGGCAGAACCTTCAAATTGGGGGATAAGGTCATGCAGATCGTCAACAACTACGATAAGGAGGTCTTTAACGGTGACATCGGATGGGTCTCAAGGATTGACCAGGAGGATAGAGAAGTTGCCTTAGACTTTGACGGAAGGCTCATCCCTTATGATTACTCCGATCTCGACGAAGTTGTGTTGGCCTATGCGATCTCTGTCCACAAATCCCAGGGGAGCGAATATCCAGCCGTGGTCCTCCCCGTGACCACGCAGCACTACGTGCTTCTTCAGAGAAATTTGATCTATACCGGGATTACCAGGGCCAGGAAGCTGGTGGTGTTAATTGGAACCAAGAAGGCCCTTGCCATCGCCATCAGGAACAACAAACCACAATTGAGGTTTACGCATCTTTCCGCTAGACTTGCAGCAGGATGACCGAACTCAAGAACGAATTCTCCTGGTCGGAAACCAGGGACGAGGTCTTGGGGACCCCGGGGAGTCCCTAACCGACAGAATATCTTGGTGCCTAGGGCCGGACTTGAACCGGCACGGTGGTCACCCACCGAGGGATTTTAAGTCCCTTGCGTCTACCAATTCCGCCACCCAGGCATTTATTCGCCGCTCCTGTCCAGATCTCAGGAACAATAATTATACTGATTCCAAAGTTTTGTCAATACTGGACCGCTCCCCCGTTTGTTCCCTGTTATCTCAATTTTTCCCACCGTTCCGACCCTGGCGGGCCTGGGTCCTGGTCGGCCCCTCCGAGAGATTCAAGATTCCACGATACATAATCCGCAATCACCAATCGAATGGAATCTACCGGGTCGCCCTTTGAAAAGGAACTCAACGATCGGGCCTTGAGGGTGGCTGAAGCCGGAAAACCCAAATCAAACTGGGAATTACAGGGGCTATTGGGGTTGGCTGCCTTTGTTCTTGGGTTCCTGGCTGAGAAGCAGGGGGCACAAATGCAAACACATTCAGCAACTATTGCTCCGTAGGGGAAGCCGACCTTAAAATTGTTATTTTACCGTCGAAAATGGCAGTTTAAGGTCAAAAACAGCCTCTTTTTTTTTAAGACTTCACTCATAGAATCAAGCATTTGTCTTGGTCCGACCCCAGAATTCCCACACAATCGGCAGGGCCAGCTTTTTTAGGGATGACACTTTGTTTTGAAATAAGGAAAGTATTTTGTGTTAAGGTTAGGAAACAGAGTGAGTCTCTATTTTTTCGACACGGTGTTTGAGTTCAATAAATTCCTTCTCAAGGGTTGTCAAGCGTTTATCCAATTCAGCATAAGAGAATTTAACCGCAGCTAGTACTTCTTGCCTTGTCTCCTGAATTTCGACCTTCAATTCATTAAACCTTCTATCCAGTTTTTCATTCACACTCGCTACACCCTCAGCGACTTGTTTCACCTGATCTATCACACCTTCAGAGACAACATGGAATTGGTGTAAAATCTCTTCCTTAAAACCCTGTAAATCTTCTTTGGTTGCACTTCCTTTTCGTGTATTCATGGAGAGGTTTCCCTCCTTCATATTGATATTAAAATCTCATAGAACTTTATCCATGTCAAGTCAATTGATTCTATCACCCTATCTCCGTCTCTCCTCATCTTGGTCACACCGCCAGATTTATGGTCTGGGTACGCCTGAGACGGTCGAAAAAAGAATCCATAATCTTAACACCGCCTTCGAGATTGCAGCCAAGAGCTACACCGGGAAGGGGTTATGCAACTGGTTCGTTGGCAAGATCGCCGAGACCAAGGAAATGGACATACCGTACTTCCGCGGCATTCTGTCGGATAAGAGCGAAGATGGCAGGATGGCCAATGAGCTCTATCGATTCGTTGAAAAGGCCGTCAAGAGCAAGGCGAGCGGCTGGCGGCAGGTCACGCCTGATTAAGCGCAGCAATTGGCCAACGCCGGAAGGTTTGTGCTTGCTGTTGCCAAGAATCTTGACCTGAACAAGAGCGGCCACATCGCCATCGTCGCGCCGGAGAGCCTGCCGCACGTGAAAGACGTTACCAAGTATCCGCTGGTACGGGATAGCGCACATCCGCTCGAGAGTGTCCGGGCAGGCATGTCCTTCGGTGTGTTGTCCTCGAAAGCAAAGGCCAAACCGGAGATCGCAGATACCGTGGAACCGCTCTGGGTCGTCTGGGAGGGTGATTTGCTGAAGGATGTGGGCTACCCCTCAGGCCTCCGGATTCAGCAATAAAAGGTGAACCGGTTATATATACCTATATTCTTTGCAGGCATCCTCTCGTTTCAATCGAAAGATTTGAACCCCAAGAGGCATTCTCTTCTCGAAGTACCCTAAGAGTTTAAGCCTTCTTGATTCTTTTGCTTCCTTTGCGGCCTAAAATAGCGCCGATTAGATGGCAGGAGCCAATGAACCGGCCCCCGAACCCGGGATAGTGCACATCACTCCGACAGGCTGCTCTATTGTTCACGTGTCTTGATTTCTGGAAAGACGCCGACCATCTATTTGTGAAGCTCCCCGCCCCTGCCTACCCCCACCCGCCGGCGGGCAGGGGCAGGCAAGGCGGGGCTCCCCTGGCACTTGCCGGTCAGATTCCATAACAGGTTATTTTCATTCAAGCAAATGGCATTTTCGTTCACTCCTGTCATCCTGTTTGGCCAGGGGGAAGGAAAGAGAAGTGTAAAAAAACGAAGGAGTGATTATGTTTAGTATATAAAAAAAATGATAAGTGAGGAAAAAAACGAGAAAGGAGGAACGGACATGGCAACTTCAACAGGAACTCAAACGGCCAAAAGCACCGGCCATAGGGTAGAAAAGGGGCGAGAAGGCAAGAAGGACATAGAGGCGATGATGGAGATCTACACGAAGCTTGGGACCCCGGGCGAACCCCACAAGAGGCTTGCGAGAATGGCGGGGAGCTGGGACACCAAGTTCAAGTCCTGGACGGAACCCAACAAGCCTCCCATGGAATCGAAAGGGACCTGCGAGCAGAAGATGATCCTTGGCGGGCGATTCCTGCAGCAGGAGTTTAAGGGCGAGATGATGGGAAGTGCGTTTACCGGGATCGGCGTAACCGGGTACGACAACCATACCAGGAAGTACGTTTCAACCTGGATTGATTCCATGGGGACTGCCATCCTCTTTTTCGAAGGGAGAGGCAACGGAGACGGCAAGACGATCACCCAGGAGGCCCATTACGACGACCCCATCAGAGGCCCGATGAAATGGCGCTCCGTGACCAGGATCGTGGATGACAATACCCATGTCTTTGAAATGTATGGGACCGACAGAACGGGCAAAGAAGAGAAAATGATGGAGATTACCTACACCCGGAAGCAATAATAACCTTTTCTCTCCTTTCCTTGTCTCTGCAAGAATCTTGTGTTAGAAGTGGATAAAGTAGTAATAAATTACATGGATGATGCGTAAGGCTACGTTATCCGGGTGAAAGGAGAAGAAGATGCGCTCCGACGAAATGAAAAAAGGAGTCGAAAGGGCGCCCCACCGCTCTCTCTTCAAGGCCCTGGGGCTGACCGACGAAGAGATCGAGAGGCCGATGATCGGCATTGCCAACTCTGCCAACGAAGTGATCCCCGGCCATGCCCACCTTCATCAGATCTCCGATGCCGTCAAGGCGGGGGTCCGGATGGCAGGCGGGACCCCCCTCGAGTTCTTCACCATTGGCGTTTGCGACGGCATCGTCATGGGCCATGAGGGGATGAAATATTCTCTCAGTTCAAGAGAGCTGGTTGCAGACTCGGTCGAATCGATGGCCATGGCCTATCCTTTTGACGGCCTGGTGCTCATTCCAAATTGTGACAAGATCGTCCCGGGAATGCTGATGGCCGCAGCGAGGCTCGATGTTCCGTCCATCATTATCAGCGGCGGACCCATGCTAACGGGCGAGTTTCAGGGGAAAGGATACGATGTCATCTCGGTCTTCGAGTGTGTCGGTAAGGTGAGGATCGGAGAGATGACCCTGGAAGATCTGAAAGAAGTGGAAAGCTGCGCCTGTCCGGGAGTGGGCTCCTGCGCAGGAATGTTTACTGCCAATTCAATGAACTGCCTCTCCGAGGTGCTCGGCCTTGCCCTTCCCTATAACGGCACGATCCCGGCCGTCTTTGCCGAGAGAATCCGATTGGCAAAGGAAACCGGAATGCGGATCATGGATCTGGTCCGACAGGATCTTCGGCCCTCCAGAATCCTCACCCGGAAGGCTTTCGAAAACGCTGTCACCGTGGACATGGCCTTCGGAGGATCGACCAACACGACCCTTCACCTCCCTGCCATCGCCCGGGAGTGCGGGTTTCCACTCTCCCTCCAAATGTTTAATGAGGTGAGCGAGAAGATTCCTCATCTCTGTAACATGTCGCCGGGCGGGCCTCATCACCTCTCGGACCTTCATCAGGCCGGAGGAATCCCCGCGCTGATGCTTGAACTCAGCTGCGGAAACCTGATCCACCGGGATGCATTGACCGTCACCGGCAAAACCGTGGGAGAAAACCTCAAGGGGAAGAAGACCCATAACCCTGAGGTCATTCGATCCCTGAAAAAGCCCTATCATGAGACCGGGGGGCTTGCTGTTCTTTTCGGGAATCTCGCACCGGAAGGCGCTGTGGTCAAACGGTCGGCTGTTGACGATGCCATGCTTAAACACCAAGGACCGGCCAGGGTTTTCGATTCCGAAGAAGAGGCTTTGAAGGTCATTCTCGATGGAAAGATCCAAAAGGGAGAAGTCGTGGTCATCCGGTACGAGGGTCCGAAAGGCGGTCCGGGGATGAGAGAGATGCTGGGACCTACCTCCGCCATTGTCGGTGTAGGCAGGGACAGGGATGTGGCCCTGCTCACGGATGGCCGTTTTTCAGGAGGGAGCCGCGGTGCTGCAATCGGCCATATCTCTCCGGAGGCGGCCGAGGGAGGACCGATTGCCGCGGTCCGGAACGGGGATAGGATCGAGATCGATATTCCCGGAAAGAGACTGAACCTGCTGATCTCGGACGGTGAGATGAAGAAGAGATTGTCGGAGTGGAAGCCGCCGAAAAGGGAGCTCAAGGGTTATTTGAAGAGGTACGCCAGACTGGTACAGTCGGCCAACACAGGAGCCACCTTCGAATAAACATGGATTGGGAGATGGGGAGACACGGAGACTCGGAGAAAAAGTCTCACCGGTCATGTCTTCACCGCGTCGCCGTGTCATTGCGTCTCCGCGTCATCAAGATCCTGCCTCCTGACTTCCTTTCATCCTGAAACCAGAGTCGGTACGGCGTAAGGTCCTTCGCGGATTACGGCCATGGTGGGCTCGATTCCCTTTTCACGGTATCGATAGATCGCAAACTGGACGGCCTTTTGCACCATCTCCTGAGCCTTTTCGAGAGAAGATTTGATCCTTTTGCCTTTCATGAAATCGAGGCCGCAAACCCCGGGAAGGACGCAGTAATTCTCTCTCTCAATTTCGAGAGAGCAGTAGATCAACCCTTCCTCTCCCACCTTTCTCAACACTTTTCCCCAGACCTCGGGTTCCCATTGATCCTTCGTAAATTTCCAGCCGGGCGATTTGATCAGATTGAGATATCCGTCCGATCCCTGTAGTTTCAGCAGATGGATGAGGCTTCGATATTCCGGAGACCCTATCGGGTTGATGAAATCCCGGTTATTGGCAGCGATAATGATGACCCCGCCCTCTTTCACAGCCGGAAGGGCACCCACTCCCGCCTTTGCGGTCTGGTAATGATCCCTTCCAACGTAGCCGCTGTGGGTGAGCACGATGTCGAATTCCTTCTCCAGAGGGATCTCCGCATAACCCTTGATCATTTCAAAGGCCCTTAAATTGGCTTCCACCATATCGCCGGTGAAAACCCGGATCAGGCGCAAATCCTTGTCGAGATTGACATTGACGATAAAATCAACCCCAACGGTCCTTGCAACTTCCAGCGCTTCCTCATGGCAAGGATTGCCTTCGAGAATAAGGTTTGTTGCTTTGGGATCTTCAAGATAATGGGGGCCGTGAAATTTCTGAATGGTCTTCACATCCACCAATCCGGGACAGATGGACTTTCTCCCGCCGGAGATCCCGGTGAAGAAGTGGCTTTCGACAAGCCCGGTGGCAATTTTCAGATCGGCGAAATAGAAGTCCCGATTGACATAGACATGGGTTCCTCTCTTGGTCTTTCCGATGCTTTCCAGAAGATCGGTATTCTCGCAATCGTGATCGAGGATCGCGTATTGTTCGACGACCTCTTTCCCGTACATCTCCACCTTCTCTTCATCGGTGCTGGCCCGGTGCATACCCGTAGCGACAATGATCTTGATCTTCTCTTTTCTGATCCCTGAAGTCTCCAAACGCCTTAGCAAAGGAGAGAGGATGCCGGCCTCCCCTTTATAGGGCACGGGTCTCGTGATATCGGAAACCGCTATCGCTACGGACATCTCCCCAGGCGGTTTTCCTTTTTTCCGGATGATCTCCTCCAGCGGAGGACTCTGAATAGGGTTTAAGAAAGAGTCTTCAATCGCCTTTTGAGGATCCGCCAAGACCGGCACATCCTTCATCGTCAATTCAGTACTATCTGGAGGAACCAAGAGTTCGATGGCATTTCTGCCAAACTCCACTGAAACTTTCTTCCAATCTTTTGTGTCGATCTTCTTGATCAACTTTTGGATGCCAGGTTTCATTTTCCCCTTTCAAGACATCGTAGGGGCAATTCATGCCTGCGGGCGGTGCCCCTACTCCGAACCGCTGTCATCACGGAATCAAATTCAAGTCTCCATTGAACGCTGCTTCGAGGACCGGTTTCATCAACCGGTCCAGATCCCCCTTCTCCGAATCCATCGGGGTCGGCATATTCTGTAGTTTCATTTTCAGTTGGGGGTTCTTTGCAGCGGCGAGCATCCTCTCGATATGTTCCCGGGTGGCCCCGGCCTCTTTCAGATTTGTTGGAAAGTTCAGGTCCTTTGCAAATGCGATCATTCCATTGGCCACCGCCACCCCTAGCTTTCTCCCGCTCAGGTTCTTGATCTCTTCTTTAATATAACCCGCTTCCTTAAAGACCATCCCTATGCTCCCGAGTTGGTCCTGGATCACCGGAGCAAAGAGGACCGTGTAGTACGGGTTTAATAAGGCGCAAGCCCTGCCATGGCTGAGGATATCGATCACGGAAAAACTCCCGAGATGGGGCCCGCTCGTTCCTCCCAGCATGATCGAATAACCGCCCAGATCCGTTCCAAGTCCCAGGGCAATTCTCCCCTCCAGATCATTCTTATCCTTGTTGACTTTCTGGAGACCATAAACCACCAATCGAACACATAATTCAGCGACCTCTTTCACCTTCTCATAGGAAGAGCCGCTGGCCCCCATGAAAACCTCCCAGGCATGGGCGATTCCATCCAGGCCGCCGTCCAGGGTGAGGCTGACCGGAGAACCGAGGGTGATCTTAAAATCGAAGACCGAGGCAGGAGGGACAATGGCATCGTCCACGATCAGCTTCTTCTGCCCGGAAACAGGATCCGTGATATTCGAATATTTTGTCAGATGGGCTCCCGAACTGGCAGCAGTCTGGACACCGACGACGGGCATCACCGGCCTGCCCGTCTTCTCCTTCATCTTGGTCACAATCCCCGTTCCGAAATAGGGTTCAATCGAATCGGCCTCGCCCGCACTTGCCCCCAGAACCTCCACCACCTCTTGGGGAGAATAGGTATTGAGAACGGCTGCCGCCTTACACGCATCAATCGTGCTTCCTCCTCCCAGGGCGACGATCACATCCGATTTTGCCCGGGCCACCTGAAGGCTGATCCTGTAAACATCTTCACGGGGAGCATTGGGCCTTGCGCCATTGATCGTTTCAAAAATCACTCCTTTGGACTTTAAGCTCGATTTCACTCTCTCGAGAGGATGCTCAATCCACCCCTGACCTAACTCGGTAACGACTAAGGTCACCTTGCTCCCGAATTGGCGAACGTACTTACCCGTTGCATCGAGCACATCCTCTCCGCACGTGTAGGATTCTCCCTTCCATTCCCTCAGGATCTTTTTTGCCCGATCAATACTCTCTTTCATCCTCCTTACCTCCTCTTCCATAGCCGGGGAAAAGCACGTCAAGAAATTGAGTGGAACCTCCTTCTAACTGCGGTCGATCAGATGATTCTTCCACCTCATTCAAATTACAACATAATTTGAAATTCTGTCAAGGAAAAGCAATCTTTATGAATGAAACGATAAATCTTTGTTGCCAAAACCATCCCTTTGGGGTAAGAATGATGCCTATGAAGAGCCAGGACTATTTAGACCTCAAGGCGGTCCTCATCCTCCTCGTTCTGACCCTGCTTTGGGGCTTCAATTATACTGCCATCAAATACTCCAACCAGGGAATATCTCCGGTCTTTGCGTCAGCCTTGAGGTCCGTGATCGCTTTCCTTTGCGGACTTATCTATTGCCTGAGAAAAGGGGAAAGGGTCTACCACACGGATATCATGCTTTTTCATGGCTTCATGGCGGGTCTCTTATTCGGTCTTGAATTCGCCTGCATCTATTTTGGAATGCTCTATACCGATGCTGCCCGCTCCGTGCTCTTTGTCTACTTGAGCCCCTTTGTGGTGGCTGCGGGGGCCCACCTCTTTCTCAAGGGCGATCGACTAAACGTGCCAAAGGTTTCGGGCCTTGTCCTGGCTTTTGCGGGAATCTTTCTGGTCTTCGGCGGAAGGCCGAAGACCGCTCAACCGACGATGTGGATCGGGGATACTTTGCAGATTGCAGCGGGATTCTTCTGGGGGGCGACAACCCTATACATCAAAAAATTCATGGCCGAGAGGATCGAACCGATTCACACCTTCCTCTACCAACTCTTCTTCTCCATTCCTATCCTTCTGGTCGTCAGCATCCTCCTTGAGCCTCGATGGATCCATGGAATCGACCTTTCTATTCTCGCCTCCCTTTTCTATCAGTCCGTGATCATTGCCTTCGTGAGTTACTTCACTTGGTTCAAGCTGATCCACCAATACTCGGTAAGCAGGCTTTCAGCCTTCACGTTTTTCACCCCCATCTTCGGTATCCTTTCCGGAATCATCTTCCTCAAAGAGGAATTTACTCTTTCCTTAATGGTCGGCCTTCCTTTGGTCTCGATGGGGATCTTCTTGGTGAACTGGCGGAAGAAAGGAGGTTAAACCCCTTTGATCTTTTCCCCCAAATTCCGATATGGAAATCGTAACCGCTCCCCGAACCTGTCATTGCGAGGTCGTCTCGACCGCGGCAATCTCACGGAATAAACCGGGATCGCGCCGTTTCACTCGCGACGACAATCTCTATTCCGTTGACGATTTCGTGATCGTGAGTTAGATTAAATAGGCTGTCTCTCACCGAGACCTTATCGTTTCAAGGCAACCAAGAGATATGAAATTGTTGAAAAAGCGTCTGATCCTCTGCGGGTTCGGAAAAGTGGGAAAGGCGTTTGCAACGCTTCTGGCCGAGCGAAAGCATGCGATCGGCCAGAAATACGGAATGGATATGGAGCTGGCTGCCGTTGTCGATATTGGAGGGGCTGCCGTATCAAGGGAGGGCCCCCTACCGATCGATGGACTGCTCTCTCATGCGGGAAAGGGAGGAATGGTTGAAACCTTTCCCGGTTACGGCATTCCTGGTATTTCTGGAACCGAAGCGATATCCAGTCTTAAAGCGGATGTGCTTGTCGAGACCACCCCAACCGATCTGACCGACGGCCAGCCGGGCCGGGGGCATATGGAGGCCGCCTTGAAGCAGGGGCTCGATATTGTTTCGGCGAACAAGGGACCGCTGGTTCTATTCTACCGCGAACTCCAGGAGCTTGCTCAAGCCAAAGGACGCCGCATCTTCATGAGCGCGGCAACTGCTGCGGCCCTGCCAACCCTCGATGTGGGGATGCTCTGTCTTGCAGGAAGCCAAGTGATCTCGATTGAGGGAATCCTGACCGGCACTGCGAACTACATCCTGACGCGCATGTATCAGGATAAGTGTGCCTACGATGTGGCGCTGCGCGAAGCACAGGAAATGGGCATTGCCGAAACGGATCCGAGCCTCGATGTGGAGGGATGGGATACGAGGAACAAGCTCTTTCTGATCGCAAACCGCATTTTTGAGAAAAGCATTGACCTCGGAAAGATAAGGGTCACCGGTATTACCGGGGTATCGGCCAAAGATATGGAGAAGGCACAAGCGGATGGCAAGGTAATCAAGCTGGTGGGCACTGCCCTTCTGGAAAAGGGGACCCTGGCGCTGAGAGTTGAGCCCCAAGCCCTGGCAACGGACCATCCGCTGGCTTCGGTCCATTATTCGGAAAAAGGAATCTCTTACCTGACCGATACGATGGGCAGGGTTACGGTGATCGGAGGCAAAAGCTCTCCGATGGGGGCCGCTGCTGCGCTGATCAAGGATCTGATCCATTCATCCTTGATTTCGCCTCCATGACAATACCCGCCTTCCAGCAGCAGGGAAATCGTTTAAAGATCAAGAAAAGGAGAAGATGATGCGAACAGCAGATCGGATGAAGTCAATTCCCTTCTCGGGAATTCGAGCGGTTTTCGAAGAGGTTTTACGCCGGGAAAAGAGGGGAGAAAAGATCATTCACCTCAACATCGGAGAGCCCGATTTCGACACGCCGAAGCACATCAAGGAGGCGGCCAAGAAGGCTCTCGACGATGGGAAGACTCACTACTCATCCAACTACGGTATCCCGGAACTGAGGGAAGCCATCGCCCAGAAGCTGCGTCAGGAAAACGGCCTCTCCTATGATCCGGCCACCGAAATGATCGTCACCGTGGGAGGCAACGAAGCCGTTTTGATCACGATGATGGGTCTCCTCAACCCCGGGGACGAAGTCTTGGTTCCAGACCCCTGCTGGCTGAACTATTTCTACTGCGTTCAAATGGCTGGCGCCATCCCGATCCCGGTCCCCTCAAAAGAGGAGCATGAGTTTATCCCTCACATCGACGATTTTCGGTCACGGGTGACGCCGAGGACCCGAATGCTGATCATTAACACCCCGAACAACCCCACCGGTGCCGTCTACAAAGCGGAAGCCCTTGAGGAGCTCGCCCGGCTGGCCCGGGAAAAAGACCTTTTCGTCCTTTCCGACGAGATCTACGAAAAGATGGTCTACGACGGAGCCCGCCATGTCAGCATCGGAAGCCTCCCCGGTATGAAGGAACGCACGATCACGGTCAATGGGTTTTCAAAGAACTACTCCATGACCGGATGGCGTCTCGGATTTGTCGCGGCCGATCGCGAGGTGATTTCAGCGCTGGTCCGGATCCATCAATATGCGACGATCTGTGCAACCTCCTTTGCCCAGTGGGGAGCCGTTGCCGCGCTCAGGGGTCCTCAGACGGAGATGGAACGAATGATCCATGAGTTCAACCGGAGAAGGAGCCTGGTTTACACGGCCTTGATGGATATGCCGGGTATTAACGTGGTGAAGCCGATGGGGGCCTTCTATATTTTTCCCAACATCAAGGAAACCGGAAAAACTCCCATGGAGTTGACGCAGTATTTGATTGAGGAGGCGAAGATCGGCGTCGTACCCGGAACCGTATTCGGGGAATACGGCAAGGAGTTCATCCGAATCTCTTATGCCAATTCCTATGAAAATCTGGAAACCGCCATGGAAAGAATGAAAAAGGCGATGCAGAAGATATAGGTTTTTTACGGGCCGTTATTGACATTCAACTCCCTTTTCTTTATTGTTTAGGTATTGAGACTTGTCTCACGGGAGGGATCATCTTTTCCAGTTGAATTTACGCAAGGAAGACGGAAGGAGGAAGCTATGAATACCAAAATCAAAATGATGGTAGCTGTTGTTCTTCTCACCTGTCTGTTCGTTGCTTTGCCTGTAGTGAGCGCCCAGACCCGGACGAAGATCCGTTATGGTTTGGGCGACGTGATTACCACGGATGACCTGCAGCTCTTGATCGCCATCGAACGGGCCAAGGCCCGTGGGGTGGACGTTGAAGTCACCGCCTTCAAGAGCGAGGAACTGGCAACCCAGGCGGTGATCAACGGCCAGATGGATATAGGCCAGGGCACCCCCTATGCGGCGATCCAGAAGGTTGGGGTTCCCATCCGGTTCTTCTACCAGCTCTATTCGCTGCTCTTCTTCCCAGTCGTCAACAAGGAGTTTTACAAGACCTGGAAGGATCTGGACGGTCAGGAGATCGTGGTCCATGCCCGCGGCTCCGGAACCGAGGCGATCGTCAATCTGGTGGCCAAGCAGCAGGGGATCAAGTTCAAAAACATCAGTTACGTGCCCGGCTCCGACGTGCGCGCCCTGGGTCTTTTGCGCGGGAACATCAAGGCCACGATCCTTGATTCCAACAACAAGAACCATGTGATGAAGGAAGCCCCGGACAAGTTCATCATCCTGCCCCTCGGTGAGCTGAAGGCGAGCGATGAGGCCCTCTTTGCGACCAAGGCTTTCCTGGACAAGAACCAGGCCGCGGTGACGATTCTGGTCGAAGAGCTGTTGAGAGCTTCCCGCCAGATCAATGCCAACCCCAAGTTCGTGGCGGAGGAGCGGAAGAAGCTGGGCCTTCTCAAGGACCTGCCTGCGAAGCTGGAGGCGGATATCACGCCTTACTTCGAGGAAGCCGTCAAGAATGAGATCATCCCCAATGACGGCGGATTTAAACTGGCACCCAAAACCGATATCGATTTTTTCACCCTTGCGGGACAGCTCAAGGGCGAGAATCTGAAGGCTGAGGACTTTTGGGATCTGGGGCCGCTCAAGGCGGCCATTTCGAAGCTGGGCAAATAGTACGGTCGCGATCTTTTGAGGTCTGGAAAACGAAGTCTGTGGCGAATTCGCATCGAGCCGGGGATCGCCGGATTTCCTGGCTCATTCTATCTTTTGTTCTTGCCTTTAGTCTGTGGGAAGTTGCGGGCCGATGGCCGATCAGCGTCGCTTTCCCGCCATTCAGCCGGACTTTTTTGGCTTTCGTGAGAATGACGGCGGACGGCAGCTTCCTCAGGGCCTATACCTCCACTGCCCAGCCGTTGATCATCGGCTTTATCATCTGCGGGATCATCGGCGTCGGGTTCGGGATCTGGATGGGGCTCTCCCATGAAATCGAGTGGCTCAGCCTACCCCTCTTCGTCATCCTGCAGGCAGCACCCATGGCCGCAGTCGTTCCCCTTGTGACTTACATCTACGGGATCGGACTGACCTCGAAGGTTCTGGCGGTTGTCGTGCTCGCCGCGCCGGTCATCGTCATGAATTCCTACAAAGGCATCCGTAATACCAGTCCATCATTGATTCAAATGGGCCGCTCCTTCCTGGGAACCCGGACCCAGGTTGTGGTGAAGATCATTCTTCCCTATGCGGCGGCGATGATCTTTGCGGGACTGCGGCTGGGTTTGGCGATGGGGTTCATCGGCGTGGTCATCGCGGAGCTCCTGATCACTCCCACAGGGATCGGCGACCTGATCACCTATCATAGCTCGGTTGCAGACTTTCCGGAGATGTTCGCTGCGGTGGCCTCCATCATCCTGATTGCCGCTGTGACCATCTATCTCCTTGAGCGGCTCGAGCGACGGCTTTTTCCTCCTGAAGTGCGAGGTTCGTAACGATGACTGAATCGATTGTGGATCTGAAGAGTATCGGAAAGACCTACGAGACCGGGGTGGAGGCGTTGCGGGATGTCACCCACACCTTTCCCGCAGGCCAACTCAGCACCATCCTTGGACCGAGCGGATGCGGAAAGACCACCCTCCTCAAGATCATCGGCGGCCTGATCCCAGCCACCACGGGCGAGGTCTGGGTGAAGGGGAAACGGGTGGACGGTCCGGGAGCGGAGCGCGCCTTCGTATTCCAGGACTTTGCCCTGTTGCCCTGGGGCACGGTCTTACGGAATGTTGCCTTCGGCCTGGAGCTTAAAGGGGTCCCTAAAGATCAGCGTCTCGAGATCGCCCGAAAGTTCATTGGTGAGGTCGGATTGGCCGGTTTCGAATCGAGCTATCCTCACCAGCTATCGGGCGGGATGCGGCAGCGCGTCGGCTTGGCCCGCGCCCTGACCGTGGATGCCGACATCATCCTGATGGACGAACCTTTTTCCTCGGTGGATGAACAGACACGAAGGAAGTTTCAGGAGGATTTGCTCGAGCTCCTCCGGCGCCAGCAAAAGACAGTGATCTTTGTAACCCACAGCATCGAGGAAGCAGCTTATCTCTCCGACCGGATCGTCCTTCTTTCTGCGAGACCCGGAACGATCTCGCAGATCATCCAGCCGAACATCGATCGGGGAAGTAAGACTCCTGACGAGATCCGTCGCGACAAGAACTACCTGGATACCGTCGATCGGATCTGGGACGTCTTGAAGAAATACCTGGGTTGATCGGAGAAAGAAATGCGGTTATTCGGCAAAAAAATTCCCCTGAGCGTGTCCGTCCTCCTCTGGTTTATCATATGGGAACTGATCGGGAGGGCTGGGGTCTCGAGTATCTTCCCTCCGATTTCCCGTATCGTCGTCGCAGGGATAACCGTTTTGCCCAATGAGAAGTTCGTCAAAGCGGTCGAAATCTCCCTGCGTTCTTTCGCCCTGGGAATGGGGCTGTCACTGGTCGTGGGCATTGTCGTCGGTGTTTTGATGGCCCGCGTGAAGACTCTCGGCGCAATCCTCAGTGCCTGGGTCAATATCTTCGTGAGCGCACCGATCTCCGCCCTGGTTCCCATTCTCATGGGGATCCTCGGGATCGGCGAGACAACGGTGGTCGCGACCGTCTTCCTGTTTGCCGTCTTTGTCATCATCCTCGACACACGGGTGGGAATCAGCAAGGCAGACCGGTCCTTAATCGAGATGGCCCGTTCTTTCGGCGCGACCCGATACCAGGTCTATGCGAAGGTTCTGCTCCTCAGTGCACTGCCGGAGATTTTGATCGGAATCCGCCTGGCGGCGATCCGCGGGGTGAAGGGGGTGGTGATCGGCCAGCTCTTGGTCTCGATCATCGGCGTGGGAGAATTATTTGAGCTCTATTCCAAGCATTTTCTGATGGAAGAATTCTGGGCCCTCGTCATCGTGGTCTTTGGCTTCGCGTTCTTTGTCTCCGAGGCCATTGCCTACCTGGAGCGCCGCGTGGAGTACTACGCCGGCTCCCGTTAGAGACCTTGCTTGACCTCCCGCCTCCTACAATCTCGCAAGCTGATCCGCTTTTCGAGAGGTATCCAAAGCAATGCAGAACGACAAAAAATAACTCAGCCGAGTCGCACCTGTTTAAAGTTTTCTGAATAATAATGTAGAGTTACTTCTTTCGACAGGCTTTTTTCTATATTTTCGACGCACAGCGGAACAAAATCGCTTATGGTCCCATATCAAGGCGATTTTCAATTTATCGTAGCACCTTCTCTCCACAACTTGACTGACTACAACAGCCACAACTTCACCTATCCGTTTCGGGGATCGCAGGTGAGGGAATAGCCTCAGAGTTTTCCATTCCTTCCTTCTCTTTAGACAAAAGTAGTTTCAAATCCTCTTGAAACTTATTTTTCTCATCAATGAATCTAATCTCAATTACATATCCATATCTTGGATCATTGCTATTTCTGGATTCTTGGGCCTTATACTTCTTTTCCATTTCTTCATATTTGGACTGGGCGTCATCCTTCCCATACTCGGTATAGTCAAGCTTAATTATTGTTTTGTCTTTATCTACTTCCCACTCCACCTTACAATTTTTGGATCTAAGTCCCCTTAGTTTGCCACCTCGACTGTATCTTATTGTCTCCTCAACATCGTCCATCAGCAGCAAAATAAACTGAAACCGATTGACTGCTATATCATTTGGTTCCTCGCAGGTATGATGCAATATAGAATATAGAATATCTCTTCGAGTCAGAAGTTTTAAATAGTTACGGCTTCCGCCACCATGATAGTCACTCTCGTGCAAATAGGCGATGTTCTTAAATGCCAATATTGAACTCCAGGCGGAATGTATCTTATCCACAGAGGCAATTCTGAATTCCATCTCTACTCCCTCGTCCTTGCTCAAGGTCGGTTGTCTGTAAACATCTCGTTTTCCCCTCTCTTCAGCATTCATAAAGAATTTCACTTCTTCATCATGTGTTATCGGCTCGGGCCTATACGTTGTGGAAACCAAATCACACACACTCTGATGTAACAATGTGATACGAGAGCCAATATCAACTTGAAATATCGAATTCAAATCTATTGCGAACGGGTCAAGTATTTTCCGAAATACGTCGTGAGGTGTTTTGATTATGTCTTGAATAGGATAGCCGAGATCATGGAGAATTGAAATCATTCCCCACATCGCTTCCATGTGTGCTTTCTCCCCTTTTTGTAAGTCTGTAAATAGGGTAAATCCAGTCTTATTGGGTTTCGAATAGCCAATGCTTGTTTGCCCCGCTATCTTGATTGCATTGTAGCCCCCTATGCAATTTATAAACTCATGGCCAAACAAATACACCCAAAGAGAATGAATTGTATGATCTCTATAATTCTCGTCAAGTCCAAAAAGCATTTCTTCAAATACGGTAAAGGTGTCGATGTATTCAGCGACGGTCTCTATTGAACGGTTCTTGGGGGAGTTGCTTTCATCACTCAAAAATTCAATGGATTTCGAGATAATATGCTTAATGATGTTCTTGCCGTTCTCCAGTAGCTCTGCGTGAAAACCTGGGGATTTTTCATCCGCTAAGATTCTTCTCAAGTTTGTGATTTGAGTCTTAATTTTAGGGTCCGCCACCAGGAACTCTGGAAGATTCTGCTCAAAGAAGCTTAGTGACTCCAGCGGACTTAATTCCTTCATGGTCGTCTTACCCTATACGTGAAATGGCCAGGGTTAGCCTGAAGTAGCTTCGTCTAAGTCGATATATCAAGATTCTTCTTTTCTTTTTTCCCTTTGTTTTTTTCTTCTTTTTCAATATTTTGGATGGGCAGTGTTATATTTACGTAATTGAACTCATCTATTGCCTTGGCGAAGGTCTTATTGCCTCCTTGAAAATGTATATCCTTGAATCTCTCTTGCATGTTTACTAAAAATCTCAAATAGCTCTGTCCATCATTACCATACTCCTCAATTTTCCACCCGCCGCTCCTAACAATGTCGAGCTTGTTGTAGTATTTGTTTGATTTGTTTCCTTTTATATAGCCATCCCACATAACAAAAACGTTCCGGTTTCTAAGATGCATTAATTTCGATGCACCGGTGTACTTAACCCCTTCGATTGAAGATAGGTCTTCGAATATCCTTGTTATATTGTCTTTATAACGTTTGAAATCTATGCTTCTAAAATCTTCGCCCTCCAACTGAACAAAATAAGGATCGAGATCTCTGATTTTATCTCTGAATGCATGGATATCAAAATCTTTCACTGCATATCTAAAAACAGCGAAATTCCAGGTTGCAAGGATCAAGAAATAGGCTTCTGTCTGAAAATTACTATTCATGAGGTTAACAGCCATGTTATAGAAACTACCCCTTTTTTCGAGCACATCAAATCTTTTTGTTGCCTCAATAAAATCTTGCTCGGTAATCATATTTCACTCCGGTGGGTATAACCGCAATCCCTTAACCTTTTTCTTGCGATTTCTTTTTCATCATCGGTAAACAACTTGTTCCAAGGTGATCTAAGAATAAGAGCTTCCATCGTAAGGTCAAGTCTTCCATGCTCCCATAACGCTTGGAATCCATCTTGTAACCCTGGTGTATGTAAGAGCGTCTTTGCAGTGTGAAAACCACCATCTTCTTGAATCATCTGCAAGAATCGGGTGGCTTTGTATCCACATTCGATCAAGGCTCTTTCATATATCGATGTCATAGCCCTATCAAATTGTCTCTCTATGTCTCTGTTCGTACTTTCTGCCATTCTACCGATCTCTATTATCCTTGGCAAAAAAGGATTCTTTTATTGTTCTCCAAGCATGGGAATCTGTCGCGACCTGAGGAAAAATATCGATTAGGGGGTAAGGATAGTAATAGCTCTTGAAGATTCTCTGCTCGATTTCTTTTCCATAGGGCTTCTTCTCTATCAATTCCTTTTTGAAACTGTTGAAATCAAATCTATCAACAATATGTAATTCCATGTCTGATTTAGCTATTACCTCATTTATATGTTCATCAAGAAAGCTGTACCCAATTACAAGCAGTCGCCCATATTCCCGCGATAGCTCCTTTTCAAAGGTATTGAAGTAGAACCCAAGCAATGGTTCACTGGCAATCTGGCTCCGCTTATTTTTGCCTATAACCATTCTGCTGTGTCCATCAGAACTTCTCCAGTTAAAAGAACCATGCAACTTTAGGTAATGAAGTTTTGGGACCGAAAGAGGTTCTTGATTCGAGAGATCGCTTGGCACCACATAAGTATATTCATCCGAGAATTCCTTGTCCCGTATTAAGGAAATTCTATTGCCAGCATTAAAACCAGGAATGTGCACATCTGAGAAAAAAAGTCTTTCTATTAACAGGTCTTGATTTAGTGTGAAAAAGTATTCTCCACCGCCGTATTCCCTTGAGAAACGGTCGATTAACTCTCTTACGTTCCGTGGTGCATTGTGTCTCCAAAAAACGCATCGAATCGATTCATCGAGTTGTTTATAAAGCTTTAGAAAGACCTGATCTATCGCATTCCCTTCCTCTTGACAGAAGTTTGCATGAACTTCCGAATAGATTGATTCGTAATCGTAGTTAGGTACTTCGCTTATGAGTTTGTTAATGCGTGGGTAATTCTCTTTTAAAAACCTGTCGTTAAAAAGTTTCTCCCACATTTCTCTCCTTAAAAAGCCGCCAAAATCGTATGAAAATCCTGCTCCTGTTAGCAAAACGGTTCTGACATTCATAATACTATACCCTTAAGCATATACCGCAAGGTTTGCAAGTATCTTAACTCTCTTTCTCACCACAACAAGTAAGTGGCGGGGCTACTCTTGACTCGCCGCGTAGACCTCTGAATGCTGGGCGTGCTCCTGTCAGTTCTTCATGTCAGACATTGTAGACTTTCAGCACTTCATCGCCTTAGTGGTTTATAACCTTGACCGCAATCTTGCCAGTAGTGGGGAATCGAACAGAAAGCTCTTCGTTGAGTAGAGCTCCGACCAAGCCCCCTCGTCAATCTCGGCCCGAAGGGGCCTGCTCCTCTTTAACCACAAAATCTGCTAACTCCCTTGTCGGGATGTTAGTCCGTTTATCCTTTTTGTGGAGAATGGCTTCAATCGGGGCAGATGATCCCTTCTTGGAATTACGGGCCATGACGAACCTCCCTCCTCTCAGAGTTCTTACCGAGCAACCTGGTAAATCACTGGCCGGTAACGAGGGACTGGGATGGGGTTTCCGGATTGACGGGCCGCTTCAATCCAGGCTTTTTTGGCCTTTTCTACCTCCTGCAATGCCTGCTCCGGGGTTTCACCGAAGGCGGAGCAAGCATCCAGGTCAGGAATATCAGCGATATACCCGCCATCCTCTTCGCTATAAAAGATGTTGATGTGGTAGTCGCTCATTTCTCGTCCTCCAATGTGAGATTATACCGTTCGACAATCCGAAGGAACTGCCGAATTTGATAAGGTTTGGCCTCTCCCTTCACTTCCTGAAGATTAACGAGCTCCGGGATGCCCGGATTGCTGAAAATGTGATGACTGCCGCTTACTCGGGCCAGCTTAAAGCCAAACCCTTCGACCATATTTATCATGTCTCCGAAAGCAACGTTTTTCAACTGGCCTTCGGAAAGTCTTTTAAGCAATTTTCTCCGATTCATCGAGGTTATCCCTTATGATAACCGGGTTTTCAATGACAACCTGTCTCATTGCTGATCCTTTAGAGCTTAGGGAAGATTCTCTGCTGGATTAGGAATTTGCAAAGCAAATCGTCTCTTTTTGAAAGAAGTGTATTCGATTAGGAGCGACGTGTCAATGAGAATTCGAGGGACGATCGTGCCGGGGGATTTGGGGCAAATAAAGGACCAGTTGACATACCTTATTCGTTAATCACCGTATCTGCGGAAACACCCCTCTTTTGCGCAACAGATTGCACTCTCTCGGCAAGCTTCTTATCCAGCGAGTAATAAGTCATTTCAGTTTCAATATTCACTTCGAACCCTGCTCTCTTTGTTTGATCCCAATAATCCGATAAGTCGTTTTTATGTTGATTTTGTTATTTTAATGTATTATTAATAAATTGCTTAGCAAGCAATTTTCTAATAATAGAATAAGCAATGAAAAAGACCCAGCTCGGCCCAAGAGAAGTCCAATTTTTCTCCTATGTCCAGATGAGGAAGAAGGTACTGGTGCGCACAGGGGATCTCACGAATGTCCTTGGAATCAATTCAAAACAGGAACGTGAATTGTTCAGCCGAATGGCCAGGGCAGGCCTAATCATAAGGCTGACGCGCGGGGTCTACCTCGCACCTTCCAGGGTCCCTCCCGGAGGAAAGTACGGAGTCGATGAGTATCTGATCCTTGAGAAACTCATGGAGGCTTTGGAAGGCCGCTACCAAATTAGCGGACCAAACGCCTTCAATTATTATGGGCTCACTGAACAGATTCCGAACCGAGTGTACGTATACAATAATCGCATTTATGGGGATCGTAGGATCGGTAGCCGCCAATTTTCCTTTATTAAAACTGATGACAGCCGCCTCGGAGATACTATTGTCCTTAAAACGGGGACAGGATCGAAGGGGATGATGGCTTCCAAACCAAGGGCGCTACTGGATGCCGTATATGATTGGTCACGATTTAATACTCTTCCCAAAGCATATCAATGGATCATTGAGGAAGTGAAGAAAGACAAAACTTTCGCCAAAGATTTGGTCAAGATGGCGGTCAAATACGGAAATCAAGGAACTCGTCGCAGACTGGGGTACTTATTGGAAGTTCTTGGAACTTCCCCGGATTTAGTGAACAGGCTCAAACGAGAACTCCGTCTGTCTAAGTCTCTATTTTTGTGGATTCCAAGCCGGCCTGCCACAGGACCGGTAAATAAAGAATGGGGGCTTGTCATTAATGCAGAGCAGGAATTCTTATCGTTCCTCCGTGCATGAAGATGGTGACTTTTTCAGAGAAGCTATTCTTTACACGGCGACGTTCACAGGTTTTACTTCCGAATTGATCGAGAAAGACTATTTCTGTTCAATTTTACTCTCTTACCTGTACGGGGATGAAACCCCTTTGGTATTCAGGGGCGGTACTTGTCTAAGTAAAATATACGGGGAGTTCTACAGGCTCAGCGAGGATCTTGATTTTACGATTTCGGTGCCTTTCGATGCACCCGGGAGCCTCAGGCGGAGGAACATTGAATCCGTAAAGAAAGTGGTTGGCCAAATCGACGGCACCCTACCAATATTCTCTCTGACGCAAAACCTTGTCGGTCGTAACAACTCTACCCAGTATATTGCTCAAGTCCAATACGAATCTCATATCGGGCCGTCACCTGCCAAGATTAAAGTTGAAATAGGATTACGCGAGGAAATTCTAACCATGCCACAAGAGGGATTGGTGAAGACATTGCTCCTCGATCCTTTTTCACATAAGCCCGTTGTTCCAGAATTCAGGGTCATGTGCCTGTCCTTCGTTGAGGCTTATGCCGAAAAAATACGAGCGGCATTAACACGCAGGGAACTTGCGATTAGAGACTATTATGATATCGATTATGCCGTTAGGAAAATGGGAATTGATTTGAGTGACGAAAGGCTCCTTGACTTGATCAGAAAAAAATTGGCTGTTCCGGGAAATGATCCCGTAAATCTTGAGCCGTCCCGAAAAGAAGTGCTGAAGACCCTATTGATTGCAGAGTTAAAACCTATTCTCCGTGAACAGGATCTTCAAGAATTTGACCTGGAGCGGGCATTTAATCTTGTTGCTCAAATTGGTTCAAAAATTCAGTAGCGAAGCTCCCCGGCCACAGGCCGGGGGCTTCCCGGTAAGGTAATTTCGTTTCATATTGTGCCCCCTACCCCGCCTGCAAGGCAGGGCTTGCGGGGCACGTTCCGGTCAAATAATTTCTTATTGAGGCTCAGCTTCTGACAATATTTCATTGCTCGATAAATGGAAAAGGGCTACAAGTGATTGATTCCTCTTGTAACCCTTTGATCTCCTTAACCCGGCGACCAAAGCGCAAGGCAAACAAAGTGATCAGGGCGAAGATGAGACCGGTTAAGCCGCTGGCAAGACTAAAGGGAAATTGGTCAGTCAAGTTCTTCTTCCAAAAAGCTAAAATGTGGTCTATACTATTAGCCATACACCTCAACAAACAACAGTAGATTGGGAGGTTACCATGCTTATTCGAGAACGGATGACCCAGAACCCTGTTACGATCCCGCCAGATATGCCGGTGAAAGATGCATTACGCTTGATGCGTGAAAGGAAAGTTCACCATCTGCCTGTGCTCGACGGTCATGGCAAACTTGTCGGCATTGTTTCCGACAAAGACCTTCTGCATGCGTCTCCCTCGCCTGTGACTTCATTGAGTATATGGGAGATAACTGATCTACTCTCCAGGCTAAGAGTTGAGAAAGTGTTGACTCCAAAGGTCATCACCGTGCCGGAGGATATGCCGCTGGAAGAGGCAGCACGCATCATGGCTGATAGCGGAATAGGTGGTCTGCCCGTGATGCGAGGCAATACGTTGGTGGGCATTATCACCAGAGTGGATTTATTTAAGGCTTTCCTGGAGCTACTAGGTGGGCGGAGGTCAGGCGTTCGCATAACAGTGTCTATTCCGGGCATCAAGGGGACGCTTGCCAAGGTTGCAAACTCGATTTCCGGGGTAGGTGGCGACATTGTCGGTCTTGGCCTCATCGAGGTTTCGGATACCGGCGAGACGAATTGGAAGATTACTTTCAAAGTGCAAGACGCACCCCGAGACAAAATCGTTGAGGCGATCCAGTCCTCAGTTCGTAGCATTCTCGACGTGCGCGAGACGTAACGCACAGAATGACGGCCCCAAAACGGATATTAACTCCCTTTGGAGCCTTCACATTGGGTCTTTCCGGGGAATCCAGCATTTCATAACCAAATAACAAAGGGCTACAAGGTATTGAATTTCCTTGTAACCCTTTTATTTCTTGGAGGCGGCATCCGGATTTGAACCGGAGAATAGCGGTTTTGCAGACCGCCGCCTTACCACTTGGCTATGCCGCCCCTGGAGCGGGAAACGGGATTTGAACCCGCGACTTCAACCTTGGCAAGGTTGCACTCTAC
>JBHGBJ010000041.1:0-35281 GCA_041947025.1 Thermodesulfobacteriota bacterium
GAAAGGGGCCAAGCCGCAACATGAGATAAGAAATGGTTGTTCAGTTACGAAGAGCAAAACTGCCCTATAAATGCGATCGCAATTTTAGGGGCAAACTTAAGGTAACGGGGGATTAGTAAACGTGCTATCTATTGTTATCACATACTGGTGGGAATGATGCTCATTTATATGGCCATTGAAATGTATATTGAAGGAATTAGATAAACCATCGGGTGGGCGTACAGTCATAGGTCCCAAGGTCCCCTACGTCACCGCTCGGAGGTTTGTTTAGGGGTTCGCCAGCAGCAGGGATGCCAGGAGGTTGTGAATGTTCATGGGAGGCTACTGGATTTAATACATTTGCAGCAGATGGCGACCTCATCGTAAACGGAAAGATTGGGATCGGAGTAACAAATCCGGAGACAAAGCTTCAGCGTGCCTCGCACTCCTCATTTTTCTTGACGAATTTCTAAGGGAGTGGAGGGAGCGGATTTTTCTCTACCGATTTGAAGAAGGGCAATCGCTGCAATCACCGCGATCCCTCCAAGAATTTGCAAAGGATATAAGACCTCTCCCAGGACGAAGTAAGCGGCAAAGCCCGCAACCACAGGCTCCCAGGTGGCCGTGATGCTTGCCCGGGTCGCCCGGACCCGCTCGATCCCTTTGAGATAGAAGCCGAAGGGCAGAAGGGTGGAAAAGATGGCGATATAGATGAAGGCCATCCACATTTTGAGAGAATAACCACCCGTAACGAGCTTCATCGGTGAAAGGATGATCCAGTAGAAGATTGCTCCGAATCCAAATCCGTAAAGGATCAGTGTCCATGGATTGTACTTCTTGAGCCCTTTTTCTCCGTAAAGGGCATAGAAGGTGAAGAACAGGGAAGAAGCCAGACCGCTCATAATTCCCACCTTGTTCAATCTTAGAAGGTCGAATTCGTATCCACCCACAACCAAATAGCATCCTGCCACAGCCATCAGAAGGGAAGCAGCCTTTCCTTTTGAAAGAGGTTCTCTTTGAAAGAGAAAGGCGTAGAGGGAGACCCAGACAGGTTGGATATATTGAAGAAGAATGGCCGGCCCGACATGGATCTTGCTGATGGTGTAGTAATAGGTGAATTGCATTCCCGAAACGCCAATGAAGCCAAGGATGAAGAAATAGGCCAGATCTCTTGGCGAGATGAGGATGCGCTTTCTATCAAAGAAAAGAAAAAAGAGAAAAAGGGTGAGCGTGGCGAGGGTCAAACGAATGAGAACCAGTTCAGCAGGGGGAAGCCCGATGTTAAAAAGAAATTTGGCCACAACACTCGAAACCCCCCAAAGCGTGGACCCAATCAGAATGTAAAGATAGCCATGAATCCATTTCCGTTCCATTGAGAAAAATCATGACACAAGCTCCTGAGAAAAATCAACCTAAGATCTCTCTTCTGTCTCGGGTTTTTCCCTTGAGAAGAATCGATATGACAAAATTTCAAGCGTTGACAAAGTGTCAAACAGGCTTGGCTCGGTTTTTGAGTGGCTCCCCAAGGGGAGACTCGAGATAGATTTGGAGATTCGATAGTTATGAAAAGCGAAATTAAGTAGTTCTTCAGGCATAAAACTTGCCTGTCTTCTTTCAAAATCATAAGGAATCATCCTTCGCACAACCCGTAGGTCAAGGAGATTTCAAATGAGAATGACGGTGCGTGAAGTAAAGAGTAAAGACCATCCCCCTGATTTCAAACATATCGAAGTTCTTGTCCGGTTCTGGTCCCAGAAAGATTCTCCGTCTTATGTGACCTTTTTTCTCAAGAAGGGAAATAATATGACTTCGGATAGAATAAGGACTCTTGCGGTCAAGAAGACTCGTCAATTCTTGTCAAAAATAGAATACATTCAATAAATAATCATTTTGTCCCTCAGGATTCCCAGAAATTTGTCATCATCATTCTTTACCCCGTTATCCGACAATCTTGCTGCGCCTCTGCCGGAAGGCTTCATCAGCCACCGGAAGCGCCTTTTGATAAGCCGTGTCCGATAAAGTTGGAACGGGAGGGAGATACCGGTGTTCCTTTCTAATGGACCGTCCCGTGAGGAGAGTTCTTAAGGGACTTTGGTTAGGTTGGGATCAATGACGCGATCTGTTCCTTGACTTTCGTCTCTTTCTCGTTTTAACTTTCCCTGAGTCGTCGACGGAGACATTCCGCCCATGCCTATGAAAGGCATTGTCTCTTGACCTTTTTCCAGGTTGGCGATGATGCGAATCCTCCGGTCAAAATCCTTCATTCTGGAAAGCTGTTCTTCCAAGGTCTCAATCTGTGTGGCTAAGAGTTGAATGTGGGATCTTTGGACAAGAACCTCCTGGCGCACCTGATTCAGAGAAAAGATCTTCTTCTTGACCTGAATATAGTCGACGAATAGAAACAGGGTGGAAAGGAGGGCAAAGGCCAGAAGAGAGGAGCCAATCTTAATCGCTTCTTTACGTATTCTGAGGTGTCTGGTTTGGGAGATCTCTTGGCTGAAAATAAGAATATTGAAATATTCTTTTTCCATGATAACCTCCGTCATCTGCCCTCAACAGAAAAAGCCGTTCTTCTCCTGATGGCCCGATTTTCATCAATTTTACTGATAGGATCGTCTATAAGCAGTGATATTGGTTGATTTGACCTTTTTTCCCTCATAGGTTTCTGCCAAAAAAAAGTGACCATCATTGACAGATTAGCAATCTTTTTTATGGTCATAATCTTCCCACTTCTCTTAAGAAATCGTAGGAAATCCCGCTAAAAGTGAATCTTTTTCCGCCCTTATGATTTTTGTCTTCCAAAGTCTTCTGGACTTATCCGGAAAAGTAGCAATTTGAATGCCAAATATCCAGAATGATCACTTGCGAAGGTGGCTTAGAATCGAACGGCCGGCAGGCATTTGATCGCACAGGAAGTGGCTGTCTTCTCAATAGTTCCCCTCTTTGATTCTTGCCAAATATTTTTATAGACACACAAGATAAATTTCTGTTATAAAAAAGGAAAATTGAATCCCGCGGTAGGAGAGAAAGTTGTCTGGGACCTTTCCGCTCCCCCGGAGATGAGAAAGTATGCCCTTGAACAACTTTCGTACGGAGTTCTTTTCGGAGACGGGTCAGGCGACATGAAGGAGGCCGTGCTTTTTAATGCCTTGGACGAGGGGAAGGTGCAATGTCATCTCTGCAACCACCGGTGTGTCGTCCTGCCTTCCAAAAAGGGAATTTGTGGCGTGCGAGAGAACCGCGGAGGAACGCTTTATAGCCTTGTCTTTGGCCGGGCCATCTCTCTCCATGTGGACCCGATCGAGAAGAAACCGATTTTTCATCTCTATCCCGGATCGGCTTCTTTCTCCGTCGCGACGGTGGGCTGCAATTTCCGATGCCTTCAATGCCAGAATTACGAAATTTCGCAAATGCCGAGGGATCAGGGCCGGATTGAGGGCTCCAATGTTTCTCCTGCCAAGATCGTTTCGTTGGCAAAGGAATATCAGTGTCAATCGATCTCGTACACTTATACCGAGCCCACGGTCTATTTCGAATACGCCTGTGAGGCGGCCGCTCTGGCGAGGCGGGAAGGGATGAAGAATATTTTTGTGACGAACGGATACATGACGGAAGAAGCCCTGAAGAAGATTCACCCCTATCTGGATGCAGCCAACGTCGATCTGAAGAGCTTTCGAGAAAAGTTCTATCGAGAGGTCTGCGGGGCAAGTCTGAAGCCAGTCTTGGATAACCTGAGATGGATGAAACAGTTGGGGATATGGGTGGAGATTACGACTTTGGTGATCCCCCGGTTGAACGATTCGGATGAGGAGTTTAGAGAGATAGCCGAATTCATCGTTTCATTGGGACCGGAGGTCCCCTGGCATATCTCCGCATTCTATCCCGTCTATAAGATGCTGAATCTTCCGCGGACGCCCGCCTCGCTGCTCCATCGGGCAAGAGAGATCGGCATCGGGGCAGGTCTTCGGAATGTTTATTGTGGGAACATTCCAGGGGAGGAGGGCGAGGATACGTTCTGCTTTCACTGCGGCCGCAAGGTGATTGAAAGGGTCGGATTTCGTGTGGTGAAGAATGAAGTGGTAAGAGGAGAGTGTCTCCATTGCCACACAAGGATGGACGGTATATGGAGTTGAGGTGATGATGGGGCGGTGCGAGGGCAGACTTTAGAGGGACGGATGGCTCAAGGTCAGAATGGAAATCTCAAGTTCATCTGGACCATCGGAGGGGGCAAGGGCGGTAGCGGGAAGAGCTTTATGGCCGCCAACATCGGAATCTGCCTCTCAAAATTGGGCGTCCGGGTGATTCTCATCGATGCCGATTTGGGAGGAGCGAACCTCCATACCTTCTTGGGAATTTCTCCTCCTACTCTCTCCCTGTCCGATTTCATCAAGAAGAGGGTATCCCATCTCCAAGAAGTGCTGATTCCTACTGGCATTCCCAATCTCCAGCTCCTGACCGGGGCGCAGGACCTTCTCAACGCGGCAGACGCCAAGAGCGTTCAGAAGAGAAAACTCCTGCGTTCCATACAAAGCTTAGAAGGCGACTGTATCTTGGTCGATTTAGGGGCCGGCAACTCCCTGAGCGTTCTCGATTTCTTCCTGATGTCCGACGGTGGAATCTTGATGGTCACACCGGAGCCCACTTCGATCGAGAATACGTATCGGTTTCTGAAGAGTGCCTTTTACCGGAGGCTGAGACAGTCCGTTTCGTCCTACCCCGTGAAGACTCTCATCGATGAGTCGATGGATCGGAGGAATGAGATGGGCATTGAAAACCCTCAAGATCTTCTTAGAGCCGTGATGAATATCGACCAGGAGGATGCGAAGAGGATGATCGAGGAAACGGAGAACTTTCACCCGAATCTCATTCTGAACCAGGTCCGCTCGAAAAAGGATATCGAGATCGGGTTTTCGATTCGAAGCGCCTGTCACAAGTATTTCGGCATTCGCCTCCACTATTTGGGATATGTGGTCTATGATCAAGAGGTGAGCAACTCCGTCCGTAGGAGAAGGCCTTTGGTCTTGGAGAACATTCAATCGAGAGCAGCCCAATGCGTCAGGGAAATTGCCTCCAAATTGGCGGATCGTCATCAGTCGGCTCTCCGATCTTGACCGGGGCACCGTCTCGGGGATGAAACCGATTCACGGAGCGGATCATGAAGCAGATTGGCGACCAGACCTACTATGAGATTTTGGAAGTGAGCCCCGCGGCGACGATGAAAGAGATTCAGATGGCTTATGACCATGCAAAAGAGACTTTCCATTCGGATTCATTGGCGATCTACTCTCTCTTTTCTGAAGAAGAGATTCGTGAAATCCGGGCGGCGATTGAAGAGGCTTATCGTGTCCTGGCGGATGAAGCATTGCGGAAGCGTTACGACCAGTCTCGTTTCCAAGCACCGGAGGGACCGGGAGGGGAAAGACCTCCGGACACACAGGGGAGTTCATGGGAGAAGAAAATGGCCCTTTCTTTTACAGACCTCTCAACCGATGCCGGAACGGAGGTTTATCGCGGGAAGGTCCTGAGACAGATCCGGGAAAGGATGGGGGTTGATCTGAAAACCGTCTCTGTGGAAACCAGGGTCAATATGAAGATCCTGGAGTGGATTGAAGAGGAAGCCTTGGACAAACTTCCTCCTTTGGTTTATCTGAAGGGGTTCCTGAGAGGGTACGCGCAATCCCTTGGGTTAGACCCCCAGAGGGTCGTCGAAGGGTACATGCAGTTTTTGAATGAGAGCAAGCAAGGAAACTCAAAATAAGATTATCAGAACATCAGCGTATCAGGAGGTCTTTTGATCTCTTCATATTCTTAGGGTTTCTCTGAAATCAGATTGTCTACTTTTGCTGTGGTCTCTTTCGCAATCTCACTTGAAAATCCAACGATCTTCTCCCGGATTTTCCCGCCTCTATCGATGAGGATCGTAGTAGGAAGACTTGTCACTCCGTAACTCCTTTCGACGTCCTGGGGGGTGATCGCAATCGCGTAAGGAATATCCATCGACTTCACAAAGTGTTGGACGGTATCCCGGTTTCCTCCGTCCACGTTCATACCGATCACCTCAAGACCATCTTTTTGATAGGTCTTGTGGAGGTGAATGAGATGAGGGATCGATTGACGGCACGGGCCGCACCAGGTCGCCCAAAAGTCGAGAAGGATCACTTTTCCTTTGAGCCTCGAAAGACTGACTTCCCGACCATCGAGGGTGGGGAGAGTAAAATCCGGCGCTGAAACGAAGGCAGGTTCTTTCTTCTCTTGACCACAATGAGGAAGAACGAATATCAACCCGAAGCAGAGGCCAAAAATCACGAGGCATTTCCAGAAAGATCGTCGCATATTTTCAAATTCCAACCACCAAGTCTCAAGCTCCAAGTAAATTTCAATGAACCAATATCCAAATGGTGTTTCGAACCTGGAGATCGAATGTTATCTGACTATGGATGCTTGCCTGCCGGTAGGCATGGAGTCTGGTGATTACTGACGTCCGTGTAACTCTCGACCGATAGAAGAGATCAGAGTTATAAAGCTTTTTCGATCATGGCGATCAATCGGGCCTTCGGCACCGCCCCCACGATCTGGTCAAAGATCTTACCGCCTTTAAAAAGGATGAGGGTCGGAATCCCCCTCACACCATACTGGCTGGGTGTGGCCGGGTTTTCATCGACGTTGAGTTTGGTCACCTTCACCCTGCCTGTAAACTCCTTTGCGAGTTCCTCGACAATGGGGCCGATGCTGCGGCAAGGGCCACACCAAGTTGCCCAGAAATCGACCAGGACAGGAAGCGTTGCCTGGAGCACCTCCTCCGTGAAATTCTTGTCGCTCACCTGAAGCAAATCTGATCCCGTTGCCATGTTTTACTCCTCTGTTACGATCTGATCTAAACTTCAAATCTGCAATCGGAAAGGGTTAGAGCTTCCTTTCCAAGACATATTCCGCCAAGGCACAAAGAGCTTTCTTCTCTCTCGATTCCTGGAAAACGTGGAGATGTCTTTTTGCTTTTTCGATATATCTTTTCGCTCTTGCCAAGGTGTAATCTATCCCTTGATACTTTCCAATGATCTTCACCACTTCAAAAAAGGCCTTCTTTGTAATCGGACTGGACTCGACCGTCTTGCGGATCAATTCTCTCTCCTCCTGGTCACAGCGGCTCAGAGTATAGATCAAGGGGAGGGTGATCTTGCCTTCCTGGAGATCGATACCGATCTTCTTCCCAAATTCCTCCTCATGGGAGGTGTAGTCGAGATTATCGTCAATCAGTTGGAAGGCAATGCCCACATCCCGGCCAAACTGGGATAGGGCGTCTTCCCTCTCCTTGGAGACGTTTCCGAGAATGGCCCCGATCTGTGCAGCGGCGGAAATAAGGGAAGCCGTTTTTCGAGCGATGATGGAGAGATAATTCCTTTCGGAGAGAGAGAGATCATTGGTCTTAATCAACTCCTCCAACTCCCCTTCAGCCATCGTTGTCGTTGCCTTGGAAATGGTTTGAAGAATCTTCCAATTGCTATCCTTCACGACCAAGGAAAAACACTTTGTGAAGAGAAAGTCTCCGACAAGAACGCTGGCTTCATTACCCCAGATGTAGTTTACCGAATCCATTCCCCTTCGTATCTCAGCCCCGTCCACGACGTCATCATGGAGCAAAGTCGCCGCGTGTATAAACTCAATTAAGCTGGCCATGGAGATATGGCGGTTTCCTCGATATCCGCACAGTTTTGCTGAAAGAAGGAGAAGTTTTGCCCGATATCGTTTGCCGCCGCTATGGAGGAGATGTTCTCCAATGGCGGAAATAATAGGGACCTTGGACCTTAAATTCTTCCGGAATGCCTGATCAACTTTTCCCAGGTCGCTTCCGATAAGTTCAAAAACTCCATGGGGTGAGGTTTTTTCATCGGTCGAGGAGGCTCCGTGTCGTGAAACATTCATAACAAAAATAAATATCCTATTCATTCCCCATTGTCAAAAATTTTTTCGGAGGTTTTCGAAAGCATCCGGAAATCGCGGGGGGCTTGAGGTCGCTTTTCAGAGATCCCTTCAGTTTGTCTGAAGGACCAAGGGTTGGATGACCTTTAATTCAACCCCGGAGGCCTTGACGGACTCAAGGAGGATGAACTTTGCCTCTCCATCGAGACGCGGATAGACCCACTGGATTCGTTTGGGTTCCAACCTGTTATCCCGCAGGACCCACAGGAGGTCAACGACTCTCGATGCGGCGTAGATCAGGTAGCATCTCCCTTTGGGGGGGAGAAGGTAAGAAGCAGTCGAGATCAAATCTTCGAGTCTTCCTTCTATTTCATGGCGTGCGATGGCCTTTTCAAGGGTGGGATTAACCCTGCCTGTACGATATTTTCGATAGGGAGGGTTGGAGAAAACGACATCAAAAGACCCCGGAGGAACCATTTTCCTCAATTCTCTGAAATCCTTGTGAAGGATCGATATCCGGTCGGACAGACCGTTCAGTAACACATTTCTTTCAGCTAACTCCGCCAATTCCTTCTGAACTTCCACCCCGACAAAGGAGTGAGCTTTCGTCCCGGATGACAATAACAGAGGGATAATCCCGCAGCCTGTCCCGAGGTCGATGGCCCTTTCATCTTTTCTAATCCTGATAAACTGACTCAGGAGAATGGCGTCAATGGAAAACCGGTATCCCTTTCTCTTCTGGAGAATCCGGACCTCTCCGAAGGTATCAAGCGTTTCGTCTTCCGCAGGGAAAGGAGTCATTGAAGGATAACCACTATGAAAATCATCGTGCGAAGCTTGGAGAATTCTAAGATTAATTATCACGAGCAGAGCGTGATTGTCAATGAGAGCGTGGAGCGGCAAAATAGATAACGGAGCCGGTGGTAGAATTTGTCCATAAGACTGAAAAAGTTTGTCAGAAATTTACCACTTCTGGTGATCAGACCCAGCAGATTCTTTTTAATTTCTTGAATATATTTAATAATTTTCATCAGGGAGGAAAGGGTTGGCAAGGTTTGGTACAGATATTGCTTTACATTTCCCTTGACAAACGGGTGATAAGAGGCTAATTTTTAAAAGATTTTGGGTTTTCGTCTTGGAAAATGAGGCATTTGACATAAGGGGGTAAATATGAAGAAGATGCGAAGCATTCATTTTGTCTTTCTATTGATGATCTCGCTCATTTTTGTTGTCGCGCCATTAGCACAAGAGAAGAAAGAAGCAGAAGATCTCTATACTGTCAAAGAGGGCGATACCCTTTGGAACATATCCGCAAAATTTCTGAAAGATCCTTTTCTCTGGCCAAAATTGTGGCAGAGGAATCCATACATTACGAACCCCCATTGGATCTATCCCGGACAGCCCATTCGCCTCTCACCTCTTGAAGATGTGAAGAAAGCTGAAGAGACCCAACCGCAGGAAGAACCAAAGAAAGTCGCCGCTGAGGAAAAAGTTGAGGAAAAACCCAAAGAACCGACTGCGGAAGCAGAGATTAAGAAAGTTGAACCTCCCCCAGTAGAAAAAATACCCGAGGTCGTTGCGGAGGTGAAACCAGCACAGGAGGAACCGGTTGAAGCAAAACCTGTCGAGGTAAAACCTGTCGAAGCAAAACCTGTCGAAGCAAAACCCGTATTCTTCCCCGAGGCACGATCCGCAGGATTTTTGAGCAAAGTTGATGTGCGAGGGATCGGGATGGTTCTGGAAAGTAAAGAAGGAAAAGTCCTCATGGCCCAGGAGGATATCATCTATGTGGCCCTCAAAGCCGCTGATCCCATCATGATTGGGGACAAATTCACGGTCATTCGTGCCTCCGAAAGTGTTAGAAATCCCTTCACCGATAAAGTCCTGGCCAGAAAGATTCAGATTCTTGGCAACGTCAGGATTATTGACAAGAACGGAGATTTTTACACGGCGAAGATCATTGAGATTTTTGATGCGATTACGAGAGGAGATAGGATTCACCCGTACATGAAAGAAAGGATGGAGGACCCAGGAAAGAGTAATTGAAAACAGTTTGGTAAACCTGCATACGGCTGCTCCCCGGGTGCCTTATGGCAGGGCGAGCAGAGCAAAAAATAATTATCGCAGTCAAGGAAACTGGAATTTTTCGATATCATATTTTACCTTAGGCTTCGGAGATAATTTCTTATCTCCTGAGCCTTTTTTTGTCTGCCGTTTCACTTTCGCCGACAGATCATTTTTTCTTAGGGATCTCTGTGGCTGAAGAAACCTTTTATTGGTTGGCCTTAAATCTCATCCCTGGGATCGGGAGCACCCTGATGAGGCGGCTGTTGGATCGTTTCAAGACCCCGGAGGCCGTATTTCTTTCTCCCATAAAGGAGTTATTAAGGGTCGAGGGATTGGGAGAGAAGGTGGCAGAGGCGGTACGGAAAGGCCCATTGGAAAAGGAGGTAAAGAAGGAGTTATATTTATTAAAAAAGATTGGAGGAACGATCATCACATTCAAAGATGAGAAATACCCCGAGCGTTTGAGAGATATTTACGACCCTCCGGCGCTCCTTTATATGAGGGGGGAGTTAAGAAAAGAGGATCAACTTGCCGTTTCCATTGTAGGGAGCAGGAAAACCACTCCTTATGGAAGATGGTTTACGGAAAGGGTCAGCCAGGAACTTGCCCGTCACGGCGTAACCATAGTCAGTGGAATGGCGAGGGGGATCGATTCGTTTGCTCATCGCGGAGCGATCTCGGGAGGGGGGAGGACCATTGCGGTATTGGGTTGTGGAGTGGATGTGATCTATCCTTCAGAGAACCGGGACCTCTTTGCCAAAATAATCGATCACGGGGCTGTCCTCTCCGAATTTCCATTGGGGTCGCCTCCAGAAGCAGGCCATTTTCCAAGAAGGAACCGGATCATCAGCGGTCTTTCCATCGGGGTGGTCGTGGTCCAGGCCAATGAAAAGAGCGGCTCCTTGATTACCGCGAATTATGCCTTGGAACAGGGCAGGGAGGTCTTCGCCGTACCGGGGAATGTTGGAACCGAAAGCAGCCGCGGGACCCATCGTTTGATCCGAGAAGGAGCCAAGTTGGTGGAATCCAGCGAGGATATCCTTGAAGAGATATTGCCCCAGTGGAGGGGAAAGAGGGATGAGGCCCCAAAGGTCGAGGCCGAGAAGCTGGACCTCACTCAGGACGAAAGGGTCGTCTTTGAGCTTTTGGGTGAAACTCCCACGCATATCGATGTCATCATCCGGGAGAGCCGCTTGGATCCGGGAAAGGTATCGAGTCTCCTTCTGGATCTGGAATTGAAAGGGTTGGTTTCCCAGTGGGCAGGCAAAGGTTTTAGCAAGAAGATGTAAAGGGAAGGTGTAATGTCAAATCCCCGCATTACTGAATGGGGGCGAGCGGGGATTATTGATGATTCAGAAATTTGGCATTTATTTGGTACTTGATAATAATTCTGGGAGTATTGGAAGATGTCTAAAGGATTAATCGTTGTTGAGTCTCCAGCCAAGGTCAAGACGATTCAGAAGTTTTTGGGCGGAGACTATGTCATCAAGGCCTCGGTCGGTCATATCAAAGACCTTCCCGAGGACGAACTGGGAGTGGATCTCGAGAAAGACTTCCAGCCGAAATACATCACCATCCCTGGTAAGAATAAGATCCTTCGGGAATTGAAAAAAGCCAGCAAGGAGGTCGAGAATATTTATCTCGGACCTGACCCGGATCGAGAGGGAGAGGCGATTGCCTGGCACATCGCTGAGGAGATCGGAAATGAGAATAAGAATATCTATCGTGTCCTCTTCAACGAAATCACTGCCAAAGCGGTCAAAGAGGCTCTCCGCCGGCCAGGAAGACTGCAGCAGACGAAATTCGAGGCTCAACAGGCGAGACGAATCCTCGACCGTTTAGTAGGCTACCAAATCAGCCCGGTCCTCTGGGAAAAAGTTCGGCGAGGGTTGAGCGCGGGTCGGGTCCAATCCGTTGCGGTCCGGATCGTTTGTGAGAGAGAGAGAGAAATCCAAAATTTCGTGGCCAAGGAATACTGGAGCCTCACGGCAACTCTCAAGGGAAAGGAATCGCCGGTTACCTTCGATGCCAAATTGGCCAAATGGAAAGGAAAGAAGGTGGAGTTGGCCAATGAGTCTGAGACCTTGGGCCTGAAAAAGATTCTCGAAACCGTTCCCTATGCCGTCTCAAAGATCGTGCAGCAGGAGAAACACCGTCATCCCCTTCCTCCCTTCATCACCAGCCGGCTCCAGCAGGAGGCTTATCGGAAGCTCTCCTTCTCGGCTCAAAGGACGATGCGGATTGCCCAGAAGTTATACGAAGGGGTGGACTTGGGGCCGAGCGGAACGGCGGGGGTGATCACTTATATGAGAACCGATTCGACCCGTGTTGCTTCAGAAGCGGTCCAGCAGGCACGAAGCTGGATCAAAGGCCGCTTCGGAGATGCCTGCCTGCCGCCTAAACCGAATGTCTATAAGAGCCGGAAGGGAGCACAGGAGGCCCATGAAGCCATCCGTCCCACTTCGACCGAGTTCGAGCCGGACAAGATTAAGGAGTATCTGGATAAGGACCAGTGGGCACTCTACAAGCTGATATGGGATCGGTTTGTCGCCTCTCAAATGGCCTCGGCAGTCTTTCAACAAACCACGGTCGAAATCAAAGCGGGCGATGGAATTTTTACTGCGGTCGGGACAGTCCCGGTCTTCCAAGGATTCATGGTGCTCTATGTCGAGGGAGAAGATAAGCAGAATGAGAACGGAGACCAAGAAAAGAAACTTCCGGCCTTGTCCGAAGGGGAAATTCTGGAGCTATTGGGCCTCTCCCCCAGGCAACATTTCACACAACCGCCTTACCGCTTCTCCGAAGCCACGCTGATTAAGGAGTTGGAAGAGAAAGGGATCGGAAGGCCTTCTACCTATGCGATGATTTTGAGCACGATCAAAGAAAAAGGCTATGTGCAGTTGGAAAAGGGAAAATTTATCCCCACGGAATTGGGTATGGTGGTGAACGACCTTCTGGTGGTGAGCTTTCCGGATATCCTCGATGTGGAGTTCACTGCTCAGATGGAAGAAAATTTGGATATGATAGAAGAAGGGGAGAAGGGGTGGGTTGAGACGTTGAAAGAGTTTTACGATCCCTTCCAGAAGGACTTGGAAATGGCCAAGATCTCCATGAGGGACGTGAAGAGAGAAAAAATCCCTACGGACACCGTGTGTGAACGATGCGGTTCGAAGATGGTGAAGCGGTGGGGCAAGAGGGGTTACTTCTTGGCTTGTTCGAATTACCCCGCCTGCCGATATACCAGGGAAGTCGAAGGAAATGGAGAGGGGAACGGGGAGACGGATGTCCGATGCGAAAAATGCGGGAGCCCCATGGTGATCAAGAACGGGAAGTTCGGGAGATTCATGGCCTGCTCCAATTATCCAGCCTGCAAGTTCACCCAATCGTTGACCACGGGTGTGAGGTGCCCTCAAGAAGGATGTGACGGCATGATCGTCGAGCGGAGGACCCGTAAAGGGAGGACGTTCTACAGCTGCACCAACTATCCCCGCTGCACCTTTGCCTTGTGGGATAAGCCCATTCAAGAGAAATGCCCTCAGTGCGATTACCCCTTCCTGGTTGAGAAACAAGAAAAGACGGGGACGGTGAGGCGATGCCCCAATAAGGAATGTGGATACCGTGCCTCCGAATAAGCCAGAACGAGAATAGCCTTCTTTCGATTCGTTCAGCGTGACCGAGAAGTGCACCGCTAGCCCGCCTTGCCTGCGTTAGGCAGGGGCGGCGAGCTTCATTGGAAATCCTGAAACGAGAAGCTTCGTGTGTACTCTGTAAGAAAAAGCTTTACGCATTTTGTCATTCCGGACCTGATCCGGAATCCAGTGTTTTTAGGCTGGATTCCCGCCTCCGCGGGAATGAGAACGCTGGGATCATTATAAAAAGTATTGAGGAATTGCACTACATTAGACAGGACGATGAATCCGATTGTTGTCATTGGCGCTGGACTGGCAGGCTGTGAAGCCGTCTGGCAGATCGCCAAGAGAGGCGGCAGGGCAATTCTCTATGAGATGAAGCCGGAGGTCTATTCCCCTGCCCATCACTCCCCTTTATTTGCCGAAATCGTATGCAGTAACTCGTTTAAGTCGGAATCCTTGGAGAATGGCTCCGGGGTCCTAAAAAAAGAGATGGAACTCTTAGACTCCATCGTCTTAAAGACAGCGAGAGAAACAAGGGTTCCGGCGGGGGATTCGTTAGCCGTAGACCGGGAGGTTTTCTCCGGGAGAGTGACACAGGCCATCGAAGGATTGAAGGAGGTGGAGATCATCCGGAGAGAGGTTAGGGCAATCCCTGAAGAGGGGATTACCCTGATCGCCACGGGCCCTCTGACCTCTGAGGGCCTGAGCAGGGAGATCCAGAGGATCACAGGGGATCAGGGTCTCTTTTTTTATGACGCCATCTCTCCGATTGTCACTGCGGATTCAATCGATTTTGACAAGGCTTTCAAAGCCTCCCGCTATCAAAAAGGGGGAGATGACTATGTCAACTGTCCGATGGAGGAAGACGAATATTACCGGTTTGTCGATGCATTGAATAAAGCGGAAAAGGTTTCCCTTCGTCATTTTGAAAGGGGGTACTTCTTCGAAGGATGCCTTCCAATCGAGGAGCTGGCAGCCCGCGGCCGGGACACATTGTCTTTTGGGCCTCTCAAACCGGTGGGGCTGATCGACCCCAAGACGGGGAGGCAGCCCTTTGCCGTCATCCAATTGAGGCAGGAAGACCAGCTTGGCACACTTTTCAATCTCGTGGGATTTCAAACCCGACTGAAACACGAAGAGCAGAAAAGGGTCTTTCGAATGATTCGAGGTCTGGAAAAGGCCGAATTCGTCCGGCTGGGCTCTGTCCATCGCAATACCTTTGTCGATTCCCCTCGATTACTGGAGGAGTTCCTTCATCTCAGGGATCGTCCTCATCTCTTCTTTGCAGGCCAGATTACGGGCGTCGAGGGGTACATGGAGTCTACGGCGATGGGGCTTCTGGCAGGCATCAATGCCTTTCGTCAGGCAAGGGGAATGGGCTCTGTTTGTCCCCCTGCCACTACGGCAATCGGTGCCTTGATCCACTATATCACTCATTCCGCCACCCTCCCATTTCAGCCGATGAACATCAATTTCGGACTCTTCCCACCCCTTCCGGGAAAGGCAAGGGGGCGGGAGAGAAGGCGGAGGTTGGCGATGCGGGCGTTGAACGAGATGGAAAGGTGGATGAAGGAGACGGGGGTTTAGGCAGCCCTTCGCCATTTTTTATGGAACGATGGGGTGGAAAGAGCAAAGATCTGATCTGAGATGAAAAGGATGGAACGATGAATGAGCGAACGTGTTGGAGATGCGGCAAGGGGCTTCCAGCCGGGGGGCTGAATTACGTGGTTCACATCAGAGTGTTTGCCGGATTCGACGGACTGCTCTTGGAGCCGGAAGAGGGGGTGGACAGAGAGTTGAGACGGCTCGCGGACCAGATTGAAAACGCAGATCCGAGCCAATTGGAGAAGGACGTTTACGAGGAACTCACCCTCGTTCTCTGCAAGAGCTGCCGGGACCGGTTTGTCGATGAGATCCGGCATCCCTGGGAAGGACCCTTTCAGATCCGCAAAGACCCTGCCCCAACCCTCCACTAATCAGAGCTGTTGAGGGTTTTCAGCCATACCCAAAATATTTCTTGACAAAGCCGGAAATCTATGATTTACTTCAACTGAATCAATTGAATCAACAGAATGAATAAGAAAATCCTCTCTCTCAGAAAACTGACGTTGAGCTTATTGAAGAACGGCTCGAAGGGGATGACCGGCCGCTCGCGGGGCATCAAGATTCGCGAGTTCATCGAAAAGGTTCTGCAAGAGGAAAAATCTCCCCTCCTGGTGGTCCTGGATTTTGCCGGGGTCGGATCCATCGATTTTTCCTGGGCCGACGAGGTGGTCGCCAAAATCGTCTCGCGGTTGTGGGGAGGGGAATACGGGGAAAAATTTCTCGTTTTGAAAAACCTCAACCCCTCTCAAATGGAGAACATCGGCGTTGCATTGGAAAGAAAACGCCTGGCGGCTTTGTCCACCGGAGGGGAAGGATGGCAGATCATCGGATCTCTCAACAATTATCTGGTCCATACCCTGGATCAGGTCTTGAAAAGAGGGCAGATGACCCTCAAACAGTTATCTGAAGAAGAAGGCATCGGAATGAACACCAGCGGAACGAGGCTTCTCAATCTTTATAAGAAGCGGCTGGTGGTCAGGGTGGAGGGGCTGATGGGAGGAAAGGACGACCTCCATCGAGGGAAGCAGTACGTTTATCAGCCCCTTCTTCCATAGGAGGTCCCATTGGCAGAACTTCGAAGAGATCCGATCACGAGGATGTGGGTGGTGATTACGACCGATAACCCGAAAGGACCGTCGGATTATCTTTCTTTTAAGCCTCCTTACCAGCGCCTCGGGGAGGCAGGGGTGTGTCCGTTCTGCCCGGGAAATGAAGGGATGACCCCCCAAGCGATTTTCTCTTCGCCTCGTGATGGAGGGGGATGGTCCGTCCGGGTCATTCCCAATAAATTCCCTTTCTTCCATATCGAGGGCGAATTCGACCGGCACCCGGAGGGGATGTACGATGTGATGGAGGCCATCGGGGCCCACGAGATTGTCGTGGAGGCCCGGGAGCACCATCAGAACCTCGCCACTCTCGAGCCCTCCCAGATCGAAAAGATCCTCGTTGCCTATCAACAGAGGATGATCGATCTGGAGAAAGATCAGCGATTTCAGCAGTTCTTGATTCTGAAGAACTATCCGGGAGTCTTTAACCGTCATCCCCATTCTCATATCATGGCCATGCCTGTCATCCCCAGCAGAATCAACGAAGAGATCGCGGGGATTTTGGATTACTATCAGCGCAAGGAGCGCTGCATCTTTTGCGACATGATCAAAGAAGAGATCTCGATGAAGAAGAGGGTCGTTTTGGAGACCGGTCATTTCTTGGTCTTCTCGCCGTTTGCCTCACGATTTCCCTTTGAGACCTGGGTCATCCCCAAGAGACATTCCCCTGATTTTCATCATCTCCCAGAAGAGGCCCTACCGGACCTTTCTCACGTGATCCAGTCCCTGTTCATGCGCTACTACAAGCTCCTTGACGATCCTCCTTACAGTTTGACGTTTCATACCTCGCCGGTTCAGAGTCGATTCCATCGGTCAGAGTACCATTGGCACCTTGAAATCCGGTTGCGGATTGGGTTGAGAGAAGGGTTCGAATGGGGAACCGGCTTTTTCGTCAACCCCACTCCGCCCGAGGATGCGGCTTCTTATTTAAGGCAAGTGGAATAGGGGGCTGAAAGTGCGGGTGCGGAATTCGGAATTCGGAGTTCGGAATAGGAAGAAGAAGGAACCCGATAGAGTGAAGAGCTTGATGAATGACGAATCGCGGATAAAAGAAAAAAGGAAGAAGAGAAAGCGCCTCGTGCTTTCCGGGGTCATTCTCATCGCCCTTCTCCTGTTGGCATGCTTTTTCATGTGGCCGTCCAAGACACATACGCCTTCGATGGAGCCTTCGGTGCCAATGGCTTCCCCATCGAAGGAGTCCGAACATCAGGTCATCGAAGGATCGGTCAAGGAAAAGAGCACCCTCTTCAAGTCTTTGATAGAAAAGAACATCTCCTTGCGGTGGATCGATCTGATCGTTTCAAAATTGAAACCCCACGTCAATTTTAAAAAGATCAAAGGAGGTAGCTACCGCCTCTTTACCGATGTAAAGGGTGAGCTGAGAAAGTTCATTTTTGAAGCGGGCCCCACCGAAATTTACGAGATTGAGAAAGATTCCCAAGGATATACTGTCCAAAGAAAAGAAATCCCCCTGCAAACATACTCGGTGAAGGTCGTGGGAGAGATTCGCTCCTCTCTCTTCGAAGCAATCGAAACAGCCGGAGAACAGGACCCTCTGGTGATCGGGTTCGCCGAGATCTTAGCCTGGGAGATCGATTTCTATAAAGACGTCAGAGAGGGGGATCGATTCAAAGTGGTGGTGGAGAAGATTTATAAAGGGGACCAGTTCATTCAATATGGGCCCATCCACGCGGTGGAGTACGAACGGGGCGAAAAGAAGATCCGGGCGATTCGATACGAAGGGCAGTATTATAATGAGAACGGAATCTCTTCGAAGAAAGCCTTCCTGAAGGCACCGCTGCGGTTCAACCGCATCAGTTCCAGGTTCGGTCGGGCAAGGAGGCATCCGATCCTGGGGGGAGTCCGTCCCCATTTTGGCGTGGACTATGCGGCTCCAATCGGGACTCCGATATGGGCGGTCGCGGATGGGACGGTTCTCTCATGCGGCTGGAACGGAGGATTTGGGAAACAGGTTATCCTTCGACATCCGAATGGATATATCACTTATTACGGCCACCTTTCCCGCTTTGGCCGCGGTATCAAAAGGGGGGTACGGGTGGCACAGCAGCAGGTCATCGGATATGTGGGGTCAACGGGCCTTTCAACAGGACCTCATTTGGACTATCGTTTGGCCAGGAGGGGCCAATTCCGCAATCCTTTGAAAGAGAGTTTTCCGGCAGGATTTCCCATTAAGAGAGAGGAGATGGAAGGGTTTCAGAAGAGAAAAGATAAGGTCATCGCGTGGCTTGAAGGGGATAAGCCTTTCTCCAGGAGGATGGAGGAAGTTGAAGGTATGTCAGAGGATATGTTAGGAAAAGTAGAATCCCTTGGAGGCAACGGCCCTTTGACGCCGGCCTCGATAAAGAAATGAATAGTCCCCATCCATCCGCCTCTGCTGGGTACCACGGGTTTTACCCGTGGGGGAAGGCGCAGAGGGCTTCGGCGAGATGGAACCCGTGACCCCTGGGCGGATGTCTCGCCGTAGCCGTCTCTTGGCGAAGGCGGACGATATATAATGGTACCACGGGCTCTGCCCGTGGGGTTCCATAGAGGAATTGATAGATCCGTAGAGAGAAAGAGATCATGGGCCAGAAGAGGATTCTGATCGTGGATGATGAGCGGGATATTGTCAAGGCCCTGATGATTCGGCTGCGATCCAGCGGCTACGATGTCATTACGGCCTTCGACGGCGCCCAGGGTGTGTTCATGGCCAATAAGGAGGTGCCCGATTTGGTCATCCTGGACATTCGGATGCCGGCCGGAGATGGGTTTAGCGTTGTGGAAAAGCTGAAAGAGTCGAGCCGCACCCATCGGATTCCCATCATCTTCTTAACGGGCAGTCCGGAGAGGAATGCGGAGGAGAAGGCCATGGCACTGGGGGCTCGTTTTTATATTAAGAAACCCTACGACCCGGAAGAGTTATTGGATGCGGTCAAAAGGGCGTTGGAGACAAAGGCCTCCAGGGCTTGAGAGATTTCAGAGCGCTCCTGAAGTTTTGGGCGACACGGTTCAATCCCAGATGAGATGGTGAAAGATGCTAAGAGAAGATTTCGTTATCCAGACCAATATTCGAAGGATTCTGATCCGGAGCAACGTCGATTATTCAGGAATTACTTTTGGTACGGTCAGGGGTGTAGTTTATATACAGGGCATCTTCAAATTATCCGGCGTGTCAACCCTGGTGGGTTCCAAGGAAGAGGAGGACTTCATCTCCAAGTCCCTTCGCTCATTCGAATTGAAGGTCAGGAGTATCCCCGGAGTCGTTGATGTCAGATTTCAGTTCCGTAATTGGAAGAAGGAAAAAGGACAATGGCTACGAACAAGATTAACGGAGTAAGACGCTTCAAAGGCAAGGAGCTAAGACTCTACAAACAGATTTCGATTGAGATCGAGAAAGAAGTTCAGATTCACCCCAATTATGCGGATCTTCAGAATCAATTCGGACTCCTTTTAATGGCGCGGGGAGATCGCGTAGGAGCAGAGAACTATTTCTTGGAATCTCTTTCCCTGAACCCCAGATATCGAGAAGCAAGGATGAATCTCGGTTTTCTCTATGTTGAGATGAAACGTTTACGGGAAGCGAAAGAGATCTTTCTTTCTCAGGTGAAAGAATATTCAAAGGACGGTTCTCTCCATCATGCCTTAGGGATTCTGTATCTCCAGGAGGGAAAAGGGAAAGAGGGATTAAGCCACATTCGTAAGGCCATTCAGTGTCATCCCTACTACCGGGACTATTATCAGAAAATGGGGATCCGGTACGGAGGAAGGGCTCGTCTGGACCAAAAAACGGAGCGGTTTGTTAAGAAGATCCCGTTGAATTATCATTACGCTCAATTTCATAACTTCATCGGTCTCTATCTTGCCAAGAAAGGCAAAGCGACCCAGGCGGTCCGAGAACTCCAGAAGGCTGCAAGGCTGAAGCCCGATGAATTCTCATTTCATTCAAACCTCGGGACGGTCTATTATTATCAAGGAGCCTACCGGAGGGCCATCCAGCAATACAAGAGGGCTTTGGAAATCGATCCATCCTGCGGGATGGGGTATGCCAATCTCAGTTACACCTACGGATTGATGAACCGGACCCGTGAAGCCCTCGGTTATATGGAAAAGGCGGTTCGTTTAAACCCTCGTTATGCCGATCTGCACTATAATTTGGCACTTCTCTACGGCGATCGGAAGCGGTATGAGAAGGCGATCGCAGCATTGAAGAAGGCCCTTCGCATCAATCCCAGCTACCTCTTTGCAAGAATTAATTTGGGAGTCCTCTATGAGGACCAGAAAAAGTGGAAGGAAGCAAGGAGGGAATACCGAAAGATTCTCGAAATCACCCCGGATGATGAGGATGTTCGAAGGCGTTTGGAAAGCATCTCTTGAACAAGAGAAAGGGCGCCGATTTTCTTTCATGTCTTGGGAGAATCATCGGGTCCAATCGGTCTTGGTGATTCACCAGGGGGCCCTCGGTGATTTCATTCTGGGGTTGCCCGCACTTGAAGGCCTTCGCGAGGCTTTTCCCGGGGCTCCATTGACCCTCCTCGGTTACCCCAGGATTCTTGAATTAGTGGATCAGAGATTCTATGCCGAAAGGATCCTTTCCATCGACCAGAGGGGAATGGCATCTTTTTTCGGAGGAGGGAGCCTGGACCCTTCCCTGTCTCAACTCGTTCGGCGGTTTGATCTTGTGGTCGTTTTTGGCAGGGATGAGGAGGGGGCCCTCGTTCGAAATCTTAAGCAGGTCTGTCACGGAAAAATTCTCCATATCCGTTCTTTTCCATCGAAGAATGAAACCATTCATATGACCGAGCATCTTCTCAGACAATTTTCCCAACAGGGTCTTCCCCTCTCAGGATCCAACCCCAGACTTCGTTTGAAGAAGTTGGCCCAGGATTGGGGGAGAGATTTCTTGGAAAACAAGGGAATGACTTTAAAGGAGAGGGCCGAGGCCGTTGTCCTGCACCCTGGAAGTGGAAGCAAGAAGAAGGTGTGGCCATTGGATCGATTTTTGAGCCTTGCCCGTATCCTCCGAGACCGCTTCGGTTCGAAGATCCTTATCATCCTTGGGCCAGCCGAGGGGCCTGAGACCGAAGGATTCTTTGAAGGCTTAGACGCTCAGGGGTTCATCCCGGTCAGGGGACTGTCTCTCCTGCAGGTTGCCTCCGTGATGGAGGGGTGCAGACTCTTCATCGGGAATGATTCGGGCATCTCCCATCTGGCTTCGGCATTGCGAATTCCAACGATTGCACTTTTTGGGCCGACCGACCCCCGGATCTGGTCTCCCAGAGGGGAGAAAGTCCGGGTGGTTAAGAAGGAGACGGCTTGCTCGCCCTGCACCCGGGAAAGATTCTTCCAGTGTGCCGATTCCGAATGTCTGAAGAGAATTGCGATAGAGGATGTGTTACTGGAGATAGGGACACTTCCCAATTTCTGTGGGGACAGCTCCTAATTTTTATCATCTCGATTTTTTCTCAAATGTTAAGAATCAGGAAGAGTCTTTAGAAAGGAGGAGGAGAGATGGAAGAGAAGAAGATCGGCGAGGTGATTAAATTCTTTGGGAAGATCGGTGTTGCGGCCATCCGGTTGTCGGAAGGATCGTTGAAGGTGGGAGAGACCATCCACGTTGTCGGCCATACGACCGATTTCACTCAAACCATTGATTCCATGCAGGTTGAGAATCAGAATGTTCAAGAGGCAGGGTCCGGGGCGGATATCGGGATCAAAGTGAAGGATCGGGTAAGAGAACACGACGTGGTGTATAAAGTCGCAGGATAAGCCCCGTTAGGGGTGATGGCAGGTCGCCGGGCAGAGGGATCCGAGAAGGATGGGAAAGGACGGATCAAGTGAGAACAGGCATCGCTCATCTTCCACTCCATTACGGCAAGGCACCTCCGTGGCTTTTTCAGAGGATGAAGAGCCTGGCCAAGGAGATCACTCTTTTCGTCATTGACGTTCATGGGGTTGAGGAGATGCTCCTGCGGCTTTCCGACCCCTTCTGGTTTCAAGCCTTTGGTTGCGCCCTGGGTTTTGATTGGCATTCCAGTGGTGTGACGACAACGGTGTGTGGTGCCCTGAAGGAAGGAATCAGAGGGATGGAGCATGAAGTCGGTTTCTATGTTGCAGGGGGGAAAGGGAAGACGTCCAGAAAAACCTCGCAGGAAATCGAAGAGATCTGCCGCCGACAGTCAATGGACGGGAGCCCCCTGATCTATGCCAGTCGAATGTCTGCAAAGGTGGATAGCTCGGCCGTTCAAGACGGGTATCAGATCTACCAGCACAGTTTTTTCTTTACGCAAAAGGGTTCGTGGGCGGTGGTCCAACAGGGCATGAACGAGCAAAACCGATACGCCCGAAGATACCACTGGTTAAGCCTCGGGGTGAAAGATTTTGTCTGCGAACCCCATTGGGCCGTCTGTTGCGACCAGAGAAGGGAAGGTCTGAATCTGGTGGCCGAGGAGAGCGAAAAAACCAGGCAGGCCATTGCAGAACTTTGTCGAGAGAAGCCGGACGTTGTGGCCTCCGAGGGGAAGAGGGTGAACGAGCTTTATCTTCCAAAAGGACATGCCGTTCCCATGGAAGAGATTCGTCTGGAGAAGTTGGAAAAGGTGTTCATCCGGATTCATGAACAGGGTCCGGAAAGTTTTGAGCAGCTACTTGGAATTCGGGGGGTCGGTCCAAAAAGCCTTCGAGCCCTAAGTTTGATTTCAGAGTTGATCTACGGAGCCAAGCCGAGTTATCGAGATCCGACCCGATTCAGCTTTGCCCACGGGGGCAAGGACGGCCATCCTTATCCTGTGGATCGGAAAGTTTATGATCAGACAATCGAGGTACTCAAAGGAGCCCTCGATAAGGCCAACGTGGGGGATCGGGAAAAGATCGAGGCTATCCGGCGACTAAGCGAGTTCAACGTCAAATTTCAAAATTCCTGCATGCGGTAGGCAGGCAAATGTCAAAGGAGTGTTAAGATCCAAAATGAATCAATAATCCCCCCTCGTCCCCTTTCGTAAAGGGGGGTTGGAGGGATTTGGTATTTGAATGTTGGATTTGATTTGGCATTTGAACTTTGTCATTTGAAATGGGGGCTTGGAATCTATTTGGGATTTTGTAATTTCGAATTTGGGATTTCAATCGTATGCGTTTCATTGCTGATTTTCATCTTCACTCCAAGTTCAGTCGGGCCACCAGTAAGGATATGGAGGTAGAGACCCTTGCCCGGTGGGCGAAGAAAAAAGGGATCTCCCTTCTGGGCACAGGAGACTTTACCCATCCCACCTACTTTGCAGATTTGAGGGCGAAATTGGCCCCCCTGAGCAATGGCTTGTTCGAATTGAAAAAAGGCGAGAAGGCCGTAAAATTCATCTTGACCACCGAGGTAAGCAACATCTATCACCAGGATGGGAAAGTGAGACGGATTCATAATCTGATCTTCGTCCCGAGTTTTGAAGTGGCCGAGGCGATTCGTTCCAAACTTGGGAACCTTGGGAAGCTCTCTTCGGACGGAAGGCCGATTTTCACTTTTACGGCGAAAGAATTGTTGAAGATGATCCTGGATATCTCAGGGGATTGTCTGGTCATCCCTGCTCATGCCTGGACTCCGTGGTTTTCGATCTTCGGAGCCAATTCAGGATTCGATTCGATCGAGGAGTGTTTTGGAGATCTCTCCTCTTATATCTGTGCGATAGAAACTGGTCTTTCCTCCGACCCTGAGATGAACTGGAGACTCTCCGCCCTCGACCGAATCACGCTTCTCTCCAATTCAGACGCTCATTCACCCACCCGATTGGGAAGGGAGGCGAATGCCTTTGCTTGCCCGCTGGATTACAAAGAGATCACCGAGACCATTCGAAAGAAAGATCGGAAGAAGTTTCTTTTCACGATCGAATTTTTTCCGGAGGAAGGAAAATATCACTATGATGGTCACCGGCAATGCGGGGTCCTCTTTTCTCCTTCCCAAACCAAGGCCAACAAGCTCCTCTGCCCGAGCTGCCAAAAGAAACTGACCGTCGGGGTGATGCATCGCGTCGAAGTGCTCTCGGATCGGCCTGAAGGCTTTGTCCCGAAGAGTGCGATCCCTTCGATCCACCTCATTCCCTTGGAGGAGATCATCGCAGAGGCGATGGGTTACCGCGTCGGGACAAAGACAGCAGAGGCCGAGTATGAAAGGTTGATCGAAAGAGGAGGATCCGAATTTCAGATTCTTCTCGACGCCGCTCCAGAGGATCTGGCGTCCTTTGTGCCGGCAAAGACCCTCGAGGGAATCATTCGCATGAGACAGGGAAAAGTTTCGATCATTCCTGGCCATGATGGGGTCTATGGGAAGATCACCCTTTTCCCCGAAAAGAAAGAAGAAGGAGAGGCAAAGGAACAACTAAAGCTGTTCTAAGTGCAGCGGCTTGCGATGAATCATTTGTCGGGAGGGAATCGATGGATAAGGATGTGGGAGAGATGATGATCAAGGTTTGCCAGAGTCTGATTGAGATGCTGGATCTTTCCTTTCAGGGGTTCCGAAAATCCACGGAGGTATCGCTCGGGGGGGTGGATAAGGTCAAGAACGGGGTCCGAAAACATTCATCGGAATTGGCCCATTATCTGATTCTAAAGAGTTCTCCCTACGAGAAGGGGAAAGATTGGGGAAGACCTTACCTCTCAATGGCCTCCAGCCTTGACCGAATCAGTTACAATATCGAAGGGATCGTCGACCGGTTGAAGAGCAAGGCCCAGAATAATATTGTTTTTAGTGATCAAGCGGTTAAGGAAATTAACCTGGTCTTCCAAGAGGCAATGGATCTTCTGGAGAGACTTCCGGATCTGATTCTTACCCCGAACAAACTCTTTGCCCAGAATATCGGAGAACAGGTCAGGTCGGTGTTGAAAATCGTGAACGGCTATTCCGAAGGACATGAGGAGAGGTTACTCCAGGGAGTCTGCACGCCCACGTCTTCCCCCATTTATCTGGGTATTATCGAGTCCCTTAAAGGTATAATTGTTTATACTCTGGAGGTGAGCGGCAAGATTGTCTCCCTTTCGTCTCAGCCTCAATCGAAGTCCTGAGAAAGCGGAGAGAGATGTTTTGTGGAGCCGAGAGCAAATACGGGTGTGAAAGATCACGTGAAACAGGGTGGAGCCAATGGAAAGGAGGAGATAGACGGATGAAAATGAAGTGGATCATTGGATGGATCATCTTTACAGTTTTTCTGGGAGGGGCGGCATGGGCACAGGGCTCTCAAGCCCCTCTTACCCTTGAAGAGAGTATTAGGATCGCGATGGAAAGAAGCCTGTCAATCCATTCTGCGGTGGAAGGAATTGCGGGTTCTGAATTTAGACGTAAGCAAGCATTCACCAATTTCCTTCCTCTCTGGACGGGACAATATGGCTATACTCGCGCAAACGCTCCTTCCTCGGTGGGAACATCCTCCGACAAGAGCCGGGATCTCTATAATTTTAGTACCACTGCCAGTCAGCCTCTTTTTACAGGGGGTTCGAATCTTGCGAACTACCGTTCAGCGAAGATAGGGGTCGATCTTTCAAAAGAAGCCTTGGAGACAGCCAAGATGGACCTCGTCCTTCAGGTCAGGACAGGGTATTTTAACATTCTCAGGGCAGAGAAGTTTCTCGATGTTGCCCAGCAGCAGGTCAAGCAATTCGAAGCCCAGTTGGAGGTGACGAAAGCCTTTTTTGACGTGGGAATTGTTCCAAAGAACGACGTTCTTCAGGCGGAGGTCCAGTTAGCCAATGCGAGACAAGGCCTGGTCAAGGCAGAGAACGATCTGGCCGTCGCCAAGTCTTCATTCAACATATTGCTCAGGAGGGAGATCAATACGCCCCTGGAGGTGGTTGACATTCTTGAATACAAGGCCTTTCCTCTCGAATTCGAAGCCTCCCTGGATGAGGCCCTTCGGCAGAGGCCGGAGATTAAGACCGCCCAGTTCAATGTGGATCAGGCCAACGAGAACGTTAAGATTGCCCGGAGTGAATACTTCCCCACGGTCAATCTTATCGGTGGCTATAATCGCTCTTCGGAAGAAGTCGGACTCCACGGCGATATCCGGAGCGAGAGGTGGACAGCCCAGGTTCTGGCGACGATCACGCTTTGGAATTGGGGAAACACCGCCTACAAGGTGGGAGAGAATAAGGTAAAAGTCACCCAGGCTGAAGATTCAAAAACTCAAATCATCGAATCGATCATATTGCAGGTCAAACAGGGTTATCTCAACATGCTGGTGGCTGAAAAGAATGTCGGCGTGGCGAAGACGGCTATCGAGCAGGCAGAAGAAAACTTGAGAATGAATGAGGAAAGATATAAATACCAGGTAGCCACACAAACCGATGTCCTTAATGCTGTGACCTTGCTAACCCAAGCAAGATCGAATTACTTTGGTGCACTGAGTGATTTCAATGTGGCCAAGGCAGAATTGGAGCGGGCGATGGGAAGGATGAACCCATAAGGTGCGTCCCTTCCCCATGAAGCCCGTTGATCAAGTCTATCTATCGGAAATAGCTATATTTTATTTAAGAGTCGTGTAGCGGATGAGAGTGTAACCTTCCGTATTCAAAGATTCTTGGCTTACCTTCCAAGAGCAACCGGGGCTTTTCCACTTATGGTTAGGGACTTGACAGGAGGCAGTTTGGTCTTGTATAGTTTGGAATGAACATTCATTCCACATACTCTTGGTGCTGAAAGCTGTGAAGAAGCTTGACAAGCGGAGTGAGATCATTCAAGCGGCATTGAATCTTATCGTGGAATATGGATTTCACGGAGCTTCAATGGCCATGATAGGCGAAAAAGCGGTTGTCGGGGCAGGGACGATCTATCATTATTTCGAGAGCAAGGATGCGCTTATCAACGCGTTGTACCAGGAGATCGAAAAGAAGGTGTTGGTGGCACTCCAGGAAGGCTACCCGGTTTCAAAACCGATCAGAGAGAGGTTCATCCACATCGGAACAACGCTTCTTAAGTACTTTATCTCAAATCCTCTCTACTTTCGGTATATTGAGCAGTATCACTACTCCCCTTACGGTGTGTCGTTACGGAGAGACAGGCTTCTGGGTAAGGACAGCGACCACAACATGTTCAGGGACTTCTTTGAAGAGGGAATCACACAACGAGTAATAAAGGATCTGCCCCTGACTATGCTTCTTGCTTTATCTTTCGGGCCGCTGGTTGCTTTGGCGCGGGACCATACGCTTGGCTTCATCATACTGGACGACCCTCTCATATCGAAGGTCGTGGAGGCGTGTTGGGATGGAATCAGAAGGTGAGAGACGGGGCTGTTTTCAATAATGATAGGAGCTTTGTAGCTCCGGAGAATGTGGATATTCAAATTGAATTGATAGAGGTGTCCTATGCAAATCGATAAGAGGGGAAGGCTGATTGTTGCTATGGTCGCTCTGCTCGGAGGCCTTATATCCAGCGGTTGCCAACGCCAGCAGGCAGCACCTCCACCCCCTGTACCGGAAGTAGCTACGATAACCATCCAGGTCCAGCAGGTCGTCCTAACGACCGAGCTGCCGGGTCGCACATCTTCTTACTTTGTTGCCGAAATCCGTCCACAGGTGGGTGGTATCATACAGAAACGACTCTTTGATGAAGGCTCTGACGTGAAGGCAGGCGATCTGCTTTATCAGATCGATCCCGCCCCTTTTCAAGCGGCCTACGACAATGCGGTGGCAAACCTCAATGTCATGCGGAAGAGTGCCGACCGGGCCCGTGCCGCGGTGGAGGCGAGCATCGCCGCCGTCGCGCGACAGAAGGCGACCCTGGATCTCGCCCGGACCAACCGCTGGCGCCTCGAAGAGCTCTTTAAGGATCGAGCCGTCTCCGAAAGGGAGCGCGACCAGGCTGTGACCGAAGCCGAAGTGGCTGAGGCCACGCTACGGGCGACCGAGGCCCAGGTCAAGAGCGACCGGGAAGCGGTAGCCACAGCCGAGGCAGCCATCCAGCAGGCAGAAGCGGCGCTGGAAATGGCCCGCATCAATCTTGGTTATACACGCATCAGTGCTCCGATCACGGGCCGCATTGGTAAATCGAATGTCACCGTAGGTGCCCTTGTGACAGCCCACCAGCCTACTCCTCTTTCGGTCATTCAACAGATCGATCCCATCTATGTGGACGCAACGCAGTCGAGCGTCAGCCTTCTGCGCCTTAAACATAACATGGCAAGTGGTCAGATCAAAGGGGATGACCCCAACCAGACACGGGTAAGATTACTCCTTGAAGATGGCACCCCTTATCCGGTGGAAGGCACCCTGAAATTTTCCGATGTGACGGTTGATCCCAGTACCGGGTCGTTCATCCTCCGGATGGTCTTTCAGAACCCGAAGCATATCTTACTTCCGGGTATGTATGTGCGCGCGATCGTCCAGGAAGGGGTCGTCGACCGGGCAATCCTCCTTCCCCAGCAGGCCGTGACACGTGACCCAAAGGGAACCCCCATTTCGCTGATCGTGGATAGCGAGGGGAAGGTCCAGCAGCGGGTACTTGCGCTCGAGCGGGCGATCTCAGACAAATGGCTTGTCGCATCGGGGCTCTCTCCCGGTGAGCGCGTGATTGTCGAGGGTATCCAGAAGGTACGGCCGGGGAGTGTGGTGAAGATTGTCCCCTTTGATCGCGGCGAGAAAGAGGGTGCGGAATCCCGAAAGGCGGTCCAGCCGGTAAAAAAATCGAATTGACGGAGGTTGGTGATGTTATCGAGATTCTTTCTGGATCGTCCGGTTTTCGCATGGGTCATCGCCATTATCATCATGACGGTGGGCGGGCTCGCAATCTATAATCTCCCGATATCCCAGTATCCCCCCATCGCTCCTCCATCGATTTATATTATGGGTTTTTATCCGGGAGCCTCGGCTGAGACCGTGGAGAATAGTGTGACGCAGATCATCGAGCAGAAGATGACCGGTCTTGACCGGATGATTTATATGTCGGCGCAGAGCGATTCCTCAGGAAGCTCCCGCATCGAACTGACCTTTTCCCCCGGGACCGATCCCGACCTCGCCTGGGCCAAGGTCCAGAACAAACTTCAGCTCGCCATGGCGAGCCTCCCGGAGGCGGTTCAAAGACAAGGGATAACGGTGGGAAAGGCAACCCGGAACTACCTGATGATCGTGGGCCTGATCTCGGAGGATGGCAGCATGGATGGGAACGACTTGATGGACTATGCTCAGTCCAACCTTGAGAAGGTGCTGGCAAGAGTGCCCGGTGTAGGGGAGGTTGAAAATTTCGGCTCCCAGTATGCGATGCGTATCTGGCTGAACCCCGACAAGCTGACCGATTACCACTTGACCGTGGAGGATGTCATCGCTGCGCTTCGGTCTTACAACGTGGAGATCTCCGCCGGACAGTTTGGAGGGCTGCCCGCAGTGAAAGGTCAACGCCTGAACGCCTCCATCATCGTCCAGAGCTTGCTCAAGAATCCCGAAGAATTTGCTTCCGTCCCCCTTCGAATCAATCCTGACGGCTCCATCGTAAGGATCAAAGATGTGGGATGGGCGGAACTGGGGACCGAAGTCTATGATATTAAGGCTTTTTATAATGGAAAACCTTCTGCCGGGTTGGGTATCCGCATGGCCTCCGGTGCCAACGCTCTGGATACGGCCGATGCCGTAAGAAAGAAGCTGGAGGAGATGAGCCGTTACTTCCCACCGGGGATGAAGGTCGTCTATCCCTACGATACAACACCCTTTGTGCGGGTGGCCATCGATGAGGTGGTCAAAACCCTCCTGGAAGCGATCCTCTTGGTCTTTTTGGTCATGTATCTGTTTCTTGGAAATATCCGTGCCACCCTGATTCCGACCATCGCCGTGCCGGTGGTGCTTCTAGGAACGTTTGCAGTACTTGGACTTTTCGGTTTCTCCATCAACATGCTCACCATGTTCGCTATGGTCCTGGCTATCGGTCTTCTTGTAGACGATGCCATTGTGGTGGTGGAGAATGTCGAGCGGATTATGAGCGAAGAGGGGCTTTCGCCCAGAGAGGCGACCCGGAAGTCCATGGACCAGATCACATCCGCCCTGATCGGGATCGGACTGGTGCTCTCGGCAGTGTTCGGGCCCATGATATTTTTTGGGGGCTCCACAGGGGTCATCTACCGCCAGTTTTCCGTGACCATTATCTCGGCCATGCTCTTATCCGTCCTGGTCGCTCTGATTTTAACCCCTGTTCTCTGCGCTTCTCTCCTTAAGCCCGTGCCGGCCGGCCATGATACGTCGGAAAATGCGGTCTTCTTTCTAAGGCCTTTTTTCAGATTATTTAACCGCAATTTCTTCCGGACGAGAGACCTGTATGTCAGGCTGGTCGAACACTCCTTTTCAAGAAAATTGCGCTATATCCTTGTTTACCTTTTGGTCGTGGCGGCTGTGGGGTTCCTCTTCTTTCGTATGCCCACGGCCTATCTGCCCGATGAGGATCAAGGCATTCTGCTCTCTCAGGTGATGATGCCCATCGGTTCTACCCTTGAGCAGACCCAGGAGGTACTGAACGAAGTCCAGGATTATTTTCTGGAGAATGAGAAAAAGGCGGTGGAATCGTGTATGACGATTTCTGGAATCGGTTTTTCGGGAAGGGCGCAGAGTAACGGCCTGGTCTTCATTATGCTCAAGGATTGGAAGCTCCGCAACCGATCCGATTTGCGGGTAAGACCTATTTCACAACGAGCGATGGTGGCACTTTCGAGAATCAGAAAGGCCAGCGTGTATGTCTTCCCTCCGCCGTCTGTCATTGAATTGGGAACTGCCAGAGGATTCGATTTACAGTTGCTCGACCGCGGGGGACTCGGCCACGAAGCCTTGATGGCGGCCCGAAATCAGCTTCTTGGTATGGCGATGCGGGACCCGAGGCTGACCGGAGTACGGCCCAACGGCATGGAAGATGCGTCCGAATATCGGATCGATGTGGATTGGGAAAAGGCAGGAGCCCTGGGGATTCCCATCACTTCCATTCAAACCACCATCTCGGCGGCCTTTGGCAGCTCCTACATCAATAACTTCATTCAGGGCGGTCGGGTCAAACGTGTTTTCGTTCAGGCAGATGCACCCAACCGGATGCTTCCCAAAGATCTGGAGAAGCTCTATGTGCGTAATCGGGAAGGGAAAATGGTTCCTTTCTCCTCTTTTGCCTCTGGCCACTGGTCGTTTGGTTCTCCAAGGCTGGAGCGTTACAACGGTTTTCCTTCCATGAATATCCAGGGAGAGTCTGTACCGGGGAGAAGTTCCGGCGAGGCAATGACGGCGATGGAAGAGATGATTTCGAAATTGACCATGGGGGTCGGCTACGAGTGGACAGGGGTTTCCTATCAGGAGCGAATGGCCCATTCCCAGGCGCCCATCCTGTACGCGTTTTCTGCTCTCGTGATCTTCCTATGCGTGGCGGCCCTGTATGAGAGTTGGTCCATCCCTATTGCCAATCTGCTGATGTTACCGCTCGGCTTGTTCGGTGCAGCACTCGCTACCTGGTCACGGGGCCTTCACAATGATGTCTACTTCCAGATTGGATTCCTCACCACGCTCGGTCTTACGACGAAGAACGCCATCCTGATCATTCAGTTTGCAAGGGAACGTTTGGCCCATGGAGCCGGATTGATCGATGCGACTCTGGGGGCGGCCAGGATACGGCTTCGGCCGGTCATCATGACTTCGCTCGCCTTCTTCTTCGGTGTCCTGCCGCTCGCCATCACCACCGGCGCGGGTGCGGGCGCGATGAATGCCATCGGAACTGCTGTGACCGGCGGGATGCTTTCCGCCACCTTCATCGACCTCATCTTTATCCCCCTTTTCTTTGTCCTTGTCTCCCGTATGTTCAAGGGGAAAGGATCGGCTCAAACACCGGGTCGGCATCCTGAACCGAAGAATGTCCAGGGGGGAGGTGCATTGAGATGAAAAGCGGAACGTTACTGATCCTGGGATTGGCGGTTTGCCTCAGCGGTTGCACGCTCGCCCCGAAGTACACGAGGCCTGAAGCTCCGGTTCCGGCCTCCTGGCCGGTTGGTCCTGCCTACCAGGAAACCAAGTCTGCACCTGGCGCTCCGGCAGCGGACGAACTGAAGTGGCAGGATTTCTTTGCCGACGAGCGGCTTCAAAAGGTCATCGACATGGCCTTAAGGAGCAACCGTGACTTACGAATCGCCGGCCTGAACGTCGAAAGGGCACGGGCGATTTATGGCATCCAGCGTGCAGAGTTATTGCCGACCCTCAACGTGGTGGGTAGCGGAGGCAAACAGCGCATTTCTTCCGATCTCTCGAGTGCCGGGAAGTCAAGGACCTACGAGGAATACAGTGTCGATTTGGGCATCCTTTCCTGGGAGATCGACTTCTTCGGCCGTATCCGAAGTTTTAAGGACCAGGCGCTGGAGGAGTATCTTGCTACGGAGCAGGCCCGGCGTAGCGCACAGATTCTGCTGGTCTCTACGGTTGCCAATGCCTACCTGACCTTTGCTGCCGATCAGGAGAATTTGAAACTCGCCCAGTCCACCCTGGAAACCCAGCAGGCATTCTACGATCTGATCAGGCGGCGTTATGAACTGGGAGTCTCTTCTGAGCTGGATCTCCGTCAGGCTCAAACGAGAGTAGATGCCGCACGGGTGGATATCGCCCTCTACACGAGACTCACGGCACAGGATGAGAATGGTCTGAACCTTCTTGCGGGTTCTCCGGTGCCGAGGGAACTCTTGTCTCAGGACCTTCACTCTGTCAGCCCTCTGAAAGAGATTTCTCATGGGACACCCTCGGAGGTGCTCCTTCGCCGTCCTGATGTCCTTGCTGCGGAGCATCGTTTGAGAGGAGCCAACGCCAACATCGGTGCTGCCCGGGCCGCTTTCTTTCCCCGGATTTCTCTGACCACTCTGCTTGGGACGGCAAGCGACGAGCTCTCCGGGCTCTTTAAATCCGGTTCCGGTACATGGAGCTTTACAGGTCAGGTGATCATGCCGATTTTTGATGCAAGGACCTGGTCGGCATTAGACGCAAGTAGAGCAGAGAGAGAGATCATCCTCGCCCAGTACGAGAGGGCGATTCAGTCGGCTTTCAAAGAGGTGGCCGACGCCCTGGCCCAAAAAGGGACGATTGAGGACCAACTTTCTGCACAGGAGTCTCTGGTCGATGCCGCCAGCCAGACCTATCGCCTCTCGTCCATCCGCTATACGAAGGGGATTGATAGCTACCTCAGCGTGCTGGATGCACAGCGCTCCCTCTATGAAGCCCAGCAGGGGCTGGTATTTCTTCGCCTTGCCCGACTCACCAATCAGGTCACGCTCTATAGAGTATTGGGTGGAGGTAGCGATCCTGTTCCGGGCTACTGAAAGAAGCCCTATCCCGCATGAGGTCCTATTCGCCTCCCTTCCGGGGGAAGAGGCGCGGCATAAAGATTGCATTAGTTATTATCCAGGTTTTTGTCTAAAATCTCAAAAATCCCTTTAATTTCAAAGGGTATCTGGTTTGGACAAACTCCCATTTCCACGATTTTGTGGACAGGAGTGACAAGTTATGGTATTTTTGTTGGCAATTTTTATCCCGCCGAAACGGCAAGCGGGCTCAAGATGAGGGTTCCGTTCGAATGAGATATCTTACAGTGATATTCTTCTCTTTGTGCTTGTTGTGTCTGCCAAGGCTGTCCGCAGCAGGGATCTATCGTTATGTGGACGAAAGGGGAGTGGTCCATTTCACCAATTGTCCAATGGATTCCAAGTTCAAACTCTATGTCCGGGAGAGCAAAGAAGATGTTGGGACCGAGACCCAACCCCTTTCCCTTCCCAAGAAGAAAGATCCGAGCCATTATGACTCGTTGATTTACGAGTGCTCCAAAAAATATCAGGTCGATTTTGCTTTGATCAAGGCGATGATTCGGACGGAGTCAGACTTTAATCCATTCGCTGTTTCGAGAAAAGGGGCAAAGGGATTGATGCAACTGATGCCGGAGACCGCTCTCAGGATGAATGTTTCCAATGTCTTTAATCCGAAGGAAAATGTTGAAGGTGGCGTCCGTTATTTCAAGCACCTCCTTTCCCTTTTCCATAACGACCTTCGGCTTTCATTGGCCGCCTATAATGCAGGCGAAAACCTTGTCTCAGAGCTGCGTTCAGTTCCCCCTTACCGGGAAACCATTGACTACGTGCGGAAGGTATTGAATTATTATCAGGCCTACAATCGGTAGGTCTTCCGTCGATCCTTTCCCCCAGTCCCGTGTATGTCTTTCCTATCCGAAGCCCTAAGAAGATTTGTTTGAAATTTACGATTTCATTATGCTATATGAAGACATGAGAAGAGACCTCTTATGGAAAAACTCAACCGCCAGCAGATTTTGACCCTTCCGAACGGATTGACGATCATTCGAGTTGTCGCCATTCCCATTATTCTGATCCTTCTTTTTTATCCGGGACCGGTTTATCGGCTCATTACCGCACTCTTCTTTCTCTTGGTGGCAGTGACCGATACTTTGGATGGATATCTTGCCCGGCGCCGCGGAATGGTGACGACGCTCGGAAAATTTTTGGACCCCCTCGCGGACAAGCTCCTCATTGTTGCAGCCCTGATTGCTCTGATCACGGCAAGGGGAATCCCTACATGGATGGTGATTGTGATCATCGGAAGGGAGATCTCGGTGACAGGCTTGCGGGGGATTGCCCTTTCTCAGGGCATGGTCATCGCTGCCAGCACCTGGGGGAAGTATAAGACGGTCTTCGAAGTGGCCTCCATCTCTTTTCTCATCCTCAACGGCAGCTATCTCTCAATCCAGCTTTACGACGTAGGCATGGGTCTCCTGTGGATTGCCATGGGGCTGGCCGTCATCTCCGGAGTCGATTACTTCAAGAACTTCTTGAAGACCGTCATTGTCTGAGTTCTTTCTATCTCCTTATCTCCCTATTCCCTTATCTCCTCATCTTTTCTTTAACTATTGACATCAACACTTGAATCTTGTAACTTTAAACCATTGAAGAATGCGGGAATAACTCAGCGGTAGAGTGCAACCTTGCCAAGGTTGAAGTCGCGGGTTCAAAT
>JBHGBJ010000042.1:0-35201 GCA_041947025.1 Thermodesulfobacteriota bacterium
ATGATCGCCCCCCGCTCAACCCTCACCGTCCTGTATTTCCCGTTCGCCCCCTTCTGGTCGATTGCTCCGAAAAGGAAGATTCCCCCGATCAAGAGGATCATGAAAGGAATGATCAACCTCAACGACCTCTTATATCGCATGCTCATTTTAATTTCCCTTTCTTTTGTCTTTGAAGGTCGGTTGAATCTTTAGGAAAGAGACAGGGCTTTCTCAAAATGTGTAGGAAAGAGAAGAGAAGGGAAGATCTCCTCCGTCTCCCTTCTCTTTCCTCTTCGGATAAGTTCTTTTCACCTTCTTCAACAATGGCACCATCAGCGGCCCCTCGGACTACCTTTCCAGCAGTCCTGACCAAACCCCGGCCCCATTCCATAGCCATGGGTCATCCCGTAACGATGGCCCCTCATCCGACCTGGTCCAAAACCAGGATTCATCATCCGACCTTGGCCAAACTTGGAAATCTGCTCGGGTGTCAGAATTTTTCGAGCCTCCAGTCTCAGTTGAAGCATCTTATCCTTCATCTGGTTTTGAAGATCTCTTAACTCTTTTTCCTTTTCCAGAATGGCTTTAGGATCAGCTTTGGGGTTCGTCCAGAGGGATTGAAGCTCGAGCCTCTTGGTAAGGATATTTCCTCTTAATTGGGCTGTCTCTTCATTTAACTTCTGGCGCAATTCGTTAAGCTTACTGAGCTGTTCAGGAGTCAGAGAGAATTCTTTTCCAGAGCCCCAGGGGCCTTGGCAATATTGCCCCATTTCTCCGCGGCCAAAGCCTGGTCCCCTTGCATAAGCATAGGTGATCCCAAAAAGAATCACACCGACTAAACCCAATGCAATGATAGCCTTTTTCATCGATCTCACCTCCTTTCTTTTTTAAATTAAGTTTTACTTTTTGAAGAGCAAAGGGTATGCCAATCGAATCAATAGATTAGATTCTAATGAATTATCAGAAGGTTAGCTCCTATCAACGGCTTGAATGGCCTCCATTTCTTCCGGGACCGAAAAGGAAAGATTTGTCGGTCCTCCTCGGCGGGAAGAAGTTTTATCTTTAGATTTCAATGAATAAACCTCTTCGACATTCTTGACGAACAATTCGACGAAAGTTTCCGGGTCAATATCTGAAGACCTAAATTTTTTCCTTGTAAAAAGGGAGGAGAAGAGGTAGAAAAAATAAAGGGAAGAAGATTGAAAAATAAGCATAGGGAGGCTTTTCCATGGGAGAAAAAGATAAGAAGATCAATTCCTACGAGGTGGCCAGGAAACAGGTTGATATCGCCTCAAAACACTTAAACATCGATCCCGGGTTGGTCGAGAAGATGAAATACACGAAAAGGGAATTGACTGTCCACTTTCCTGTGAAGATGGATGACGGGACGGTTAGAATCTTCACGGGATATCGGGTTCAACATGATGTTGCGAGAGGACCGGCCAAAGGAGGCATCCGATATCATCCTGATGTGGATCTCGACGAAGTACGGGCATTGGCCATGTGGATGACCTGGAAGTCGGCAGTGGTCAATATTCCTTTTGGGGGAGCCAAGGGAGGGGTTCAATGCAGCCCCAAGGAGATGTCCCTTCACGAGATCGAGCGTTTGACACGGCGGTTCACATGGGAGATCTCAAGCATGCTGGGCCCTGAACAGGATATTCCTGCTCCAGATGTCTATACCAATCCTCAGGTGATGTCTTGGATCATGGATACTTACAGTATATTGAGAGGTTATTCTGTCCCGGGTGTGGTCACCGGCAAACCGGTTGAATTGGGGGGATCTCTGGGAAGGTTTGAGGCCACAGGAAGAGGGGTAGTGATCACGGCCCTTGAGGCCCTGAAACACCTGAAGAAGAGTATTGAGGGAGCAAGGGTGGCCATACAAGGGTGTGGCAATGTGGGTGGTATTGCAGCAGAACAATTCCAACGGCTCGGGGCAAACGTCATCGCCATGAGTTGTTCTGCAGGTGGGATTTACAGTGATGTGGGACTCGATGTGAAGAACGTCCTGGATCGTAAGGCCCAGTATCAGTGCTTTGTTTGTGAGAAGAAGGAGGAGAGGGAGATCGGAAACGAAGAGTTGTTAGAATTGGATTGCGATATTTTGGTCCCGGCTGCCATTGAGAATCAGATCACCGAGAAGAACGCCTCACGAATTAAAGCCAGAATCATTGTGGAAGGGGCAAACGGACCGACGACCACAGAAGCAGACGAGATTTTGAATGATAAAGGAATCTTCATCGTTCCAGATATTCTTGCCAATGCGGGGGGTGTGACGGTCTCCTATTTCGAATGGGTTCAGAACCTTCAGGAATTGATCTGGAGCGAAGAAGAGGTGTTGGACCGGCTGACCCGGATCATGCAACGCAGTTTCAAAGAGGTTTTGGAGATCTCCCTTTCGAAGAAGATTCCCATGAGAACAGCAGCCCTTGTGCTCGGGATCGGAAGGGTGGCTGAGGCCACAAGACTGAGAGGGATTTATCCATAACCGAGCTCGCCGTAGCCGAAAGCAAGCAGAGGCTGAAATTCCAAGTCCCGAATAATTTCTTAATGACCAAAATCCCTGTTTGCCGCGGGAGTGAAGCTCCCCGCCCGCAGGCGGGGCTTCCCGGACACGCAGTGGCGAACAGAATGTGAGCCAAAGAAATCTCATTTTTATTGTGCCCCTTGACCCCGCCTACCTGCCTACCGGAGGCAGGCAAGGCGGGGCTTCTTTCCTCATAGATTCCCCCTCTAACTAAATTTTTTACAGCCGTATGACATTTTTAGGGCCCCTGGAATCCCTTTTCCGATATTCGAAAACGAAGATTCCTCTTTAATTTCAAGTTCATTTTACTCCTCTTCGTCTTTGGCACAGGACTTGCTCACATTTATTCATACCAGAGGGTAAACACTGGGTGAGCATAATGGTAAAAGATTTAGCAGTTGTCAATTTATTCGTGATCTTCGTGCTGGTGTTCATGGGTTTTGGCATCATTCAGGTTGTAAAGAAAAGATATGAGGATTAGGAGAAGTGATGAACGGTATCCAGCCACTCACAGGGACAGAAAGCACAAGAAGGATTGAGATCAGTTTCAAGAGAGTAACCGAATGGACGCTGATCTTTACCAATGCCTTCTTCATTGCTTATTTTATTACAAGACTGTTGCATTAAATCGGTTTAGATAAACCCATAACTCCTCCACAGCCTCCTTCACCCATTGACAGGCGATGATCCCAGCGGTCATCGCCTCTTTTTTTTCCATGTTCTGAACCGACCTTGCTCCAGTTTGAAACCTTTTTCTCCGGTTGGTGATTGCAAGGTTGAATTTTGGAACGATTTGTTCTATTTGTAGAGCTATGGGTGACCTTAACCCAGGTGATCGGATTGGGACGGAATAGAGGAGCGGGGTTGAATCGATTAAGTTCATACCTATCGTCATGGTGGAGACTCTCCAGAAGCCCATTTCTTTCTGTGGGAATTCTTCCTTTGATCTTAGGATTCGTGCTGGCGTGGCAGAAGGGTTACAGAGGTCCCCTTGGACTACACTTGCTCTCGGTATTGACGGTCATTCTTATTATGTGGATGACCTATTCTCTCGGGGAATGGAACGATCTGGAAGGGGACCGACTCAATCAAGATTTTAACCGATTTTCAGGCGGATCAAGGGTCCTGGTCGAAGGCCTTCTCCCTGTTTGGGTGCCGATCTTCTTCGGGTATGGGTGTTTGATCGGTGCGACGATGACCGGATTGTACATCTATCTTCGATATCAGACCGGGTCCTGGACCCTTCTCTTGGGAGGAATTGGTATCTTTTCGGGTCTTTTTTATTCAGGCAAGCCTTTCCGATGGTCGTACCATGGAGTGGGAGAGATTCTGATTGGATTCTGTTATGGGTGGTTGCCCATTGCAACGGGATTCTATCTTCAGACTGGTTTTTTTAACCATCAAATCTTGATGCTTTCCATTCCCGTCAGCCTTTCCATATTCAATGTGATCCTGATCAATGAGTTTCCTGATGAAGAGGCGGATCGAACCATCGGCAGAAGGACCTTGCTCGTCAGGTTCGGAAAAGAGAGAATGGCCGATCTTTACATCGGGGTTTCGTTGCTGGCTGCCTTTTCCTTCATCAAAGTGCTGAGGATCGTTGACCATACCCCGCTCTGGCTCCTCATCCTTTCCGGCATTCCTCTTCTGCTCATGCTTTGGAACCTCGTTCGAGTCTATCGGGGAGGTTATCTCGATTCGGAGAAGCTCGAAGGCTTGTGTCGCAATACGCTCTTCGTCAATCTCTCAATCACCATGATCTTGACAATCCAGCAGACCTTGATTCATTCTATCCATCCCTCTATCCCCTCTTTGCCAAAAGGGGGTGAGGGGGGATTGCTCATACTATCCATGATGCAGAGGTAGAGAGATGGAAGACATTCAGACAATTGTGGAAGCGATCCAGAGGGATCTCCAAGGTGAGAAATCAGAGGAAGAGATCCTGCAAAGGAACCTTCCTTTTTTCGGGAGGGATCCGGAAAGCGATCTCCAAGTGGTTGGATTACTATCAAGCATCCGTCATGTGAAGATTGCCGGTCTCCTCCATCGAATGCTCCTGGTCTCTCAGGACAAGAAGGTTCGTAAAATCATCAAACGGTCCCTCTATCGCCTAAAGAGCAAGGGATTTTCGATAGAGGAAGTCCCTGAGAAAAAGAAAAGTTCAGTTCTCCGTCCGCTACAGACAGAGCCGCCGAAGGGCCTTGGCGGTGGTTTCGATCTCCTTGGGCAACGCTTTCTGGTATTGGCCATTCCTCATCTGGGCCGGGGATGGACCGTGATGCAAGGGGTGGTGAGTGATACGCAGGGGTTGATCGATTTTTCGGGAGAGCAGATGAACCGGAAGGGATTGAAGGCCTTCCTCAATGAGGTCGAACAAAGGAGTCCTTTCCCCTTGGTTGAAATGGAGCCTCCCTATGTCGGATTCCTTTTCCACAAAGCCCATCCATTAACCCTCGACAAGAAGAGGGCACTCCCTCAGGATTACCTCTCTTTAAAAAGTGAGATCGAAGGTATCAAGAAGGATTACGAGAGACCGCTGATCTATTCCTTCCTCCAGGAGGACGAGGTCACAGAGGAAGACCGGATGCTGCGCAGGGGAGGAGAGCTTCTTAAGGCCGATATCCTTTCCACCTGGAGGATTGAGGATGACCTGATACGGCCCTATGCGGACGAGGTGTGGGAGGCCGAGGAGTCGAAGATCGTTTTGAATCAGTCCCAGAAAGAGACCCGCTTCCAGGGGATCTATCAAAGGGCCTTGTCCGATCTCTTCTCGGGCGAGAGAAGATCTCTCTACCAACAAAGGCTGGAAGAGACGGCCTATATCTTCCTTAAATTGGGCCGGGAAGAGGAAGCGAAGATCTCTCTGGCCGCTGCGATCGATCTCGCAAAACCGGCGAGTCCGCTCCAGCCCAATCCTTTCCTCTTTCAGCTGGTGATCAAGTCCATTTTCACACTCTTGAAAGAGGCCTACGAGAAGAAAGTGAAGGAACCCTCGTTGATCGTAAAGCCGTAAATGAGAAATGGGAGAAGCTCAAAGGAAATGACGAGCTGAAAGTTGAAGGCTGAAAGGTGAAAGTTAGAAAACTTTGAACAGTGAGTTTGATGCTTTGAGCCAAGAAATTAGCTTGAGCTTTGAGCGTTCAGCTTTGAGCAATGAGGCCGGGAGGAAAGATAGAGGCATGAAGAAGTGGTTTGTGATTACCGGAGTCGTTGCGGTACTCCTGGTTGCAGGCTATCTGCTTGCCTCCTTCTATGCGGTCAAATTCATTCAGGCCCGACTTCAGCAGGTGATCGGCCCCGGATTGACCGTTGGCAAGATCAAGATCAAACCCACCCACCTTTCGGCCAATGGCGTTCAATACGAGGCCCCTCTCCTGAAAAGGAGGATCTTCCTGATCGAAGAAGTGAAAGTCTATCCCGCTCTCTCCTCTTTCTTCAAGGGGACTCTAAGCATTCGAAAATGGGAGATGATACGGCCTTCCTTCTATTATTACAGGTCCCGAGAGGGCAACTGGATAGGCCTCTGGGGGATCACGGAAAAGACCGAAAAAGTCAAGGAGGTCACAGACGGCCGAAAGGAGAAAGAGAAGGAGAAGGAGGAGGAGTCCGTTCCTATCCAGATCGATCGGTTTCGGATCACGGGAGGATCGATTGATTTTGAAGACGGGAAAGAGGGAGAGCCGCCGGCAAAGATCAAGTTGAGAGATATCGATTTAGAGATCAAAGGAATTCAGTACCCCCTGGTGTCAACCCGCTCTCGAATCGAGCTCAGCGGAAGGATGAAAGGGGAGACGAAGGATGGCAGGTTCTCCGTGAAAGGATGGATCGACTTAAAGACGATAGACATGGAAACCTCCCTGGCCGTCGAAGGGATCGAAATCAGGACCTTAGAACCCTATTACCGGAAGAATGTCTCTTCAGAGATCGAGACAGGCTACGTCGATATGCAGGCCGAGATTGCTGTGAAGAAGAGGGTCATCGATGCTCCCGGCCGACTCGTCCTGAGAAACCTTCGCTTCAAAGAGAAGGGAACAGTCTTCTGGATTCCTGCAAAAACTCTTGTTTCTCTGCTGAAGGATAGAGGAGATAGGATCCCGGTCAGGTTCCATGTGAAGGGGAATGTGGACGATCCGGAGTTCAATCTCCGCGAGGCCTTTTTGACGCGGGTGGCGCTCTCTTTTGCGGAGGTCCTGGGAATTCCCATCAAGGTGGTGGGAAAGACCATTCTCGAAGGGACCGGAAAGGGGGTCGAAGGGTTGGTAGAAGGCTTCAAGTCGTTGGAGAATCTTTTCAGGAAGAAGAAGGAAAAAGAGAGATAAGGCCAAGATGGTTCATCTTCGCTGGATCGTCTCCATCCTATTGATGCCGTTCTTGTGGGGGTGCAGCATTCCCTTAGTCCGACCGAACCGGATCGAGTGGAACCCTTCTCTTGTTCCGCAGACGGTTCGGATTAAAGGGCAGACCATTTTCTATACCGTCAAGGGAGAAGGAAAGCCTCTACTTTTGATTCATGGCTATGGTGCCGGAATGTGGGTGTGGGAGAAGCAGATTGATATCCTCTCCCAATTCTACCGGGTCTATGCCTTGGATCTCATCGGCCATGGTTTCTCGGATCGGCCAAAGGTTCCCTATACACCAGAGGCTTATTTTCATTTCCTAAGAGATTTCATGGATGGAGTTGGCATTGAGAAAGCCGTCCTGATCGGAAATTCGATGGGTGGAGGAATTGCCTGGGGAATGGCGGCCCTCTTTCCGGAGCGGGTGGAGAGGTTGATCCTGATCAACTGCACTCCACCGGATGTCCTCGACCAAGTCAGGAACGAATCTTTTAGAACATTGGTCGCCATTAAGGATATCCCTCTCCTCCCGTATCTGGTCATGGCATGCCGGGGCAAGAATTCGGTTCGGTGGATCCTCCTGGAGTGTGTTTCAGATATGAAACTGATCACCCCAGAGGTATTGAATCGGCAATACCAGCTTTCCAGGATACAAGGGACCACCTGGGTCCTTTACTCCACCTTTAAGAACGCGAAAGAGGCTCCGAAGCTGAAAGAATATTTAGCCCGGATTCACCAGCCTACGCTTCTCCTATGGGGAGGAAGAGATCTGATCTTCCCTCCATCCGTGGGAGAGACCCTTCATCAAGCCATCAGCGGTTCCGAATTCCAGATCATAAAGAGAAGTGGCCACATCCCCATGTGGGAGACCCCTGAAGAAGTCAATCAGGCGATCCTTTCTTTCCTAGAAGAGTAATATACGTAGGAGAGTAATATACGTATGGAGGTCTAAGCTCAAAGTTCAAAGCTGAAAGCAAGATCCTTTGAGCTTTGAGCCTTCAGCCTTCAGCTTTTCACCTATTTAATTTGGACTCTTATTTCAGAAGCGCCAGGCTTAGCCATGGGACATAGGTGACGATCAGCAGAGTGAAAAGAAGAATGGCAATGAAGGGAACCGAGGCCGAAATGATTGTCAGCACGGGTTTTTCAAAGCGAAGGCTGGAGATGAAGAGGTTCATTCCGACCGGAGGGGTGGAAGCCCCGATCTGAAGATTGGTCAGGAAGATGATGCCGAGGTGGACCGGGTGAATTCCATAGGCAGCGGCGATCGGTGTGATCAGAGGAACGACAACGATGAGGGCAGAAAAGATGTCCATCAGGCAGCCCACAATCAAGAGGAAGATATTCAGGACGACCAGAAAAACGAGGGGGCTGTCGATATATACCTTGAAGAAATGGAACAACCTCCCGGGAACTTCTGCATCGATCAAATAGTTGGTGAAGCCCAGGGCAGAGCCGAGGATGATCAAAATCCCCCCTACCAGGACCATACTTTTTCGAATGACTTGGGGTAATTCCCTCCAACGGATATCTCGATAGATAACCACTTCGACCAGGAAGATATAGACGACGGTAATGGTTGCCGCTTCACTGATCGCAAAGTAGCCGCTGTAGATACCACCCAGTACAACGATGGGAAGAGGGAGTTCCCAGGCCGTTTCCCGAATGGCCTTGAGCATCTGAGTCCCATCGAACCGGATTCGAGGAACCCCTGAAGCAACCGCTTTCCGAATGCTGATGATGGAGAGGAGGACCAGCATCAGAATGCCGGGAAGGATCCCCGCCAGAAAAAGTTGATTCACCTGCAGCCTCGATACAATCGCATAAATGATGATGGGAAGGCTTGGCGGAAAAAGAAGACCCAATGTCCCGGAATTGGTCACCAGTCCAAGGGAAAACTTTTCCGGATATTTCCCCTGGATCAAGGCCGGATAGAGAATGCCTCCCAGGGCAATGATCGTCAGACCCGTGGCTCCTGTCAGGGCTGTAAAAGCGGCACAGGTGGTGAGGGCGATGATCGATAACCCCCCAGGCAACCAGCCGAAAATGGCATTGGTCAGTCCGATCAACCTTCTGGGCGCCTTGCTTTCCGAGAGAAGGTATCCGGCGAAGGTAAAGAGAGGGATGGCAACAAAGATGGGGGTGGTGGCAATGCGATGCATTTCAATGATCATGGCAGAGGAATCGATTTGTCCGAAGAATAAGAGAAAAAGAGTCAGGCCGGAAAAGACCGCGAAAAGGGGCGCGCCCAGGAGCATCAGGAGGAAGATGATGGCGATCAGAAGGAGAGTCATGGCGTTCTCTCCCTGTCACGAAAGGGGGCATCCGTTCCCATCGAGAAAAGATTCTTAAGAAAACGAAGACCAAACCGAAAGGTCATGAGACCGAAAGTGATCGGCAGAATCATCCCCGGAATCCAGACAGGGATGTTTAGAAAGGTGATGTTTCCCATTTCCGTCTCATTCTTAATAAATTTCAGCGCAGCATAGGTCAGAAGGAGACAGATCGTAAAGGAAAATAGATCGGTGAAAAAGCTGACGAAATGTTTTTTCTTAGGGGGCAACCATATTGAAATCAGATCAATGTTGATATGCTTTCCTTCTCTTGTGGCAAGAGTGGCGCCGATGAAACCGACCCATAGAACCAGATTCCGGACCAAAGGGTCTCCCCAGGATAAACCGGTGGAAAAGAGATTTCGAAGCATGATCTGAAGGAAGGCGATGAGGATCATGGAACTCAGGAGGACGACGAGGAGAATTTGCTCCATTCGCTCAATCACTCCGTCCGCGCGCTCCCACCAATCCATCACTTTTCTCCCTTTCGATAGCCTTCCAAGAGGGATCTCACCTCATCAAAGACCCTTTGGGAGAAGGATTCACTGCTGATACGGCTGATGGCTTTATTGGAGAGCCTCTTGAATTCATCAATCTGATCTTTTGAGGAAGTGACGAGCTTTACGCCTTGCTTGGTCATCACCTTCATGGCTTCCTGATTTTCATTTCGGGTGGTGATTTTCGATCGCTCCAGGTGGTCCTGAAAACTGTTCAGGATGAGGCTTTGATCCTGGCGGGATATTTGTCTGAAGACCTCTTTCTTGACCAAAACCCCACCGGCCAGATAGAGCAGAGGAGCATCGTTCATATATCTTATCCTCGTAAACCATTGAAGGGAGATGGCATACGAAGGTGGTGCATAAACCACTTCCACCAACCCGGTTTGGAGCCCCACCAGGACATCTGGAACGGTCAGGGGGATGGCCTTTACACCGATTTCGTCCAAGATGGCTTTGGACATGGGCGATTCTTCCCATATCCACACCTTTGCCCTTCTGAAATCGGCCACACTGGCGATCGGGACAGTAGACATCAGATAGACGAATCCGGCTTCAGACCAGCCCAGAAGGGTATATCCGTCGTCTTCGAAACCCTTCCGGAAGGAAGAGTCCATTTTTTTTAAGATGAAGTCGACCTCTTCGTATTTTTGGAAAAAGAAGGGAATCTGCAATACATCAATGTCACCGAAGAGGGTGGAGAGTCCCGCCGAAGTGAGAGCGGCCCCTTGGATCTGGCCAATCTTAAGCTTTCGAAGCATATCCAGCTCGTCGCCCAAGACCCCGCCGGGATAGATCTTGAACCGGACTCTGTTTTCTGTCTTCTTCATCACTTCTGTGTTCAAGACGTTGAAGGCCCTCGTCCAAGAGCTTCCCTCGGGAGCTAATGTCGCCATTTTAATGGTGACCCCCTTTTCCGCGCCATGGACGATTGGCCTGATGAAGAAAGGAGTCAATAGAATCATCCCTAAGAACAGGGTCCCCTTACGCCAATCCATATGAACTCTCCTATTCAAAATATTCCTCCACGTGACTCAGCAGTTCTACTGCCTTCTTTTTGGCCACGGTGTTCAGGAGGGTGAGGTCGGGTGAAATATCTGAAGGAGTCTCCAAAACTTTTTGAAGCGTTGAAGTGAAGAGATCTTTGTCCAAGGCTTGACGGGCATAGAAATTTGCGTAATAGACAGAGGTCATCAAGAATTTTTCCTTTCCGAACTCGACGGCCTTCAAGAAATGCCCCTGGGCCTTTTTGAGATCTCCGCCCAACGCTTTTGGCCTGGAGGAAAACCAGATGCCCATAAAGAGATGGGGACCGCCGTAGTAGAATCCTTCGTCGATCTCGAGAACCCTCTGCATCATCCATTCCACTCTGGGAAGTTCAGCCAAAGCCTCCATGGAATCCAGATTGAGCCGGATCCAATTGACCCAGCAGGTAGCCCCCCAGAAAAGGTAGGGAACGTCCCTTTTCCCAAACCCTCTCAATCTTTCTTTGAAATCGTCAAAGGGGGTCTGAAGAGGGTCTTTCAGTCCTCTCCTCTCCAGGGATCTCAGGGCGTAATCTTTTCCTTTTCCGAAGAGCAGCTTGGCATATTCCTTGTCTTGATCCTCCACAAACATGGAAGCAAAGGAAGCATAGCCCTGTGCAGCGGAAATCAGGAGTTGTTCATTGTCGGGCCATGCTTCGATCATGCCATCCATCAACATCAGGTAGGCCGGCATCCCTTCACGGATTATTTTCAAGTCAGATTGCCGATAGGAAGATTTTGCCACCTCTTCCAGTAGGAGGGCTGTCGTGCCGACGGTCATCTTTTTGCTGTACACACAGGCAGATGGAAGGAGGAGGAAGAACAAGAGGGGGAAGATCCAATTCCGGCTCCGGTGAAAATGCATTTTGGCCACCATTCCCGAAGAGATTCGAAGGAGTTATCCTTTAATGAAGATTTATATTTCTAAATCAACGGGTTGTCAATCCTCTGATTGCGAAGGGCTATTCGAACGGGGTGCGCTGCCTTATGTTAAGAATTGCTTGACAAAGATGGAAGCAATGGATCAGAATAGCAGGACAATGATTTAAGGGGGAGCTGTGAGCCATTTCAAGAGACGCGTAGTGATTACAGGAGTCGGCCCGGTTACACCGGTGGGAAGGGGGAAAGAGGCTTATTGGGAGAGTCTGATCCAAGGCCGATCTTCTTTCCAGCGCATTACCTTCCCCAATAAAGACATGAGTCAATACCGATGTCAGATTGCTGCTCCCATTGAGGGGTTTGATCTTTTTCAATACATTGATCGTACGAAGCATGCGAAGTATTTCGGAAGAACATCTCAGTTTGCTGTCGCTGCTTCATGGCTTGCCCTGAAGGATGCCGGGATCGAGCTCAGAAGAAATGAAGTGGATAAAGGAGGCCGCCCGGAGCAAGGAGGACAGTACCAACCGGAGGGAATAGATTCTTTTAAGGCGGGGGCCGTTCTGGGGATCGGTTCGGAGGCGATGGAGTTGTTGGAGCATTACCACGAAAGGTTCCTATCAAGAGGGCTCAGAGGACTTTCTCCCTTTGGCCTTCCGAATGTCTATTTGAGTGCGATTACGTCACATGTGGCCCAATGTTTCTCGCTGAGGGGGAGCACGTACTCCGTATCGACCGCCTGTGCCTCAGCCACCCATGCGATGATCAATAGCTTTCTTCAGATCCAGAGCGAGAGGAATGATCTGATGGTCACCGGAGGAACAGATGCCTGTATCACCCCTCTTGTCTTTGCGGGTTTTGATGTGATGAGAGCGATGTCCGCACGAAATCAGGAACCCCAGAAAGCCTGTCGCCCCTTCGATCGAGAGAGAGATGGGTTTGTGATGGGTGAAGGATCGGGGATATTGGTCTTTGAAGAGTTGGGGCATGCGAAACAGAGGGGCGCCCATATCTACGGAGAAGTGGTTGGATTTGGAATGACTGCGGATGCCTTTCATATCACGGAGCCCGATCCGAACGGAAAGGCCTTGTCTCAGGCGATCAGAGATGCCCTTCAAATGGGAGATGTTCATCCGGAAGAGATCGATTATATTAACCCCCATGGCACGTCCACAGAGCTCAATGATAAGGTGGAGACAAAGGTGATCAAGGACGTCTTCGGGAAACAAGCTTATCGGATCCCCGTGAGTTCCACAAAGTCGATCACCGGCCATCTGATGGGGGCCGCAGGGGGGGTGGAGGCGATTGCCGTCCTTTTGGCCATCGAGAAAGGGATCATCCATCCCACGATCAACTATGAGTTTCCCGATCCAGAATGTGACTTGGATTATGTCCCCAATGAGGCGAGGGAGAAAGACGTAAACGTTTGTCTTTCGATCTCAGCAGGGTTTGGGGGCGTCAACAGTGCCATCCTGATCAAGAAGTTCGAAGAGTCCCCTTGCTTTTAAGCTTTCACATTTCTCTGAGATTATAACCCCCCCCTTCTCTAAAGGGGGGCGAGGGGGGATTATGAGTTGACACCTCCGGGGAAAGGTTTATAATTGATTTTGTCCATCCTGGTCCTCTTTTGAATCCCAAATGCCATGAGCCATTTTAAGATCGATCAAAAACTTGTAGAATCCGTCAGGGTTGGCCTGAAGGAAAAGAATTGTGACCTTCCCGCTGAAGAGGTGGCCACAGTTGTGGACCTGATCGGGGAGGAAGTGCTCTACCAATACGTGGACCGTTTGATCAACCAGATCGAAAGCATCCTTGAGATCAGTTCCTCGCTTCCGGAAAGAGAGATCCTGGAGAGTGTAGCGAGAAACATTGTAGAATTTCTCGGTGCCGAAGCCGTCAGCATAAGGATATACGACCCTGAAAAGGGCGAATTGATCTCCTTTGGTTCCTACCCGGGTATGGATATGGATCGGGAGGAGGTGATCCCCTTTGAAGATACGATCGCTGGCGAGGTGGTCAAGACGCACCAGAGTTATTTCGTACCCAATCTCTTGAACGAGGACAAGTATAAGAATAAAGAGAAGGTTGAAAAACAGGGGATCTGCTCCATGATGGCCGTTCCAATCCATATTCCCCGGTTTTCACTGAAAGATATCGATACCCGAGGAGTCCTCCAAATCTATTATAAGGAAAAAGACAAAAGCTTCACACCCTTGGAAGCAAAGATCGCGGAGACCTTTTCAAGAAGGGTGAGTTATGTCATTGCCCGAAGACGGATCCAGGACCTCCACAAGCTGAATGTGACCAAAGATAAGATTGTAGAGCAGATCTTTTTGAAGCTGGGAAGGCGGGAAGGGATCAAGATGAAGGACGTCTTCAATTTGGTCATCCCGGAATTAGTGGATATTATGCGGGTTCAGCGGTGCGCCCTCTTTTCCGTAATGGAAGACCGAGAGCATGTCGTCTTGGAGGCTGGATATCCGGAAATGGAGCATGGAATTGGCAAGGTCTTTTCCATAAAGGAACCTTACATCGATGCGGTTGTGAACCAGAGGGGGCCTTTTGGTGAGTTTGATAACGAGAAGGTCTATCCCGGCTATATCTTGATTGATAATCCCCGACAGAGCCGGCTTCTTCCTCCCGACCTGAAACGATTTCTTGAGACACAACAAATCCATTCCGTTCTCTACATCCCGCTGAAGGTGAGTGAGGTCGTCAACTATTTCCTAGCTTTCGATGCCCAAGCCCTCCATCGACGATTTACGGACGAGCAGATCGAGGTCTTCACCTTTTTCGGCAAGGAACTGATGAAGGGGTTGAGGCTGGAGAAGATGGACGATATCCTCCACGATTTCAAGAATCCGGCCATCGCTGCTGCCGGGTTTGCCAAGCGGATCAAGAAGATCATGGACGATGGAGATTATTCTCTGAAGAAAGAGAAGGTGGATCAGGCCTTGGAGATCATCCTGAAGGAGACTTCCCGTATCCAGGAATTAGCCCTGACGCTCCACGGAGAAGGGAAGGAAGAGACCGTCGACCTGACAGAAAAATTGAAGAAACGGTTTTTGATCAATGAAGAAACGATCAAGGAATTAAAGCGAGAAAATATCTGTTTGGTCTGTGGGGATTTAGAGCCTTCTTTGCGGATTTGGTGCTTTCCTCTTCATATCGAGAGGGTTTTGGATAATCTCCTCAACAATGCCTCCAATGCTATTCCTGAAGAGGGGGGAGAACTCTCGGTCCGGTCTTATCAAAAGGACTCCTGGGCCGTGGCCGAGATCGCCAATACCGGTCAGATACGTGAGGAGAATAAGGATCAATATCTCCTCGGTGAAGGGAGGGGAAGGGGACTTCATATCACCACCCGGTTGGTCAAACGGATGCGAGGGAAGATGGAGATCGCGGCCGAAGGGGGGCGGACAATATTTCGGGTCATGTTCCCGCTGATCAAATAGTCACTTCGTCCTGTAGTCGTTCGCCTCATAGTCGTTGAATGGTATGACTATCCGACGATAAAACTATGAACTTCTGGCTGGTCTCATGTGAGTTTCATTCATGAACCGATTTTTCTGTCCCGAATGCCGGCGATTTTATCCCGTTGATCGAAATCGATGGCGATGCGATTGCGGATCCGCCCTTGATCTCGAGTTCGAATCAAAATTTCCTATCCAAAAAATTGTGAAAAGAGACCCCAGCCTGTGGAGGTATCGGGAGGCCATCCCGATTCTTCAGGAGGGACCGATCCTCTCCATGGGTGAAGGGTTCACGCCCCTGGAAGAGATGGATTTCAATGGCCAGCGGGTATTTTTAAAAATCGACTATCTCTTCCCGACCGGATCCTACAAGGACCGGGGAGCAACGGTTCTGGTCAGCAAGATGAAGGAATTGGGGATCCGAAGGATCCTTGAAGATTCTTCAGGGAATGCGGGTTCAGCGATCGCGGCTTACTGCGGTAGGGCAGGGATCGGCTGTGAGATCTACGTCCCGGAGACTACCTCCCCGGGAAAGTTGATTCAGATCCAAGCTTATGGAGCGGCCCTGAGGAGGGTGAAAGGTTCAAGGGAAAAGACAGCGGAATCGGCCATGGAAGCCGCATCCAAAATTTATTATGCGAGTCACTGCTGGAATCCATTTTTTCTTCACGGGACAAAGACCTTTGCTTTCGAGGTTTGGGAACAGATCGGTTGGAAATCACCGGATGTCCTTGTGCTGCCGGTCGGACACGGGACCCTTCTCTTGGGCGCTTCTATCGGTTTCAAAGAACTGAAGGACGCAGGGATGGTGAGAGGGATTCCCAAGATTGTGGGGGTCCAGTCTGCTGCATGCGCCCCTCTTTTTCAGGCCTTTGTAAGAGGCTGGACAGAGAATTTCCCCATTGAGAAAAAAGAGACCTTGGCAGAGGGGATCGCCATTGCAAATCCTGTGAGGGGAACGCAGATATTGAGGGCAATCCGGGAGACAGGCGGAGAGGTTCTGGCTGTAACCGAAAATGAGATCGGAACCGCCATGAAAGAGATGAGCCGGAGAGGGCACTTCATCGAGCCCACTTCTGCTGCCACGATTGCCGGATTGAAAAAGTACCTCAATCGAAAGAAGAAAAAAGAGATGATCGTCTCCACCCTGACGGGGACGGGATTGAAGTCTGTAGAGAAGATGTTGAAGTCGTTGACTTGACAATTGGGTCAGCGGAGATTAAATTATACGCACAAAATTTGTTCTGGTCCCGCAGGCCTATAATAAATTCTATAGGGATATCTTCAGGAGGTGGGCATATGAGTCGAGTGAATCGGAGTGGGGCAGTATTTTTCATCCTGTTGACTGTGTTGGTCCTATCTTTAGGCCTTCCATCCTTTATCCTTGGCCAGGAGAAGAAAGAGGAGTCCGAAAAGAGGCCGGAAAGATTGGTGGAAATGGCAGCCGAATACCCAGGGGTAGAGGTCACGGTAGGTGAGAATGTGAGCATGGATATCATTTTTTATAACAAGGGACGCTCCGAGGAATATGTGAACTTACGGATTGCCTCACAGCCGAAGGATTGGAAGGCCAAGCTCAAGACGTATCGTTTTGAGGTGAAAGGGATTCACGTGCCATCGGGAAAGGATAAGACCGTCACGTTTGAGGCAGAGCCGGACAAGAATGTGAAACCCGGAGAATATAAGTTTGAAATTACGGGAGAAACACCTGACGGCCGGTTCAAGATGGCCCAGGCGATCACGGTCGTCGTGAAAGAGAAAGGGAAGGAGGCCAAGGAAGCGAAGGGGGTGAAATTGACCACTTCCTATCCCGTATTGAGGGGTCCGTCAGATGCCAAGTTCGAATTCTCGATGGAAGTGGAAAGCCAGTTGGATAAAGAAGCGGTTTTTGATTTATCAGCTCAGGGTCCCGAAGGTTGGGAGATCAATTTTAAACCGTCCTATGAGGACAAGTATTTTTCAAGTATCCGGTTGAAGGAAAAGCAGAGTCAAACCGTCGCGGTTGCGGTCAAGCCACCCACCACGGCAAAAGCCGGAGAATATCCCATCAATGTGAAGGTGAGTTCCGGAGATGCCAGGGCCGAAGTAAAATTGATGGTGGTGCTGACGGGGACCTATAAGCTGGACGCGGGGACACCAACGGGCGTCCTTTCTCTGGAAGCGATCGCCGGGAAACCCGCCAATTTTTCAGTCTTTGTAAAGAATACAGGTTCTGCAGTCAATCGAAATATCACCTTTTCCTCCTTCAAGCCCGAGAATTGGGAAGTGACGTTCAAGCCCGAGAAGGTTGATGCCTTGGAGCCCAATGCGCTGCAACAGGTCGAAGTGACCGTCAAACCGGCGGCCCAGGCTCTGGTGGGAGATTATTCCGTAGGGGTGCTGATCAACGGAGAAAAGGCTGAGAAGACCGTTGAAATGAGGGTAACGGTGAAAGCCTCCACGGCATGGGGCTGGATTGGGATCGGTATTATTGTCCTTGTGATCGCCGGATTGAGCGTCTTGTTCGTCCGGCTGGGGAGACGATAAAGTGGAAGGACCATGGATCATCGAGACCGAAGGGCTCACAAAAAGGTATGATTCCTATACCGCGGTAAATAGCCTTACGCTTCAAATCCGGGAGGGAGAGGTATTCGGCTTTCTCGGCCCTAACGGTGCAGGCAAGACGACCACTCTCCTCATGTTCCTGGGCCTCACCGAGCCGACTTCCGGCAGGGTCCGTGTTGCGGGATTCGACCCGGCCCGAGAGCCTCTGCGCGTCAAAGAGAAGGTAGGATACCTGCCGGAAAATGTGGGCTTTTATGATGATATGGACGCCAGACAAAACCTCCGGTATGTGGCCAGGCTGAATCGAATTCCTGATTCCATTTCTGCCAAAAAAATTGAGGAATTGCTCAAAATGGTTGGCCTCCTGGAGGACGCAACGAAGAAGATAGGAACCTACTCCAAAGGCATGAGACAGCGCCTTGGGATCGCCGAAGTCCTGGTCAAAGATCCGAGAATCATCTTTCTCGATGAACCCACCATTGGTTTGGACCCCGACGGCACAAATCGGATGCTCGATCTGATCCGTTCCCTGAGCAAAGACAAGAACATTACGATCTTCCTCTCCTCCCATCTCCTCGAGCAGATCCAGAAGATCTGTGATCGAGTCGGGATCATGATTAAGGGAAATCTCGTAGCCGTAGGCCCGATTGAGGAGCTGGCTAAGAAGAAACTGGGGGTGGAGAAGGAGCATTATACACTCGAAGAGATTTACATGAAATACTTCAAGGAGGCTTAAGTTGTCTGGAATCCTGACGATTATGAGAAAAGAGCTGGAGGACCACTTCAGCAGCACACGGTTTCTGCTTATTTCGGCGCTGATCGTGATGGTAGGGGTGATCATCGCCTCGATGGTTGGCATGGGCATCCAGGAGGAGCTGAAGGGGAGTGCGAAGCCCACGCTGATCTTTCTCTTCCTCTTCACATCCACCGGGAAACTTTTCTCGTTTGTTCAGTTTATCGGCTTTTTTGGCCCCCTCATCGGAATCGTTCTGGGATTCGACTCGATCAACCGGGAAAGGGTTTCAAGGACCTTGAGCAAATTGGTCTCTCAGCCCATCTATCGCGATTCGATCATCAATGCGAAGTTTCTGGCTGGTGTGGTAACGATCTCCGTGGTTTTGGTGGGCATTATCCTGATCATTTCGGGTCTCGGTATTCGGCTGATCGGGGTGGTGCCGGGGTCGGAAGAGGTCGGCCGTCTTGCTATTTATCTCATCATAAGCATCCTTTATATCTCTTTCTGGTTGGGGATCTCGATCCTATTTTCTGTGATCTTCCGGAGCACGGCGACCTCAGCCCTCGCCTCTTTGGCCCTTTGGATCTTCTTCTCCTTCTTTGTGAGTCTCGGAGCCAGTGTCGTATCGGATATGGTTGCTCCCACCCCTGTAGGACAGACACAGCCGAACCCTGCGATCATCATGAAGCAAGCACAGGTACAGAGGATCGTCTCCCTCTGCTCCCCTGTGAACCTCTATACGGAAGCCACGTCCACGATCCTCAATCCGATGCGACAGACGACCAAACTGGTCTTTGTGGGGCCTATGGAACAACTTTCGATGATGCGTTTCCAGAATCCCCTTCCGCTTTTTCAGAGCCTCTTCATCGTCATCCCTCATCTGATTTCCATCATCGCCATCACCCTGGTCTGTTTTGGAGTCTGTTATTATATTTTCATGCGTCAGGAAATCCGAACCATCTGAAGCCCCAAATATGATGGAGGGATAGGGAGACACGACGACACGGGGAAAACAATGACTTGGTGATAGCGAGATAGCGAGACGCGGTGAGATTTTTTCTCCATATCTCCGATTCTCCGCGTCAGAAATACCCCGGGGCACTCCTTCATCTATTCAACATGCCTGTTCAAAAGCGCGAAATCTTCGGCTGGGTGATGTACGATTTTGCCAACTCCGCCTTTGCCACAACCATCCTCGCCGTCATCTTCAATCAATACTTTGCGGGAGTGGTCGCCGGAGGAGGGAGAGGCGTTTACCTCCTCGGATTTCATCTCCACGGCGCCTCCTTCTTCACCTTCAGCGTTTCGATCAGCATGGCCATCTCGGCCGTTGTCTCCCCTTTCTTAGGCGCAATCGCCGATGCCTCGGGCTCTAGGAAACGTTTCTTGGCAGCCTTCTGTTATACCGCCATTTTCTTTACCGGGCTTCTTTACTTCATCCATGAAGGTGACTACTGGACGGGTGCCATCTTCTTCATCCTTGCGAATGTCGGTTTTGCAGGGGGAAATGTCTTTTATAACGCGTTCCTTCGTGAGGTCTCGAAGGATCAAAACATTGGCCGGATCTCCGGGTTCGGGTGGGCCCTGGGATATATTGGAGGAGGGCTGCTTCTGGCGATCAATTTGATGATGTTGAAATACCCGGAGTGGCTTGGATTTCCGAATGGATACTTTACGGTCCATGACTGTTTCCTCTCTGTGGCACTTTGGTGGTCGATCTTTTCCCTTCCCACTTTCTTATTCTTGAAGGAGAAAGCCCCTGGGACGGTTCTCTTTTCTGAGAGAATGTCATGTCGAGTCGGTTTCCAGCGCCTCCAGCATACCTTTCGCCGGGTCCGGACTTTCAGAGAGTTAACCAAGTTTCTAATCGCTTACCTGATCTATAACGATGGAATCGAAACCGTCATCATGATGGCATCGATCTTTGGCGCTGATGTGTTGGGGATGGAGACGGGTGAGATCATCCTCTTCTTTTTGATGATTCAAGGAATTGCTTTTTTCGGTTCACTGATCTTTGGGTTCCTGGCAGATACCATTGGAAACAAAAGAACCGTGATGATTTGTCTGGGGATCTGGTCCCTGATTGTGCTCTGGGCTTTTCAGTTAGGGATTTTCGGGGATCCGAAAACGGAATATTGGATTCTGGGGATTCTGGCTGCACTGGTCATGGGCGGAAGTCAGGCCGCCTCCCGGTCTCTTCAGGGGATCTTTACCCCGGAAGCCAATAGCGCTGAATTTTTTGCTTTCTTCGGTGTTTCCGGGAAATTTGCCTCGGTCTTTGGACCTCTGATATACGGAATCTTGATCGCGATCACAGGGAGCGTCCGATCCGGCATCCTTTCCGTTCTTCTCTTTTTTGTGGCGGGGATGGCCATCCTCTGGGCTGTCGACGAAAAGAGAGGGATAGAGGAGAAACAGAGGCCGGTTCTTTAAGAGGCTGCTGGAAAACGGATCTGCCTGCCCCCGCCTGCCGGCGGGCAGGGACAGGAGAGTGCGGCGGCCGATCTTCCTTGCTTTTTGGCAGAGAATATCATATAAGAGAACTAAATCTAGTTGCAAAGAGTCCTTTTTGGACACCAGAGAAACCCGCAAGGAGCTCTAAACAACTTCTTTGCGGGTTTTTTTATAGAGCCGTCCAGGGCGACGTATAAGAAAAGAGGTCAAAATGGTACAGCAGCGAAGACACGGGAGAATGCGAGGCTCAAGACCTAAACGTTCAAACCGGCCTAAGTCCTACAGAATTGTTTGTGCGAGTTGCGGCAAAGAGGTAGTCGGTCAGGTTGCACCGCCAGAGGGTAAAAAATTATTGTGCTGGGAGTGCTTTAACAAAAAAGATATCTGAGGAGGAAATATGAATAAAAAGGTTTATGTAGCGAACCTCCCTTTTCAGGCCAAAGAGTCTGAAATTGGAGCCCTTTTTTCCAAGGCCGGAAGCGTCATGTCTGTCCAAATTGTCAAGGACAGACAAACCGGTCAGCCAAGGGGGATTGCCTTTGTAGAGATGTCCACGCAATGGGAAGGCCGGAGAGCGGCCTCCATGTTTAACCGGACGGATTTCATGGGGAAAATTTTACTGGTGAAAGAGGCAACGGAAAAACGTGGCTTCAGGGGAAGATAGAAATAGGAATTGAGATAGAAAGGGATCATTATGGATAAAGCAAGGCTCGAATGGGTTATGTCAGGATTGATTCAACATGCATTGACTAAGGCTGAAGGCCAATTTGTCAAAACTGCACAGGAGGACTTTGATAAGAATCAGTCCCTGACGGAGCATCAGGAAGAAAAACTGGAAAGCCTTTACAAGGAAAAGTCAAAATTAGTACTCAACAAGATTCAGGTGTCTTCCACAGGAAGCGTCCCCAAAAAGACCAAGCCCCGTAAGGCTCAGTTCAAAACAGTGTTTTGAGAGGAAATCATATGATAAAAGTGGGCGATGTGTTCAAGAACATGGAAAGCGGAATCATCTTTATCGTTAAAAGCGTTGATTCCAGAACCGTCATTTTGGGAACGAAGGACGGATTCCAATCCGTCTTTGTCAATCCGAACAGAATGGAGTCCGTGTTCACCCCTGTCTTAGAAGAGGAGGTCAAGGATAAACTCAAGGAATAAACCCCGTTAGGAATTGGCCCCTCTTTTTTTGGATCTGAACAAAAGGGAACCCCATGTTCGGTTTCGACGCGTCATGGCCGCACTGTGAGAAGAAATTCAAGCTGAACCTGAATGGCCTGGAAACCAAGGAATTTATCCGATGTCCTCATTGTCGAAAAATCATTCAGCTCGACCTCACCGATCCTGAAAGAAAAGCAATACGGATAGGGCGGATTTGACGGACTAATTTTTGCTCTCGCCTGTTATATCTCCCAAGAAAGGAAACGATGTTCTAATGAAAATAGGGGATAGATTTAAGGATAAGACAACCGGAAAGATATACATTGTAAAAATGGAAATTGAGAACGGCACGCTTTGCCTGGAAGGAGAAAATGGTTTGGGCCGAAGATTGACCGATAAGAAAAGCTTGGAAAGAACTTGCGAGCAGTTGGAAGATATGACATCTTCTCAAAGAACCAAGGCAGAGGAACGAATGATCCTGCCTTGATCCGTTTGATCCCGGTTGCTCTTCGTCAATGATGAAAGAGGCATGAAATGGAGTGTGTGCTTCTTGGGTCAGGGGGGATGATGCCCATGCCCGGACGATTTCTTACCTCGGTCGTGTTGAGGCTTCAGGGACAGCTTTATCTCTTCGATGCCGGTGAAGGATCGCAGATCAATTTGAAAAAGACGAAGCTCGGGATCAAGCCTCTCCGGGTTGTGGCAGTCAGTCATCTTCACGGAGACCACTGCCTCGGTTTGCCGGGACTTCTGATGATGCGGGCTCAGGTGCCGGAAGTGGGGCCCCTCACGATCCTCGGGCCGCCAGGGATCGAACGCTTCATCCGGCAGCTTCACGAATCCCTGGGATTCTTTCTTAATTACCCGATCTCCTTTCTTGAATGGAATGAAGAGTCTCCCGAGGCGGCCTATGAAGACGAATGGGTCCGGATCCTATGGGGGCCCTTAAAACATACAACCTTGTGCCTCGGATACCGTGTTGAAGAGCATCCCCGTCCGGGAAAGTTCAAGCCGGAGGCAGCCAAGGCACTGGGGATACCGCACGGTCCTCTGTGGGGGAAATTACAGCGCGGGGAAGTCGTTACCCTGGATCACGGAGATACAATATCTCCCAACCGGGTGCTCGGACCTCCGAGGTCTGGACGGAAGATTTGCTACGCCGTTGACACCCGACCTAACAAGATCCTTTATCGGCTATGTAAGGATGTGGATATGGCTTTCCTTGACGGGATGTTCTTACCCGAGCATCGCGAGGAGGCAGAAGAGAAAGAACACATGACAGCGGACGATGCAGCACGGATCGCTGCCAGAGCGGGTGCGCGGCGCGCGGTCCTTGTCCACATCAGCCCGCGGTACACCGATGAGGATATGGAGAAGTTCGCCGAGGCCGCGAAGAAAAGATTCGAACATGCGGAAATAGGAAGTGATTTACAGCAATTTACGATCCCCTATCGGGAAGAGGAGACTTCCTGAACGCTCGCTTCTCCCGAAGGAAAGCTTTTTCCTGGCATGGCCATTTGACAATGGAAAGAAACGATTCTCAGACGACTGCGAGTGGCCGGCTTGACTACGAGAGCCGGTGCCTTGAAACACTTGAAACCGCTCTCAACCGGACCCCGATGTACGAATCCTGGAGGGAGCTCGATCCGGCCGAAGGGCACGATATTGACGTCCGTTACAATCGTCTCCCCGTGCTGACCAAGGACGACATCAGGGCCCACTTCCCTTATGGTGTTGTGCCGAAGGGTCTCTTTCTTGATGACGCACTTGCGGCAGGAGAAGTGAGCTTCGTTAGCACAAGCGGGACCGCAGACGAGGCGTTGGAGAACATCTGGAACCAGCAGTGGTGGAATGACTCGGAGCGTGCATCATGGAAGCTGAACAGGACCGCTTCGGCTGTCGCCACGGGAATGCATCCTGAGGCAATCCTCGCGAGCGCCCTCTCCGTCGGTCCCCGGTCGGAAGGCGCACCCATCGACCGAAAGCAGCGGATGCTCGGCAGGTTCCTTTTCCTCAACGAGTTTGGGACTACGGCGGAATGGCCGGAAGGTCATGAGCGCAGGATTCTTTCTGAGCTCGCCGATTACCGACCTGCGGTTCTGGAGGCTAATCCGTCGCTGATCGCCCGTCTGGCCCGGTTCGCCTGGAAGATGGGAATAGCGGTCTACCAGCCGGCGCTGATCACCCTCACCTACGAGTTCGCCTCTGCGCTCCATCGGAGAGCCATTCGACGGGTCTTCCACTCGCCGATAGCCAGTTCCTATGGTTCGACAGAGGCCGGGTACGTCTTCATGGAGTGCGAACACGGCCGGCTCCACCAGAATACTGAATTCTGTCGGGTGGATTTTGCCCCTCTTGCGGACGGCGTCGAAAGCCATGCGGAGATGGGCCGCATCTTTGTCACAACCTTCGGGAATCAATGGTTTCCCCTGGTGCGATTCGACATCGGCGACATTGCCTGCCTCGCATCCAGGCCTTGCCCCTGCGGCAGGGATTTCGGCATGACCCTTTCCACGATCGAGGGCAGACTAAAAAGCCTTTGCGTTGCAGGAGACGGAAAGCTCTTGACCCATCGGGAAATGGATGATGCTCTCTCGATCGTGGAAGAATTGGAAGAGTACCAGATCGTTCAGGCCACACGCAGAAGTATTGAGCTTTCCGTGGTCGTGGAAAATGGCCGGCAAAAGAGAGTGGCAAGAGATGCGGGGGATATTCTCCGGGGTTTATTCGGGCGGGGTGTCACAGTTACGGCGAGGCCGGTGCCCATGCTCCGGCCCGAGAGATCGGGTAAATTCCTTCTCTCCAAGCGTGACTTTCCACTCGAGCCGGGCATCGCGACTGCCAGAACGGAGGTGCTCCGTGGCTGAGGTTCCGGGACCGGTTTTCCTGATCTCCGGAGGACAGAGGATGAAGAATCGGAAAGGACCCGATCCCGTCCTTCAGGTTGTGATCAGCCGGAGAGGCCTCAGGCGGCCTACGATCGGTTACGTAGGGACCGCCTCGGGAGACGACGACATGTTCCGGTTACGGGTTGCCGGATTGCTTCAGGAGGCGGGGGCAGGTGAGGTTACGCTCGCCCCCCTGGTTGGCAGGCACGGGGATCCGGAAGAGGCGAGGACAATACTCAAGGCGTCCGATCTCGTGTTCGTCAGCGGTGGTGACGTTGACGAGGGGATGAGGCATCTCGAGGAAAGAGGGATGACAGGCTTCCTGCGCCGCTTGCACCGGTCGGGGAAACCGTTCCTGGGGGTTTCCGCCGGGAGTATCATGCTCGGCCGAAAATGGGTGCGGTGGAAAGACCCCTGCGATGATGGGAGTGCCGAGCTCTTCCCCTGTCTTGGGTTGGCTCCCGTTCTCTGCGACACACACGGCGAGGATGAAGGCTGGGAGGAGCTGAAGGTTCTGATTGCGCTGTCCCCGATGGGTGCGATCGGCTACGGCATCGCTTCGGGCACTGCCATCGTTGTCGAACCGGATCGCACCCTATTCGCGCTCGGCGGAGAGGTGTACCGTTTCCGAAAGGGGGCGGACGGGGTCCTGCCGATGGAGAGCCTGGCTCCGAGGCTTTAGAGACGGGGACGTTAAATCGAATCAAATGAGCGCTCAGCTTCTCCCCTCCTTTTGAAGGGAGAGGTAATTCATACAAACGAAATTAATATTGTTGCAGTTGAGGTCATTCCTGCGGAAGCAGGAATCCAGAAAGATCTTGAAAATACTGGATTCCCGCCTGCGCGGGAACGAAAACGAAAAGCATTTATGCCAACTTACTTTAATGCGCTTGTATTAGTACCGGAAACGAATCCTGTATTTCACCTTTTCTTCTTTATCTTTAGAGACCGGGACGTTAAATCGAATCAAATGGGCCTGAAGCTTCTCGTAAGGATGGGTGTTTGAAAGCATCTCCCAGTCGCCGGGAATCGGCTCCTCTACCAAAACCTTAATATCTTCCTTCTTATGATTCCTCAAGCTGACCTCAAAGGCCACTTCATAGAGATTGTAGCCAAGATGTTTGTAATCGGTCTGAATCTTTTCTCCAACCACATCAAAGGCCTCTCCGATCTTGATCTTGAATTTTTCGTCCTTTGGAGTATGATCGATCCGGTCCTCTCCGATAAACTGGAGACTTCCGTCGTTGTCCTCCTTATATACCCGGATCGTGCCCTTGGGAAGAGGCACCCCGAGATTGTGCTTTTGGGTGTTCTCCAATTCAAGGAAGACCCCGATCTTCTGTTTATTTGTCCCCTGGTCATACCGGCGGTAGAAATATTGAGGATGCCCTGAAAAGAGAAAGAGTTTCTTGATTGGGACTCGGTTGGCATCGAGAAGGGCCATCTGCTTGGTCTGGTTATCCTTGATGGTGGTTCTCCGGTCCAGTGAATAGAGATGATATTCGAAGAAAGATTCTTCTCTGAACTGCTGGCTCACCTCTTTTGCGGCGGCCATAGGCTTGGCAAAATCCATTCTCATTTCGCCCTCGACCCGGTGGATATCTCCAGCGACTAATTTGAGGAGCGCATTTTGATACGTCGCTCCACTCCTGTTGTCAAGGGTCACCCAGCCGGTCAAATCGGTCAATGTGTCGAGCTTATTCAAGACGATAACATAATCGGCTTTCCAGTTAATCCCGGAGGTGAGATAAGAGGCTTCCAGCTTCTGGGGCTTGGAGAGCTTATTTTCCAACATCCAGACCAACGTGGGTTGAGAAATCAGATTTTCGGGGATCTTTGGAAGGATCGTCCTTCCGTAGTGGCCGATGTGGATCTTATCTTTAATCTGGTAAATATTTCCTCCTCGTGTCGAGAGGAGGGTTGCCTCGACGATTTCCTCCTTCTTTGTCTCAGGATTGATCGTAGACAGTTGAACCTTCTGGCCTATGAATTTTTCAAGAAGTTTGTCGGGGCTGAGGAGATCGTATTCGTAGTTCTGTTCTAAGATGTTGAGATTTGATCCGTTGATCAGGGACTTGATATGGACGGTTGTGGGGTCGATCTTTGCGGCTACGTCCATAAACTTCAATTCTTGGACCCCCGGTCTGAGATCGATCAGGCGAATGTCCTTCACGAGGCCGATGTTGGAATTATAGATGGTGATCGACACATTCTGCTGATCTTTCAGTGTGCTGGTCAAGGGTGCAGAATATCCCATTTGAACAGAAAAAAGTAATGAGAAGAAAGTGATCAAGACGAGTAATCTTTTCATGTTAGAACCCTCCTTTTTGTGTTTTAGATTCCTGTATGTTTAAGCCTGAGAATCTTTGTCTAACATTTTCCCAAGTCTCTCATAGAAGCTCCTCTCTCCACCGTGGGAGGGGATTATTTGGGAAATCTCCAATCTTTTTCTCTAGTATGAAAGACAACGGCAGAAGGATTTGGTTCCAGAAGAATTGAGGATGATTGACAAGAATACTATTTTAGTGGGAGAAAGATTGCTACTCGTGATCTATGGTTCACTAAGTTTTCTCCCTGTGAGAGGCTACGTTTTATGGACCAGGAGTGGGAAGAAATTCAGGCGTTCATTAACAAGTTTGGCCTCAAAAAGGATGGAACCAGAAAAGGAACTTAAATTCTTCGATCTTCTTCGAGAGTTCAGCCGTCGCCATATCCGGTATCTCATCATCGGCAGAAGGGCAGAGCTCAATATAAAGCAAAATCTCATTTTGAAAAGATAGTACCACTTCGGGGGATTTTGGCATTTCACATTCATACACTTTCATATCAAGAATTATCCGTTCATCTTTTTAAGTCGATAGAGGTTTGCCAGCACCTTGGCTGCCCTCTCCGGCGTTGGAAAGCTTGGGATCCCTGATTGCTCAAGCCTTCTCACTTCCTCATCCCAGATTCCCGAAGGTGACGAGATGCAGGCTATGATCGGTTTCCCCTTTTCTCTTCGGGTGAATAGATCGGCTAAGGTCCCGACGGCAGCACGATTCGCCGATGCGAACATGATGCACAGGATCACGGCATCGACATTTCTGTCTTCCAGAACCGCCTGGACGATTCCCTTGATGGCTCCCGAATCATACCACGCAGGCCCCATGTCAACAGGGTTTGTCCGGATGGCGAGAGGCGGAAGAAGCGCTTCAATTGTTCTCTGAACTTCTGAAGAGAACGAAGGCAGTAACAGCCCTTCGTTCTCGCAGACATCACACGCAGCCATTCCAGGGCCGGCCTGGCCGGATAAAACGGCTACGCTGTTTCCCTCTGGCATGGAGGACAGGTCGAGCGCCTTTGCGGTATCGAGAAGCTCTTCCGAACTTCTGACGGTTAGAATCCCTGCCTGCTTGAATGCCCCTTCATAGATTTCATGCTTTCCTGCAAGGGAGCCCGTGTGAAATTGAGACGCCAGGTTGCTGGTGTGGGATCGTCCTACCTTGTAGGCCACAATCGGCTTTTTCCCTCCGGCCCTTTCCGCTGCTTCCACCAGTCGCCTCGGATGATCGATTCCTTCCAGATAGATGGCGATCACCCGTGTCTCGGGGTCCTCCTCAAGATATTCCACCGTTTCCGCAAAATCGACATTACATCGATTCCCAAGCCCGATGATCTTGCTCAGTCCCACTTCATTCTTCATCGCCAGAAAGGCCATCAGATGAGACATCCCACCGCTTTGGCTGATCAGACTCACTCCTCCCTTCTTCACCCAGGAGAATTCCGGTGTAAAAGAAGCATTGAGAGGCAGATGAAGATTGACAATGCCAAACGTGTTCGGGCCGATAATCTTGATGCCGAATTGATTTGCAAGGTCGGTGATCTCCCCCTGGAGTGCCTCTCCCCTCCTATCTTCGATTTCTTTGAATCCTGCCGTAATGAGGACAATGCCGGAGATCCCCTTCTCTTTGCATTCTTTGATCGTCTTGGGAACCTGTTCGGCTGGAAGCACGATCATCGAAAGATCCACTTCTTCCGGAACATGAAGCAGGGAAGGGTAAGTCTTTAGGCCGAAGATTTCACTTTTCCCCGGATTGACCGGATAGAGTCCGCCAGGATATTTCCCCTCAGTCAAACTCCTCATGACGTGAGATCCCAGTTTTCCTGGATTATCCGATGCTCCGACGACGGCAATTGACTTTGGATTGAAGATGGCATTCATTCCCACTGTTTTTTTCTCCATGATCCCCCCGAATTCCAAGGGTGCCGTGTCATCCCCCTTCTTCGCAGAATCGGAGAGCCGACTCACCACCCATCCCCCCGGTGGTTGGGTTTTGTCGACAAGGGCGGGTTCGGGGAAAAGACGAAAGGGAAAGCCTTTTTATGGAAACTATTGCTCCAACAAGAGGCGGCTCAACTTCTCCTGATCGATCCCCAGGCGCTCCCAATTCTCGACGTAGACGGATTTCCCCTTTTCATCATAAGGATCAATCAGAATCTTTCTCAAGAAGAAAGGAGAGTTCTTCGCGTGGCAGTCCTTGCACCCTCTCGAGCCGATGACATTCTTACCGGACATCACATTGTGGCTGAGGGAGAGATCAAGGGGTTCTGCCTGATTGTGTCTGATCTTTTCCACTTCTCCTTTCTCATCTAAGCGATAAAGAAATCCCCCTTTCATTAAAACCGGAAGGCTGGCCACGGGATTACCAAATTTGTCTTTTCCCTGGAGTGTTTTAAGAAAGGTCTTGATTTCTTCGAAAGAATTGATTTCCGGAACCCCATCCCCGTCGTCGTCGCCGAGAATAGGTCTATTCAACCCCCGTATCTTCCAAAGAGGGATGGGTCTTACCACGTTGGTCTTTTCATCCAGGTCTCCCCAGTAGATGACGACCAGAGATTTGGCTGGAATCAATCTTCCCTTATATTCTCTGATCGTAGGATACCAAAGGGTCGGGTTTTCTTCTGAGATCAGATTCTTTGGATCCAGAGGATTATTTGAGAGAAATTTTGATGTATCAAGGATGGTGGTCAGCTCCGTTGAGGCCTGGTCGTAAACCAGGTCGGCCGATGCGATTTGAAACGGGATATGACAGGTTTGGCAAGCCAGCCTTCTCATGTGACGGGGGGAAAAGGGATGGCTGTATCTTGGGGCTCCCTTGTCCTTGCCTCGATAATGGCACGATTCGCAAGAGGGCATGGTGTTGTCGAGATCATCTCGTACGGTCTGCTGGAGGATATCTCCTTTTGCGAAGTTGTGCTCCCGATCGCTCGGATGACAAGAAACGCAGTCGAATCCTTTTCCTTTATGGATATCCGTTTCAGGGCTCCAGTGGCGACCTTTCTTGTTCCCATCGGAGACGGCGTGGCAGAACCAGCAATTTTCGTCAGGAGGCCTTCTGACGATCTGGAGGTGAAGATTCGAAAAATCGGCCACCCCCTTCCTGGAATAGTCGACAGTCACCCCATCGACTTTCCGGTTTCCAGACTCGTCCTGAGAGAGCTTCAATGTGCTCCAGCCTGCTCCAACAGAAGGTCCATATTCAAAGAGTCCTTCGCTTAAGGTCGTTCCGCGTTCTTTCCATTGGTAGCCTTTAAGGTGGCAAAGGAGACAATCGGCTTCGCTCAGGCCGCTTCTATCCCAAGGAGCTCCATAGTTGATATCTCCTGAGTTGAGAGGTGAATAGTCACCATCGAGCAGGGGATTATCTCCTGAAACTTCATAGCCGAATTTTCGGGCCTCCTCATTGTAGTAAAGGTTTCCTTTCCGATCATGTTCACCCCAGCCTCCTCCCGGATGGCAGGGGCCACAACTCTGAACGAAGTAGAAGGAGGATTTGTCTATTTCGGAGGGATGCGGATTGACCTTCTTCGCCAACTGGCTTGAATCCACAGAGGCCAGAAAGTGTTTTCCGTACATCCCGGAGGAGAGATTCCATGGGAACTTGGCATCGAAAGTATCGCTGATGACAATCTTCCTGGCCCCGTCGGTTCGGCCCTGTTGGAAGTGGTAGCCGTTGGTGATCCGGTTATAATCATGACAGGTGCCACAGGTCTTCTTAGGGCTGTAAGGCCGATGACTCTCGATCGTGAGGGGGACCCCATCAAACCCCCTCAGAATGATCTCCTTATGGTTTGAGACCTGGGAGAAGATGAGAGCGGGATAGAAGAGGGAAAAAAGCAGAATCACCCAAAAGAGGAAAAGAAAGTTCTTCTGTCTTCTTGACATTTTTCTCCCAATCGTCGACCCGGGACTTCTTTTTGTCATTTATTCATGCATAGTATATTCTGAACAAAGGATCTGAGCAAGAGTTTATTTATCAAGCTGCAATTCTATGATTCTGGGTTCGAACTCTTTATTGGGTTCTGTTTGGAGTTATAGTATAATGATTCATCAAGTGTTTCAAGATCAAAAACCAGGATTTCCTTAAGGCGAGAGATGGGAATCATCTACCTGGACAGAAGGGTCTGGAGCGACTCCCGGGACAACTGGGTCAGTTTTGAGAGCGATCCGAAGCTGAGGGTCACGAAGAAGAATATCTACGGCCGCTGTGTTCCCTGCATCTCCAACCTCTATCGACAGTTGGAAGAGGAAAGGGAAGAGATTGAGTTGGGAGAGGCCTTTCAATGTTGGAAGGTGGTTGCGGTTTTGAAGGACAAAGAAGAGTGTTTGGAGATTTTGAGGGAATACGAGCAGACGTTCCTTGGGGATCATTATGTGAAAGGAAAGTTCGGTTCGAGCCAGCCTTCCAAGACCTCCAAGGTTTTGATGTTTCATACCGAAGACGAGAAGGAGAGGGACCGCCTTGTTCGAGAACTTCAGACCTGTGTTCAAAAGGTGAATCCCAAGGCGGATGTATTTTATCAAAGAGCCTGTGCGAATCTCTATTATGATCTGTTAGGTGACTGGAAAGATTGGAAGGAAGTCACCCGCGTCAAGAACCCTGATGTCCGGCCCGTCCTTTTGCAGAGGATCAGAGAATTATTATACTGGGCAAAAGAGACCTAACCCGGCATAGCCGGAACCAAATCCCGCCATGCCGGGAAAATCCCAAACTCCAAATCCCAAATCCCAGATAATCCCCAATCACCAAATGACCAAAATCCCTGGCTGCGGTAGGCAGGGGATTTGGAGTTTGTTTGGGATGTGGTGCATGCCTGCCCGCCGGTAGGCAGGGAAATTGGTGCTTCCGTCCCGTATCCAAATCTTTGTGCCATTTTGCGCGCAGTTTGATTCCAAGGGGACTAAAAAAAGTCCCTAAAGCTTCAACTTATGCTTTCCCAGTTTGTCTCCGGTGACGGAGTGATCACCTTTGAGGGCAAGATCTGCTTCCTCCTGCAGTTCTTCATCCCACTGGCCTAACGAATAGCCGTACCACGGATATTTCTTAACGATCTTCGGCAGTCCCAGCTCTTCCCATATCCGGGCAGCGTTCTCCATATACTCCTTCTTGGGCAACGATACCGGAGGGAAAGGAGTCTTTAGAATCGCATTAATCAGGAGTGCGCTGTCGTTTGCCGGTTCTTCAAATCTCACCCGTTCCTCTGTCGATCCCTTGAAATATTGAAACGGAGGGGCATGGCCCTTCTCCTTGCCCCGGAGGATCTGGACGTCTTTGTGAGGAACACACCGATAACTGATAGCCCAGAGCACAGAGTCCATATCCTCGGGATTGATGTCCTCATCCACGGCCACCAGAACCTTTCCAACACCCTGGTGAAACCCGGAGGCGGTCAAGAGGACGCGCCACGCCTCCGCTTCACTCGGGTTCTTCATCTGGATGATAATCACTTTCCTCAGGTTGGTGAGAGGCTCATGCATCATCACCCTCGTGACACTCTTGATTCCCACATCCTTCTTCAGATACCGGAGGAACATCAGGTCATAACCGACCTTCTTGATGACACTGCTTTCACTCGGGGTCACCTGACTGATAAAGGAGAGGTAAATCATATCCTTTCTGCGGGTGATGGCCGTCACTTCCATGTAGGGGCTGAATTCCCTTGGATGCATATGGCCATGGGATTCTCCGAAGGGGCCTTCGGGTTCGAAAAATTGTGAGGAGACTTTTCCCTCGATCACGAGTTCAGCCTCGGCAGGGACTTCCAGATCAACGGTCTTACACCGGACCATACGAAGAGGTTCTCCGGCAAGCCCTCCTGCCACGGCCATCTCATCGACGCCATAGGGAACTTTTTGAACCGTTGCATAGGAGACAACAGGTGGCCCCCCGATCACCAGAGCAGCATCCATGGGAATCCCCCGTTGCCGGCATTTGTCAAGATGGAGGGTGAAATGCTGTCCGGGTTGATTATAGCATCCGATCTTCCTCCTGCCTTTGAGCTGGCCACGATAATTTCCTGCATTGCGAATTCCGGTATCGATGTCTTTCGTAAACCAGTGAGAGCAGGTGGTATAGGGTGCGTTATCGAAACCGGGCGTGGAGATGGGGACCGGAATTCCATCCAACCCGCCTCCTTCCCTGTCCAGTGTATCACCTTGGTGAACGACTTCGTGGACAGGACCATCCTCGACAATGACCGGAGGGATCGGATGGGCTAAGGCTTCCTCCCATTTTCCTGGTATCTGTTCTATCTCGCATTGGAGCCCTACAGCATAGATCTGAGGCGAAGAAGCGAGCACGCCGACGGCCACGGGAAAATCATAATGTTTCCCTTTGGAATCGACCACATTCTCAAATAGGAAGCCTTTCCTTTCCGACTCCGCCATTTGACTTCTGAACTGCCAGCGGACAAGGGGATGAAGCTCCGTATTCTTGTTGATCGGACGTTTCACCCGGATCAGCATCCCTCTCTGGTCCAGGGCTTTCAAATGTTGGCGTAAATCGTTATAGGTAGGCATGTCTGACTCCTTTCATCGCAGGCTGAACAGCCACGTTCGCCTATAGAACCTCCACTTCCAAAAAATCTCCGTTATTCACTGAGAGAGCCTTTTTGATATTTAAGGCGCTGATGAGCTCCAACTTGCTTTCTGGATAGTCCTTCACCGCCGGAAAGAGGATGGCCCCCTTCAACTTTCGTCCGATGAGGACCGGATAACCTCTACCCGTGCAAAAAGAGGGATCTTCGGGTATGATCTCTACTCCCCGGGTCTCCTTAAGCCCATTGAATTTCTCCAAATCTCTTTGGCTGACGATCTCTAAGTTCAACGTACCGGGATAAGGGTCGATGGAGAGTTTTGAAATGAACTGGTTTCTGACCCAAGGGATCTGGGTAAAATTTGAACTGACCCGGAGTCCTTCAACAATCCTTCCCCGAATCTTAATCTTTCGACGCCGGCCAACGGCGCCCCTTACGGCGGGATCCGAAGCGTCGCCATTCGATTTGCTCATGGCCCTGGGGGAAGTGGAAGGGCTCTGCACCAACTCTAAGTCCCTCCGCCTGCCCTCGGGTTGAAGGCAAACCCCGAGCTTTGGCCTGGGAAGAGTCGAAGCGTTGATTTTGAGCTTTCCTTCCTTTCCTCTCCCTTTTTTAATCGGCCGTCCTCTTCGCATCCGAATCCTCCGGCTATTCCCTTCTTTGTTCTTTTGGAATTATGTTGGGAAAGCATTGTGTTGTCAATTCTTATTTATTCACGAAAAAAGAGATCTGAGAAACTATTTTGCGCTCTCAGGGAATTCTGGTTCTCTACAGAAATGTCAAATTTCCCAAAAAAATTCTTGACAATGGATTCATTTTTAGTTATTCTTACTAAGTTAAGTTCCTAATTAACGTTTTCTATTTACATAACTCTTTGATTTTTCACAGCTTTTTATATCAGGGGTTTTTGAACCGAAAAAGGACTTAGATTTGGAGAGGTTCCCGAGCGGCCAAAGGGGACAGACTGTAAATCTGTTGGCGATGCCTTCGGAGGTTCGAATCCTCCCCTCTCCACCAGACCGGAGGCAGCCAATCATATAGACCATTCAGCCTTTATTCATCTCTTTATTCCGCTCTTAACTGAATCAAACAAATCGGGTGGAATTGGTTATTCATTTAACTCGGCTAAGGTAAACGTTATTCTCCAAATGATGGATGGTTGAGTGGGAAGGTATGTGTGTCATATGAAAGCGGGAGTAGCTCAGTTGGCAGAGCATCAGCCTTCCAAGCTGAGGGTCGCGGGTTCGATCCCCGTTTCCCGCTCCATTTTAATAAAGGATGATATTCTTAATTTATTTTCACCTGTCACTCGGCCAGCCTGTCATTTTATAGCAGGTTTTATTATTTCTGGCCCACGTAGCTCAGTCGGTGGAGCACTTCCTTGGTAAGGAAGAGGTCATCGGTTCAAATCCGATCGTGGGCTCCAAGGAAGAGGTTCCTTTTATAACTTTCTAAATCATAAGGAGGGTTTAAGCCATGTCGAAGCCGAAGTTTGAGAGGACAAAGCCGCATGTG
>JBHGBJ010000043.1:0-34621 GCA_041947025.1 Thermodesulfobacteriota bacterium
GCCCCGCCCGGGCGGGGCACTTCACCCTCTTTATGATGTCATTCGGCCCCGCAAATCTTCTAACATTTCTTTGAAGGAGGGTTCCTGAGAAATTCTTTCTTCCACTTTCTTAATCGAGTGAAGAACGGTTGAATGATCTTTTCCTCCAAATTTTTCCCCGATCTCGAGTAACGAAGCATTGGTTAATTTTCGAGAAAAGTACATGGCAACCTGGCGGGGAATCAGATATCCCTTATATTTTCGTTTCACCTTCAAATCTGCAATCTTGATATTAAAAAAACTTGCAACCACTTTTTGAATCGTTTCGATGGAAATCAATGTTTCTTTGGGCTTGATGATATTCTTTAATACTTCTTTCGCCAACTGGATGTCGATGGGGGTCTTCGTAAGAGAGGCGAAGGCACCGATTCGAATAAGGGATCCTTCTAACATTCGGATGTTCGAGTCAATCTGAGAGGCCAGAAAAAATGCAACATCATTCGGAATCGAAATATTCTCAACCTCAGCCTTCTTTTTTAAGATGGCTACCTTGGTTTCGATATCCGGGGCTTGAATGTCGGCGATCAGACCCCATTCAAATCGAGACCGGAGCCGCTCTTCGAAATGAGGGATATCCTTTGGAAACTTATCGCTGGTCACAACAATCTGTTTTCTCGCTTCGTAAAGGGAGTTAAAGGTATGGAAAAATTCAGCCTGGGTTCTCTCTTTCCCGGCGATAAATTGAATATCGTCGATCAACAAAATGTCCATTCTTCTAAATTTGTTTCGGAATTCATCCATCTTCTCATAACGAAGCGCATTAATCAGCTCATTGGTGAACTCCTCAGAAGAGATGTAACAAATCTTCTTCATCTCAGGAAGTATGCGATACTGCACAATGTGGTTGCCAATGGCGTGAAGAAGATGGGTTTTTCCCAAGCCCACCCCTCCATAAATGAAGAGGGGATTGTAATTTTTGGCCGGAACATTGGCAACGGCCAGGCACGCAGCATTGGCAAATTGATTGCTCGCGCCAACCACAAAATGGTCAAACGTATATTTTGGATTGAAGATAGGCTGAAAAGAGGCAGCAACCTGTGCGTTAGGGTTCGGTAAGGATGAGGGAGGTGGTTCCTTCTCGTTCATCTTCTCACTTCGGACTCGAAATTGAAGATGACAGGGCTTTTGGGTGAAATAGGAAAGGGCCTCTCGAATATTGAGCGAGTAATGCTCATTGATCCACTCTTTGAAGAACCGGTTTGGAACCTCTAACTCAACCGCGTCACCGTCCATTGCGATGAAATGAATCGGTTTGATCCAAATGTCAAAATTCTGTTGGCCGACTCTTTCCCTTAAAGAATCGATTACCTTAGGCCAAACATCTTCCATGAACGGTACCTTGATGGCTTTGAATGCTGAATAGAGGTGAATTATGAGATGGGCAGGAAAGACCCAAATACGAAAAAACCTTCATCTTCAATAACTTATAAATCTTTTTTCACAATGTTTCCACAAATGTGGATAAATGAAATTAATTAGGGGCAAACGACTGAGGATACAACATAACCATAAACCTATTTTTAGAAAAATTCAAGTATTATTTTTTGCAGCCCGGCCCGGAGTTCCCTGGCCGCAGACTGGAGCCACTCGGTACGAATCCCCGTCTGCCGGTGGGGCAGGGATTCCGACCCGGCGAGGCATTATCACTCAGATTGCACCCTTTAACCCCGTTATGGGCCGGGGTTTGCGGTGCCCGTTTCCGATCACTCTTTCTCCGCCAATTTTGCTACGGCAACGACTCGTTCCCCTTCTTCAAGCGTGATCAATCTTACCCCCTGAGTCGCCCGACCTTGGGTTGGGATATCGACAGCCCGCAAACGGATGATCTTTCCCTTATTCGAAATCAACATCAACTCATCTTCCTCGTTTACGGTCTTGATCGTTACAACATCTCCGGTCTTTTGAGTCCTTCTTACCGTAAAGATGCCTGATCCCCCCCTATTTTGAATTCGATATTCAGAGGCCTGAGTCCGTTTTCCATAGCCATTTGCCGTGACCGTCAAGATCTGAGTGTAAGGAGAAACCGCTTCCATCCCCACCACCTGATCCTCTTTTGAGATCCTTATTCCCTTGATGCCCCGCCCTGTGCGGCCGATCTCTCTGACCTGATTTTCAGGAAAATGGATCGCCTTACCCATTTTTGTTCCAAGGAAAAGATGCTGCTCCCCATCGGTCAGTTTGGTCGAGATGAGCTCATCCCCTTCATCGAGATGAATGGCGATGATCCCGCCGGCCCGGGGATTACTATAAGCTTCCAAAACGGTCTTCTTGATGATCCCCCGTTTGGTCATAAAGGTGATGAACTTTCCTTTCGCAAAGTCCTTCAGGGGGAGTATGGCCGTCACCTTCTCTTGGGGGCTGAGGTGGAGAAGATTAACGATGGCTTTACCCCGAGTGAGGCGACCGGCCTGCGGGAGCTCATGGACCTTCATCCAATGAACCCTTCCTGCATCGGTGAAAAATAAGATGTAATCGTGGGTGGAAGCGATGAAGAGATCTTCGACAAAATCTTCCTCCTTCACGTTGATCCCAACCTTCCCCTTTCCCCCTCGATGCTGACTCCGGTAAAGACTGATGGGGTTTCTCTTGATGTACCCCGTATGAGTGATTGTGACGACCATGTCCTCTTCCGCAATGAGATCTTCCACCCGGATCTCTGGAGCGGTCTCCACAATCTCCGTGCGTCTCGCGTCTCCATAAGCGTCTCGGAGAGCAAGGAATTCCTCTTTGATCAGGTTGAACATCAATCGTTCGCTTGCGAGGAGGGCTTTCAACCGATTGATTAACTTGATCGTCTCTTCATACTCCTCGACGATCTTACGCTGTTCGAGGTTGGTCAATCGTTGGAGCCTCATCTCCAGAATGGCTTGAGCTTGTTCTTCAGATAGTGCGAATCGATCGACCAAACGCTCTTTTGCCTCCTTAGGAGTTTTGGACGCTCTAATCGTAGCGATGACCGCATCGATCTGTTCGATGGCTTTTTTCAGACCCTCCAGGATATGCGCCCTCGCCTCAGCCTTTCTTAGATCGAAGAGGGATCTTCGGGTGACGATCTCTTTTCGATGTTGAACGAAGAGATGGAGCATCTCCTTGAGGGAAAGGAGCTTGGGCTGATTCTGATGAATCGCCAGAAGAATGATCCCAAAAGAGGTCTGCATCTGGGTATGCTTATAAAGCTGGTTCAGGATGACCTCGGCCACCTCGTTGCGCTTGAGCTCAATCACCACTCTCATCCCGTCACGATCGGATTCATCCCTCACGCTGGAGATTCCTTCGATCACTTTTTCATCGATCAGTTGAGCGATTCGTTCGATTAATTTCGCCTTATTGGTTTGATAAGGAAGCTCTGTGATCACAATGCTTTCTCGCTCCCCTTTTCGATCCCTTTCAATGATCGCCCTGCTTCGGAGCTGGATCACACCTTTGCCGGTTTCATAAGCGGCTCGAATCCCTTCCCTGCCATAAATGAAGCCACCCGTCGGAAAGTCGGGTCCAGGAAGATGGACCATCAATTCGTCGACAGAAATCTGAGGGTTTTCGATCAAGGCGATCAGAGCATTGATCGTTTCAATCAGATTGTGGGGAGGGATGTTGGTCGCCATTCCCACGGCAATTCCGGATGAGCCGTTGACGATGAGGTTTGGGAATTTGGATGGAAGGACAGAGGGTTCAACAAGGGACTCATCATAGTTGGGGATAAAGTCGACGGTCTCTTTATCGATGTCTTCTAATAAATGGCTCGAGAGTTTGGACATGCGGATCTCTGTGTATCGCATGGCGGCGGGAGGGTCGCCATCGATGGAGCCGAAGTTTCCCTGGCCGTCGATCAGAGGATAACGAAGGGAGAAGTCCTGTGCCATTCTTGTGATCGCATCGTAGACAGCCATATCGCCATGAGGATGATATTTACCAATGACATCGCCGACAATTCTTGCAGACTTCTTATAGGGTTTATCCCAATCGTTATTTAATTCATTCATGGCATAGAGAATCCGGCGGTGAACCGGTTTGAGGCCATCCCTGACATCAGGCAGGGCCCTGCCGATGATCACGCTCATGGCGTAGTCCATATAGGACTTCTTCATCTCATCTTCGATATTGACAGGGATGTTTTCGCGAGCAATCTCCATTTAAACTCCTTTTAAACTCCTTCCGGGGTCGGATATCGGTATGATCTGGTACGGCAGCCGTACCGACTCTTTTCGAGAAATAATTTATGGATTTCATTAAAAAACTTAATATAAAAGCCTCTCATCTGTCAATATAATTTAGGGGCCAACCTTGACAAACGCATAGAGAATATGATTTAAATAAAAGTCTAATCATTTCAAAAAAGAAGCCTATCGAAAAGAGAGGGATTCCGTGAAAAGAACGTACCAACCCAGCAGTCTCAGGCGAAAGAGAGCCCATGGATTCTTGGAGAGAATGAGCACGAAGGGAGGCCGAAAGGTCTTAAAGCGGAGGAGAATGAAGGGCCGAAAGAGGCTGTCGGTTTAAGACCTTATTCCTGTCGGTAGGAATTGAGTGCGAGTCGAAAAAACTCGACCACGAGAGGACTGAGGCGGCCTGTGAGACCGTTCAGGTTTACAAAAAAAGAGAGAATTAACCATCCTCAAGATTTTAAGACGGTGATGAAGTTAGGGAAGAGGCTCCACTCCAAGAATTTCCTCATTTTTGTTCGTGAAAATGAAACAGGGTTCCATCGATTAGGTATCGTTGTGAAAAAGGAGATTGGTCCGGCCACTTATCGAAACCGGATGAAACGATATTTTAGAGAATTCTTTCGCCTCCATAAACATCAGATCAGGGGCGGGTTGGACATGGTGATTCTGGTAAAGAAGGGCTCTGTGCTCAATCGATATCGAGAAGCTGAAAAAGAGTTAAGAGGGCTTTTGATCAGATGAAGCGAGGAAGAATCAGAAGGGTTATAAGAGCGGGGGCGTTCTTTTTGATTTGGTTTTATCAACACAGCTTCTCAATCCTTTTTGGCCCTTGTTGTCGTTTTACCCCTTCTTGCTCCTCCTATGCATCCCTTTCGATAGAGCGCTTTGGGGTCATGCGAGGGACTTGGCTTGCCTTAAAGAGACTGATTAAGTGCCATCCTCTCCATCCTGGAGGATACGATCCAGTTCCTGAGAATCCAACGACTTAAACTGTTAGGAAGGAGAAATAAAGCAAGAGATATATGGAAAAGAGAGCTATCATAGCGATAATATTAACTTTTTTTGTTATAGTGCTCTGGGGAGTCATTCAATCAAAGTACTTCCCCCCGGCCCCTACCCCATCTAAAGAGGTAAAGAAGGAAGAAGTTGCCCCTCAGGAAAAGGAGGCGGAAAAGAAGATAGAGACAACAAGAGTCGAACCTCAGAAAGAGGTAAGGCGCCCTTCCAAGACGAGAGTTTTCCCAAAAAAGGAGATCTCTGTTGAGACTCAGAACTATTGGGCGGTTTTTACCAATGAGGACGCAAGATTAAAGCATTTCAAACTCAAAAAATATGAGGACCGGGTTGAAGAAACTGAAATTACAATAAAATTGACCCAGTTTGTCGAAAGAATCTTGGGTAGGAAGGTGGAGGAGCCGAAAAAGCCCGCCCCCCTCGATCTGGTCAATACGAGTGAAGAAGAAGGGCTCCCCCTGGGCCTGACCTTCATTACTCCCCTTCCCTCTCAGAGCCGAACCGTTTCAACTCCTCTTGATGGGAATTGGGAGGTTGAAAAAGAGCAGCTCCGTCTACTCGACGACGGGAAAAAAGATGAGATCACGTTTACAAAGACATTAGAGAACGGATTGAAGGTTTCCAAGCGGTTCGGATTCAGTTCGGAGAGTAACGCGATTGATTTAGAGGTGGAGGTCGAAAACCAGACCTCCCAGGAAATCCCTATCCAATTGGGGCTTCAGTGGATTGGGAGAATCGAACTGGCAAAACTCGCTGAAGAAGGCAACAAAGATTATGGTTTGAGATATGCATTCTTCAAGAACCAGAAGGTGGAGAGGAAGGACCTTGGGGCAACAGGCTCTTCAGGATGCACGCCCGGCTGTTCGGCGCCCAAGAAGCAGATCGAAACATTTGAGTTCTCGGACAAGGGCGATATTGGCTGGTTCTCCTTCGGGGGAGAATATTTTACAAGCTTGCTAATTCCTCCTCATTCAGAAAAGAACCCCACGCTATCGGTTCAAGGGAATGAGAAAAATATTCTGAAGGCCAGCCTCATCTCCTCCACGATCGTCATTCCACCGCGGCAAAGCGTTAAAATTCCGTACAGGACTTACTTGGGACCGAAGAAGGAAGACAACCTGAAAGCATTGGGTATCCATGCGGAAAGACTGATTGATTTCGGTTGGTTTACGGTCATTGCAAAACCCCTGGTCTGGTTCTTGAAGTTCACGAACATGGTCACGAAAAATTTCGGAATCGATATCATCATCCTCAGCATACTGATCAAAATCATCTTTCTACCACTCACGCAGATCAGCTTCAAATCGATGAAGGAGATGCAAAAGGTGCAGCCGGAAATGGCGCGGCTCAAAGAGACCTATAAGAACGACAAGGCCAGGCTTCAGCAGGAGATCATGCTGCTCTACAAGAGGAGGAAGATCAACCCCATGAGCGGGTGCCTTCCGATGCTGATCCAGATCCCTGTCTTCATCGCGCTTTATAATGCCCTTCAATATACCATTGAGATGAGGCATGCCCCCTTCTTCCTTTGGATTAGAGACCTGGCTGCCAAAGACCCGATCTATATTACCCCGCTCATTATGGGAGCGACCATGGTCATCCAGCAAAAGATGACTCCCACAGCGGCCGATCCCGCTCAAGCCAAGCTCTTTATGCTGATGCCAATCATGTTCACTTTTCTCTTTCTCAATTTCCCGTCTGGATTGGTCATCTACTGGTTGATCAATAATGTCTTATCGATCGCCCATCAGTATTATATGAATAAGAGAACGTGAGGCTCGAATCTTGGAAGAGCGGCTTGAAATAGCCAAACAACTGATGCTGGGATTGTTAGAGAAGATGAAGATGAATACTATTTTAGAAGGGGATTTAAGAGAAGGAGATGTTTATCTGGAAATCCGGAGTGACGAGGAAGGGATTCTCATCGGAAAGCATGGCCGAACCTTAGAGTCGCTTCAGTTTATTATTAACCGGATGGTCAATAAGCGTTTGAAAGAGCCAGTCAGGGTGATTTTGGATATCAATGATTACCGAAAAAGGAGGGCAGATAGCCTACGGAAACTGGCCCTTCGAGTTGGGGAAAGAGCCAAGACGAAGGGCTGTAGCCTGATCGTTGGTCCCTTCAATGCCCATGACCGCAGGATTATACATATGGCCCTCAAGGAAGACCCTTCCATGCGAACGGAGAGTCTTGGAGAAGGGGAGATGAAGAGGATCAAGGTCATCCCACCGAAGAAAGAGGAAAGAGAAGCCTAATTCCTTGCATGGGCATTGAAGCGGCATTCGATCGAGAAATGGGTGTAAAGCTCCATCAGGCGATCTTTTTTCCATATTTTATCAGGATCATACTATTTTCCATGGATGACTATTGTGAGACGTCTGGAAACAGGGCCGCAGAACGACAAGAGGTTTCAGTATAAGGTTTTTTCAACAGACCCACCTATCTTTTTGGTAATGCTCTTATGCAGCCTCATGGTAGAACTTCCTTAGGGATCTCAAGAATTCGCGCGACTCAAGAAGAAGGGACGATTGCAGCCATTTCCACTCCCTTTGGCGAGAGCGGCATCGGCATTGTCCGTATCAGCGGCTCCGTAGCCGAACCCATTGCCCAGAAACTATTTAGGCCGAAGAAAGGCCAAACCCATCTGATTTCCCATCGTTTCAATTACGGGGAGATCGTTGATCCTGAAGGAACGCCCGTTGATGAAGTCCTCATGGTCCTGATGAAGTCTCCAAAGACTTACACCCGGGAGGATACCGTGGAGATCCATTGTCACGGAGGGTACTTCATCCTGCAAAGGGTTTTGGAGCTGGTACTCCAGCAAGGGGCAAGGATGGCCCAGCCAGGCGAATTCACAAAGAGAGCGTTTCTCAATGGCCGGATCGATCTGACGCAGGCTGAGGCAGTGATTGATTTGATCAAGGCAAAGACCGCAGCCAGCCTGGCGATTGCAAACCAACAATTAAGAGGGCGGTTATCGAGAGGGATGACCGAACTGAAATCGAAACTTGTTGATAAGCTTGCCCTTATCGAGGCCCACATCGATTTTCCAGAGGAGGAGATCGAGCCAATTGCTCTCGGAAAAATGAGACAGGATTTGGCAGAAATGATTCAAGAGATAGAAGGATGGGTTGCCTCTTATGAAGAGGGCAGGGTCTTTAGAGAAGGGATCCAATGCGCGATCATTGGAAAGACCAATGTGGGCAAATCAAGCCTGCTCAACATCCTGTTAAGAGAGGAAAGAGCCATCGTAACTCCGATCCCCGGAACAACCAGGGATGTCATTGAAGAGGTTCTGAATATCGAAGGCATTCCGGTAAGGTTGATGGATACGGCCGGCTTAAGAAAAGCCAAGGATTCCATCGAGGAAGAAGGTGTGAGAAGGGCAAGGGAGCGCGTAGCAGATGCAGACCTCGTTTTGTTGATGCTCGATGGGAACAGGGAGCTCGACGCAGATGATATGGAAATCCTTGAAGAAACAAAGGAGAAGAAGAGGGTGGTGATTATCAACAAGAATGATCTTCCCTTGAGAGTTTCCGTAGAAGATGTGAAGAAAAACCTTCGGGAGGATCCCGTCGTATCAATTTCTGCTTTAAGAAACAAAGGGATTGAGGATTTAAAGAAGAGCATCTATCACTCCCTGATTCAGCGAGATCTGAGGGCAACGCCTGAACACCTTGTTTTGGCCAATATTCGACATAAGAACGCCCTTAATCAGGCCAAGGATAACCTTTCAAGCACCCTGAAGGGTTTGGAAGAGGGGATCTCTCTCGAATTTGTTGCCCTTGAAATTCGTTCCAGCCTTGAGGCTCTTGGGGAGATGGTTGGGGAGACTACCAGCGATGAGGTACTCAACCGGATCTTCGAACAATTCTGTATAGGTAAGTAACGGTCTCTATAGATATGTGTTTCACGTGAAACACTCGACCGACCTTCGATCATTAAGGGATTTGCCGGGGATTTTCGTGAAAGCGAGAAAACCATGAAAAGGTTAATGCCTATCCTGATACTCTTTGTCCTTATCATGAAACCAGATCTTGGATTGACTACGGCCCAACATCCCGATTCCCTGGTCTACCAAGGGGAGACATTACCAATCTTCAGTAACCCCCTGGAGTCATTCTTTAACGAGAAGAATCCCCGCCCCAACCACCTCTTTCCCTTCCTTTCTACAGCCTGCTGGCGCGGGTATATCGCTACTTGGAAGATAGAGGAGAAACAACTGCACCTGATTAACCTGAAGAACTGCGCTCCTCCCTCGGAAGCCCGAGAGATCCCCCTGTCCAGCGTATTTCTAGGCCGAAAAGGCCCCGTCAGGGCTGACTGGTATAGCGGAACCCTTCGAATTCCGCAAGGCAAAGAACTTCTCTATGTGCACATGGGATACGGGTCGGTATATGAAAAGGAGCTCATCCTGACCATTGAACGCGGGAAAGTGGTCCGTGAAGAAGTGGTTGATAATACCCGAAAGAAGGTGCCCACTGAAGATGAGCAGGCCCGGGAAGAACTTGTAAAACTGAAAGAATGGGAAGATAGCATTCGGCCGAATCATGCTTCAGTCGAAGGCAACGCAGGAATCCAGAGGGAGAAACCGATCTCCAGAATTGAAAAATTAAATGGATTCTTTCAGTACGAAGTTCCCGGAGATTGGGCCGTATGGCCCGATGACCAGAGAGATTCAGAACGGACGAGGGTCTTTGGGATGGTTTTGCAGGGTCCCTTGGGCAAAGATCCATTGCTGCCAAGTATCTCCTTGCGTTATTACTCTGAAGATAATACCCTTTTTCCAGATGCAAAGGCTTACCTGAAACGGCAACAAACTCCTGGCATCATACATCTAAGGGGTGAGAAGACCGGGCCGCTGGAGCCTTTTGCCTTAGGGAATAACTCCGGATTCCGGTTCTTGAGAGATACCTCCGAGTACTTTCCTCCGGATTCATTGGACACAAAGGAGATCAGTGTCCGAAAGGAGTATATCGTCCTGACTTATCGAAAAGGATTTTTCGTCTTCATCTATTCCGCTACACGAACGGAATTTGAAGGTTATCGCCCTTCGTTCCAGCACGTATTGGATACGTTTAAACCGCTTTATCACGTGGTCGAACCCCCTAACGCCGGAGGCAAGGTGGATGAAAAAATGAAGGGGGAAAGCTTTCCTCCGGAGAAGCGGGAGAAGCCGAAGGACTTCGAGAAGGGAGAAGGCCACCCTCAAGAAATCAGGGATTACATCGAAGAGCGCGTCAGGAGAAAAGGTGAGCAGAATTGAGGGAGAGGCTATGTTTCACGTGAAACAGTCTCCCCATATCCTCCTTATTAATCCCTGGATCACAGACCTTGCAGCTTATAATTTCTGGATAAAACCTCTCGGTCTCCTTTATGTGGCCGGTCTTCTCAGGGCAAACGGCTTTCGAGTCACCTTGATCGATTGCCTCGATTTTACCATCAAGACCAAACAATATGGGGATGGGAAGTTCTTCAAGACAAGAATCGAGAAACCATCGCCCCTCAAATCCATTCCAAGACATTACAGCCAATATGGAATACCTGAAGAATTGCTGTTGAAAAGACTCTCATTCCTTGAAGAACCGGATCTCATTTGTGTTACTTCAGGGATGACCTACTGGTATCCTGGAGTATTTAAGATAATTGACATTACAAAGAAATTGTTTAGAAATATACCCGTGATTCTGGGTGGGATATATGCGACCCTATGCTATGAACACGCAAAAGACCAATCCGGGGCGGATATTGTGTTTAAAAGTGGAAACGATTGGGACGCATTAAAGCTTATATCGGAATTAACTCATTTTGAATTGAGAATTGATAATTGGAAATTGAAAGTTGACGATTTACCTTATCCGGCCTTCGACCTCTACCCACGACTCGACTATATATGCGTCGCCACCTCAAGAGGATGCCCGTTTCACTGTACCTATTGTGCTTCGCCATTCTTGACCGAGGGTTTTTCGAGAAGAAACCCTCTCATGGTTGTCGAAGAGTTGGAATACTGGATTGACAGATATCATATTAATAATATTGCATTTTATGACGATGCCATTCTGATCGATCCGCCCAAGCATTTTATTCCGATAATGAAAGAAATTATAAGAAGGGGCATCCAATGTAATTTTCATACGCCCAATGCCCTCCACATTAGAGAAATAGATGAGGAAGTGGCTAATCTTTTATTCAGAGGTGGGTTCAAGACAATTCGTCTTGGTTTTGAGACATCAAACGACGAAATCCAGATAGAAACCGGAGGTAAGGTAAACAATAAAGAATTTCAGGATGCTGTCAAGCTTTTGAGAAGGGCAGGGTACTCTGCTGAAAATATTGGAGTTTATATCATGGCCGGGCTTCCGGGCCAAAGGGCAGGGCAGGTTGAGGAGAGCATCGCCTATGTAAGGGAGGCCGGTGCAAAGCCAAGTCTTGTGGAATACTCGCCAATTCCCCACACACCGCTCTTTGAAAAAGCCAGGAAGATGTCAGGCTTTGATCTCGATGAACCTCTGTATCATAATAATTCAATACTTCCTTGCCAGTGGGAGGGATTTACTTCAGCGGATCTCAGGAGGTTAAAGGAAGAATTAAGGGGGGGATAGATTCATGAAAGTCTTTGAAATTGTTAAAGATATTTTTATTGTGGGTGGACCGGAGATCACAGACGGCCGGGATGGATGTATCTACCTCCTCAATTTGGGGGAGCTAATGCTGATAGATACCGGAGCAGGGTGGAGTGTCGATAAAATAATTATAAATATCAGCAGCTTAGGGTTAGATTGCAGCAATCTAAAGAAGATTCTCCTAACCCATTGCCATATCGATCATATCGGAGGGGTCCCGGAGATTAAGAAGAGATTCGGCTCCAAGATCTATATCCACAAGCTGGACGCTCCTCCGGTGGAAAAAGGAGATCAGATTCTAACGGCGGCCACCTGGTATCAGACCACATTCCCGCCGACCCCGGTGGATGTGAAACTCAAAGGGCCTGAAGAGAGATTGAGGATCGGGGGCCAAGAGATTATCTGCCTTCACACTCCGGGCCATACGCCCGGGTCAATCGTTGTTTACTTAGATAAAGATGGAAAAAGGGTTCTCTTCGGTCAGGACCTTCACGGCCCCCTTCTTGAGGAGTTCGGATCGAATCTCGAAGACTATGGCCGCTCAACGAAGAAGTTGCTTGATCTTGAGGCCGACATTCTCTGCGAAGGCCACTTCGGAATTTATAAGACAAAGAAAGAGGTGAGAGATTATATCCTCTCCTACCGCCGCCAATATGGTGTCGAATAGCTCGGTTTAAGAAATATTTTTCAAGAAATATTCAAGAAATATTTTTCTTGAATCCTTCATAAATAAGTATTAATCTGTAATACAGAGGTGATTCGATGCCAAGAAGATCTTTTGTCCTATCCATATCTCTTCCTCCGGAACTCTCAACGGATCTTGATGAAGTGGCGAGCCAAGAGCGAAGGTCGCGAAGTGAACTGGTCCGGGAGGCAGTGCGGCAATATATTCTTCTGAACCGCTGGAGAGCCTTACGTGAGAAAGCTTCGCTCAGGGCAATCGGGCGGGGTCTGAAAGAAGAGGATGTAGAGCGATTCATAGACGAGGAACGGAGTGCGCGTCGCCGCAGACACTAACGTGCTCATATCAGCCCTCCTATTCGGTGGAGTATCAGATCAGGTATTCTTAGCGGGGCTGCGAGGCGAAATCCAACTTGTTGCATCGGATCCTCTTTTGAAAGAATTCGAGAGGATACTGAAAAATAAGTTTAAATTGGATGTTCCGTTGGTCAGGGGCATAATAGAAGAAGTAAGAAATGTAGTCGAAGCAGTAGAAGTTTCTTCCCATATCAATGTCATTTCCCATCCAGAAACAGACAATAGAGTATTGGAATGTGCCATCGATGGCGAGGCCGATTTTATCGTGACAGGCGATACCAAGCACATTCTTCCCCTTAGAGAATTTCGTGGAATAAAGATATTAAGCCCTTCTGAGTTCATAAAACGAATTCCCGCTGTCTTGCCTTAAAGGATGAAAGGGGAGGGGACCCCAAAGCATATTTCCAGAGTCACAAAGAAACGAAAGGCCTAAATCGAATTCAAGGAAAAGGACAAGGGGGATCGACAAAAGAATAGAGACCAACAAGCGATACTCGCACCAAGGGGGCTGAGATGAACCGCATCGTCATCGTTACGGGATCGACCCGGGGGATTGGTTTCTTTACGGCTACGGAATTCTTAAAGGCCAGGGACCGGGTGGCGATCTTCTGCCGTCATAAGAAACATGTGACCCGGGCCATGAGTGAGCTGACGCGCCTTACCGGGGGGAAAGATATTTTGGGCCTCGTCGGAGATGTTCGAAGAAAGAAGGATGTCAAGAAGGTTGTTCGGCAATGCCTGAAACGTTTCGGCAGGATCGATATTCTGATCAACAATGCGGGCATAGCGGTTTATAAGGAGCTTGAAAAGATCAGCCAAAGAGAATGGGATGATATTCTGGATACGAATCTCAAAGGATGTTTTCTTTTCATGCGCGAAGTTATTCCTGTGATGAAGAAGCAAGGAGAGGGCATCATCATCAATATCTCCTCGGGTCTGGGGGTTTCGGGGGAGGCCAAATTTTCAGCTTACTGCGCCTCGAAATTTGGTGTCATCGGCCTGACCCAATCGGTAGCAGACGAGACAGCCGAATCAGGCCTCCGGATATACGCGGTTTTGCCTGGAGCGGTGAACACAAAATTGAATTGGGATCTCGATCTCGGGATGGAACCCGAAGAATTACTGGCTCCGGAGCATGTGGCCAGAAAGATTTTCGAACTCGCTGAAGGGAAAAGAAGATCCGGCCAGTCGCTAACAGTCTATTCATGAAGAGGCCAGACCTCTTTTCCCAAAGGGCGGATGTCTTATTCTGTTTGGAAATCGAGGCTATTTATCCAGAGGACTCCTGACACTGAGGATGTTCTTGGAAGCGACATGCGTGTGGATCATCTTGATCTGGAGTCTTTCGTGGCCGAGCAGTTCTTGAATCGTCCTGATATCATATCCATTCTCTAAGAGGTGGGTCGCAAAGCTGTGCCTCAGAGTATGCACTGAAGCCTGCTTGGTGATTCCTGCCTGCCCCACGGCCGTTTTAAACGCCTTCTGGAGTGAAGCCGGATGCACGTGATGCCCTCTGATAATGTTGCTTCGGGGATCCGCTAAGATTCCCCTTGCCGGAAAAAGCCAGAACCATTTCCATTCTTTTCCTGCGTTAGGATACTTCTTGACTATAAGAAGCTGACATATATAGAATAAGGTTAAAAAAGAAGTTCCTTCCGACACCGCTACGCGGTGTCGGAAGGAACGAGGTCGCCGGACTGATGTCCGGCATTTCTCCCGCGCAGCGGCGCGGTCGAACTGCCGGATGCACCAGACGCGACCTCCACTCGAACGAGTTCGTTTTCCGGTCGCGCAGGTGATCCGGCGACCTCGTTATGTCTGAAAAATTAAAATGAATAATAGGCAATTTAATTTCTTCTCTGGGCGGCTCACGTTCATAGAAGTTTCAAATGACAACTTGTTCAATATGGAGTTGTGGCATTATCTCAGCGTCTTTGAAAATCATATTTATGGCGTATTTCTTCAATATAATCGGATTGTCGCCGATTTAGAATTTCCACGTTCAGAAGAACCACGGCATGTCCCGGCTGCAAATGCCGGTCTGGATATTTACTACTATATTTTGACATGGGACAAACTGAAAAAGATTTATGAAAAAATTAAAATGCTCCTCAATCGTCTTCATCAAATTAATTCCTCTATCCCCAAGACGTTCAATTCAGAGTTGAAGCTTTGGAAAAAACGTATTGAGCACCTTTTCTCAGAATTTGACGATGACGTAAGGAATGAATACGAACATCCATCGTTAACACCACATTCCGTGGGTAGAATTATTATGTGGGGAAACATCCAGTTGGATGGTTGGGGCAATATTAGGGCACATGCTGGTGGAAATCACTATGCATTCATAAAGAAGACTCAATGGGAAACTGCGGAAAGATTGCGGACTGCTCTATTCGATTTATTTATAAAATATTTCTCGGAAAAACCGTTAACACAAGAACTTATCAAAGCCAGAGACTACATCGAGGAAAATATCGATTCCATTGTTAAGGAACTAAGGGATTCAATAGAGAGTGGTAACGGAAAGACTTTTGGCGAACTATTGGCAAGGTGGACGTTGTACGATATAAACCTTTCGCGGGAAGGTGTCGAGCTATCGAAAGATGCAAAAGACAAGATATATTCCACAATATGGGGGACAAGGCAGAAGGAAGAACCACATAAGAGGCTCGACCGCGACCGGGAATAGCCCGGAAGGTTTTTTGCAAAGGTAGTTGCCCCGGCGCGTCAGGCTCATCGTTCCTTCCGACACCGCTGCGCGGTATCGGAAGGAACGAGGTCGCCGGACTGATGTTCGGCATTTCTCCCGCGCAGCGGCGCGATCGAACTGCCGGATGCACCAGACGCGACGTCCACCCGTACAAGTTCGTTTTCCGGTCGCGCAGGTGATCCGGCGACCTCGATGTGTCTAAGTTGACAGATCTCATTTTGGGCTGAGAACTGAAAGTGTAGGTGATTACTTGTGCTTGGGTTTCTCAGTAAGACTGCGCGTGGCTTGAAGAGCAAGTTTCGGTTTCAGCTTCTACCTCAGGTGGTCGATTTCGTGACTTCGATTGCGGTGACAGAAGCTTCCAGAAGGTTGAAGGCTTCAAACGTGCGGCGAATACTCATCGACAATACAGTGCTTGCACATAGCGTAACTCATGAAACAGCGTGGGTTGATACTGGAAAAGCGCATTGGGGTGACATCGAGATAGATACTGGTTATGCGGCTCGTATCCCGGTTCACGATGATTGTGATGTTAGAGAGGCTGCAAGATCTGTCCGTTATTTGCCCGGGATCGCCAATCTGGCGCGAGGGGGGATAATTGTGCTTGCGACCTCCCATGAGCTCCAGGATGAACAGTGGACTCAGCCTAGTGGTCGATTCCGAGGATATGGTCTCTACGACTTTTCGTTATTTGGCGACGTGAAGCTCGAGACCATTAAAGACCCAGGCTACTCTGTGGTCTTTGGAAGTCATCTTGGGTTCCCGAGTTTAGAAGAACAACGAAAGAACCGGCTCGGATCAAAGACCGATCCACTCTTCCGACAGCTGGTTTCAGTCTTGGGGCCAAACAACTCACAGGATGCGTGGCATATTGCGACTGCTGAACAAAATGGCTGCTACTGTTTTCTAACAATGGACTTCAAGCTAATTCGCAACGTTAGATCTCAGGCGAGGAATGCAGTAATTGAAGGATTGCGTACCAAAATACTCACGCCGGAAGAATTTGGACGGGAATTCCGCATTATCCCGATACCACCTAGGCTGTTTTCTTATCACAACGCGTCTTACCCGGTGGTACGTGAAACGAACTGGCCAGATTCGAGGCGGCAAAAATCACATCGCGGATAGGTATTGAACGGAACGACACATCAAGCGGCTCCAGCGGGTTGCGTACCTCCCCTAATAAAGTAGACACTCTCGACTAACGATAAGGAGGGAGCGTACGACGGGGAGAGTGAGAATGAGAACAGTGAGTCGGTACAGTAATGAGTTCAAGGTTACTGCAATAAGGCTTGCAAGCATGTCGGGGGCGCTTATCCAGGATGTGGCGAATATCTTGGATATCCATCCTTCCATGCTTTCCCGATGGAAGAAAGAGTATAGGGAAGGAAAGATCAAGGGCGAACCTCATCCCGACATAGAGAAACGCAGCGAGGTGGAGGAGAAGGTGTTGGAGCAGAGTCGGATTCGAGAGTTGGAGAGGGCTCTAAAGAAGGTACAGATCGAGAATGATCTTTTAATAGAATCCAGGGTCAGGTCTTGCAATCAAGCATAAAATTTTTTTGCTTTTTCTCTTCTCTCGCCGTCGCTCCCTCCCTCTTACTTTTTCCTCAAGCCTCTCTGCCCTAATAATTCCTGATTTCATGAGAATAAGTTCTTCATTTGTTGGCTTCCAATTTGACAGGGAATCTTTTTAAGGCTAAAGAAGAGATCTGGGGCGGAGTCGCTTAAGAGAGTCCCACGAGTAAGAATTCAGGAGATGTTCAAAATGAGCCAAACCGAGCCGTTGTCTTTCTGGTCGCGGACTTTTTCTTCCCTGCGCTTTCGCGATTACCGCCTGTATTGGTTTGGCTCCTGTACGGAACACACCGGACAGCAAATGGAGATCATGGCGAGCGCCTGGCTCATGATGGAGCTGACGAGATCTCCCTTCTACCTGGGGCTGCTGACCCTCTGTCGGATCGCCCCGCTTTTCTTCTTTGCCCTGCTCGGGGGAGTCGTAGCTGACCGGCTTGACCGCCGCAGGGTCTTGCTCGGTTGTTTTATGTCAAGCGCCGTTGTGTCCACATCACTTCTCGTGCTTGCCCGCACCGGCACCATTGCGCCCTGGCATCTTCTCTCCGCTGCGGTCCTGAATTCGGCGATAAAGGGCATTAACCATCCGGCCCGGGACGCCATGATCCCTAATCTGACGCCACAGCACGAATGGATGAATGCCATCGCTCTGGATACGATCTCGGTGAGGGCAGCAAGTATTCTTGGAGCCCCTTTGGCCGGGGGCTTTATTGCCTCTTTTGGAACGGCGCCGCTCTTTGGCGTCAGCACTCTTGGAATGCTACTCGCAATTTATTGGTTATTGAGGGTCAATGCTCCCGCCACCCCTGCTGGAGCGGGAAAGCATGGGGCATGGCAGAATCTGGGGAAGGGACTGAAGTATGTTGCGACGAACGGTCTTATTATCTGCTTAGTGCTCGTCTTTGCCTTGCGCGAGTTCCAGTCCGAAATGGGCAGCACCTTCCTTCCCTTCTTCGCCGACAGCATACTCCATTCCGGGCCAACCGGTTTCGGTTATCTGAACATGGCCCAGGGAATAGGCGGTGTGGCAGGCCTTTTTGGTATTGCCACATTGGGAAATTACAGATACAAAGGGAGGCTGATCATTTTATCCGGCAGTCTTGTGGGAATCCTGCTCATTGGGTTCTCTTTTTCACAGGCATTGCTCTTATCCTTTCTCCTTCTCACTGCTGCCAACGCCCTCGGTACGGTATTTGAGAATGTCGGCCGCACGGCCCTTCAAGGGATTATTCCCGATGAAATGAGAGGGCGGGTCATGAGCCTGAGGGAAGTGATCAGAGGTTTTGTCGGTTCCTGGGCGGCCTACGGATTGGGGCTTGGAGGAGAATACTTAGGGGTTGTTACAACCTCGATGTTTCTCGGAATCTTCATCATATTCTGCGTCTTTTCCATGTATTTACTTCAGCCGTCTTTCAGGAAGGTTTAGGTGGAGAGCTTGAAGAAAACTATCATCCCATCAACTCCTTTCGGCCCCGTGGCAATCGTCTGGTCTTTATTCAATGACCTGCCGAAGATCGTCAGGGTCTTGCTTTCGACGCCTGAGGTCTCTGCTAAGACTCGAGTATCGAGGCTCTATCCCGATTCCGAAGCTTCTTCCTGTGCGGAGATCAATGCCGTTGCCAGAGATATCGGAGCATTTCTGGAAGGGGAGGATGTCCGGTTCTCTCTCGATGTTGTGGATCTCAGCTCATGCTCCCTGTTCCAGCAGTCGGTTCTCCGTGCGGAACACCGAATCCCGCGAGGCAAAGTCAGCACCTATCATTTGATCGCCTTTCACTTAGGCAAAGGGAATGGAGCCCGGGCTGTTGGCAATGCCCTGGCGAACAATCCTTTTCCCATTGTCGTGCCTTGCCATCGAGCGATCCGTTCAGACCGCTCCCTGGGCGGTTTTCAGGCAGGCCTCGATATGAAGCGCGCCCTGCTCAGAAACGAAGGGATCGACTTCGACAGCTCTGGCCGGGTCCTGATCGGGCGATTCCATTATGAGAGGGAAGGGGAGGCTTTTAGAAAGGACCCCCTTGCTGTTCATCCTTCTCGTAGGGAAGAATTGGAAGAGTGATCAACTCTTATCAAAAAGAGGATTCGAAGAGTTGCTGGAAAATCGTGTCATCAATCTTGGAGGACATTGAAATGTGTGAGTTCTGCCTGAAACATGGCGAGGGGAAGAAGTGGTACTTGCAGGCAAAGAACTACTCGGATGACTTGCTAAGCGACGCTCGCCGAAGAAGATTCATCGAGGAATTCGCCTCTGCCCCGGAATCCCTCGCAAGAGACGCCGAGCGCATGGATCGACTGAAGAAGGCGCCGAAGGTGATAAGGAGTATGATCGCTCGGATCATCACCCATCGGATGAAGAAGGTCCATTTTGGACAGGTGGTGCCGATTGAAGAGATCGAGCAGATCTTCGGGTTCACCAATTCCATTGCCCGCGTGGCCTGCATCTGCCGGCACATCAGCATCGGGAAAGAGAAGCGATACTGCTACGGAATCAGCCTGAAGCCAGACGGAGGAATGCTCGGCAAGATCCTGGGGGGTCTCGACAGGAGCTTTCTCGACGGACCCTACGCCACTGGATTTGAGGTCCTGAGCAGGGACGAAGCGATCTCCGCATTTCACACGCATGAGCAAGAGGGACTCTGCCATAGCGTGTGGACTTTCCATACCCCCTTTATTGGTGGAATCTGTAACTGCGATCGCTCAGACTGCCTGGCCCTGCGTAGCACCGTCACAAATGCAATTCCTGTTATGTTTCGAGGCGAGTATGTTGCCAAGGTCAACCCTGAAGAGTGTGTTGGCTGCAGGGAATGTATTCGAATCTGTCAGTTTGGCGCTGTCACCTACAGCGCCTCGAACAAAAAGGCGGTCGTCGATCAAATGTGGTGCTATGGTTGCGGAGTCTGCCGCTCCGTTTGCAAGAAGAATGCGATTCGGCTTGAGGACCGCAACAAGGTCCCGGTTGCTTCAAACCTGTGGTAGGGAACTGATGTCCGAATATGTCCTCCCAACCGTGCTGATCATCTTTACAGGAGCCTTGCTCCAGGGCCTGGCCGGCTTTGGCGGCGCCTTGCTGACCATGCCCCTTGTTCTTCTTTATTCAGACCCCAAATGGGCTGCTCCTGTTGTTGTCCTCTGTTATACGGTTAACCGTTTTCCCACCCTTTTCATCCTGCGTAAAGACCTGATGTGGGATCATTCCCTGCTCTTAATTGCCGCCTCTGTGCCGGGCGCATTCCTGGGCACCCTTCTTCTTAAGAACGTGGAACCAGGGCTGATCATGAAAATTCTTGGCACAGTGCTCATCCTCTTTTCGGTTTATAAAATCATTGCCCCGAAGCTAAAACTGGCCTTTTCTAAGAGTTGGGCGCTTCCCACGGGTTTCTTAAGCGGTCTTTTAGGCGGCGCTTTTGGCACGGACGGACCGCCGGTTGTGGTCTATGCCGCGCTTAAACCCTGGGCCAAAGAAAAGGTCGTAGGTATGCTTCAATGCTTCTTCTTGTTGGCCAATCTCGTCATCGTCGGAAGCTATGGCTACCACGGCCTTCTCACCTCTTCTGTGCTCAAGGTATCCGCAGCGGCTGTACCCTTTGCCATTGTGGGCATCCTGCTCGGCTTGAAGATCAACCGACGTATCAGCCAGCGCCATTTCGAAATCATCCTGTCAATCCTGGTTGGCATCATGGGATTTGCCCTTTGGATCCGGTAAGGGACTGAGAGTGTAGAAATGGAGGGGTTGTAATGCTTCGCGGCCTGTGCCTTAAGGCTTAGTGCCCAGCAGTCTGAGAATCTTTTCGGGTTTCACGGGGATGGAGTAAGGCCTCTTTCCAATGGCATCGTAGATCGCATTCAGGATGGCCGGAGTGGCGGGAACAGTGGCAATCTCCGAAATCCCCTTGGCACCGAAGGGACCCATCGGCTCCGGATCTTCGATGATGATCACTTCGATGGAGGGTATGTCCTGGATCGTCGGAATGCCGCAATCTCTGTAGTTTCGGGTCTTGAATATTCCCTTTTCAACGACAAACTCCTCGCTTAAGGCGTACCCGATCCCCATCAAAGTACTTCCTTCAAGCTGTCCTTCGATCTTTTGAGGGTTGATGGCAACACCTACATCGTGGGCTGCGATGATTTTGAGGACCTTCACCTTTCCTGATCCGATATCCACTTCTACCAGGGCCACGTGGGTCGTATAGGCATAAGAAGGATAGTTACGGTATTCCTCGGGAGGGACCTTTTTTCTCGCCTCAATATCGGAGAGAGCATAGGTGGTAGGTCCCAGATATTCGCATTCGGCCCTGATCGTTTCATCCGGTCCCAATGCCTCGGCTAATGCTTCGAGAGAAAGAAGGGGCTTGCGGCTCCTCTTGTCGATGATCCAATCCTGCTCCAACTCCAGACCTTCGGGTGAATATCCACATTCTTCGGCGGCCCGAGAGAGAAGATTGGTCTTGAACTTCTGAGCGGCCAATCGCGCTGCATTGCCGCAGATCAGGGTCTGGCGCTCCCCCACGGCACAGTTATGTTTGGGGGTAAGGAGGGTATCGCCGGTAATTAATCGAATAACCCGGGGTGCTAGTCCGGTCGCTTCGACGGCAATCTGCAGAATGACTGTGCGAAACCCCTGGCCCATATCGATCCCCGATACTCTGGCAAGGACGGTTCCGTCCCGCTCAAGGGAGAAGATCGCTCCAGCATCTTCGGGTCTTCCTTTTCCCGCTCCCACATTCTTGAAAGCGCTTGCAACGCCCACACCGAATCGCTTCGACGGGTTGTTTTTGTACATCGAGCGATATTGGTCGATGTCGCGCTTAAGGACCTCCTCACATCGGTCAATCGTTGTCCGTATGCCGACGCTGGATGTGAGGATCTGGCCTGCCAGGGTCTTCTTTCCAACGGCCAAGGCATTTCTGCGACGGAGCTCAAAGGGATCGATCCCCAGTTTCCGGGAGAGTTCGTCCAATAAAGATTCCATGGCCACAGCCACCTGGTTGATGCCGAAGCCACGCATGGCGCTTGTGTTGGCATTATTTGTGAAGGCGGCCCAGGCCTCGATCGAGGCATTGGGGACTTCATAGGGGCCGCAAGCAAAAATGGCTGCTTGATCAATGACCCTGATGGTGAGGGAGGTGTAGGGCCCTGCATCTGCGAGTAACTTCGCCTTGACAAAAAGAAGCTTGCCTTCACCATCTGCCCCCACCTCATAATCCATTTGAAACGGATGTTTCTTGGTTCCTACCCGGAATGTTTCCTCCCGGTCCAGTACGATCTTAATAGGAACTCCCAGTTTAAAGGCCCCTAAGCCCAAAAGGCATCCGAAGCCCGAATCGGTTCTTCCGCCATGGCTCCCTCCCAGGGGCGTCACGACGACCCTTACCTTCTCCATTGGCAGGTTCAAGCTTTCAGCAATCTGCTGGCGGGTGTGGAAGGGCGACTGGGTGGGAAGATAGACCGTGAGGAGGCCGTCCTCGAAGAGCCCGACTCCCGTATCCGGTTCCAGGTAACCCGGGTCGACGGCCACCGTTTCAAAATGACCGCTTGCAATATGGAGACACTTCTCTCTGGCATCCTCAACGTCTCCTATTTCATAGACGATATGTTTACAGACGTTTCCGTCCTCGTGGATCGGAGGGGCCCCTTCCCGAAGGGACTCTTCGACGGAAAAGACCCCTGGAAGTTCTTCATACTCGACGTCGACCAGACGCACTGCCTCCTTGGCTGCGGCCAGGTTCTCCGCAAAGACAAGGGCGATGGCATCTCCGAGGAAGCGGACACGGTCGCTGCACAGAATCGGGTTATCTGCCTTGATGCGGCCGAAAAACCTGTTGCCGGGAATATCCTCGGCCGTTAATACTCCCCTCACGCCGGGAATCCGTTTCGCCCTTTCAGCGTCGATCTTCTTGATTCGGGCATGGGGAAATCTGCTCCACACCACCTTTCCGAAAAGCATGTCTTCTCTCAAGCGGTCGGCCGCAAATATGGGTTCTCCTCGTACCTTCTCAAGAGAATCGTAATCAGGGATGGACTGGCCGAGCCGAGCGGATTGCCCGGGCGATGCCTGTGACACGGGGACTTTGATCTCTTGCAGATCCTTTGCTGCCAATCTCACGGCATCAATGATCTTGATATAGCCGGTACAACGACAGAGGTTATATTTCAATGCCTTCTGGATCTCGGAAAGATCCGGGTCCGGATTCTGATCCAACAGAGCCTTCGTTGCCATGATCATTCCCGGCGTACAAAAACCGCACTGGATCGCTCCGGTCTTGATGAAAGCAGATTGAATGGGATGAAGTTGACCTTCTCGGGCCAGCCCTTCGATCGTCTCAACCTTTTTTTGATTCAATCTTGCCAAAGGAACCTGGCAGGCCCGCTTTGCTTTGCCGTCGATGATCACCGTGCAAGCGCCGCAATGGCCTGTTCCACATCCGTTCTTTGTTCCCATCAGGTGCAGGGTTTCTCTCAGGTAATCCAGGAGCGTTTCTTTTGGATCCGGCTCCACAACCACTTGTTTTCCATTGACCCAGAACGCCACGGAGACTTTTTTCTTTGACTGTCCCATCAGGAGAATTCCTCAACCGGTCTTGTAATTTCTATCAGATTGTATTAATACCTTCCGAGGGGTTGTGTCAACCATGCCCCGACGATTTGCTTCTTGACAAACGATGCACTTGCCGGTACTATTTTTTTTCATCCCTGCCTGATAACCAAGGGATACAGAGGTACTAACCTGTTGATATCATTTTAAACCGAGGTGAAGAGAATGGCAAAAGATCTGAGGACGTTTTTGCGAGATTTGGAAAAGCAGATGCCGGAAGATGTCGTAAGGGTCAAGCGAGAGATTAGCCCCAAGTTTGAGATTACAGCCCTTCAGCAACATCTGGAGAATCAGGACAGATACCCTCTCCTGATCTTTGAGAAGGTGAAAAATCTCAAAGATGAATCGAGCCCCTTCAGGGTGATGACCAACCTCTTCGCCACCCGGCAGAAGTGCACGGTGGCGATGGGTCTTCCCAAAGAGCAGTGGCGGATGGAAACCAGCCTCGAGTTCGCAAAGAGGTGTAACAACCCGATCAAACCTATTGTGATCAGCAAGAAGGAAGCCCCCGTCAAAGAAGTGATCAAAACCGGGAACAGTCTGGATCTGAGGGATCTGCCTGTCCTCACCCACCACGAGATGGATGGATATCCCTATTTTGTGGATGCAATCGTTGCGGCAGACCCGGAGACCGGTGTCTATAACTCCTCTCACCACAGGATGCTCGTCCGTGGCAAGGACGAGCTGGGGCTTTGGATGTCTCCCCGGCATCTCTGGAACTACTGCATGCGGGCAGCGGAGAAAGGCAAATCCTTGCCCATTGCCCATGTCCTGGGCCACCATCCCGGCTTCTATCTGGCTACGGAAGCCCTGGTCGGCATGGAGACCGATGAATATGACGTGATCGGCGGCGTCTTGAATGAGCCGCTAAGACTGGTTGCTTCAGAAGCCTATGGTGACCGACTACTGGTCCCTGCAGATGCTGAGATCGTCGTCGAGGGAGAGGTGATGATGAATGTCAGGGATGCAGAGGGGCCTTTCGGCGAGTTCACAGGCTATTATGGACCCCAGCGATGGGGGCCCGTCGTTAAAGTGAAAGCCATTACCTACAGGAAAGACGCCTATTATCTGAACATTCTGGTCGGTCATCCGGATACGTCTATCCTGGGTGGCATTCCCAAAGAAGCCGGTATCTACGAAGAGGTCAGAAAATCCGTTCCGGGAGTGAAGGCCGTCCATTTCCCCATTTCCGGTTGCTGTCGGTTCCATGCTTATATCTCTATTGAAAAAAGGGTGGATGGAGAAGGGAAGGTGGCAGCCATCGCCTCTCTCCCCTATCACGATGAATTGAAGCATGTCGTTGTAGTCGATAGTGACGTCGACCCTTTTAACGAGAAAGAGGTCCTTTGGGCTGTGGCCACCCGCGTCCAGGCAGGAGACGACGTGGAGATCTTGAAAAGGGTCCGTGGAGGCGCTCTGGACCCGTCATCCTATATTCACGCCGTCGGCGACAAGATGCTGATCGATGCGACAAAACCCATCAGTCGGCCTTATGCGGAACGGATCAAGGTTCCCCAGGAGGTCATGGACAGGATAAAACTTAAGGAATGGATCTGAGGAGGTAGTTCCCATGGCAAGGATTTTTTGGCTCGTCTGCCCACAATGCATGAAAAGGTTCTATGCCTCGAAAGATGACTTTAGAAATAAAGAGAGACAGCTTCTCTGTCCTTTCTGCGGAAAACGATTCATCGATAAAGAGGCCAAGGAGATTATTGACGATCAGAATTGAGGAATCCTCATTCCGTGAACGTTGAGGAAGGGATAAGAGATTGAGGGGTGGAATCAGGAGGAAGGCCGCTCGCATAGGGAGTGGAGATCAATTCAATAGGAGGGAGGAAGATATGAGGAAGAGCTGTTGCAAATGGATGGGTCTTATTATTGTCGGTTTGGTATTGGTACTTGGTATTCATACGGTAGCAATGGCTGCCCCCGCGATCAAGATCGTTACCGCTCACTCGTCGCAGAAAGCACTGGGTGATCTGCTGGAGCTGTTGGCCTGGGAGGCGATCAAGCCGAAAGGGTACGATGTGGATTACAAGGCCCTTGCCACCCCAGAACTTGCCGCACAGGCCCTGATCAATAACGATGCCCAGTTCTCCGCCATTTCTTCAGGCACCGGCATGATGGCCATTCAGGCAGGTGCTAAGATCAAGATGGTCTGTGAACACAAGGCAAATGAATGGGCACTGGTGACCACCTCCAACATCACCGACCCGAAGCAACTCGTGGGAAAACGTCTTGCCGTTCACAGCCTCGGAGCCATCTCAACGGGCATGGTGAATACGAGTCTCAAGAAGGCTGGCATAAAGATCGACCTGATGACCATCGCGGGATCTGACGTGCGAGCCCAGGCGATGTTAGCCGGACAGATTGATGCGACCCCCCTTGAGATCAAGGACGTCCTCCTTGTGCAGGCGAAAGCCCCCGGGAAGTTCCACATCCTGGTCAACTACTCGAAGGAGATGCCCCAGCTCAATGGCACGTGTTTCTTTGTCTCCGACGATTTCCTGACCAAGAACCGGAAGTGGGTGGAGGACTTGATTCAGGCCAATCTCGAGGTCCGTCGGAAGGGGAAGGCCGATCCGAAGTGGCTTATCAAAGAAGGCAATCGGCTCTTCCCGGAGCTCGGTCCGGCCCTCGTGGAAGCCGGAGTGAATGCGTATCTCCAGGCAGACATCTGGAATGTGAACGGACATGTCACACCGGAGACGGCCGCCTTCAGCCTCAAGTTCTACTCGGATGCCGGGACGATCCAGGCCAAAGACCTGAAGCCCGAGGTCTACTACGACTTCGGGCCGCTGAATGCGGTCCTTAAGAAGATCGGCCGGAAATAATAACGGACGGATAGATCGGTGACGGAGATCAACAACAGCACTGAAACTCTGGCACGCGGCTTAGGGGGCGCCAGAAAAGAGGAGAGATTATCAGCCATCCTCCGGCCGCGGTGGTTTCGGCTGAGCAAGGTGAGGCTGATACAGCTTATCTCCGTGGCCGTGTTGCTCGGCCTTTGGAAGATGATCAGCACCCAGACCAGCAGCTTGACCTTGCCCGGGCCGGTTCCGGTGTTGGCCGCTCTCGTACGTCTCCTCTTCTCATGGGAATTCTGGCACTCCTTGCTGATTTCGGTCCAGTCGATGGCCCTTGGTTATGCTGTATCGGTGGTCATCGGCCTGGTCGTTGGTGTCGGGGTAGGCTTGATCTCCCGCAGAATTGGCGTCATCTTTGACGCTTACCTGCTCATGGGCCTTGCAGTTCCCATTGCAGGGCTAATCCCTGTGGTCGTAATGGTCCTGGGAGTGGGGCTCGCCGCCCGGGTCATGGTGGTCGTTCTTTTCGCTGTCTTCCAAATTGCCATCAACGTCGTCACCGGCGTGCGCGAGGCCGACCGCTCTCTGGTAGAGATGGCCCGTTCTTTTGGGGCCTCCCCTTTGCGGGTCTTCTGGAGGATCATACTGCCCGATGCTGTGCCCAGCATCATGGCCGGCATGCGTCTGGGACTTGGGCGGGCGATCGTGGGTATGGTTACATCTGAACTGATTCTGCTTTCTGTCGGGGTCGGCAGAATGGTGGTCAAATTCTCCTCTTCCTTTCAGACTGCGAAGCTCCTTGCCTATCTCATCCTCATCGTTGCCTTCGGTGTGATCATGATGGCCGGGGTGCAGTGGTTAGAGCGGAGATTGACCCGATGGTACAAGTGATGGCATAAGTGGGAATCTATGGGTATTGAAATCGAAGGTGTATCAAAACGGTTCATGCGGATGGGAGAAGGGGGAGTTGCCGAACCTTTCGTCGCCCTGAACGACTTCAACCTCAAGATCCGCGATAATGAGTTCGTGAGCTTAATCGGGCCCTCGGGCTGCGGAAAGACCACGATGGTGCGAATCGTCGATGGTTTGACCCAGCCCGATTCCGGAAAGGTGGAGATTGATGGAAGGCCCGTGACGGGTCCCGGCCCGGACCGAGGGGTCGTCTTCCAGAACTTCGCCCTGATGCCTTGGGCAACGGTGCTTAACAATGTCTGCTTTCCCCTGGAGATCAGGGGGGTCCCTCGCCTTGAACGGGAGGCCATCGCGCGGCACTGCATCGAACTCGTGGGTCTGAAAGGGTTCGAGCACGTCTACCCGCATGCTCTCTCTGGTGGCATGCAGCAGAGGGCCGGACTCGCGAGAGCCCTTGCGGTGGAGCCCAGGATCCTCCTGATGGATGAGCCTTTCGGCGCGGTGGACGCTCAGACCCGTCACCTCCTGCAGGAAGAGCTGATCGCCATTTGGGAGAAGCAGCATAAGACCGTAGTGTTCGTAACTCACAGCATGGAGGAAGCCGTGCTGCTGTCCGACCGCGTTGTGATCATGGAGCCGAGCCCCGGCCGGGTGGCTGAGGTTCTCGATGTGCCCATACAGCGGCCCCGTCACGCGGACACGGTCCGGCGCTCTTCTGCGTTCGTCGACCTCTCGAACTACGTGTGGGAACGCCTCCGTCAGATCATCATCGACTGCAGGAATCGCCCGGGCTGCGCCGAGTAAAGAAAGAAGGAATAGATGCCGGTTATAGAAAGAATACTTAGCCGATGGCCGACGCTGACAGCGGTGGTCATGGGCACACTGCTTTGGGAAGGACTGGGAAGGTTACATCTTACGGAATTTCTTCCCCCCCTATCTACCGTGATGGGCTCCTTAGGCCCCATGATGGCCACGGGCGAGCTTCAGGAAAACCTATCCCTCAGCCTGACCGCTCTGGCAGAAGGCTTTGGGGGAGCCATTGTGGTGGGGATACTTCTCGGCGTCACCATGGGGGTGAGTGGAAGAGTAAAGATTATTCTCGACCCCTACGTCAATGCTTTCCTTGCCGCCCCGTCCGCAGCCTTTGTGCCGCTCATGGTTGTCTTTTTCGGTCTGGGACGGGGACCGGTGGCAGCGACGATCTTTATCTTCACCTGCTTCGTCATCATCGTCAACACGGAGACAGGCGTCAGACAGGTGAGCCCGGCGATCCTCGACATGGCCCACAGCTTCTGTGCGGGGAGATGGTTGGTCTTCAAGCGCATCCTGGTGCCGGGAGCCCTGCCCATCATCATGTCAGGCCTTCGCCAGGGAGCAGGTCGATCGATCAAAGGGCTCGTCGTGGGCGAGGCCCTGATCTCCTTGAGCGGTATGGGTGGAGCACTCCAGACCTACGGAGGCTCCTTCCAGGTGGCGCCGGTCTATGCCCTGATTCTCATCCTCGTAGGCATATCCCTTTTGATGACCAGTGGGCTTCGGTATCTCGAGAAACGGTTCTCGTCCAGGCCCGTCGTGCGAGAGGAGCAGGCTTAAGACTTGAAACCCCCGACCAATTGCTTCGAGAATTCAGTTCCGCCTTACTTTTGAGAAAAGATTCCTGAGAGTCCAGCCAGCCCCACCCTCTTTTCAATCTCCTTCCGGTCGATCGAATAAAGTCCTTTCTGTTTCATCCGGTCAAAATAGACCGACCCGGAGAACGTGTATTTGTAGCCCAGTCCTTCTTCCGTATCCATCTGAGTGCGTACGTAGCCTATGGCATCGCCGATGGCGATTGAGGCGGACAGAATGAGAGGTTTCTCCTTTTTGACATACCGGACTGCGTTGTGGCCGGCGAGGGTTCCTGTAATGATGGCCTCTGTATGCCCTACCAGCAATCCCGCTTTCTCTCCGCCGCAGAAGAGGTTTTCAATTCCTTTGACCTTCAGGGAATCATCCCTTGGAGCCATGCCCACGTACCGGATCGAATTGCCGAGGCCTCCAGCGTAGGGGTCCTCATAACGAGCATTCTCGAATCCGGGAATTCGGCGCAGGGACTCCAACGGGAAGAAGGGGGTCATGAGCTTTGCGTGGCCGGTATCTAACAAAACGACGTTCTCTTCAAATTCCGGGAGGGCGTATTGCTGGCAGGCCTTTATGGAAAGTTTTCCTTTTGATCTTTCCGATGGAGGGACAGGAATGACCGCTACACCTTTCTTGTTCAGAAGATCAACGATCTCTTGGGAGAGAGATTCTTTGAAAAGCTTGCACGAGCCGCTCATTCCGCCTATGATATCGCCCTTTCTTCCGATCATTTCCTTCACACCCGCTTTGGCAACCGGACTCACCCGGCCTCCAAAGGATGGGCAGCGGAGAATACACATGGCACAACCATTTCCATACTTGGTACAGTTGGCAGTAGGCCCTGCGGTCCCGGTCGCGTCGATAAAGACCTCACCCTCAAATCGAACTTTTTCTCCGCCCCGTTTTCCGACAACCGCTTTGACCCGATTCCCCTCCATCTCCACATCGTCGATACGGACGGCAAGCTCTACGCCGATTCCTCTTTCGAGAAGCAGTTTTTTCACTCGGGGCTCCATGGTGGCTACATTGTAAAGGGAAGCATGACGGTGGCCTGGAAATTCAATACCACGATGGGTTGCATTTTGATCCGTGAGCTCGAAGAGGTCACCGCCACCCATGGCGATCATCTCTTCGGTTGCCGTGAACCGGCCGTTATTCCGCATGATTCCTCCAACCAGGCCGGTTCCCAGAAGCATGTCGGTTCGCTCAAGAAGAGTAACCTCAGCGCCCCGCTTACGGGCAGAAAGGGAAGCTGCACATCCTGACCATCCTCCTCCTACAATAATGACCTTCATCTCAAAACCTCCTTTTTGGATTTTCTTGTCTTTCTTAGCGAGTCGCTTCGTTGAAATTTCTGGTAAAGAAACACTACACACCAAGGACCAGACAAAGGTTAATACGAAATCCCGAAGTTTGTCAACCAAGGAACTCTGCCGATGATCCGGATTCAACATTAAGAACATTAGCTTCCTCTATGGGGGACGGCAACCCCCTTGCCTCAAAGGCGAAGGTTAGGCGGAGATCACCTGTATAATTTAATTATTTACTTATGAATTTACTGTATATATTTCTTATTAGTGATGTAATTTCAATATATTAGATCCAAAAATGTCCGATTTTTGCTAAGGGATTGTATAGTTAAAATATCCAATTAGCTCTCCGAATCCGCTTTCTTGGCCCATAGAATTCATTAATTAACCAGCAAAATCAAATACTTAAATGATAATTATTTTTTTGGCATACCAAATGCAATTGATTAGGGCGAAAACAAAAGAAAGGAGGAAACAAAAAATGGAAAAAAAGATGAAAGGATTAAAGGTGAGTTTGATGGCAGGATTGATCACTCTGGCAGCTTCTCCGGCATTTGCAAGGTCGATCAGTTTTAAAGAAGGCGGCACGGCTCTTTGGATCTTCATTATTGTAGGGGCGGTGATCGTTCTTCTGCAGCTGATCCCGGCAGCCATTCTCTTCTTCAGCTTCATTGGAACCGCTACCACGATGGCATTCAGAAAAGGGAAGAAGGTTGAAGAGGAAGTGGTCATTCCAGGTGCTGAGCCCGCAGTCGTAAAGAAATGAGGAAGCATTGCGAGGAGGGACCAAAATGAAGAACCTCAGCTCATCAACATATTTCGGCCTGTTCATCCTAACCTGTATCCTTGCAGCCATGGTCTCCATTGCAGTGATGCAGGTGGTCAGGACAGTCGAAGACGTTGGCCCAAGGATTTACATTGTCGGAGGGGCTGTAGCCCTCGTGGGGATCCTGATTCCTCTGATGATGGTGATCATGATCAAACACTTACAGAGGGGAAAGGAATAGGAAAATGAGATCCCAAAAGATTCTTGCCATTCTGAGTCTCGCTTTGATCCTCTCCATTGCTTTCTTCTCCCTGGGGATTGCCTACGCAGGAGGAGTGAGGGGGATTGGGCTCTTGGGGGTCTTATTCTTCCTTACCTTTGGATCCATTGTTGTCCTGGCTCAGTTGATACCGGCAGGGATCCTTCTCTCATCCTTCATCGGAGCGTCATTCTCTTCTTTCCGGAAGGCTGAGATGCCCGTGCGGGTGAACGGTTAAGGAGGAAGGGGGGTTACCATGAAATCAAGAACGATCTTTATTGCCTATCAGGATGATCTCTGGGCCAGATCCCTTTCAACCCACTTTCATAACCTTGGTTATCGGGTGGAAATGGCAAAGTCCGTCAGCAACATGATTCGGAGGATTCGAGATGGAAAGCCCCGTGTCGTCTTACTGGATGATGAGATTGAAGGTCTGAAGGCCTGTGAGTTGGTGCCGATCTTTAAGAAGATTGATCCAAAGATCCAGGTGATTGTCGTCTCTTCAGAGGAACCGATTGGAATGGTAAAACGCTTAAGGGGTACGGGGATCTTTTATCAGGCGATGAAGCCAGTTGACCTGGAAGAGATCCGGTCAGCCGTAGAATGTGCCTTCGAGAAGATCGAGAGGGAGAATCCGAAGGAAGGCCTTTTCTCTTTCCTCATCCCAAAGATAGTTCCAGCGTAGATTTTTCTTGCTCCCATTTCTAAAAGCGAAACCCCCATAGGGCTGCTAAAAAGACCGCAAAAATGAGAAGAGGGATGATTTGGAGAAATTCCAATTTTGGAAGTCGTAGGGGTATGTCGTCTCGAAACCCTCTTGCGGCAAGGGCAAAGGTCATATCTTCCACTTGTGAGAATGAACGGCGAAGAAGAGGAAGCCCAAGGAATTTCGCTTTGCGAAAAGGATTCTTCTTCCGATCGGCCAGCCGTGCCTTGTTTGCCAAATGGACCTCTTCGGCCTGGTCCAGGATGAGCGAGAAAAAGCGAAGGGTAAGCGATACCATGAGTCCAATCCGCCGCCCAGGAATAAGAGGGACGGGTTTAAGAAACCAGACAAGAGCATCCCGGAGTTCTCGAGGACGTGTGACAGCGGTAAAGAGGACTGCATAACCGAGAATCAGCCAAAGACGCCAGAAATTGAGAACGCCAACGAGAAGCCCTTCCTTGCTTATGGGAAGCCATGAAAAGAAGGGAAGGGGAGAGCCTGAAGTAAAAAATATCTGAAAGAGAAAAAGGATCAAGAGGAAGATCGCCCAGGTTCGGAAATCACGGATAAACTGGATCAGGGACAATCTTGAGAGGATCAGAAGGCCTAACAGTAGAACGGAATCGAGGGTGAGCCATGAGACTTTCGATTGGAGAAGGGTTGCAGTAATGATCAGAAGGCCGGGGAACTTGCATCGGGCATCCCACCGGTGAAGAGGAGAATTCCCTGGAAAATAGTGGAGTATTATTCGTTGAGCCATGAGACCTTTTCTCCTCCAAGGAGCGCATAGCAAGGAGGCCGGACCCCAAACCGCGAAAGTTCCATGACGAGTTTCTCCGGTAATCCCGCAGCCTTGAGTTCCCCATTGTGGACGATAGCGATTCGATCGATGTGGGCAATCACTTTTTCTACGTCATGGGTCGTCACCACCAGAGTGTGCCCCTGACGGTGCAAGTCAACCATATGTCTTAAGACTTCCTGAATACCTGGATAATCGAGATGGGAAAAGGGCTCATCGAAGAGAATGATCTGAGGTTTCATCGCGAGGACGCCGGCGATGGAAAGACGACGCTTCTCTCCTCCCGAAAGAAGGTAGCAGGGTTTCTCCGAAAGTTTTTCAAGGCCCATTACCGAGAGAGCCCAATTGACTCTTTCAGCGATCTCTTCTGGAGAGAGTCTTAGGTTCTCCGGACCAAAGGCCACGTCTTCCCTTACTGTTTCACCCACAATCTGGCTATCCGCATCCTGAAAGACCATGCCCACAAGATGCCGTCCCTCCCTGGAGGCATAAGGGTCCTCCGAACCGTTTAAGCGGATCGATCCGGCAGTGGGCTTAAGAAGACCGCAAAGCAGGCGAATAAGAGTTGTCTTGCCGCTCCCATTGGAACCGCAAATCAGGAGGAATTCGCCGTCGGCAATGGTGAGGTTAATGCCTTTCAAAGCATGGGTCCCGTCAGGGTAATGGTGGTGGAGGTTTTGAATTTCGATCATCGAGCACCAAGCGAATAGAACGAATGGCAACGAATAAATCGAATAACTGAAATATTCGTGAAATTCGGTGTCATTTGTGGTATTCGTTCATAATCTGACGTTTCAAAATCGGTCTCATCGCACGGCCTAAAATCAGGGCAACAGCGGATTTGACCGCATCCCCAATGAGAAAAGGAACCATGCCTACGAGGAGAGCCTTCGACCAGGACATGTGGGTGACCATCTTGAGCCAGGGAACTCCGAGGCTGTAAATGGCAAGGGATCCCATGATGACAGAGAGGATCTCCAGGATGAAAATACCGCGAGACCGCTCTGAAATAACACCTGTGAGCCAGGAAGAAAAAACGTAACCAAAAAGATATCCACCCGTTGGACCGACGAAATGAGCAATCCCTCCTCTGCCTCCGGAAAACACTGGAATCCCGATCGCTCCGACGAAGAGGTAGAGAAGCATGCTCGCCAAGCCCCAGCGGCTCCCGAGAAGAAGTCCGGATAGAAGAACAAAAAGGGTTGAAAGGACAATGGGCACGGGTCCGATAGGGATCTGGATATAGGCCCCCACAGCCGTCAGGGCAGCCATGAGAGAAGCCAGCACCATCCATCTTAGTTTTTCAATGGGCATTAGGGACCCCCTAATTGTTAACCTTATTTGCTGTGAAGGTTAACAAATAATACTTGGTCTGTCAATAGACCAGCATTGGCCTGATAGTGCACCTAATGCGTCACTGAAGCAGCGTGAGGGCGACTTTAGTCGCCCTCGGGCAGGGAGGCTAAAGCCCCCCTACCCATGATTTCCCCGGATAGGTGACGTATTATCAAGTACATTAAATTCGATATAGACTGCTTTTTTGAATTTTCCTCTAATATTCATCGCCTCCAATAGGTTTTATGAAATTCTATAAGGGGAGGCCACAAATTCCCCCTCTTAGGTTAAGAGGGGGTGGGGGGGAGTTACAAACCCTCGATCCGGCGTCCATTTTCATGGTCTGAGG